>CAVYHT010000025.1:0-11172 GCA_963768355.1 uncultured Alphaproteobacteria bacterium
CGCAGTTGCGCCGCCGCCAGAATTGGCCCGTGCCCGGAGGTCTGGACGATCACCGCAGCCGGAGAGTTGTCACCCTTGAGGTCGACAGCCATGCGCAGCGGCGCATCCCCGTCCCATTTCGCGACCGGGGTCCAGGAGGTCACGACATTGGCGTAGTTGATGGTTTTTCCGGCGTTCTCTCCGCGCCGGATTTCAACCTGGCGCATCGGCGCGTAGCGGACCAGGTGCAGCATCATCTTCTTCGGCAGGTTGGCAGTGCCGTTCCGCTCTGCGATCACCGACAACTTGCCGCCCTGTTGCGCGATCTGCAATATGATCGACGGCGTCGATTTCGCATGCGCCTCAAGCAGTTCAGCCAGCTTCATCGGCTTGGCCCCGACCAGATGGTCGCGCCCGCCAACGATCATCTGCGGCGTATAAACCGACCGGTGCCCCGCCGCCCGAGCATAGGCTTTCTGGCGTTGGGTAAAGCTCGGATCGCCAAATTCGTCCTTCCAGCCCAGATAGTCCCAGTAGTCGACATGCAGCGCCAGCGCGATCACATCCTGCCGCTGTGCCAGATCGGCCAGCAGGGCATCCGCGGGCGGGCAGGACGAACAGCCCTGAGAGGTATAGAGCTCTACCACCACCGGCTGCGACTGCGCCGTGGCGTCCGATCGGGGCACCGATCGCGAAAGCCAGTGAAATGGCCGCCAGAAATGCCTTCATCAACCCGTCCTTGATTTTCGTCCCCGCCTCTGTCCTAAACCAGTGAAAGCTCAACTGCCAATCAAGCAATTGCGAGATGTCCGAATTATCACGGCCTTGTCAGGCTGGAATTGCTGTTCTGTGCACAATGGTATACAATTATTGCTACACCCCCTTGATTGCCGCCTCTGGTTGCGGCAAACCCAGCCCAACCTGAACCCTGACCCCAACCCGAAGGGAGCCCCCGATGACCGTTACCGTTGGCAAAGACACCTCCAAGACCCGCAAGACCCTGACAGTCGGCAAGCACAGCGTCGACTACTACTCGATTCCGGCCGCCGAAGCCGCTGGCCTTGGCGATTTTTCGCGGCTGCCTGCCGCGTTGAAGGTCGTGCTGGAAAACATGCTGCGGTTCGAGGATGACGGTTTTACCGTCTCGACCGACGACATCAAGGCCTTCGCCGAGTGGGCGACCAAGGGCGGCCAGAACCCGCGCGAAATCGCCTACCGTCCGGCGCGGGTGCTGATGCAGGACTTCACCGGCGTTCCGGCCGTCGTCGACCTTGCCGCGATGCGCGACGGCATCGTGGCGCTTGGTGGGGATGCGGAAAAGATCAACCCGCTGAACCCCGTGGACCTCGTGATCGACCATTCGGTCATGATCGACGAATTCGGCAACCCCCGCGCCTTCCAGATGAACGTTGACCGCGAATATGAACGCAATATCGAACGCTACACCTTCCTGAAATGGGGTCAGTCGGCGTTCAATAATTTCCGCGTCGTCCCGCCCGGCACCGGCATCTGCCATCAGGTGAACCTCGAATACCTCTCGCAGACCGTCTGGACCGACAAGGATCAGAACGGCAAAGAGATCGCCTATCCCGACACGCTCGTCGGCACCGACAGCCACACCACAATGGTCAACGGCCTTGCGGTGCTGGGCTGGGGCGTCGGCGGGATCGAGGCCGAGGCCGCGATGCTGGGCCAGCCGATCTCGATGCTGATCCCAGAGGTCGTCGGCTTCAAACTGACCGGCCAGATGGTCGAGGGCACCACCGCCACCGACCTTGTGCTGCGCGTCGTCGAGATGCTGCGCAAGAAGGGCGTGGTCAGCAAATTCGTCGAATTCTACGGCGAGGGTCTTGACCACCTGCCGCTGGCCGACCGCGCCACGATCGGCAACATGGCCCCGGAATACGGTGCTACCTGCGGCTTTTTCCCGATCGACAACGAAACCCTGAAATACCTGCGCCTGACCGGTCGCGACGAAGACCGCATCGCGCTGGTCGAGGCATATGCCCGCGAAAACGGCATGTGGCGCGGCAAGGATTACGATCCGATCTACACCGACACGCTGGAACTCGACATGGGTACGGTCGTCCCAGCCATTTCCGGCCCGAAACGCCCGCAGGACCATATCGCGCTTGATCGCGCAGGCAGCGCCTTTGCGGAATATGTTAGGGGCCAGCGCGAAGGCAAGCCCTCGAAATCGGCAGAGGTTCGCTGGGAAGGCGAAGGCGGCCAGCCCGAGCCGGCCAATATCCCCGGCGACGAAGGCCATCACCAGCGCGGTTATGTCCCGACCGAGGACGGCCATTATCAGTTGCATGACGGCTCGATCGTGATCGCTTCGATCACCTCGTGCACCAATACCTCGAACCCCTATGTGATGATCGGTGCGGGGCTGGTGGCGCGAAAGGCCCGTGAACTCGGCCTGAACCGCAAGCCGTGGGTGAAAACCTCTCTGGCCCCCGGCTCTCAGGTCGTTTCCGAATATCTCGAAGCTGCCGGATTGCAGGACGATCTTGACGCCATCGGCTTCAACCTTGTCGGCTACGGCTGCACCACCTGCATCGGCAATTCCGGCCCGCTGGAACCGGCGATCTCGAAGGCGATCAACGACTATGACCTGATCGCGACCTCGGTGTTGTCGGGCAACCGCAACTTCGAGGGCCGGATCAGCCCCGATGTGCGCGCCAACTACCTTGCCTCGCCGCCGCTGGTCGTCGCCTACGCACTGGTCGGCGACATGAATGTCGACATCGCCAAGGATCCGCTTGGGAAAGACAAGAACGGCAAAGACGTTTACCTCAAGGATATTTGGCCCTCGACCAAGGAAATCGCCGATCTTGTGGAAAAGACCGTGACCCGCAAGGCGTTCCAGTCGAAATACGCCGATGTCTTCAAGGGCGACGACAAATGGCGCGCGGTCGAGACCACCGACAGCCTGACCTATGATTGGCCGCCGACCTCGACCTACATCCAGAACCCGCCCTATTTCCAGGGCATGTCCAAGGATCCCGGCACGATCACCGACATCAAGGACGCCAAGGTTCTGGCGATCCTCGGCGATATGGTCACGACCGACCACATCTCTCCGGCCGGATCGTTCAAGGACTCGTCCCCGGCGGGAAAATACCTTGTCGAACGTCAGGTCGCGCCGCGCGAATTCAACTCTTACGGATCGCGCCGCGGCAATCACGAGGTGATGATGCGCGGCACCTTCGCCAACATCCGCATCCGCAATGAGATGCTGGATAATGTCGAAGGCGGCTACACGCTTGGCCCGGACGGCAAGCAGACCTCGATCTTCGACGCGGCAATGGAGCATCAGAAGGCGGGCACCCCGCTGGTGATTTTCGCGGGTGAACAATATGGTGCCGGGTCCAGCCGAGACTGGGCCGCCAAGGGCACCGCTCTTCTGGGCGTCAAGGCCGTGATCGCCGAGAATTTCGAGCGCATCCACCGCTCGAACCTCGTCGGCATGGGCGTGATCCCTTTTGAATTCACCGATGGCGTGACCCGCAAATCGCTGAAACTGAAGGGCGATGAGACTGTGTCGATCACCGGGCTGGAGGGCGATCTGAAACCGCTGTCGACCCTGCCCTGCACGATCACTTATGCCGATGGCACGACGAAAGAGATCCAGATCAAGTGCCGGATCGATACCGCGGTCGAGATTGAATATGTCGAGAATGGCGGCGTTCTGCATTACGTGCTGCGCAACCTCGCCAAGTCCTGATCACGCCGTCAGTTGAACCAAAAAAGTCCCGGCAAAGTCCGGGGCTTTTTGCTGTCTCGGACTACAACAGACGAGCGCGCTGACCCGCCTCTGGCGGCAGCAAAGCCAGCGAAGTGGCCATGATCTGGAAACGGATTGTTTCCGCCTGGAAACACACTCTCCATGCGTCGTTAACCATTTTCGGACAGGCTGTGCATATGTTGAAACGACGCAAATATCCCCGCGCAATCGCCGTCCCGATGCCCATGCTGGAAGCCCTCGGACTGATCCTGTTGGCAGTTGCGGCGGCGCAGTTCGGCTAAGGTCACTCGGACCCTTCCATCGCGGGCCTGATCGTTTCGGTCAGCACCCGCTCGGTGATCGGTCCGGCAAAGCGCAAGACAATGCGGCCATCGCCGTCGATCACATATGTTTCCGGCACGCCGTAAAGTCCCCAGTCCAGCGCCGTCCGGCCACTGGCATCGGCCCCGACCGCTGCGTAGGGATTGCCGAGCTCCGCCAGAAAAGCCAGCGCCTTGGCCGGATCATCCTTGTAGTTGATCCCGTAGATCGGCACACCCTCTGCGGCGAGCTTTTCCAGGTTTGGGTGTTCTGCGCGGCAGGGCGCGCACCAGCTTGCCCAGTAGTTCACCAGCTTGACGCCCGGCGCCCGCAGCGTGGCATCGGCAAAGATCGGCAATCCCCCCAGTTCGGTCAGCGCGACCGGCGGCGCGGGGCTACCTGCAATCGCTGATGGCAGCGCATTCGGATCCTCGCGATTCATGCCCAGCCAGAACATGCCCGCCATGGCCGCGAAGATCAGCGGCGGCGCAATCATCAGGGGCGATATCCTAGCCATTCGCCCGCCGTGCCTCTGCCTGCTCCAACGCACGCTTTACGCGGCGCGCGCGCAGCCAGGTCACCAGAACGAGCCCGCCGATCAGGACCAGCGACAGCGCATAGGCCGACAGCACCTCGGCGGCGTATTTTCCCAGATCCGGCATCAGCCCATCCTCTCGCGCAGCGCAATCGCATGCAGCCGCCGGGCGCGGATCTCGGTCCGGGTTCTGGCCAGAACCAATGCCAGGAAAAGCAGGACAAACCCGGCCAGCGAAACCACCAACGGCACCCAGAAGACATCCGCCACATTCTCTTCGGCATCGAGACGACAACGATGCGCCCTGATGCAGCCCCTGATTCCAGAAATTCACCGCATAACGCGACAGTATCGCAAAGACCGACCCGACAAGGCAAAGTACGCTCGTCAGATCGGCAGCGGTGTCGGGATTCTCGATCGCCGCCCACATCGCCATATAGCCGAGGTAGAACAGAAACAGGATCAGGAACGAGGTCAGCCGCGGATCCCAGGCCCACCATGTGCCCCACATCGGCTGTCCCCAGATCGCCCCTGTGATCAGCGCGATGACCGTCATGATCATCCCCACCGGGGCTGCCGCCCTGGCCGCCAGCGCGCTGACGTGATGCCGCCGCACGATCCAGATCAGCGAGGCCACCAGCATCATCGCCCAGGCATTGATCGCCATCATCGCCGAGGGCACATGGACATAGATGATCTTCACCGACGCCCCCATCCGGTAATCGTCAGGCGTGTAGAAATAGCCCCAGATCAACCCGACCGCCAAAGCCAGCGCCGCCAGAACCGACAGCACCGGCACCAATGGCGCGGTCCAGCCCATGAATTTCAGCGGATTTGCATATTCCCAGATCGACATGGCCCGGTTCTAGCCCCTCTTCTGCGCCTCTGCCACACACATCGCCGTCAGCCCCTAGCGCAGATTGACGCGGAGCGCCAATGCCGCCGCAAACGGCAGCAAGGCCACCGCCGCCAGCGTGATCCCGGCAAGCAGCGCCAATGGTGTGGCCAAGGCCAACCCCTCTGCCCCGCGCCGCGCCACCTCGGTGCCGTAGATCAGCGTCGGCACGTAAAGCGGCAGAACCAGCAGCGACAACAGCAGCCCGCCACGCTTCAAACCCACCGTCAGTGCCGCGCCGAACGCGCCGATCATCGACAAGGCGGGCGTACCCAACGCCAATGAGGCGACCAGCCAGCCATAGCCCGGCCCCGGCAGGTTCAAAAGCACGCCAAAGACCGGCGCGGCCAGAACCAGCGGCAACCCGGTGGTCAGCCAATGCGCCAGCGCCTTCACGGCCACCACGCCCTCCATCGGGATCGGCGCGGTGGCCAACAGGTCCAGCGAGCCATCCTCGAAATCGAGTTGAAAGATCCGGTCGAGCGACAACAGGCAGGCCAGCAATGCCCCGATCCACAGGATCCCCGGCGCAATCCGCGACAAAAGCGCCGCCTCGGGGCCGACCCCGAACGGCACCAGCACCACGGTGATCAGGAAGAACGCAAGGCCAAGGCCAAAGCCGCCCCCCGCCCGCACCGCCAGCGCCAGATCTCGGGTCAGCAAGCCGGATCAATGGAACGCCTCGTCAAACGCGCCGCGGGCCGTCTCTGCCACCGCGCGATAAGGAGTCACGTCGAACTCCGCCGCCTCCAGCCCCAGGTCTATATGCGTCGCTATCAACGCCGCGCCACCCGCCGCCAGATGCGCCCTGACGGCAGCGGCAAACATCGCGACAGCCTCCCGGTCGAGCGACACCGTCGGCTCGTCCAGCGCCCAGACCGGACGGCCTGTGACCAACAGCCGCGCCAGTCCCAGCCGCCGCTTCTGCCCGGCGGACAAAGACTGCGCCGCGCGATCCGCCAGTGCGACCAGATCGAACGCCGCCAAAGCCGCCTCGATCGATCCGCTGCCATAAACGCCTGCCCAGAACCGCAGATTCTCGGCCACCGTCAGCACCGCCTTCACGCCATCCGCATGCGCGGCATAGGCGATCGCACCGTCTGCGACCCGGACTTGTCCCTCAAGCGCTGGCTGCAAGCCAGCGACAGTGCGCAACAACGTCGTCTTGCCCGATCCGTTCGGTCCGCGCAGGATCAGCGCCTCGCCGGAATTCACCGCAAAGCTGACCCCGGCCAGCACCGCGACACCGCCGCGTTGGACCGCCAGTTCACTAACCTCCAGAACAACGTTCAAATCGGACCCTGTCATTACTTGTCCTCAAATATCCCCGCCGGAGGCATCCAACGGCCTAAACCGGCAGCAGCGCCAACCCGACGCGCCGCCCTTCCGACAGCAGGATATTGTAGGTCCGGCAGGCGGCAGGGCTGGCCATCGGCTCTGCCCCGATCCCGGCAGCCTCCATCGCAGCGCGAAAGTCGGCGGGCAGATGCGCCATATCGGGACCGGTGCCGACGAAGATCACGTCGACAGTACCCACCGCCGCAACCAACGCGTCGGTATCGTCGAAACCGCCCCAAAGTGCGATACCCGACGGCAAGACCAGTACTGCACCCTCGAAACACTTCGCCGCCGATGCGGAAGAACCCCGGCCCGTAGCCATCGACCGGTTTGGCATCCGTATAGCGGATTTCATTCAGACGCATGGCACACCTCCTTGACCCCGCGCCTGCGGGGCCGGATCAGGCATCTATATTGGCGTATTGGTTGCCCGAATTGGGCTTCGATTTATCGCGGTCGAGCCCGAGAAACAGCACCACGTTCTTGGCCACGAAGACCGAGGAATAGGTGCCGACCACAACACCCCAGGTCATCGCGAACACGAACCCACGGATCACGTCGCCGCCCAGCACCAATAGGGCGATCAGCGCGATCAGCGTGGTGCCCGAGGTCATCACCGTCCGGCTCAAGGTTTCGTTCACTGAAAGGTTCATCACGTCGCGCAGGGGCATCTTCTTGTATTTGATCAGGTTTTCCCGCAACCGGTCGAAGACCACGACGGTGTCGTTGATCGAATAGCCCAGAATGGTCAGCAAAGCAGCAATGATCGACAGATCGAAGGGCAGACCGAACAGCGCGAAGATACCAATGGTCAACGCGATATCATGCACCAGCGCGGCCACAGCGCCCACGGCAAACTGCCATTCGAACCGCAACCAGATGTAGATCAGGATCGCAGTCATCGCCAGCATAACCGAGATCACCGCCTTCTGGATCAGCTCGCCCGATACTTTCGGCCCGACGCTCTCGACCGAAGGGAAGGTGATCGACGGATCGACCTGCTGCAACGCTGCCTCGACCGCTGCGACGGTCTCGGGCGTGATGGCTTCCTCGCCCTCCTGCGCCTCGATCCGCACCATCGCGACGTTCTGATCCTCGGCGAAGGTCGGATCGAACACTTCCGTGATCGACACATCGCCCAGCTCCAGCGGCGCAATCGCTGCCCGGTACGCGCCAACATCGACAGCTTGCACCGATTCCGTGCGGATCGTCGTGCCGCCGCGGAAATCGATGCCGTAGTTCAGGCCCATGACGAAGAACACGATGATCGACAGGATGACAGCCACGACGGAGGCCCCGAAGGTCAGCCGCGCCTGCGCAAAGAAGTCGATCTTGGTATCGTCAGGAACAAGTCTCAGGCGCATTGCATCAAACCTCTATCGTCTTCGGACGGCGGTATTCGAACCATGTCACGATCAGCAGCCGCGTCACAAAGATCGCGGTAAAGACCGAGGTCACGATCCCGATCCCCAGCGTCACAGCAAAACCGCGCACCGGGCCAGAGCCCATGGCGAACAGGATCGTCGCGGTGATCAGCGTGGTGATGTTGGCGTCCAGAATCGCGCTCAGCGCCTTTTCATAGCCCAGCTCGATCGCCCGCGCCGGCCCCCGCGCGGTTTTCAGTTCTTCGCGGATCCGCTCGAAGACCAGCACGTTGGCATCAACCGCCATGCCGATGGTCAGCACGATCCCGGCGATGCCCGGCAGCGTCAGCGTCGCCCCGATCATGCTGACAGCACGCCGAACATCATGCCGACGTTCAGGATCAGCGCGACGTTGGCGATGATCCCGAACCAGCCGTAGCTCAGCGCCATGAACACCAGCACCGCGATGCCAGCGACGATGCTGGCGATCTTGCCCGCATCAATGCTGTCCTGCCCCAGTTCCGGCCCGATGGTGCGTTCCTCAAGAAACGTCATCTCGGCGGGCAAGGCCCCTGCGCGCAGCAGCACGGCCAGCTTGGTCGATTCTTCGACCGAAAAGTTGCCGGTGATGATGCCCGAGCCGCCCGGAATATGGCTCTGGATCGTCGGCGCAGAGATCACTTCCTTGTCCAGCACGATGGCGAACGGGCTGCCGATATTCTCGGCCGTGTAGTCGCCGAACTTGCGCGCACCGGTCGGGTTGAAGCGGAAATTCACCGCCGGCCGACCGTTCTGGTCGAAGGCCGGCTGCGCATCGACCAGTTCCTCGCCCGATGACAACCGGCGTCTGTTCCAGAACGTAATAGGTACCTTCCTCGTCCAGCGAAGGGAAAACCACATTGCGTCCGCCTGGATCGGCATCCTTGTCGCTGGTCCGGCTGACCACCGGGTGAAACGTCAACTGCGCTGTCGTTCCGATCAGCGCCTTCAGCTCGGCGGCACTGCCGATCCCCGGCACCTGGATCAGGATCCGCCGGTCGCCCTGACGCTGGATCGTCGGTTCGCGGGTGCCAACCTCGTCGACCCGGCGGCGGATGATCTCCAGCGATTGCTGGATCGTGCGGTCGTCGGTGGCCAGTTGCTCGGCTTCCGACAGGGTAATGATGATCGTATCGCCCTCGGCCCGCGCCTCGTAATCCGAAGCACCCACGCCGGTCAGCGAGATCACCGGACTGGCCAATCCGCGCACCACTTCCAGCGCCCGCGCCATACCGGCAGGCTCTGAAATCCGCACCCGCAGTTCGTCGGGCGGCGACGGCAGTCGGCGCACCGTGCCGACCACGCCACGTTCATCGCGAAGCGCATCGCGGACTTCCGGCCAGAACGCGTCCATCCGGCTTGCGTAGACGTCCTCGACCTTCACTTCGGCCAGAAGATGCGCGCCACCGCGCAGATCGAGCCCCAGATTGACCAGCGACGACGGCAGCCACGACGGCCAGCCATCGCGCAGCGTCGCCAGTTCAGGCGTCTCGCCCGCCATCTCGATGGTTTGCAAGGCGTCGTTATGCCCCTCGACCCGGGTGTAAAACCCGTTCGGCACAGCAAAGATCACGCCAAGGGCCACAAGCCCCCAGATCAGGATCCGCTTCCAAAGTGAAATTTGCAGCATGTCGCCTGCCTAGTCTGATCAGAGCCTAGTCGTTGGCCGGTTCGGTTTTCGACAGAACCTGCGCGATGGTCGACTTGACCACCCGCACTTTCACGCCGGTCGCGATCTCGATCTCGACCTCGTTGTCGTCCTTGACCTTGGCGATCTTGCCGATCACCCCGCCTTGGGTGACCACCTGATCGCCGCGCCGCACGTTCGCGACCATTTTCTGATGATCCTTCAGCTTCTTTTGCTGCGGACGGATCAGCAGGAAATACATGATCGCGAAGATCAGGATCAGCGGAACGAAGCTGCCAAAAGCGGCCATACCACCCCCGGCGGCCTGCGCGTAGGCAGGAGTTGCAAACATTAGATCGTCCTTTTTGGTCTTGGCCCCGGACCTTTGGGCCCCGGCAATTCGCGCGCACCCTATATGTGGCCCTTTTGCTTGGCAAGCGAACGGGGGCGCAATTCGTGGTTCACCTTGTCGTCACCTTCCGGCATATGGGTGCGGCAATCCGACGATCAAGCAAGGACCGGAAAAATGCACGACATCCGCGCGATCCGCGACAATCCCGCAGCCTTCGATGCCGCCATGGCGCGGCGCGGCTTGCGCCGCACAATCGCCGGCGATCCTTGCTGTCGACGAAGCGCGCCGCCTTGCGATCCACACTGCCGAGAAGATGCAGGCCGAGAGAATGCTGGCCGCAAAACAAGTTGGTCACAGCAAAGGCCAGGGCAACGAAGACCTATTCGACGCGGCTGCGCGAAGGACTGGCGAAGAAAAAGGAAGAAGTGGCGCCAATGAGGCACTAGCGAAGGATGAGGATGCGCGCCTGCGCGACATGCTGATGTCGCTGCCAAACACTTCTCTACGACGACGTGCCCGACGGCAAGGATGAGACCGACAACGTCGAAATCCATCGCTGGGGCAATCCGCGCAACTTCGCCTTCACGCCGCTGGAACACTACCAGATACCGGCCGCCAAGGGCCTCGATTTCGACACCGCCGCCAAGCTTGTCCGGCGCGCGCTTCGTGGTGCTGCGCGGCGCGATGGCACGGGTGCACCGCGCGCTGGCGCAGTTCATGCTGGACATGCACACCGAGGAACACGGCCTGACCGAAATGATCACCCCGGTGCTGGTCCGTGACGAGGCGATGTACGGCACCAACCAGCTGCCGAAATTCGCCGAGGACAGCTATCAGACCACCAACGGCTGGTGGCTGATCCCGACCTCCGAGGTGACGCTGACCAACACCGTCGCGGGCGACATCCTGGACGAGGCCAGCTGCCGATCCGGATGACCGCCCATACCAATTGCTTCCGCTCCGAAGCAGGCAGTGCCGGCAAGGATACCGCC
>CAVYHT010000026.1:0-100821 GCA_963768355.1 uncultured Alphaproteobacteria bacterium
AGCAAGGGGAAGTTGTGGCCCTTGGCAACCAGTTGCGTGCCGATGATGATGTCGGCGCTGCCCCGCCGCGATCGCCTCGATCTGCGCCTTGAGGGCGCGGGCGGAGCCGAAGAGGTCCGACGAGAGCACGGCGATGCGAGCGTCGGGGAACAGCGCTGTCACCTCTTCTGCCAGTCGTTCGACACCGGGGCCGACGGGGGCGAGGCGATCCTCTGCCTCGCAAGGGGGGCATTTGATCGGCATCGGTTTGGTTTCGCCGCACTGGTGGCAGACGAGGCGTTTTAGGAAACGGTGTTCGACCATGGCGCGCGTCGCAATGGTCACAGCCGATCTGGTGGCCGCAGGCGCGACAGATGGTGACAGGGGCGTAGCCACGCCGGTTGAGAAACAGCAGGGATTGTTCCTTGCGTCGAGGCGTTGTTCGACCGCCGCTTGCAGGGTGGGCGAAATCCAGCGGTTGCCCGGCAGGGTTTCATTGCGCATGTCGATGGCGCGCATGTGCGGCAGTTCGGCGTCGCCGAAGCGGGAGGTGAGTTCGAGTTTCTCGTATTTGCCGGCCTCGGCATTGGCCCAGCTTTCGAGGGAGGGCGTGGCAGAGGCGAGGATCACCTGCGCGCCGCTGATCGAGGCGCGCAGGACGGCCATGTCGCGGGCGTTATAGAGGACGCCGTCCTCTTGCTTGTAAGAGGTGTCGTGTTCCTCGTCGACGACGATCAGGCCAAGGTCGCGGAACGGCAGGAACAGGGCCGAGCGGGCGCCGATCACCAGTTGCGCGCCGCCCTCGCCCACCATGCGCCAGACCCGGCGGCGTTCGGTCATGGTGACGCCGGAATGCCATTCGGCGGGCTTCGCGCCAAAGCGGGCCTCGACCCGAGTGAGGAATTCGGCGGTCAGCGCGATTTCGGGCAGCAGGACAAGGGCCTGACGGTTCTGGGCCAGGCATTCGGCGACCGCTTCCAGATAGACCTCTGTCTTGCCGGAACCGGTCACACCTTTCAGCAGCGTCGTGCCATATTTGTGGCTGGCAACCTGCTCGCGCAGGCGCGTGGCGGCTTTGGCCTGATCTTCGGCCAGATCCTTGCCGCCGTGGTCGGGGTCCATGCGGGGGTATGGCAAATCGCGCGGGCTGGCCTCTTCCGCGACGACGCCTTGCTTGACGAGGCCCTTGATGACGCTGGTCGACACCCCGGCCATTTCGGCCAATTCCTTGAGCGTGAACGAAAGCCCGCCATAGTCGCCCAGAACCGCCAGCACCCGACGGCGGGCATCGGTTTCGCGGTCGGGCTGGCCGTGGCCCAGTCGGTAGACGGTGCGCATCGACGGCGGATCGCCAAGGCCCGGCGAGCGGGTAGCGAGGCGCAGCATGGCGGGCATCGGGGTCAGCGTGTAATCGGCGACGCGGGTCAGGAAGGCTTGCATTTCCTCGCGCATCGGCACCGCATCGAGCACGCGGATCACGCTGCGGATTTTCGCGCGGTCGTAATCGCCCTGCCCTGGCCCCCAGACCACGCCCAGCACCTTGCGGGGACCCAGCGGCACCTCGACGAAGGCGCCGGTCATGCAGCCGCCCTCGGGCGCCTTGTAATCAAGCGTCCGGTCAAGCGGCTGGGTGGTCAGCACGCCGACCAACTCGCCTTCGTCAAAGAATCCCGGAACGCTCATGGCGCCACATTTGCCCGTTTGGGCTTTCGGGGCCAACCCCCTTGCGGTAGAAGTTGCGCGAATGACCAGCCATGGGGATGAGACAGATGAGATTCTTCGTAGATACCGCCGATGTAGACGCCATCAAGGAACTGAACGACCTTGGCATGGTCGATGGTGTAACCACCAATCCGTCGCTGATCATGAAGTCGGGGCGCGACATCAAGGAAGTGACGAAAGAGATCTGCAACATGGTCGACGGGCCGGTTTCGGCCGAGACCGTGGCGCTGGACGCCGAGGGCATGATCGCCGAGGGCCGTGAACTGGCGAAGATCGCCGACAATATCGCGATCAAGGTGCCGCTGACCTGGGCGGGCCTGAAGGCCTGCAAGGTGCTGACCGATGAAAACCGGATGGTCAACGTGACGCTGTGCTTTTCAGCGCCAACCAGGCGCTTCTGGCGGCGAAGGCGGGGGCGACGTTCATCTCTCCGTTCATCGGTCGGTTGGACGACCTCAACCTCGACGGCATGGATCTGATCGCCGAGATCCGCCAGATCTATGACAATTACGGCTTCGAGACCGCGATCCTCGCCGCCTCGATCCGGTCGGCCAATCACATGAGCCAGGCGGCGCTGATCGGCGCGGATGTGGCGACGGCGCCGCCGAATGTGATCAAGGCGATGGCGAACCACGTGCTGACCGACAAGGGGCTGGAAGGGTTTCTAAAGGATTGGGCGAAGACCGGGCAGAAGATAATCTGATCCCGCGGCATTCGGCCAACTCGGGACCGGCGCCGACATGAGTTATTTGTAGCCGCTGGGTTGAGCCACGCAGCCAGCCGGTTCACGTTCGTTCTTTTGCATATTTTTGAAAGAAGGTTGTGCCTCTGTCGATGGCGTCTTTTGAACCAGGGTGCTCGCGAACGATCTGACAAACCAACTGCCATATAGGGTCAAACTCTGTCTTGGATTCTAGTTTCCGGCGTACGAGGTCATAAAGTTCGCCGACAGTCACTAGGGTTACCGTTTCATTTTCATGGATTTCGATACCGCAGATTTTTTCGATGGCTTGCAGCATTTCCACATCATCCAAGTCATCACCGAGATCCACCGTGTTGAGTCACTGCGTGATCCTTTTGCTGAAGATGCCAAGCTTCTTACCCCTTTTCGTTTCGCACCACGGCCCAAACCTGCCGACCATTGCGATCTTGCGGTCGAACATCTGATTGTAAATCATGGATTACCAGCACAACACTGGACCGGGTTGAAGCTCAACTTGGCCCTACAAACCACCCTTTCGGAGTTGGACAGATCCCACCCCTATCAAGCCCTTCAATCACTGTGGCGTGAGGGACGCGATCCGATCGGCATAACCAGAATTCCCCAACTGAAGGCTGGACGCGGGCGCTCAGGACTGGGAAAAAGTGGGCCAGAGCATAGACCAAGCCGGAACAACCGGTAAAAACCGAAGGAACAGGCATGAGCAGCACAGCAGCCATGATTGACGATCTGCGCGAAAGGATCATCGCCGATCCGGATGTGATCCTTGAGGACCGCGATGTGATGCGCGCACTGATCGCCGCCGGGGAAAGCGGGCTGGGCAGCAACATTGTAGATCTGCGTGGCATCGCGCTGGAGCGTCTGGAATCCCGGCTCGACTGGCTGGAAGATACTCATCGCAGCGTGATCGCGGCAGCCTATGAGAACCTTGCCGGCACCAATCAGGTGCATCGCGCCCTGTTGCGGTTGCTGGAACCCACCGATTTTGCCGACTTTCTTGCGCGACCTGGGCGGCGAAGTTGCCGATATCCTGCGCGTCGATGCAGCCCGGCTGGTGCTGGAAACGGTCAGCGATGAAGATCGCGCGGATGTGGCCAAGCTGGAAAACGTGCTGGTCACCGCAGAACCGGGCTTCGTCGACAGCTATCTGACGCTGGGGCGCAATGTGCCGGTGCGTCAGGTGGTATTGCGGCAGGTGCAGCCCGATACGGATGTGGTTTACGGTGAAACCAAGGATTGTATTCGGTCAGAGGCATGCCTTAGGCTCGATTTCGGTCCCGGGCGATTGCCGGGGATGCTTGTGCTGGGCGCCGAAGACCCGCACCTGTTCAAGCCGACGCAGGGCACCGACCTTTTGGCCTTTTTCGCCGGGGTCTTTGAACGGGCCATGCGGCGCTGGCTGGCGTGATCCATATCTCACCCGCCGCGCGCGATGCGCTGGAGGGTTGGCTGGCCGCCCAGAAGGCGCTGAACGCCGCCGCCGCCAATACCCTGACCGCCTATCGCACCGATCTCTTGTCCTATCTGGCTTTTATTACCGAACATTTCGGCGAAGCCACCGGCCTTGCGCCGCTGCAGAAAGCGTCAACATCCGACATGCGGGCCTGGATGGCGCATGAACGGGCGCGTGGTGTCTCGGCCCGGTCGCTGGCGCGATCCTTGTCGGCGGTGAAGTCGTTCTATCGCTGGCTGGCGGAGCGCGAAGGCTTCGATCCGACGGCGGTTCTGTCGGTGCGCTCGCCGAAATTCCAGCGCAAGCTGCCTCGGCCCCTGGCGGTCGATGCGGCGCGAGCGATGATCGACACCGTCGAGGTGCAGAGCGCCAAGGACTGGATCGCAGCGCGGGACGCAGCCGTGGTGACGCTGCTTTATGGCTGCGGCCTGCGGATATCGGAGGCTCTGGGGCTGACCGGCGTCTCCGTCCCCCTGCCCGAGAGCCTGCGGATCCGCGGCAAGGGCGGCAAGGAACGGATGGTCCCCGTGCTACCGGCCGCACGCGAGGCTGTTGCGCGCTATGTCGCCGCCTGCCCCTACCCGATCGAAGCGGACACGCCCCTGTTCCTTGGTGCGCGAGGCGGCCAACTGAACCCCCGGCTGATCGCAAAGGTGATGGAGCGGGCTCGGATGCAGCTTGGCCTGCCTGCCACCGCCACCCCGCACGCAATGCGACACAGCTTCGCAACTCATCTGCTGGCCGCAGGGGGTGATTTGCGCTCCATACAAGAGCTTTTGGGACATGCTTCGCTGTCGACAACCCAAGCTTATACCGCGGTCGATACGACGCGGCTTATGGAAGTGTATGAAAAGACCCACCCACGCGCCTGACGGCAAGAGATCGGAGCGGACGCGCCCTGGCGGTTGGGGCTTGTTTAGATTGTCCAGACCGCCAGGTGCCTGTTAGCCGTCCTGACCGTCTCCGCTGGCGGTCAGATTTCGATGCTTTCGTGTGCGATTCATCACCAGATAGAACAACGCGACACCGCAGACGAAAGCGGCAAAACCGACCATCGAGACGATCATGGCTGGAGACCAGCCCGTCAGATTTTCCACGACAATTCCTCTCAAATAATTAGGGTTTCTAACGACTTAAAGGCGAAATGCGGCGATTCTGCGTCATGAATCCTCTTATGTTCCGCTGAACTGGGCCGAAGCGTTTTCCCTCTGCCGTCGGAAGATGCTATCCTTGATCAGCAAGAGCCGGGAGAAACACGCAGTGCCAATTTCAGATCGAGACATCGAACTTGTGACAAAAAGCTTCAATCTTGCCAGGTCCGAGCAGCTGTTTCTCGATACGACCCGGTTCTACGAGAACCTGTTCGCCCAAGATCCGGATTTGCGCGGCATGTTTCGCGAGGATCTCGGCGGACAGGGCATGAAGTTCATGACCACGCTGAAAACGATTGTGGTCGCGTTGAACGATCCCGAAGCTTTGCAGGCGAAACTGAAGAGCCTTGGCGAGAGTCATGCGGCGCTTAGCGTGGTGGCCACCAATTTCAAGCCTATGGGCGAGGCGCTGATCGATACCTTCCGAGAGCTTCTTGGCAACGAGTTCACCTCCGAGATGGAGGCCGCCTGGCGCACGGCATACACCGAGATATCCAAGGAAATGATCAAACGTGGCGGGATACCGGGCGGATCGACCCGCTGAATCCGACGACGGTCGGGCACCGGACCGCGCCATCTTCGCGTCAATCACAACCAACCGCACTTCACCCGGTTGCGCAACCGGCGATCTTCCGCCTAGAAGGGCGGATGACCATTCAGTCACGCGCGCTTCTTGTCCACCTTCTGACCGCCTCGGGGGCGGTTTTCGCCATGTTGGCGATGCTGGCGGCGGTCGAACACAAGTGGGCTTTGATGTTTCTATGGCTGGTTGTGGCCTTCTTCGTCGACGGGATCGACGGGCCGCTGGCGCGGAAGTATCACGTCAAGGTCAACGCACCGGTCTTTGACGGAGTGTTGCTCGATCTGATCATCGACTACCTGACCTATGTCTTTGTGCCCGCCTATGCGCTGTTCAAGTCGGGCCTGCTGCCGGGCTGGACCGGATGGATCGCGATCATCGTCATCACCTTCACCAGCGCGCTTTATTTCGCCGATACGCGGATGAAGACCAAGGACAACTCGTTTTCAGGCGTTCCCGGGCTGCTGGAACATGGTGGTGCTGGTTCTGTTCGCTCTGGCACCGAATTTCTGGGTGACGCTCGCGATCGTGGTGGTGCTGGCTGTCGGCGATGTTCGTGCCGCTGAAGTTCATCCATCCGGTGCGGACAGAGCGCTGGCGGGTACTTTCACTTGCCGATGGCACTCGCCTGGACCTTCTTCGCGGGCTGGGCGGCCTGGGTCAATTTCGATCCGCAAAGCTGGGCGCATTGGGGGCTGATTCTGACCTCTGTCTACCTTGTCTTTGCAGGGATTGCGCAGCAGATGTTCCCAGTTGCCGACGACCAGGCGATCTAGAGCCGAGTCAGGACCACGCCGCCGATGATCAGGACCGCAGCGATCGCCTTGCCCCGGTCCATCCGTCTCGCCGAACAGGATCCAGCCGATCAGCACTGCGAACAGGATCGAGGTTTCGCGCAATGCCGCCACCAGCGCGATCGGCGCCTGGGTCATCGCCCAGACGGCGATCGCGTAGGCGGCGTAGGAGCCGAGCGATGCCAGCGCACCCAGCGTCCAGGCGCGGCGATTGGCACTGAACACGCCGGGGCCGCGCAGTGCCAGACACGCGGGTACCATGATCGCCACGTCGAAGACGAAGAGCCAGGCGACATAGGTGACCGCATCGCCCGAAACCCGCGCGCCCAGACCGTCAACAAGCGAGTAACCTGCCGTGGCCATCGCCGAGCCGAGCGCCAGCGGCACCAGCCGCCGGGATTCGTCGGAGCGAAAGACGCCGCGCGCCATCAGGATGATGCCTGCACCCAAGCGTGACGATGCCTGCATATTCCAGGGGTGCGATCCGGTCGGTCAGGATCGCCGCACCGATCACCATCACCATCAGCGGGGCCGCCCCTCGCGCGATCGGGTAGACCCGGCTCAGGTCACCATTGTCATAGGCGAAGGCGAGGAAGAGCTTGTAGACTGCATGAAAAATGCCCGAGGCGATGAGCCAGAGCCAGACGTCGCCCACTGGCAGCGGGCGGGTGGTCGCGATCGCCGCGCCGATGCTACCTTGGACCAGCGTCAGGATCAGCATCGAGGTCAGTTTCGAGGTGCCGAGCTTGATCAGAGCGTTCCAGCCAGCATGGAGAAACGCTGCGAACAACACTGCGAGGAATACGCCGAGTGTCATCTGCTGTCCCGCCCATTTCCCGCCGGGCTACCAAATCGCGCGACCCTTGGGGCCGCAAGAGGTTTCTGATGCCCTTCGGGCAGCCTCCGGCGGGGATACTTGCGGACAAATAATGGGAGAGATCAGATCAGAGAGCGAAGCCGCGCCTTCGAGGCGGAGGAGTGCGATCTTGGTTTCGATACCGCCTTCGCCGGAATAGCCGCCCAGACCGTCAGCGGCCAGCACCCGGTGGCAGGGGATCAGGATGGCGATGGGATTGGCACCGCAGGCCTGACCGGAAGCCTGCGGCGGAATGCCGAGGGCGCGGGCCAGATCGCCATAGGTTCGGGTTTCGCCGTAAGGTATCGCGGAAAGCGCTTCGAGGAAGCGGTGGAGGTCCGGGCTCACCTGCGGAGCGAGCGGCAAGTCGAACCGGTGGCGGGTGCCTGCGCGAAGTATTCATCCAACTGCGTGGCGGCCGCGCGCAAGGTCGGGCGTTTCATCCCGGCATGAGCCTTGCCAGCGCAGGTGGGTGATCCGACCATCGCCGTTCGATCAGGGTCAATGGGCCAACCGGACTGGGAATGGTCAGGCTGGCCGGCTCACTCATCCCAGCGCCGTATCGCAGCGGGTCGCAGACGCCTTCGTGATTGTGGCGACCGACATCCGGAAGTATCTTCCAGCAGCGCTGGCATTTCTCGCCATCGGCCTTCTCGAAGACCACGCCGATGCCCTCGATTTCCGGCAGGCGGAAAGCCTCGGACGGGCTGTGGATCGGCGGAAAGCACGATACCGGAGGTGATGCAGATGTCGTCGAAGGGCACGGTGCGCGCGGCGGCCAGCGCCTCTTTGTCCCGACGTGGACCACCGGGGCGGCTTCGAGAGAAGCGCCGATCACCTTGTCCTGACGCTGGATTTCCAGTGCTGCCGTGACCACGCGGCGGATGCGCCGGATGCCAGACCATTTCGCCGCCAGCGGTTCGTCGAGCCAGTCGGCGGGGGTGGCTGGCATGTCGTGCAGGTGGACCGAGCTATCCTCGCCGGGGAAGCGCTCCAGCCAGACTTCCTCCATCGTGAAGACAAGGATCGGGGCGAGCCATGTCGTTAGGCGGTGGAACAGGATGTCGAGCACCGTGCGCGCAGCGCGGCGTTCAGGGGTGTCGCCATCGCAATACAGCACGTCCTTGCGGATATCGAAGTAGAAGGCCGAGAGGTCCACCGTGGCGAAGGTGAAAAGCTCCTTGAACACGCCCTGGAAGTCGTAGGCGGCATAGCCGGTGCGCACCTTGTGGTCGAGTTCGGCCAGCCGGTGCAGCACCCAGCGCTCCAGTTCCGGCATATCGGCGGGGTCGGTGCGGTCGGCCTCGCTGAACTGGTTCAGAGAGCCCAGGAGGAACCGGATGGTGTTGCGCAGGCGGCGGTAGCTGTCGGATGTGCCCTTGAGGATCTCATCGCCGATGCGGTGATCGTGCTTGTAGTCGGTCTGGGCGACCCAGAGGCGCAGGATGTCGGCACCGTACTGCTTGACCACCTGATCGGGCAGGATCGTGTTGCCCAGCGACTTTGACATCTTCTCGCCCTTGGCGTCGAGCGTGAACGCGTGCGTTACCACGGCACGGTAGGGCGCGCGGCCGATGGTGCCGCAGGCTTGCAGCATCGAGGAGTGGAACCAGCCGCGGTGCTGGTCGGTGCCTTCGAGGTAGAGGTCGGCGAGACCGTCGGCGGTGCCATCGGGGCGGTCGCGCAGCACGAAGGCATGGGTCGAGCCGGAGTCGAACCAGACGTCGAGGATGTCGAAGATCTGTTCGTAGTTCGCCGGGTCATGGAGGCCGTCGAGGATCTTTTCCTTGAAGCCCCCTGTGTACCAGATATCGGCGCCTTCGGCCTCGAACGCGGCGACGATGCGGGCGTTGACTTGGGCGTCGCGGAGCAGGAAGTCGGGGTCTTCGGGCTTGGCTCCGACCTTGACGAAGCAGGTCAGCGGCACGCCCCATGCGCGCTGGCGTGACAGCACCCAGTCGGGCCGCGCCTCGATCATCGAGTAAAGCCGGTTGCGGCCGGTTTGCGGGGTCCATGTGACAAGTTGGTCGATCGAGGTCAGGGCGCGCTGGCGGATCGTGGTGCCGTACTCGTCCTGACCGTCGCCGACGGGCTTGTCGATGGCGGCGAACCATTGTGGGGTGTTGCGGTAGATCAGCGGTGCCTTGGAGCGCCACGAATGCGGGTAGCTGTGGGTGACGCGGCCGCGCGCGAGCAAGCGGCCAGCCTCGACCAGCTTGTCGATCACGGCCTTGTTGGCGCCGCCTTCCTTGCCCTTGGGCGTGATGATGACCTCGCCGCCAAAGAGCGGCAGATCGGCGCGGAAAGAGCCGTCTTCCAGCACGTTGTAGGTCATCGGCAGGCCATGCTTGAGGCCGATCTGGTAATCGTCATCGCCGTGGCTGGGGGCGGTGTGGACAAATCCGGTGCCCGCGTCCTCGGTGACGTGATCGCCGGGGAACATCGGCACGTCATAGTCCCATTCACCGTTTTCGGCCATGCCGCGCAGCGGGTGCGACAGGACAAGACCGGCGAGTTCCTGTGCGGAGACATGGCGGATCTGGGTGAAACCGGTGACGCGGGCCTGCGCGAAGATTTCGCCGGCGAGGTTTTCGGCCATCAGGAGCTTGTCGCCTTTGGCGGCCCAGCATTCCTCGGGCGTTTCGGTGACTTCGTAAAGGCCATAGGTGATGCCGGGGCCGAAGCAGACCGCGCGGTTCTGCGGGATCGTCCAGGGCGTGGTGGTCCAGATCACCACCTGCGCTTCGTGCAGGTCGTCGGCCAAGAGCGCCTGATCGGCGCCGGAATATTCATCGATATCGTCATCGGCGAGCAGGATATTGCCGCCGCGCACGACCGGGAAGCGGACCCAGATCGTTGGGCTTTGGTGGTCGTGGTACTCGACCTCGGCCTCGGCCAAAGCGGTCTTTTCCACGGGGCTCCACATCACCGGCTTGGAGCCTCGGTAAAGCGTGCCGTTCATCAGGAATTTCATGAACTCTTCGGCGATCACGCGTTCGGCGTGGTAATCCATCGTGAGGTAAGGATCGGCCCAGTTGCCGGTGACGCCGAGCCGCTTGAATTCCTCGCGCTGGATGTCGATCCAGCCTTCGGCGAATTTGCGGCATTGCTGGCGGAAATCGACGACGTTGACGGCGTCTTTGTCCTGACCCTTGGCGCGGTACTGTTCCTCGATCTTCCATTCGATCGGCAGGCCGTGGCAATCCCAGCCCGGCACATAGCGGGCGTCGCGGCCCATCATCTGCTGGCTGCGCACGACCATGTCCTTCAGGATCTTGTTCAGCGCGTGACCGATATGCAGGTGGCCGTTGGCATAGGGCGGGCCGTCATGCAGCGTGAAGGGCTCGCGGCCCTTGCCTTTTCGCGCAGGCGGTCGTAGACGCCGATCTTCTGCCCACCGCTCCAGCCAGCCGGGTTCGCGGTTGGGCAGGCCGGCGCGCATCGGGAAATCGGTCTTGGGCAGGTTCAGCGTGGCTTTGTAGTCGGGCGTATCGGCGCACATTTCGGGCGTCCTTGTCAGAATTCGGTTATGGCGGAGGGATCGGCGCGGGAGAACGCACGCCTTTGACCGGCGGCCCTGAGGTGTCAGAGCGCCGGGCTGATAATTCGAATAATGATCGCCAGTATCCGCAGCATGGGGCGCTTATAAAAGCCCCGGTTTGGGGCGTCCAGCGCCTATTTCGGCAGCGCTGGTTCATCCCACTGCGCTGTCATCTTGCGCACGATCCACGCAAGGCCCGCCAGCGACAGGCCGAGCCCGAGGAATGACGCGACACGGTAGAGGCCGGCGAGGCCCGACATATCGACCAGAAAGACCTTGGCGATGGTCAGGGTGACGCCCGCCACCGCGACCTGCCGCAGAAGGTGCGAGCGGCGCCAGAAGGCGATGAACAGCAGAGCCACCGAGGCAAGCAGGAGGGCAACGGTGTAGCTGTAAAGCTCGCCCTCGAGGACGCCGGGCGCCGAGATGTCGCGGCCATGCCAGAGGCGGCGGATTTCAAGGCCGGTGTAGCTGGCGGCGAAGAGCGCGGCGAGGATGCCGGAGGCCATGCGCAACGCTCGGGGCAGGTGCGTGAAGCGCCAGGCGATGTACGCCAGCGGCAGCGCCGGAAGCAGATAGGCGACCAGAATGCTGTCGAAGACCAGCGGGCCGGTGACGGGGTTACCGTAGCCGAGCGGGCTGGCGAAGGTCACGGCGAGGCCGATCAGGACAAGGGCGACAAGGCCGAAGATGATCGCCAGCACGATGCGGACCCAGCGCAAGGGGCCGCCCGCGCGCAGGCGGTAAAGCTGGTTCGCCATCGAAATCAGCCAGACGAGGCCTTGCAGGCTGATCACGGCATGGCTGTTGGCGTCGGGGCCGGTCCATTTGTAGATCAGCACATTGGCAAGCAGCGCAAGCGCCACCCAGGCCGCCGATTCGGCGGTGGTTTCGGCGTCGGTGCGAACGCGCGCGCGCAACGTGAAGGCCGTGGCCGCTAGTAGGGCGGCGGAACCTAGATAGGCCAGCAGGGCCTCCCAAAGCGGCGCATCGCCGGCCCAGATCAGGCCGGGATCGATTATCAGCCGCCAGGCGATGACGGCCGCACCTGCATGGACCAGCAGCGTGACGGGGCGCAGGTTCAGCCGTTGGTCGATCAGCGCCGCACCTAGGACCATGCCGCCAAGCGCCAGCGTCAGGGCGGTCGAGGACAGCACAAGGATCAGCGCCATCGAGATCATCGTCAGCGCCGCAAGTGCGTATAGCGCGGTGCGGCGGCGCTCTTCGCCATCGCGCCGCGCGGTCTGGCTGGCAAACAGCACCATCGCGGCGGCTACAATCATCGCGTGACCGGCCCACCAGCCCGCGCCGAGCATGCGCGTCGGCGACCATGTCAGTTCCAGCAGGATCAGGGTTGCGGGGGCGAAAAGTGCCGCCCCGGCCGACCACATGATCGCGCGGGGGCCGGGAAAGAGGCCGCGCCAGTGCGCCAGCGCCGATCCGGCCAGCGCCATGGCGGCGAGGACGGTCGCCTCGGTCGGGCGGGCGGCCTCTGGTTGCCAGATGCACAGAGTCGGTGAAGCTGCGGAAGATCGAGCCGTATGAAAGGGCCTGATCGGCCGCCACCAGCAGGAACAGGACCGGCGGGATCAGCGCAAGATCGTCAAGTGCAGGCGCGCAGCGGGCCCAGACCGTGGCGGCGAGGTACAGGAGCGCGAGGGTGAAGAGCGCCAACCAAAGCTCTGCCCGACCGGCATCCTTGAGCGCAACCATCAGCGCCGCGGCAGAGGCGGCGGCGAAGCTGGCGAAGGCCAGTCGCGTCGGAAAACCCGGCCAGTCCGGCTTTTGCTTGCCGGGGAGCGTGGTGAGGCGATTGACGGCGCTGAGGACCGAGGGGCCGTCATGGCTTGGGCGAAGCGACAGCGGCGGGACGGTGACCGCCAGTGCGGTGGCGATCAGTGCGAAGGCGAGGAAATGCGCGTCGCCTGCCCCGCCTGCAAACAGCATCCACGACGCGGTGAAGGTGAAGATCAGCGCGAACGCCGAGACCCAGGCCCAGCGTTTCAGCGCATCGACGGCAAGACCCGCGGCGGCGATCAGGGCGAAGTAGTAGTAGAAAAGTTCCGGTGTGTCGCTTTGGCCGCCAACAAGGAAGGGCGCGGCGGTTGAACCAAGGATGCCGACGACGGTCAGGAATGGCCCGTAGAACCAGCCAAGGACCACCGCGACGGCGGCCACGCCAATCAGCCATATCAACGCGCCGCCGGGGGTAATCAGGCCATAAAGGTGATGCGCGGACAGCACTGCGGCAAACAGAGCGACCAAACCGGCACCCGAGAAGGTCGACGGCAGGTAAGCGGTGCTGGCCGACCCGCCATCACCAGCACGCCGCCGCACGACTTCACCAAACCAGATCAGCGCGATGCCAAGGCAGGCGGCGCTGATGACGCGCCAGAACGGTGTGATGACGCCGTGTTCGACGCCGTATTGCACCAGAAACACACCGGCCAGCGCCAGCGACAGGGCGGCGATGGCAAGGAACCAGTTGGCGCGCAGCCATGCCACGGAGTTGTCCAGGGTCTCGGCGCGAAACACGAAGGCGCGGGGTTCGCTGCGGAGCGGGACCCGGTCGGACCCGGTCGAGGGGGGAGGCGGCGCAGCCTCTGCGGTGGATTTGGCGGCAACCCATGGGCTGTCCGCCGTGCTGGCTGCGGCGGCGCGCGCATGGGCGACGGCCGGGGCCTTGGGCGTCTCGGCTGGCTTTGACTCCAGCTTTCGCACAAGATCCTCTGCGGTCTGGTCCAGTTGGCTTCGCAATGCATCGATGCGTCGGTCAAGCTCTTTCATCCGGCCGCGCATGGCGATGAAAGCACCCCCGAGGATTATGACGCCCAATAGTGCAAGAATGCCTGCCATGCCACTGTCCTGAATGCGTTTGTTTTTTGCGGCGAAGCCTATCCGTGCGGCCGGCCTGCGGCAAGGGGACTTGCTATGCGCATTCCGAGTCGGCCGGACGTATGACGAAGCGGATGCTGGGACAGGAGGTCTCACTCCGGCGGGCGATGTTGGATCTCCGCCAAGACCGCGGCGCTGGCCGGTTTGGGTTGGCGGTACGAAGGGCGGGCTAGGTCTTTCCCTGCCCGAAAAGCCCGGTCAGTGCCCGCTGAACGAGGCTGGTCACGCCGGGGCGTTTGAGGCGGGCGAAGGGTAGCGGGCGGCAGACCTCGATCGCGGCGATACCTACACGAGCGGTGAGCGCACCGTTGATCACACCCTCGCCAAAGCGGCGCGAGACCTTTGAAAGCATGCCCCCGCCTGCGACCGAACCGATCAGATCATCACCCACTGCAACGGCTCCGGTCGCAACAAGATGAGTCAGCACGGTGCGGGTCAGCCGCCAACTGCCGAGGGTTCCCGAGCGGCCGCCGTAGATTTCGGCGATGCGGCGGATCATGCGGATATTGGCGGTCAGCGCGGTCACGACATCGGCCAGCGCCAAGGGGACGATGGCGGTGACAGTGGCAACCTGACGGGCGGCGGCCTCGACCTCTCGCCGCGCGGCGGCGTCGAGGGGCCCGAGGAGTTCGGTTTCGACGAGGCCCAGAAGGCCATCGGCGTCGAAGACATCGCCCTGCCGCTCTGACAGGCGTTCAAGCGGCCATTTCATGTCGTCGCGGCCCTTGTAGAGGCCGGCAATCTGACCAGTTACGCAGCGCGCGGCGGCAAGATCACCGATTACGATGGCGGCCTCGGCGGCGCGGTGGACATCGTCGAGGCGTTTGAGGCGCGCGAAGGCGGACCATTCGCGCAGGATGATGCCAAGGCAGACCAGCAGGAACGCGCCCAGCAGGCCCATCGCGGCATAGCCGAGCACTTGGTTGCGGGCGATCAGACCGGTGACGAAATCCCAGGCCCAGAGCGACAGCGCGAAGGTGACGATGGCCCCCAGTAGCCGCCAGAACCAGCGGGCGAGGCGCGAGGGCGGGCGGGCAGCGAGGGTTGCCACCGTCTGCATGGCGCGACCCGTGGGGCGATCGGAGATATCGGGAACCGGTGGCGCACTGGCGGGCGTCGCCTTTGGCGCCTCGTCGAGTTCGATCAGAACAGGGCCGCGTTTGTCACTCATGCCATTCCCCTTGCCCAGACCAGATGCACATCAGGCAGGGTCTCGTCATTGCCTTCGCCATTGGTCAGGCGGTTCTGGTAAAAACCCTGCCGCGCATAGAAGCGGCGGGCCGCCGTGTTGGCCTGAAAGGTCCAGAGATCAAGCCGCCGGTGGCGCGCCTTGGCGTGGTCCAGAAGGTGCCGCCCGATCCCCCGCCCGCGCGCAGATGGCGCGAGGTAAAGCGAATGGACGGTCGCCGCACCGAACCGCAATGAAACCTATGGTATGGCGGCAATGCCGGGCCACGGTGACCTCGGTGCGGTCGAGCAGCAGACGGGCATTGGCGCGGAGTTGCCTTTGATCGTTGAGTCTTGGCATCCAGTCGGCCTCATCGCTCCAGCCGCCCAGAATGGTGGCGATCGGGCCGGCGTCGCGCCGTGCGGCAGGGGCGAGCGAAACATTCACAGCCGATCCCCCAGGAGGAATTCAGCGGCCTTGTCGAGCCGGATATGCGGCGGGCCTTCACCGGGTTTCAGCGTCAGGCGGGCGGGTGCGAAGCTCATGATCTGGTAGTCCTGATCGAGCCATTTCTCGGCCCCCTCGCGGGCAGGGCCAAGAAGATGCGCGGGGTCTTCCGGCAGTTCGCCGGGATAGAACGCGGCCTGCTTGCCGCTGCTCAACGTGCCGCGCACGCAATCAAGCGGATGGCCCTTGTGGTCGAGGGTTTCCTCGACCGTAGCGCGCAACGCGGCAATCGACATCGCGGCGGTTTCGGCGCCCGAGAAATCGGCGCGGGATTTGGCGTCTTTCACCAGCGCTTCCATGATCGCGGTCAGGCGCGGGTGCTGGCTGTGATGCAGATGATCGGCCTTGGTGGCGGCGAAGAGGATTTTCTCGACCCGTTTGCCAAGGAAAAGCTGACTGAGGAAGGCGTTGCGACCCGGACGGAACGCACCGAGGATCTCGGCCATGGCGCGGCGCAGATCCTCGGTCGCTTTCGGCCCGGCATGGATTGCGCCCAGCGCATCGACCAGCACGATCTGCCGGTCGATCCGGGCGAAATGATCGCGGAAGAAGGGTTTGACGACTTCGCGTTTGTAAGCCTCGTAGCGCCGCTCCATCTCGCGCCACAGCGTGCCACGACGGGTCTGGTCGGGCTTGCGGCAACGGCGCGAAGGTCAGGACCGGCGAACCGGCGAGATCGCCGGGCAGCAGGAATCGGCCCGGCGTGCAGTCGGAATAACCGGCGTCACGGGCAGCCGTCAAGATAGCCGGCGAAGGCGGCGGCAAGGGCCTTGGCGGTCGGCTCGTCGAGTTTGGCCTTGGGATCAGTGGCATTGGCGAGGGTCAGAAAATCGTCACCCAAGTCGCGACTTTCGAGCCGCTGCAACGTGTCGGCAGACCAGTCGGTGTAGCTTCTTTCGAGAAGAGCCAGATCAAGCAGCCACTCGCCGGGATAGTCGATGATATCGAGATGCAGGGTGCGTGGACCGGAAACATAGCCCATCAGGCCCGAAGGCTGGACCCGCAGCGACAGACGGAGTTCGCTGACCGCGCGGGTCGAGTCCGGCCAATGCGGATCAGCCGAGGTCAGCGCACCCAGATGCGCCTCATAGTCAAAACGCGGCACGGTATCGTCCGGCTGCGGTTGCAGATAAGCGGTGCGGATGCGGCCGTTGGCAGCGGCAACAAGCTGCGGCATCCGGCCCCGGTCGATCAGGTTGGCGACGAGAGAGGTGATGAACACGGTCTTGCCAGCCCGCGAAAGGCCGGTAACGCCGAGCCGGATGACCGGTTCGAAAAACGCCTCGCTGACCGTGCTTTGCGCGGTCTCGACGCCGCGCGTCAGCCGGTCTGCGATTTCACTGAATACCAAATCACCTGCCCTCACTACCCTCCACAAGAACATAGGCGGGGGCAGCGCGGATCGCTAGGGGGCTGATTGCCAAGCCCTGCCCCGCACGCTAAGCCGCGCCTATGCCCCGCTATGCGCTCAAGATCGAATATGACGGAGGTCCGTTTGTCGGCTGGCAGCGGCAGAAAGATCATGCCTCGGTGCAGCAGGTCGTCGAAGAGGCCTTGCGGCGGCTGGACCCGGATGTTCGCTCGATCTCGGCCGCGGGCCGGACGGATGCCGGTGTGCACGCATTGGGCCAGATTGCGCATTGCGACATGGTCAGGGATTGGGATCCGTTTCGGTTGTCAGAGGCGCTGAACTATCATCTGAAGCCGCAACCGGTCGCGGTGGTGGCTGTGGCTGCGGTGGACAACAGTTTTCACGCGCGGTTCTCTGCTGTCGAGCGGCGGTATCTGTTCCGGCTGGTCTCTCGCCGTGCGCCGGTGGTGCAGGATCGCGGCTGGGTCTGGCAAGTGGGTCATGCGCTGGATCTGGCAGCGATGCAGGAAGCGGCGGCACATCTTCTGGGGCAACACGATTTCACGACATTCCGGTCCTCTGAATGTCAGGCGGAAAGCCCGGTGAAGACGCTGGACGCGCTTGACATCGAAGAGTTGGTCTATCCCTGCCGGCTGCGAATTCCGGTTTCGCGTTCGGGCGCGGAGCTTTCTGCACAATCAGGTGCGCAGTTTCGTCGGCACGCTGGAGCGTGTCGGCGCCGGCGCCTGGGCGCCTGTCGACGTGCGCAAGGCGCTGGAGGCGCGCGATCGCTCCGCCTGCGGGCCGGTCTGTCCGCCGCAGGGTCTCTATCTCGCGGAGGTCCGCTACAAGGTCGATCCTTTTGCCTGATCCGATCCAGTTTTCATCAATGGAAACAGTGAGTTTCCTGAATTAACCTTTGATATCCAGGAATAAGGCGGAGTGACCCGGCGTCATTTGGCAAAGGTCCATATTGCGCCATGTTTGTGCCCAGAATCATTGGAAGAAGGGATTAACAAGAAGCTGGAGAAACGCAGATGGAATTCACGACCCTCACCTTCGACCAGATCGCCTTGGCCGCAATGGCCTGTATCGCCCTGCGCGAAGCGATGATCGTGTTCCTTCCCGATGACATCGCCGGACCCGGCGGCTGGCTGATCGATACCGGCGAGGAAGAAGTCTGAGCTATCTCGCCTGCCGCGTCCGAACACTCGGGGGCGCTAAACCGGAATTTTCGCTGAATGGCCCGGCCGTCTGGCCGGGTTTTCAATTGAATGATCTCACATACAGAGCAAGATGGCCCGCGACCGAACCAATATCCGCCTTATGGTCGGAGGAATTCTGATGCGTGTGTTCCTTGTGAAGTCATCTCGCTTCAGTCGAGGTACATCGTGCCGGCCAGTTATTGCGCCTCACTTCGCGAGGCGCGGTGCGCTCCGCGCGGGGATATTTTCAAGACAATGAAAGGCTATTCGAGGCGGGCCGGGAAGCCCGCTGCACGCAGGTCGGTTTGGAGCACATCTTCGAGTAATTTGACGATTTGCGTGGATTGCGCCTGACCGCCATAAGCGGCGCGGCCTTTGACGAAAGTCTGGTTGGTCAGGCCCGCCAGATCCAACGGCACTTCGAATTCACGGCCAAAACCCATCGCGAAGCCAAGGTCTTTCAACGCGAGATCCATGGTGAAGGCGATATCGTAGCTGCCGTTCAGGATCAGCTGGCCCTCGGTTTCATGGACGAAACTGGAGCCGGACGACGCCGCGATGGCCTTCCAGGCTTGTGCGAGGTCGAGGCCGCCCTTTTTGGCCAGCATCAGCGCCTCGCCATCGGCGACGAGGTGGATGAAGGCCAGCATGTTGGTGATCACCTTGATGATCGCGGCGGAGCCCAAGCGGGCCCATATGGAAGATCTGGCCGCCCATCGCCTCTAGGGCCGGGTTGATGCAGCTCGAAGAGGTCCTTGTCGCCTCCGGCGAGCACGGTGATCTTGCCTTGCGCGGCGAGGTGGACTCCGCCGGTGACCGGGGCTTCCATTACGCGGACGCCCTTGGTTTCGGCTATTTTGGCGAGGCGCAGAATATCGTCGCGGCCAAGGGTGGAGGTTTCGATCCAAGTGGTGCCGGGTTTCAGCGTGGTCAGAACTTCGGTGAGGACCGCCTCTGACACCGTCGGGGACGGCAAACAGGTGATGACGGCATCGCATTCGGCGGCAAGTGTTGCGGGACTGTCGGCCCATCTGCCACCAGCGGCGACGTGGCGGTCGGCCAGGGTCTTATCGCGATCATGGACGGTGATCTCGAAGCCTGCGCGCAAGAGCGAGGCGGCGAGGTGGCCACCAAGATTGCCGAGGCCGATATATCCGTATCGCATGGGTTTACCTTAGAAATGGATGTTGTATTTGGCGCGAATCGCGCGGTCGGTGGCGGGATCGATCAGCGGCGTCCATTCGGCAAGGATTTTCGCCATCCGCTCTCGTGCGCGAGGCAGAAGCTCGGGCTTGCCGACCTCGGCCCATTCCTTGGGCGACAAGCGGTCGGCGACGGCGGGATAGATATACTCCGTCTGCATCAACGACAGCGTCTGGTCAGAGCCGAGGTAATGGCCGGGGCCACCCAGGCACACCGCCTTCATCGCCTCGATGCTGACGCGTGTCCTCGGTCACGTCGATGCCGCGCACACAGCGCAACAGCCTGACCCGAACAGGTCGTCGCCGAGTACCAGCGATTCCATGCAGAAGCCCAGCAGCGAGGCATGCATGCCGACCGCCTCGTAGACCATGTTGAGGCCGGAGAGACCGGCCAGGACATTCGAGATCGCCTGTTCCCAACCCGCCTGCATGTCGGGCATCTTGGCATCGGCAATACCTGCCGCAGCGCCACCCGGCAGCCCGTAGAACTGATGCATCTGCGCGCAGCCTGCCGTCAGCAGCGCCTGTTCGCCGGAGCCGCCGGACATCGCGCCGGAGCGCAGATCGGAGACGAACGGCCAGGTGCCGAAGATCGCCGGATGGCCCGGTGCCATGGCGTTGACATAGACGACGCCCATCAGGCATTCGGCGACGGCCTGCACGATGGCGAGCGCAAGCGGTGCCGGCGCGGTGGCGCCCGCCTGGCCGGCCGACAGCAGCAGCACCGGCATGCCGGCGCGGATGCAATGCTCCATCGTTTCGCAGCTTTCCTCGGCGAACTTCATCGGCGGCACGACGAAGCAGTTGGAATTCGAGACGAAGGGGCGCGCGCGCCATGTCGCCTCGTCCGCCGGCGATCATGTGGATCAGTTCCATGCAGCCCGCGACGTGGTGCGGTTCGGAAAAGCTGGTGCCGATATGCTTGGTCGTGCCCGCGACAGAGCCGTAGAGCGTGTTGATATCCATGTCGAAATTGTCGGTCACATCGCGGCAGACCATCGGACGCTGGAAGAAATGCACATTGTCGAGGTGCTGGACCAGCTTTGCGGCCATATGCAGATCCTGCGGCGGTGGATTCGCGGTATTCGTTCTTCTCGGCATCGACGATATGCACGGCCGCGCCCGCCGTGCCGTAATGCACGCGGGTGCCAGAAAGGTGCAGGTCATGCGCCGGGATCGCGGCCACAAAGCGTCAGATCGCGGCAGGCGACGGCCAGCATGTCCTCGACCAGCGCACGCGGGACGCGGATGCGGCGATCCTCGCCCATGATGCAGCCCGCATCGGTCAGGATCTTCTCGCCGGTTGGCGGGACCGAGCCGAAGCCGATCGTTTCTAGCGCGTCAAGCGCGGCTTCGTGGATGCGTTGCACTGAGGCATCGGACAGCGGCTTGTACTGCCCGCCCTCAAGCCCGGCGCGGACCGGGCGCTTGTCCTTGGCCAGAGGGGCAGAGCGAAGCGCCTTGCGGGCTTCTCGGCCACCGGAGCGGCGGGATTTCGGTTCGGGTTCAGCGTTCATCTGGACAACTCCCGGTCAGGCGCGCACCCGCTCTGACTTGGGGTCATAGAGCGGTTTCAGCGAGGCTTCCGCCGGAACGCGCCGGCCCGCGATTTCAATCTCGTAGCTGCTGGACAGAACGTCAGCGGCGGACTGGCCCTCGCAGGGCACATAGCCCATGCCGATGGCGCCGCCGAGGTGGTGGCCGTAATTGCCCGAGGTGATGATCGAGACGATCTTGCCGTCGCGCACCAAAGCCTCGTTGTGGAACAGGAACGGTTCGGGATCCTGAAGCCGGAACTGCACCATGCGGCGGTTCAGGCCGTCTTCCTTCTTGCGCAACACTGCGTCACGGCCAATGAAATCGCCCTTGTCGGGTTTGACGGCAAAGCCAAGACCAGCTTCCAGCACGTGATCCTCGTCGGTGATGTCATGGCCGAAATGGCGGAACGCCTTTTCGATCCGACAGGAATCCAGCGTGTGCAGGCCCGCAAGCGTCAGGCCGTGCAGCTCGCCCGCTTCCATCAGCGTCTCGAAGACATGGGCCGTCTGGTCGGTCGGCACGTAGATTTCCCAGCCAAGTTCGCCGACGTAAGTGACGCGGTGGGCGCGGGCAAGACCCATGCCGATCTCGATTTCGCGGGCGGTTCCAAAGGGATGCGCGTCGTTCGAAAAATCGTTCGGGCTGACGGATTGCAGCAACGCACGGGCATTCGGCCCCATGACGCAAAGGACGGACTCGGCGGCGGTCACATCGGTGATGATGGCGAAAGCGTCACCGACATGGCGGCGAAGCCAGGCGAGGTCACGTTGCAGGGTCGCGCGCAGGAACGATCAAGCAGGTAGGCGGTTTCCGACAGCCGGGTCACTGTCAGATCGCATTCGATGCCGCCGCGCGCGTTCAGCATCTGGCGTATAGGTGATGCGACCCGTTTCCGCGTCGATATCGTTGGCGCACATCCTTTGCAGAAAGGCCGTGGCATCGCGGCCCTCGACCCGGATCTTGCCGAACGAGGTCATGTCGAACAGGCCGACCTTTTCGCGCACCGCCATATGTTCTGTGCGGTGGTTGTCGAACCAGTTCTGGCCGTGCCAGTCGTATTCGTATTCGCGCTCTTGCCCGGCTTGGCGAACCAGTTGGCGCGTTCCCAGCCGGCGAGCTCGCCGAACACCGCACCCCGATCCGCCAGATGCTGGTGGATCGGCGAACGGCGGATGCCGCGCGCGGTGTCGACCTGCCGGTAGGGGTAGTGGTCGGCGTAAAGCAGCCCCAGCGTCTCGGTGACGCGTTCCTTCAGGTAGCGGCGGTTCTTCTGGAACGGCTGCGCGCGGCGGATATCGACCTCCCACAGATCGAAGGGCGCCTCGCCGTCGTTCATCCATTGCGCCAGCGCGAAGCCGGCGCCACCGGACGACACGATGCCGATGGAGTTGTAGCCTGCGGCGATCCAGTAGCCCGAAACCTCCGGCGCTTCGCCAAGGTAGTAGCGGTCGTCGGGAGTGAAGCTTTCGGGGCCATTGAAGAAGGTGTGGATGCCCGCAGTCGGCGAGGAACGGCATCCGGTTGACCGCAGCCTCGAGGATCGGCTCGAAATGGTCGAAATCCTCTGGCAACTGGTCAAAGCAGAAATCCTCGGAAATGCCCGTCCATGCCCCAGGGTTTGGCCACAGGCTCGAACGCGCCCAGCAGCATCTTGCCGGCGTCTTCCTTGTAGTAGGCGCATTCATCAGGCACACGCAGGCCGGGCAGGTTCGCAAGACCCGCGACAGGTTCGGTGACGATGTAGAAATGCTCGCAGGCATGCAGCGGCAGGGTGACACCGTTTTGCGCCGCCAGATCCCGGCCCCACATGCCGCCGCAATTCACCACGAGGTCGGCGGCGATATGCCCGGTCTCGGCACCTTGCGCCCAATCGACACCGGTGACCTTGCCGTCCCTGGTCGTGACCTTCGTGACCTTGACGCCCTCGATGATCTTCGCGCCGTTCTGCCGCGCACCCTTGGCCAGAGCCATGGCGATATTGGCCGGGTCGCATTGACCGTCCTTCGGCAGATGAACCGCGCCGACCACATCTCGATACATTGAGATGCGGATAGATCGCCTTTAGGCTCCGTTCGGGCTGATTTCCTGCACATCGACGTCGAAGGCGCGGGCCAGCGTCGCCTGGCGCAGGATCTCTTCCTGCCGGTGTTCGGTCAGTGCGACGGTGATCGAGCCGTTCTGCCGCATCCCCGTGGCGACGCCGGTTTCGGCCTCCAGCTTGACGTAGAGCTCGGCGGAATATTTCGCCAGCCGTGTCATGTTCTGGCTGGGGCGCAACTGGCCGATCAGGCCCGGCGGCATGCCATGTGGTGCCGCAGGTCAGCTGCTTGCGTTCCAGCAGCACGATGTCGTTCCAGCCGAGTTTCGCCAGATGATAGGCGACGGAACAGCCCGAGACGCCGCCGCCAATGATGACGACGCGGGCATGGGTGGGGATGTTGGAAGGGTTCATGTCAGATAATCCTATGGCCAGCCGCCTGAAGAGTGCGGGAGAGTTCGGCGATATGGGCCGGGCCAACTTCGCAGCAGCCGCCGACGATGGTGGCGCCTTGATCGACCCACTTGAGGGCGTGCGCAGCATAGGCTTCGGGGCCGAGATCGCGGCGGGACTGAAGGCTGTCGACGGTTGGTTTGTCCGTCAGGAAATCCTTGGTAATCTGCTGAAAGCCGTTGGCATAAGCGCCGTATGGCAAGCCGCAGGCGGCGAGTGCCTTTAGGGCTGCGTGCATCAGCCTCGGGTGCCGAACAGTTGGCGAGGATTGCCTTTGCGCCTTTGGCAGCGATAGCGCAGATGTCGGCACAGGCTCGCCCGAACGCAGTTTGCTACCATCCTCGTCATCGACCGTCACGGCAAGCCAGACCGGTTTGCCAGCGGTCAGCGCGCCTTCCAGCACTGCTTTGGCATGGGCCAGCGAGGCGACGGTTTCGCAAAGGATCAGATCAACCTGTGGTCCAAGCAGCCTGTGCCACCTCGGCATATTTCGCCACCGCCTCGGCATGTGGCGGATGCGTGTCGGGCCGATAAGACGCGACCAGCGGGCCGATAGACCCCGCGATGCGGCCGCTGCCATGAACGGCGCGGGCGGCCTTCGCTTCGCCCAACGCGTTCTGGTGGAGGGTGACGAACTGGTCGTCTAGACCGTCATCGGTCAGGCGGTCGTGGTGGATGGCGTATGTGTTGGTCGTGGCGATACTTGCCCCGGCCTTGAAATATTCAGCGTGGATCGCTTGCACCAAACCGGGATGGTCCAGCATCACCCGCGTGGCCCAAAGGTTGGTCGGTGCATCGCCCGACCGATGCACAAGCTCTTGCCCCATGCCGCCGTCAAGCAGGACGATATCGGTCATTACCGGGACCCTTGGCTAAGGTCATTCGATGCAAAAAGCGCCGCCGCCGCAATCATCAGCGGGCCAGAGATGCGGTTAATGCGCAGGCCGGTCAGGTTGCGGATTCGGCCGATTGTGCGTTCCGCGCTCCACCCCCAAAGTACCAGCGTCAGGCCATCGACCGCCAGATAGGTGGCACCAAGAATCAGAAGCTGCGGGGCGATAGGTTGGCTTGCATCAATGAATTGTGGAAAGAGAGCGCCGAAGAACACCACCGCATAGGGATTGGCCGAAGAGGTCAGGAATTCCTGTCGGAAAAGGTGACGGGGCTGGGTTTTCGGCTCTGCGGCCCCTGACTTGCCGGATCGCAGGATCAGCGTCAGGCCGATCCATGCCAGATAGGCGACGCCGACCCATTTGACGACGGCCAGCGCATCGGCAGAGGCCGCGATCAGAGCGGTCAGGCCAAACGCAGCGGCGGTCATTTGCAGCACGTTGGCTGACAGGTCACCCGCCACGGTCGCCAGAGCGCGACGCAAGCCACGGCGTAGACTGTTCGAGATGATCAGCAATTGGCTGGTATCGGGCGGGGTTGCGAAAAACGCCGCGAGGACACCAATATAAAGCAGGTAGGTTTCCGGCGTCATGCCCGTATCCGCTCGTTCTTCGGATCCCACAGCGGGGCGTCGGGCTGAACGGTGGCGGCGTGACGCTGACCGAAAATCTCAACCTCAAGTTTGGTGCCCGGTTCCGTCAAGTCGACGCGGAGCATGCCAAGGGCGATACAGGCATCAACTCGGTACCCCCAGCCGCCAGAGGTGGTTTCACCCACGACCTGCCCGTCATGCCAAAGGGTCGACATATAGGGTGGATCGGCATCACCTGCATCCACGGTCAGGGTGACGAAACGTTTTGAGACGCCTTGCTGTTTTTCGTTCTGCAACGCCGCCTTGCCGGGGAAATCCTGCGGCTTGTCGAGTTTCACGAAACGGTCGAGGCCGCCTTGCAGCAGCGTGTAATCGGTCGACAGATCGCCTTTCCAGGCGCGGTAACCCTTTTCCAGACGCAGGCTATTGAGGGCGAACATCCCGAAGGGTTTGGCCCCTGCCCCGGTCACGGCGTCCCAGATTGCGGGCGCGTCGACGGGATCACAGTGGATTTCCCAACCAAGCTCGCCCGCGAAGGACACGCGGATGAGCGCGCAGGCTTTGCCCGTAACCTGACCATCGAAGCTGACAGAAAGCCAAGGCGCGTTCAGGTCATGGTCGGTCAGCGAGGCAAGCACCTCGCGCGCCTTCGGGCCGGTGACCAGCAGGCATTCAACCTTGTCTGTGTGGTCCGTAATGGTGATGCCTTCAGGGGCCTGACGTGAAAGCAACTCTGCATCGTGCCATTGCGCGACGGCAGCTGTGATCAGCCCAATTTCATCCGGGCCGTGCACCATAATGGACATTTCGGTCAGGATCCGGCCGCGACTGTCGGGAAAGTAGATCAGGCCGATCTTGCCCTCGGGCGGCAGGCGCGAGGCGGTCAGGCTGTCGACGAAATCACGCGCGCCGGGCCCTTCGACCTTGAGGCGGCTGAACCCGGAAATGGCAAGGATGCCGCAGCCGTCGCGGACGGCTTCGCATTCCGCCTTGATCCGCGGTTCCCACGGGCCGTTGCGGCCCCAGGTCTGGCTGGCCTCCCAAGACGTGTCGTCACCCGGCTTAGCAAACCAGTCGGCGCGTTCCCAACCGTTATAGGCACCGAAAACTGCACCAGCCTCCTGCAACCGCGAATGCAATGTCGAAAGCCGCTTGTCTTTGCCAGCGGGCCAGCGGGCATGAGGAAAGTGCATCGCATACTCGTGGCCATAGGTTTCCACAGCCTTGGCAAGGCAATATTCGTGATCAGCAAAACTGGTGTAGCGGCGCGGGTCGACGGCCCACATGTCATGCTCTGTTTCGCCTTGCATGATCCATTCGGACAGCACTTTGCCTGCACCGCCGCCCTGAGCGATACCGAAGGTGAACGAATGCGCCTCGAACGCGTTTTTCACGCCGGGCATCGGCCCGATCATCGGCAGGCCGTCCGGGGCATAAGGGATCGGGCCATTGATCACCCGACCGACGCCAGCCGTACCCAGCGCCGGAACACGGGCCATCGCGTCCTCGATATACCATTCCAGGCGATCGAGATCGTCGGGGTAAAGCTGAAAGCTGAAGTCTTCGGGCATCGGATCGTCGGGCGTGACCCAGTGCGCCTTGCAGTTACGCTCGTAGGGGCCGAGGTTCAGGCCGGCCTTGTCCTGACGCAGATAATACGACGTATCGACGTCGCGGATCATCGGCATCTTGTGACCTTTTTCCTTGGTCCAGGCGGCCAGTTCCGGGATCTCGTCGGTCAGGAAATACTGATGCGACATGACCACCATCGGCACGGTGCGGCCGCCGAATGGCTTGAACATCTCTCCGACGCGCTGCGCATAATATCCAGCGCAGTTAGCGACATATTGGCAGCGGATATCACCCTTCGCGGTCTTGACGATCCATTCATCTCCATCACGTTCGATCCCGATCACCGGACAAAACCGCTCGATCCTTCCGCCAGCGTCGCGCGCGCCCTTGGCCAAAGCCTGGGTCAGCTGCGCCGGGTCAATGTCGCCATCCAGGGGATCCCAAAGACCGCCTGCCAGCTCATGGGTTTCCATGAACGGATTCAGGTCTTTTAGCTCTGCCGGGGTACAGATATCCATTTGCAGGCCCTGATAGCGGCCCATGCCGGCAACGCGTTCAAATTCCTGCATCCGCTCCTTGGTATGCGCCAGCCGGATTGCACCAGTGACGTGGTAGTTCATCGGATATCCGACATCGTCGCCCAGCGTGCGATACATCGACGCCGAATAACGTTGCATGTTCATCACCGCCCACGACCCGGCGAAGTTTGGCACATTGCCTGCCGCATGCCAGGTGGAGCCCGAGGTCAGTTCGTTCTTTTCCAGAAGCAGGCAATCGCTCCAGCCGGCCTTGGCCAGATGATAGAGCGCCGAGGTTCCGACGACACCGCCACCGATGATGACCACGCGCGCCTGAGTCGGTAGCTCTGCCATGATGTCCCCCGCTGATATGCACCCCGCAGCCTATCTGCAGCGGCACAAAATGCAATTCAACAAACCATTGCTTATTGATCGGTATTTTCGATTAGTATGACCGGATAACCATTGGAGCGACGAAATGAACATTGACCAGGTGTTGACGTTTCTCGATCTCGTCGAGAGCAACAGTTTCAACGCGACCGCAGAACGGCTTGGGGTCACGCAATCCACGATCTCAAGTCGAGTGCAGGCCCTTGAGGCGGCTCTTGGCAAGCGTCTGTTCAACCGCAGCAAGGCAGGCACCCGGCTGACCACCGCAGGGTCGCGGTTCGCCCATCATGCGCGGTCGTTGCAGCAGGAATGGAACGAGGCGCAGCGCTCTGTCCAGAGTGCGGACAACTTCGCGCGGTCGCTGAGAATCGGCGTTCAGATGGACATTGCGTCGGATGCGATCGGGCGGTGGGTGCCATTGTTTCGCAAGGCGATGCCGGATACGTCATTCTATATCGAACCCGACTACTCGATCCAGATGAGCGCCGACCTGTTGGCAGGCGGACTTGATATCGGGATCATGTTCGCGCCACGGCACTTTCCGGACCTGCACAACGAGAGGGTCGGCGATATCACCTACCGTATGGTCAGCACTCAGACCGACCGGCTGTCGGATGTCACTCCGGGAAGCTACATCTACGGAAATTACACGCCAGCTTTCGATCAGGCCCACCGGCGGCTTTTGCCCGATCACGCCCGCGCGGCGCCGGTTGCCTGCGGCCAATCGAGCGCTGTCGCGGCGCTGTTGCTAGCGCTAGGCGGGTCGGCCTATGTGTTGCAGGAAACCGCGCGTGATCTGGTTGCCGCCGGCCGGGGGCGCTTCGTCGCGGATGCCGAGCCGATCCCTCAGTCGGTTTATCTTGCGGTTCACATCCGGCACCGGCACAGCCAGGCGACGCGCAAGGTTCTGGCGATCGTGAAGAACGAGTTCGGTTTCTCCTGACCTGTGGCGGTTCGCAAGCTTGAACGCGACCTGTTTCGGGATGTGGGCGGGTTCGAACAGCTTCCTACTCACACCACTGAGCGAGTCCAATTTGGGCGATGCACCAAAATTCGTACGGGATTTCGGACTGAATCTGCCGTTAAACTTGGCAGTACGCGGCAGGCCAGTAGACGGGTCAGTCGGCCAGATCGCCAGCCGTCGGCATCTGGCCTTCACCAAGCAGCGCAATGGCTTTGGTGATCCTGGCGAAACTGGCGCGGGCACGTTTGACGCTGTGGCGCGCACGCAGGTAGCCGTGGACGAGGCCGGGCTCGGTAATGGCAATCGCCTGTCCGCCGGCCCTCGTGATCCGGTCGGCATAAGTCGCGGCGTCATCAGCCAAGGGATCGCATTCGGCGGCAACGGCAATTGTGGGCGGCAGGTTTTTGAAGTCGGTGTCTTGAAGTGGCGCGTAGGTCGGATCGGCCTGCGGAACGGACCCACCGCTGCGCATATGTTCGTAGTAAAGAACATCGTCGCGGGTCAGCATCGGGGCCCCGGCATGCGTGAGAGTTGCCCCCTGATCGCGGTCGCCACCGAGGCCGGGATAGATCAGCACCTGGCCGAGGATCCCGCTGTCGCGATTGGCGTGGGCGAGCGCCGCGGCAAGGTTGCCACCCGCACTGTCGCCGGCAAGGATGACCCACCTGCCGTGGCGGGCGCGGGCCCAGTTCAGCGCGGTCTGGGCATCGTCAAACGCCGCCGGATGGCGGTGTTCCGGCGAAAGGCGGTAGTCGACCGACAGAACATCATATCCAGTCGCCGCACAGATTTCGGCGCAGACATCGTCGTGGCTGTCCAGCCCGCCAACGACAAAACCGCCACCATGCATGTAAAGAACCAGCGGCCCCAGCCCGGCACCCGCCTTGCGATAGAGACGGACAGTAACCCCGCCTGCGTCATGATCCCTGGTCGTGATACCCGCCGGATGGCCGGTGAAGAACGCCCGGCACATCGCGTCATATATGCTGCGCTGCTCGGCGATGCTCTTGTCCGCCGCGTCGGGCGGATACCAGCGTTCAGTTTCGCGGATGAAGGCCCAGGTCTCGGCGTCGATAAGCTTGGCGTAGTCGACCATGTCAGTCCAAGGTCAGGAACGGTTTCGTGGTCATTGTATCGGGGATCTCTGCGCCCATCCGACCCAGCAGGGTCGGCGCCAGAGCCAGTTGGTCCAGAACCGCACCCTCCTCAGGGCCATTGCCGCCACCAAACCAGTAGAAGGCCACGTCCTGCTGATCCTCGCTACGCCCGCCATGATGGCCGCGATCCGATTGCCCGTGATCGGCGGTCACGATCACCTCATAGCCAGCCGCGCGCCAGAGCGGCAGGAAATGCGCCAGCATCCCGTCGATCATCGCACAGGCATTGTCCATCTCGACGCAGTCTTGACCGAATCGGTGGCCCATGCTGTCCAGCGTGCAGGTGTGCAGGATGCCGTAGTCGATGCCGAAGCGCTCGGTCAGCATGGTCAGCGTGGCGAACAGGTCGGCATCCGACGGCGTCATCTGGTTGTTCGCGCCGTAGCCGGTCATCGTGTGAAACCGGCCGTGCGTGATCGGGCCGTCGGGTTCGTCATATTCGATGTCGCGGACGAAATCGCAGGGCGCGCGGTTGAAGAAATCCGACCAGAACGAATGCGCCACGGCGCCGGTCTTACCGCCCGCCGCCTTCACCTGTCCGAAAATATCGGGCTGGCTCGACGCGGAACAGCGCTCTCGTTGGTTACGACGCCGTGCACCTGCGGGCTGACGCCGGTATGGATCGAGGCATAGCAACAGGCCGAGGTCGAGGGCAGGACCGAACGCATCTTCCAGACCCGCGCCTCGCCCGATTGCACCCAGCCTTCCAGATTGCCGTTCAACCGCCGGGCAATGCGCCAGGGCACGCCGTCAAGGATGATCAGAAGAGCCTTGTTTTTCATCGAACGATTACGACTTCATTGTCTTCCAAGTAGCTCCTGCGCGCGGCGCAACGCCTCAGTTCCCGGCGCTTTCCATCTTGCGGTGCTCCATGCACCTCTTCCAGCCAGCCGAGCTTCATCTCCGGCACCGAGCGACAGCAGCAGGTCGGTGTAGTCGTCGAACGGCGGCGACAGCACCTTCGATTTCGGGCCGTAGCGCACCACCTCGCCCTGATACATCACCGCGATGCTGATCGGCGATGGCCCTCACCGTGGCCAGGTCGTGGGTGATGAACAGATAGGCCACGTCCTCGATCTTCTGCAGGTTCAGCAGCAGCTTCAGGATGCCGTCGGCGACCAGCGGATCGAGCGCGCGATGGTGACCTCGTCGCAGATGATCAGCTTGGGCTTGGCGGCCAGCGCGCGGGCGATGCAGACGCGCTGTTTCTGGCCGCCCGACAGCTCGGCCGGATAGCGGTCCATGAAACCCATCGCCCATTTCGATCTCGTCCAGCAGTTCCTGGATGCGTTCGCGTTTCGCTTGCGCCGCGCAGGCCGAAGTAGAACTCCAGCGGGCGGCCGATGATCGTGCCGACCGTCTGGCGCGGGTTCATCGCGGTGTCGGCCATCTGGTAGATCATCTGCAATTCGCGCAGATCTTCCTTGCTGCGCTGCGCCAGCGCCGGGCGTCAGCGTGCGCCCGGCAAAGGTGATCGTGCCCTCGAACGGCGGCAGCAGCCCGGTGATGCACGCGCGCCAGCGTCGATTTGCCCGAGCCGCTTTCGCCGACGACGGCCAGGGTCTGGCCGGGATGCAGCTCGACCGATGACGTCCTTCAGCACGTCGAACTCGGTGCCCGTAGCGCGCGGTGATGTTGCGACGCATCAGCACCGGGTTCTCGGTCGGCTTCTTTTCCTCATGCTCGATCGAGCGGACCGAGACCAGCGCCTGGGTGTAGTCTTCTTGCGGGTTGTTGATGATCTGATCGGTGGTGCCGTATTCGACCATCTGCGCCGCTGTCGCAGCACCATGATGTCGTCGCGAGACCTGCGCCACCACGGCAAGGTCGTGGGTGATGTAAAGCGCGGCCACGCCGGTGTCGCGGATCGCTTCCTTGATCGCGGCCAGAACGTCGATCTGGGTGGTCACGTCGAGCGCCGTGGTCGGTTCGTCGAAGACGACCAGGTCGGGTTCGGGGCACAGCGCCATGCGCCGTCATGCCGCGCTGCAACTGACCGCCCGAGACCTGGTGCGGATAGCGGTGGCCGATAGTTTTCGGGATCCGGCAGGCCAAGCTTGCGAAACAGCTCGACGGCGCGGGCCTCGGCCTCTTTGGCGTTGGCAACGCCATGCTCGAGCGCGGCCTCGATCACCTGTTCCATCAGCTTCTTGGCCGGGTTGAAGGCGGCGGCGGCGGATTGGGCGACATAGGTCACCTCGCCGCCGCGCAGCCTGCGCACGTCGCGCGACGCCGCCCTTCAGGATATCGCGGCCGTTGACCAAGACCTCGCCGCCGGTGATGCGCACGCCGCCGCGGCCATAGCCCATCGCGGACAGGCCGATGGTGGACTTGCCGGCACCGGATTCGCCGATCAGGCCCAGCACCTTGCCCTTTTCCAGCGTCAGCGAGACATCGTCGACGATCACGATATCCTTGGGCGGCTCGCCGGGCGGATAGACGGTCGCCTCGATCCTGCAGGTCTCGGATGTCGAGGAATGGGTCAGCCACCGCGGCCTCCTTTCAGGTCGAGTGGTGCGGTTCAGGACCCAGTCCGCGACCAGGTTGACCGAGATCGCCAGCGCCGCGATGGCGGCGGCGGGGATCAGCGCCGCGCCGATGCCGAAGACGATGCCTTCCTTGTTCTCCTTCACGATGCCGCCCCAGTCGACGGCCGGCGGCTGCACGCCAAGGCCGAGGAAGGACAGGGTCGAGACGAAAAGCACCGCGAAGATGAAGCGCAGGCCCATTTCGGCGACCAGCGGCGACAGCGCGTTGGGCAGGATTTCGCGGAAGATGATCCAGGTCGCGCTTCTCGCCGCGCAGCTTGGCGGCCTCGACATAATCCATCACGTTGATGTCCACGGCGACCGCGCGCGACAGGCGGTAGACGCGGGTCGAATCCAGAATGCCCATGACCAGGATCAGCACCGTGATGTTGACCGGCATCACCGACAGCACCACCAGCGCGAAGATCAGCGACGGGATCGACATCATCAGATCGACGAAGCGCGACATCAGCTGATCGACCCAGCCGCCGATCACGGCGGCGGTAAAGCCGAGGACCGAGCCCAGCGTGAACGACAGGATCGTCGCCAGCGTGGCGATCAAGATCGTCGTTCGCCCGCCATAGATCATCCGGCGTACAGCAGGTCGCGGCCGATGTTGTCGGTGCCCAGCCAGATGCTCGGCCGAGCGCGGCTCCCACACGTCGCCGACGACCTCGGCCATGCCGTAGGGGGCGATCAGCGGCGCGAAGATCGCCATCAGGAAGAAAGCGCCGGTGAGGAACAAGGCCGATCAGGGCGGAAATGGGTATTCCTCATTTCGGATGCCTCAGGCGCGGATTGGCCAGGATCGACACGATGTCGGCGATCAGGTTCAGCCCGATATAGACGGCGGCAAAGATCAGGCCGCAGGCCTGCACCACCGGCACGTCGCGTTTGGCGACGTGATCGACCAGATATTGGCCCATGCCGGGATAGACGAAGATCACCTCGACCACGACGACACCGACGACCAGATAGGCAAGGTTCAGCATCACCACGTTGACGATCGGCGCGATGGCGTTCGGGAAAGGCGTGGCGGCGGATGACCGTGAACGTGCGACAGGCCCTTCAGTTCGGCGGTTTCGATATAGGCCGACTGCATCACGTTCAGGATCGCGGCGCGGGTCATGCGCATCATGTGCGCCAGCACCACCAGCGTCAGCACGGTGACCGGCAGCGCGATGGCGTTCAGCTTTTCGCCAAGGCTCATGCTGTCATAGATGGTGGCGACCGACGGGAACCAGCGCAAGCTTGACCGCGAAGAAGTAGATCAGCACATAGCCGATGAAGAATTCGGGCATCGAGATCGAGGCCAGCGTCACGCCGGAGATCAGCTTGTCGGGCCAGCGGTTCCGGTAGCGCACCGCCAGCAGGCCCAGCAAGATCGCCAGCGGCACCGAGATGACGGCCGCCCAGAAGGCCAGGAACAGCGTGTTCGCCGAGCCGCAAGCCGATCTGGGTCGGCGATGTCCTGCCCATTGGTCAGCGCGGTGCCCAGATCGCCGTGCAGAACGCCGCCCAGCCAGTTGAAATAGCGGACCGGGGCGGGTTCGTTCAGGCCCAGCTCCTCGCGCAGGTTGGCCAGCGACTTCGGGCGTTGCCGATTGGCCGAGGATGCATTGCGCCACATCGCCGGGCAGGATCTCGGTTCCGACAAAGATCAGGACCGAAGCAGCAAGCAGCAGGAGGATGCCCAGCGCAAGGCGCTGGGCAACCAGTTTCAGGACGGGATGCATGTCGCGCCTCACGATCGTCCAGCCAGCACTTGACGATCGCGCAGTTGTTCATCATGCCGCCGTTCGGATCCTTGACCCAGCCGCCGACATCGCGGGCCGGTCGCGTCGATGAAGTCGTTGAACATCGGCAGATCAGGCCGCCTTCGTCGCGCACGCATCATAGCCCATCTCGCGAGTAGATTCGCTTGCGCTTGGCCTCGTCCAGTTCGGCCCGCGCCTCGATCAGCATGGCGTCGAACTCGGCGCGTTGAAGAACCGGGTGTCGTTCCAGTCTGCGGTCGACAGATAGGCGGTGGAATACATCTGGTCCTGAACCGGACGGCCGCCCCAGTAGGAGGCGCAGAACGGCTGCATGTTCCAGACTTCCGACCAGTAGCCGTCGTTCGGTTCGCGCTTGATCTCGAGCGGGATGCCAGCGGCCTTGGCGCAATCTGCTGGAACAGCTGCGCGGCGTCGACCGCGCCGGGGAAGGCACCGTCGACGGTGCGCAGCATGATACGCGACCCGTCATGGCCGGACTTCTTGTAGTGGACCGCCGCCTTGTCCGGATCGTAGGTGCGCTGCTCGATATCGTCGAAAACAGCGGATAGGCGCCGTTGATCGGGAAGTCGTTGCCGATCGAGCCGTAGCCGTGCAGGATCTTGTCGACCATTTCCTGGCGGTTGATCGCGTATTTCAGCGCCAGCCGCAGGTCGTTGTTGTCGAACGGCGCCGTGTTGCAGTGCATGATGAACACGTAGTGGCCCCGGCCAGAAACGTTCTGAACGGTAACGCCCGGCACGCGGTCGATCAGGTCCGACGACCTTCGGCTCGACCCGGTTGATCATGTCGACCTGACCGGACTGCAGGGCCGCCAGTACGCGCGGTCGCGTCGTTGAGCACGATGGTTTCGACCTGATCGGCATGGCCGCGATTCTCGCCATCCCAGTAGTTGGCGAACTTCTCGCCAACGTGCGCGCACACCGGGCTCTGATCTTCGACCAGACGGTAGGGGCCGGTGCCGATGCCCGCAGCCGGGTCGTCCATGCCGCCATCCGGCTGGATCACCAGGTGATAGTCGGACATCAGATAGGGAAGGTCGGCATTCGGCGTGCTGAGTTCGACAATAACGTTCTGACCGTCAGCGACGACCTTGTCGATGCCCTTCATGATGCCCAGCGCGCCGGACTTGGACTCTTCGTTCGAATGACGCTCCATCGTTGCAACGACGTCTTCGGCGGTCAGGGTCTTGCCGTTGTGGAACTCGACGCCTTCGCGGATCTTGAAGCTCCAGGTTTTTGCATCGGCCGAAGCCTCGACGCTTTCGGCCAGCCGACCCTCGATTTCGCCTGTCGGGTCGACTTCGACAAGGCACTCACCCCAAGTATGGCCCAGATTGGTGGTATAGTCCGAAGCCCATGTTCCAGGATCCTGGCTGTCGGATGACGACGAGCCTTGCAGACCCGCCTTCAGGATGCCGCCTTTTACGGGCCCTTGTGCCCGGACGGCAGTTGTCAGGATGCCGGTCGCGATCGTGGAGGACACGCCTAGCGCTGCTGCCCGCCCCATGAAAGCGCGGCGATCCATCAGGCCACGCGCCACCTTTTTACTGAAATACTCAAGTTCCTTAGACATTTCCGTCTCCCTGTTGTCGTTTGGTGACCGTACCCGGCCATCCAATTCTTCCGCCATAGAATACACATCATCGGCTGATGTGCATCATCGGTCGGAACTCTGCCATCTTGGATTGATCCACGGTTCCGCGTTTTCCGGCGGAAGCGGGGTTTTTCCAAGGATGTGGTCTGCAATTTTCTCGCCCACCATGATCGAGGGCGCATTCAGGTTCCCGTTGGTTATGCGCGGAAAAATCGACGAATCCACCACGCGAAGGGCATCGACGCCGATCACCTGCCCATGCGGGTTTACCACCGCGCCGGTGTCGTCCTTGCGGCCCATCTTGCAGGTGCCGCAGGGGTGGTAGGCGCTTTCGGCATGCTCGCGGATGAAATCGTCGATCTGATCGTCGGTTTGCACATCCTTGCCGGGCTGGATTTCCTTGCCGCGATAGGGGGCGAAGGCGGGCTGGCTGAAAATCTGGCGTGTGGCGCGGATGCAGGCGCGGAAATCGACCCAGTCCTGCTCCTCGGACATATAATTGAACCGGATCTCGGGGGCGTCGGAGGGATTGGCTGAACGCAAGGTGATCGACCCGCGTGACGCGGCGCGCATCGGGCCGGTATGGGCCTGATAGCCGTGCCCTTCGGCGGCGGCTTTGCCGTCATAGCGCACCGCCATTGGCAGGAAGTGGAATTGAATGTCCGGATAGTCGATCCCGGCGCGCGAGCGGATGAAGCCCGCGGATTCGAAATGGTTCGACGCCCCAAGACCGGTTCCGGTCAGCAGCCATTGCAGCCCGGACCAGCCCTTGCCCATCAGATTCCAGTGCTTGAAAAGAGTGATCGGCTGGGTGCTGGCCTGCTGGAAATAGACCTCCAGATGATCCTGCAGATTGGCCCCGACACCGGGACGGTCGGCGATCACGTCGATGCCGTGATCCTTCAGATGCGCGGCGGGTCCGATTCCCGACAGCATCAACAGTTTCGGTGAATTGATCGAAGAGGCCGCAAGGATCACCTCGCGCCGTGCCGTCAAGGTTTCGGTGGCGGACCCCCGGGCAATCTCAACCCCGGTGGCGCGACCGTCGCTGACGACCACCTTTTGGGCCAGCCCCCGGACCAGCCGGACATTGGCGCGCTTCAAGGCGGGGCGCAGATAGGCGTTGGCGACCGACCAGCGCCGCCCGCGCCAGATCGTCGCCTCCATCGGGCCGAAGCCTTCCTGCTTTTGCCCGTTATAGTCGTCGGTCAGCTCGTACCCGGCCTCTGCGCCGGCTTTCACGAAGGCGTGGTAAAGCGGGTTCTGCCGCAGCCCGCGCGAAACATGGATCGGCCCGTCGCGCCCCCGCCAGTCAGGATCGCCGCCATGACCGCCATCATGCCAGGTCTCCATTCGCTTGAAGTATGGCAGCACGTCGGCATAGGCCCAACCATCCGCGCCGCTTTCTGCCCAATGGTCGTAATCGCGCGCATGACCACGCACATAGACCATCCCGTTGATCGAGGATGACCCGCCCAGCACCTTGCCGCGCGGCACCACCAGCCGGCGGTCGTTCAGATGCGGCTCGGGTTCGGTGAGAAGCCCCCAGTCGTAGCGGGCCATGTTCATCGGATAAGACAAAGCGGCGGGCATCTGAATAAACGGCCCGGCATCCGTGCCGCCATATTCGACGATCAAAACGGAATGCTTGCCGCCCTCGGACAGCCGGTAGGCAAGCGCTGCCCCGGCGGAACCTGAACCGACGATGATATAGTCGGCTTCGGTCACTCCTGCACGCCTCGTGGGTATCTGGCGTTTTCCTCGACCACGTTCAGGTCCATGTGGTTGCGCATGTAGCGCTCGGAGGCCTTTTGCAGCGGCTGGTAGTCCCAGGGGTAGTAGTTGCCGTTCCGCAAGGCCTCGTAGACCACCCAGCGGCGGGCCTGACTGGCGCGGACCTCGGCGTCATAGGCGGCCATGTCCCAGCGCTGGCCGACCTTCTCGGCCAGCGTGGCGGCGGTTCCGGCATGGGCCGGGATCGCTAGCGAGGTTGGTCAGTTCCATGCGGGTCGGCGTCGAGGTCGTAAAGCTGCGGCGGATCCAGTTCGCAGTGGATGTATTTCCACTTGCCATAGCGCAGACCCACCAAGCGGCGCGTTCGAGGCTTCGGCGGCGTATTCCATCGCCACGGGGGCGGTGCGTTCCGTGCCATTGGCCAGCGGCACGAGCGATTGGCCGTCGGTCCACGGCATGACCTCGGCCATGTCCACGCCCGCCAGATCGGCCAGCGTCGGCAGCACGTCAAGCGTGGACACCGGCGTTTCGATCCGTCCAGCGGGCATGTCCGGTGCAGACACCATCAGCGGCACACGGGCGGAGCCCTCGAAAAAGTTCATCTTGAACCACAGCCCGCGTTCGCCCAGCATGTCGCCGTGATCGGAGACGAAGAGAATGATCGCCTCTTGCCCGGTGGTTTCCAGCGCCTCCATGACCTCGCCGATCTTTTCGTCGAGATACGAGATGTTGGCGAAATAGGCGCGGCGCGAGCGGCGGATATCTTCCTCGGTGATGTCGAAGCTGCGCCAGTCATTGGCATCAAAGATGCGCTTGGAGTGCGGGTCGTGATCGATCGTAGGGGATCGCGGACACTTCAGGCAGCAGATGCTCGCAATCCTCGTAGAGATCCCAGTATTTGCGCCGCGCGACATAGGGGTCGTGCGGATGGGTGAAGCTGACGGTCAGGCACCACGGGCGCTTGTCGTGGCCGCGGGCATGGTCATAGACCTTGCGGGTGGCGTGATAGGCGACCTCGTCGTCGTATTCCATCTGGTTGGTGATCTCGGCCACGCCAGCACCAGTGACCGACCCCATATTGTGATACCACCATTCGATCCGCTCGCCGGGTTTGCGGTAATCCGGGGTCCAGCCGAAATCGGCGGGGTAGATGTCGGTGGTCAGGCGTTCCTCGAACCCGTGCATCTGGTCGGGGCCGACGAAATGCATCTTGCCAGAAAGGCAGGTGTGATAGCCGGCGCGGCGCAGGTGATGCGCATAGGTCGGGATGTCGGAGGCGAATTCGGCAGCATTGTCATAGACCCGCGTGCGGCGCGGCAACTGCCCGGACATGAAACTGGCGCGCGACGGCGCGCAAAGCGGGCTGGCGCAATAGGTATTCGCAAACCGGGTCGAGCGCTCGGCCAGTTTCCGGATGTTCGGCACATGCAGCCAGTCGACGGGACCGTCGGGAAACAGCGTGCCATTCAGCTGGTCGACCATGAAGATCAGGATGTTGGGCTTGGCGCTCAATAAGGTGACTCCACTTTGCCCATGCCGACATAGATGGACTTGACCTCAGTGTAGTAGTTGATCGCCTCGCGCGAATTCTCGCGGCCCACGCCGGACATTTTCGAGCCGCCGAATGGCACTTCGACCGGCGCCAAGTTGTAGGCGTTGATCCAGAGCGTTCCCGCCTCCAGCCGGTCGACGACGCGATGGCCGCGCGTCAGGTCGCGGGTGAACACCCCTGCCGAGAGGCCGAACTGCGTAGCGTTGGCGCGCGCAACGACTTCTTCTTCTTCGTCAAAGTCGAGCACTGCCATCACTGGGCCGAAAATCTCTTCCTTCGCGATGGTCATCTCGTCGGTAACGCCAGCAAAGACCGTAGGTTCGACAAAGAACCCGCCTTCATAGCCCTGCACCTTGGGGATGCCGCCACCGATGCGCAGCTCGGCACCTTCTTTCTTGCCGATCTCGATATAATCCATGACCTTCGCATGCTGGGCCGCCGACACCATCGGCCCCATCTGCACCTCTTCATCCATCGGATCGCCGATGCGGATTTTGGCGGTACGCTCGACCAGACGGTCGAGGAATTTGTCGCGGATGCCCCTTTGCACGAAGACCCGTGTGCCGTTCGAGCAGACCTGCCCGGTGGAATAGAAATTACCCAGCATCGCGCCGCCAACCGCATCCTCGATATCGGCGTCGTCAAAGACGATGAGGGGAGATTTCCCGCCCAGTTCCATCGTCACATGGCGCAAACCATGTGCAGCAGCGGCGTAGACCTTCTGTCCGGTCGGCACCGAACCGGTCAGCGAGACCTTGGCGACACCCGAATGGGTGGTCAGCGCGGCACCAACGGGACCAAGACCCTGAATGACGTTGTAAAGACCCTCGGGCGCGCCAGCTTCGACGAGTATTTCGGCGACCTTCAACGCGCAAAGTGGCGTGTTTTCAGAGGGTTTGAAGATCATTGCATTCCCGCAAGCCAGCGCGGGCGCACCCTTCCAGCAGGCGATCTGGGTGGGATAGTTCCACGCGCCGATGCCGACGCAGACGCCAAGTGGCACACGCTTGGTATAGGCGAAATCCTGACCCAGATTGACGGTCTCGCCGTTGATACTGGCCGCCAGCCCGCCAAAGAATTCCAACGCTTCCGCCCCCGAGGTCGCATCGACATAAAGCGTTTCCTGCAACGGCTTGCCTGTATCGAGCGTCTCCAACTCAGACAGTTCGCGGTTGCGGTCCATGATGATCTCGGCCGCTTTGCGCAGCACCCGTCCACGGGCGACGGGACGCCATCTGGCCCAGTCTTTCTGCGCCCGCGTCGCCGCCGCCACCGCCTGTTCGATGATCGCTGGCGTCGCCGAATGCAGCCGGGCGATGACCTCTCCGGTGGCGGGATAGACGCAATCGAATGCCTCCCCGGCTGTGTCCTCGACATAAGCACCGTCGATGAAATGGCTGGCTTTGGGCTGGGCGCGCATCAGTGGGATCTTTCCAGTTGGACGCCATCCTCGGCGAGGGTCAGGCGTAAATAATCGCGAACCAGCGCGCGGGCCTTGGACCGGCTGGGCGCGTTGTCTTGCAGGGCATGACGAATGTAGATGCCGTCGATCATGCTGGCCGTGCCTTCGGCGATGTCCTGGGCGCGGGCGCGCGGGACAAGGGCGGTCAGGTTGAAGACCATGTTGGAATGCAGACGGCGGGCATAGACGCGCAACAGCCGTGCGGCTTCCTCCGAACGCTGGGCCTGAACGTAAAAGACGAGCCAGGCCGCGACGATTTCATCCGCGAACTGTTCGCGACTTAGCGAGGCGTCGATGATCGAGCCCAGCCGTTCGGCTGGCGTGGCAGCGTCCGCCATCGCGGCCCGGACGAGCAAACCGAATTCGGTCAGGATATGACGCATCGCGGCCAGAAAGATCGCATCCTTGGTATCGAAATAGTAATGCGCAAGCGCCGTGGACATGCCTGCGCGCTTGGCGATCTGGCCGACCGTCACGTCGAGCGAGCCCGCCTGCCCGATCTCTAGGATCGTGGCGCTGACCAAGGCTGCGCGTCGCGCTGGTTCCTGTCCGACTTTCGGCAACATCTTCCCCAAGATGACTCGTCCGACAGTCTGTCGGTTTTTTATTGACTGATCAATCAGGAATAATCACGGCTCGGCATTCGTGCGCAGATTTCGCGGCGTTTCGCCGAATTCGGCGGCGAAGGCGCGGGTCATCGCAGAAGGGTCATTATAACCGCAGCGCACGGCGATTTCGGCGACTGACAATCGCGTCTGTTCGACATAGCGGCGCGCGGCCACCAGCCGCAAACGCCGATAGACGGTGCGGGGGCTGGCGCCGAGTTGGCGTTTGAACAACACCTCCAGCTCTCGCTGACTGGTGCCAAGCGTGGCGGCGAGGGCCGATATCGTCACCCGGTCTTCCAGTTGATCGCGCATGAGCGCCACGGCGGCCGCGACAAGCTGGGATTTGGGGCGAAGATCGGGGGCACTTTCGGCGTCGCCCTGCATGAAAAGCGCCGCCACTTCCAGCCGCAACGCCTCGCCGTGATCCGCCCGATCATCCGCGACACCAGATCGAACGCGGTCATCGCACCGCCGCAGGACCAGCGATTGCCATCCATGATCAGACGCTTCTTTTCGGCCTTGAAGGTCGGGGAAGGCTTCGGAAAACGCCTCGAACTCTTCCCAGTGGATCGTGGCGCGGTGGCCGGTCAACAGATCAGCGGCGGCCAACAGCCAACTGCCCATGTCCATGCCCGCCAGAATATCAAAGCGCGACGCGGCAGACCGCAAGGTCCGTGCGGTTGCGGTCGTGGCCAGCTTGCGTGTGCCGTAGCTGGGCATCAGGCACAACATGTCGCCCCGCGCCTGCCCCAGTGCGGTATCGGGCGTGACCGGCAGGCCGCTGGACGAAGTGACAGGCTTGCCGTCCAGCGTCAGGAACTGCCAATGATAGACCTGCCGTCCCAGAAGAGTGTTGGCGGCGCGCATACGGCTCGACCGCATTGGCAAGACAATGCATCGAGAATCGCGGGAACAGCAACAAGCCGACGCGACGGGTTCGGGGGCCTGATCTTTGCCAATCTGGCATGATTTACATGCAATACTGCATGATTGGTAAAATCAAGCTGCATAATGTCAGACTGTCGCGAGTCGCCAAGGGAGGGCCATCAATGCCACTGGAAATGAACCACGAGGTCTTTATCACCTGTGCCGTGACCGGATCGGGCGGGTCGCAGGACCGCAGCCCGCATGTGCCGCGCAGCCCCAAAGCGATCGCCGACAGCGCGATTGCCGCGGCCAAGGCGGGTGCAGCGATCGTGCACTGCCATGTGCGCGACCCGGAGACCGGCGTGCCGTCACGATCGACCAAGCTTTTCCGCGAAGTGACCGACAGAATCCGCGACGCCGATGTCGACGTCGTTCTGAACCTGACCGCCGGAATGGGCGGCGATGTGATTTTCGGCGCGCCCTCGGCGCCCGCTGCCGCTGGCCAAGGGAACCGATATGGCCAGCGCCGAGGAGCGTGTCGCCCATATCGCCGAATGCCTGCCCGAGATCTGCACGCTCGATTGCGGCACCATGAATTTCGCCGAGGCCGATTATGTGATGACCAACACGCCCGGCATGCTGCGCGCGATGGGCAGCATGATGACCGAGTTGGGCGTGATGCCGGAGATCGAGGCCTTCGATACCGGCCATCTGTGGCTGGCCAAGCAACTGGTCGCGGATGGCGTGCTGAAATCCCCGGCGCTGGTGCAGCTTTGCATGGGCGTGCCCTGGGGCGCGCCGGATGACCTCAACACCTTCATGGCGATGGTCAATAACGTCCCGCACGACTGGACCTGGTCGGCGTTTTCCATCGGGCGGAACGAGATGCCCTATGTCGCCGCCGCGGTGCTCGCGGGCGGCAATGTGCGCGTCGGGCTGGAGGATAATCTGTGGCTCGCCAAGGGACAGCTGGCGACGAATGAACAGCTGGTCGAACGTGCTCGCAGCATCATCGAGGCGATGGGCGCGACAGTCATCGGCCCCGAAGCGGTGCGCAAGAAGTTGGGCCTGACCAAGCGCGCGCCGGTAGCGGCGTGATCCGTTTCGCCGCTTTAGGTCTGGTGCTGGCACTGACCGCCTGCGCGACTGAACCGCGCGTTGCCGGGTTCAGGGATCCGTCAGCACAAATCAGTTCCGCCGCCCTGTGGGACCCGAAGCGGATGCAGGGCGACTGGGTGTCGGTCGCCGCCTATCGGGGCAGCGACTGGCAACCCGGAACCCGCGTGAGTTTCGACTGGTCCACCCCGAACGGCCGGATGGTCTTCGACACAACCGCCGGGGCCCGCGCCTTGCCGGTAACTCCAGCGGGGCCAGGGCGGTTCCGCCGCTCTGACGGTGGCGAGGCACCGCCGTTCTGGGTGCTCTGGGTCGATGAAGGCTATCAGCACCGCAGTTGTCGGCACACCCGGCGGCGCTTTCGGTTTCGTGCTGAACCGCGATGCCACGATCCCTGCCGACCGGCTGGAAGCGGCGCGGCAAGTCCTCGATTTCAACGGCTACGATTTGACTCAACTACAGGTGTTGAAATGACAAGAATGGCAGCGATCATCGGCGGCGGCGTGATCGGCGGCGGTTGGGCCGCGCGGTTTCTGCTGAACGGCTGGGACGTGATGCTTTACGATCCCGACCCCGAGGCCGAGCGCAAGATGGCCGAGGTGCTGGCCAATGCCCGCCACGCCCTGCCGATGCTCTACGACACCGCGATGCCGGCCGAGGGCACGCTGCGCCATGTCAAGACCATCGCCGAGGCGGTCGGCAGACGCGGACTTCATTCAGGAAAGCGTGCCCGAGCGGCTCGACCTGAAACACAGGGTTCTAGGCCGAGATCGAGGCCGCATGCGAAACGCCGACACGGTGATCGGATCGTCCACCTCGGGCTTCAAACCCGTCCGAGTTGCAGGAGGGTGCCAGGCATCCCGGGCCGCATCCTTGTCGACCCATCCGTTCAACCCGGTCTACCTGCTGCCGCTGATCGAGGTTGTCCCGTCGCCCGCAGACAGCGGCCGCAGTCGACCGCGACCGAGAGCGATGCTGCAGTCCATCGGGCTGCATCCCCCTGCACGTCCGCGGGCCGAGATCGACGCCCATATCGCCGACCGCTTCCTCGAAGCGGTCTGGCGCGAGGCGCTGTGGCTGATCAAGGACGGCATCGCCACCACCGAGGAAATCGACGAGGCGATCCGCTATGGGCTTTGGCCTGCGCTGGGCGCAGATGGGCCTGTTCGAGACCTACCGCATCGCCGGGGGCGAGGCCGGAATGCGGCATTTCATCGAACAGTTCGGCCCTTGCCTGCAATGGCCCTGGACCAAGCTGATGGACGTGCCCGAGCTGACCGACGACCTGATCGACAAGATCGCCGATCAGTCCGATGCGCAGTCCGGCGCATCTCTCGATCCGCGAGTTGGAGCGGCTGCGCGACGACAACCTCGTCGCCATCCTGCGTGCGCTCAAGGGGCGCGGCGCTGCGGCGGGGGCGGTGCTGAACACCCACGAAGCGGACCTGCGCCCGGTCCTTGACGATGCGGTGCCGGTGATCTCGCTGCGCCGCACGGTGCCGATCGACTGGACCGACTATAACGGCCACATGAACGAAAGCCGCTATGGGCAGGTGTTCTCGGACGCCGCCGACGCGATCATGAAACGCGTCAGCGCCGATGCCGATTATATCGCCGGGGGTATGAGTTACTTTACGGTCGATATCCGCATCCGCTTCCTTGCCGAAGCGCTGGCGGGCGAGACGATCTATGTCCACAGCCGCGTGCTGGAGGGCAAAGGCAAGAAGCTGCGGCTGTTCAACGAGATGTTCCGCGAAGATGGCACGTTGCTGTCGACCGGCGAGCAACTGCTGATCCACGTAAACCTTGAATCCCGCCGCGCCTGCGAGCCTACGGACACGGTGCGCGAGAAGGTCGAGGCATTGGCCGCCGCCCATGCCGCGCTACCACGCCCCGAAGGTGTAATGTGACGCAGCGCGTCGTCATAACGGCGGGCGCGTCGGGCATCGGGCTTGTGATGGCACAGGCCTTCGCCGAGACCGGCGCGCGGGTTTGGGTTTCGGATGTCGACGGTAAGGCCGTCGCTGCCTTGCCGGACGGCATTAAGGGCGCGGTCGTCGATGCGGCTGACGAGGTCGCGATGGCGCGGTTCTTTGCCGCGATCAAGACCGACTGGGGCGGCCTCGACGTGCTCTGCGCCAATGCCGGGATCAAGGGACCAACAGCGTTGATCGAAGATATCGGCCTTGACGATTGGCGCGCCTGCACCGCCGTCAATCTGGACGGTGCCTTCCTTGCCGCCAAATTCGCCACCCCGATGATGAAAGCGGCGCGCGCGGGCGCGATGATCTTCACCTCGTCCACCGCGGGGCTTTACGGCTATCCAAACCGCGCGCCCTACTCGGCGGCGAAATGGGCGGTGATCGGGCTGATGAAAACCGCCGCGATGGAGCTTGGCCCCTTCGGCATCCGCGCCAACGCGATCGCCCCCGGCTCGGTCGAGGGGCCACGGATGGAAGCGGTGCTGAATGCCGAGGCCAAAGCCAAGGGCATGACCCGCGATCAAGTCTATAAGGGCTATGCCAAAGGCACCGCGATGCAGAGCTTCGTCGAGGCCCGCGACGTGGCGAAAATGGCGGTCTTCCTCGCCTCCGACGCCGCGCGTCTGGTCTCTGGCCAGGTGATCGCCGTCGATGGCCTGACCGTGAATCCAGACCCGCAGGTGTAGCGTATGAATTTCGGACTGAGCGACGAACAGGAGATGATCGTCTCGACCGTGCGCGATTTCGTCGAGCGCGAGATCTATCCGCACGAGGCGCTGGTTGAACGCACCGGCGAAGTGCCGCGCGAGATCGCCGCCGAGATCAAGCGCAAGACGGTTGAACTGGGTTTCTACGCCTGCAACTTCCCCGAAGAGGTCGGCGGCGCGGGGCTGGGCCATCTCGACTTCGCGTTGGTCGAGCGCGAATTGGGGCGCGGCTCGATGGCGCTGAACCACTTCTTCGGGCGCCCGCAGAACATCCTGATGGCCTGCGAGGGCGAGCAGCGCGAGCGCTACCTGCTGCCGGCAGTACGTGGCGAGCGGATGGACGCGCTGGCGATGACCGAACCGGGTGCGGGATCGGATGTGCGCGGCATGAAATGCGCAGCACGACGCGACGGTGGCGATTGGGTGGTCAACGGCACCAAGCATTTCATCTCAGGCGCCGACCATGCCGATTTCATCATCGTGTTTCTGGCGACCGGCGAGGACGACACGCCGAAAGGCCCGAAGAAACGGATCACGGCGTTCCTCGTGGATCGCGGCACGCCGGGTTTTACGATCCGCGAAGGCTACAAATCCGTCAGCCATCGCGGCTACAAGAACATGATCCTCGATTTCGACGATTGCCGGCTGCCCGATGCGCAGGTTCTGGGTGAGGTCGATGGCGGTTTCGAGGTGATGAACACTTGGCTCTACGCCACCCGGATCACGGTGGCCACGATGTCCGTCGGGCGGGCGCGCCGGGTCTTCGACTATGCGCTGAACTACGCCGCCGAGCGCGAGCAATTCGGCCAGCCGATCGGCAAGTTTCAGGGCGTAGGCTTTCAGATCGCCGACATGATCACCGAAATCGACGCCGCCGACTGGCTGACCCTCGCCTGCTGCTTGGCGGCTGGATCAGGGCCTGCCCGCCAACCGCGAAATCGCCAGCGCCAAGCTTTACGCCACCGAAATGCTCGCCCGCGTTACCGACGCGACCCTGCAGATCTACGGCGGCATGGGCCTGATGGACGACTTTCCCATCGAACGATTCTGGCGCGACGCAAGGGTCGAGCGGATCTGGGACGGCACTTCGGAGATCCAACGGCACATCATCAGCCGCGATCTTCTGCGGCCTTTGGGGGCATGACTTTCATGCCTGCGGCGCGAGTATTTCTTCGAAGAGAAAACCGCGACGATGCATGCTGCCCTGACTTTTTCTTTACCAAAACACCGTCGCCGGAGGCATCCGGCCTCTCCGCGCCGGGAAGGCCCGCGGTATGAAGCTCGGCCTCGAACGCCTGTTTCGCCCGAAAAGCATCGCCGTCATCGGTGGCGGCACATGGTGCGCCAACGTGATCGTCAAATGCCGCGAGATCGGGTTTGCCGGGCCGATCTGGCCGGTACATCCGGAGCGGCCCGAGGTAGCCGGAGAACCTGCGTTTCGCAACGTCGAGGCGCTACCCGGCGCGCCAGATGCCACCTTTATCGGTGTGAACCGTCGCGCCGCCATCGACATGGTCCGCGGCCTGCGCGGCCGAGGCGCGGGCGGCGCGGTCTGTTTTGCCGCCGGGTTCGCAGAGGCGCGCGACGAGGCCGCCGATGGTCCGGAATTACAGGCGCAACTACTGGCGGCGGCAGGTGAGATGTCAATCATCGGCCCGAATTGCTATGGCTTCATCAACTATCTGGACGGCGCGCTGTTGTGGCCCGACCAGCATGGCGGGGCACGCTGCGATAGCGGTGTGGCAATTGTCACCCAAAGTTCCAACATCGCGATCAACATGACGATGCACAAGCGCGGCCTGCCCATCGCCTATGTGGTGACGGCAGGCAATCAGGCGCAGACCGGCTTTGCCGAGATCGGCGAGGCGCTGCTGGCCGATCCACGCGTCACGGCACTGGGGCTGCATATCGAGGGCATCGGAGATCTCAGGGCGTTCGAGCGGCTGGTGGCCAGCGCGCGCGACCTGAACAAACCTGTTATCGCGCTGAAGGTCGGGCGCTCGGATCAGGCGCGCGCGGCGACGATTTCGCATACCGCGTCGCTGGCGGGCAGCAATGCCGGGTCACGTGCGCTGTTTGCGCGGCTCGGTGTCGGTCAGGTCGACACGATCCCGGACTTCATGGAGACACTGAAGCTTGCGCATGTGGTCGGCCCGCTGCGCTCGAACTGGATCGCGTCGATGTCATGTTCGGGGGGCGAAGCCAGTTTGATGGCGGATCTAACGCTGGACCATGATCTGACTTATCCGCCACTGAATGACGCGCAGCGTGTTGGTTTGCGGGCAGCGCTGGGGCCGATGGTGAAGCTTGCCAATCCGCTGGATTACAACACCTACATCTGGCCCCGTACCGATGCGATGGCCGAAACCTTTGGCGCGATGATGGACCCCTCGCTGGCACTTGGCATGGTTGTGCTTGATTTTCCGCGCGCTGATCGCTGCGATGCAAGCGCGTGGGATAACGTGATCGAAGCGGTCCAGCGGACGCAACAAGCGCGCGGCGTGCCGATGGCGATTGTCGGATCGCTGCCCGAGAACATGCCTGAGGATATTGCAGACCGGCTGGTCGGCTTGGGCATCGCGCCGCTTTGCGGGATGTCCGAAGCGCTGGCGGCGGCCTCGGTCGTTGCCGGGTTGGGAAGAAGCCCGGCGAAAACCGATCCGGTCTTGTTGCCGCGGGTTCCATGCCGCCTGATTGCGTTGACCGAGGCAAAGGCCAAAGACGATCTGGCCGCGCTCGGCGTTGTTGTGCCGCGTCGCCAGCGGGCGGCATCGCCAGAGGATGCGGCGAACGCGGCAGCAAAGATCGGTTTTCCGGTCGTGCTGAAAGGCGAAGGCATCGCCCACAAGACCGAGGCGGGGGCGGTGGCGTTGAACCTCGGCGATGCCAAGGCCGTGCGTGACGCCGCAACCGGGATGCGCGCCGCGAGTTTTCTGGTCGAGCAGATGATCACCAAAACCGTTGCCGAGTTGTTGGTCGGTGTCGTGCTGGACCCAGCCCACGGCTATGTACTGACGCTTGGCGCGGGCGGAGTTCTGACTGAACTGATGGCCGATACAACCTCGCTTCTGATCCCTGCCAACGCCGATGCTGTCGAGGCTGCCCTGCGCCGGCTGCGGATCTGGCCGCTGCTCGACGGCTACCGCGGCAAGCCCGGCGCCGATATCGGTGCGGTTGTGCAGTCGGTGCTGGCCGTGCAAGCCTATGTGCAGGAAAATCACGGCCGCATCGAAGAGGTCGAGATCAACCCGCTGCTTTGCGGCACGGACCGCGCCGTGGCTGCGGATGCGCTGATAAGGACAGGAGATTGCGATGACTGACGGCCCAGTGAAGACCCACCGCAACGGCCATGTGCTGGAGGTCACGCTGGACCGGCCCAAGGCTAATGCGATCGACCTGGCGACCAGCCGGATCATGGGTGAGGTCTTTACCGAGTTCCGCGACGACCCCGAGCTGCGCGTCGCCATCGTCACCGGCGCGGGAGAGAAGTTCTTTTGTCCCGGCTGGGATCTGAAGGCCGCAGCGGACGGCGATGCAGTGGACGGCGACTATGGTATCGGCGGCTTTGGCGGACTTCAGGAACTGCGCGGCCTGAACAAGCCGGTCATTGCGGCGGTCAACGGCATTTGCTGCGGCGGCGGGCTGGAACTGGCCTTGTCCTGCGACATCATTCTTGCCGCCGATCATGCGACTTTTGCACTGCCGGAAATCCGATCGGGTACCGTGGCCGATGCCGCCAGCGTCAAACTGCCGAAACGCATTCCCTATCACATCGCGATGGAATTGCTGCTGACCGGCCGCTGGATGGACGCCGAAGAGGCGCATCGCTGGGGCCTTGTGAACCGGATCCTTGCTGGTTCTGACCTGATCGCGGAGGCGAGGGCACTGGCAGCCACGCTCGCCTCTGGTCCGCCGCTGGTTTTTGCCGCGATAAAGGAGATTGTGCGCGAGGCCGAGGACATGAAGTTTCAGGATGCGCTGAACCGGATCACGAAAAGCCAGTTCCAGACGGTCGAGCGACTGTATCGTTCTGAAGATCAGAAAGAGGGCGCCCGCGCCTTTGCGGAGAAGCGCGATCCGGTCTGGAGGGGCCGGTGAAGCGCAGCGTTTGGTCTTCGCCCGCGCCCGCGCTACACTCCCCCCGGGGAGAAGGAGGACATCATGCGCAAATTGCAGTCACAAGGCGTGCACCACATCACTCTGGTGGGGGCTGACCGGCAAACATCGATCGATTTCTGGGAAGGCGTTCTTGGGATGCCGTTCGTCTTCGATCAGCCAAATCTCGACAACCCTGATGAGGGTCATATCTACTTCGATCCCGGCGATGGCAGGCTGATCACGGTGTTCACCAATGAAACCCGCAAGCCCGATCCCCGTCGCACCCCGACCCAGCCGGGATGCGTGCATCACCTTGCCTTCTCAGTCAGTCAGGCGACGTTCTGGCAGGCCGTCGAACGGCTCGATGAACGCGGCATCAAGCACAGCGGACCGAAGGACCGGGGCTTTATGGATTCGATCTATTTCAAGGATCCGATGGGTCTTCTGATCGAACTGGCCAGCTACCGGTTCGAGCCTCCGATGGGTGCCAGCTATGCGGATGTGATGATAACCGCGCACCGGATCCGCGTGGAACGCGGCGACCACCATATCGACAAAATCCATCTTGCCGATGCGATAGAGCAACTCGTGCAGCGTGGGCAGGACAGCCTTTCGACGGATCGTGAGCCGAAGAATCCCTACTGACCCGATCGGCGCAGAATTGAATTCAATGCAAGGCAAATTGCCGACCTTCGCCACAATCTGGTGAGGCGACATTAAGACAACTGGCCCAGATTGGTCCGGCATCGTGGGGATGCGGGGTGAGTGGGTTTATGATGGGACAAATCGTTCTCGTTGAGACGTTTGGCGTTGGTCTGACACCCTTCGGGGCTGACATTCATGATCTGACGCTGGCAGTTGGCTCGGGCGGGCTTGAGCTGACAGGCTTTGCCGGCAATTCCGGCACGGCCCGGATCGTGAACATTGCCTTGACGGGCGGCGCCAGCTTTCAGGGGAACAGCTTCCTCGGCGCTTCACATGACGGCTTTCTTCTGGCCGAATTTGGGGGCCATGACTATTACCTCTCGGCAGATCGAATGTCGGCCGAACTGGCCGTGTCGCCGAGTGCGCACCATGCATCCATTGCAATCAGCCATCTGAACAGCGGTTTCAACGGCGACACCCTGTTGGCGGTTGGGGCGTCGACGGCGACGGGACAATTCATCGTGGCAACGCAGCCCGGCGTCGCGGGTCTTGCGGTCGCTACCGTCTCGGGCGGCGTGATGTCGACCTTTGCCGCCCAGGCGGACAATGGCGAGGGGCGGATTTCAGACCTCGTGACGCTCGACGTCTACGGCCAGACCTGGGTGTTGGCCAGCTCCGACGGCAATGACAGCGTGATCAGCTACAGCCTGGCAGACACCGGAACAGTCACCTACACCGCCGAGTTTGGGGCGGCAGACGGGCTAGGCGTCGGCGATGCGGTAGCGTTGCGGGCGGTGGTCGTCGATGGCCAGCCCTATGTGCTTCTGGCGGGGGCCGAAAGCTCCTCGATCTCGGTGCTATCGCTTGAACCGGACGGCCGTTTCCGCGCGGTCGATCATGTGATCGACAGCCTGAACACGCGATTCGCCGATATCGTACGGCTGGAAACCACCGAGATTGACGGCATAACCTATGTGGTCGCGGCGGGCAGCGATGATGGCTTTTCCCTGTTCCGGTTCCGGCCAGACGGCAAGCTGATGCACCTTGGCTCGTTCGCGGACACCGCGGCAACGGTGCTGGACAACCCATCGGCGCTCGCCATTGTCGTGCATCAGAATGAGTTGCACATCGCCGCCGCTTCTGGCACAGAAGCAGGCATCTCGCATTTCGCATATGATGTTGCAGGCCGCGGCAACACTCAGATGGGTTCCTCGGGGGACGAGACTCTCACCGGCTCGGCCAAGGACGACATGCTGCTTGGCGCGGCGGGCGACGATCATCTTTACGGTATGGCAGGCAATGACGTGCTGATTGATGGCGCGGGCAGCGATATTCTGGTCGGCGGCGAAGGTCAGGACATGTTCGTGTTCCACGCCGATGGCGTCGTCGACACGGTGTATGATTTCCAGCGCGGCCTTGATCAGCTGGACCTGTCGTTCATTCCCGGCCTTTACAGCCTCGACCTGATGACGTTTCTGGCAACGGGTGATGGCGCGACACTGATTTTCGAGGATGAGATCTTCATCATCCGTTCGGCGGATGGCAATTCGCTGACCAAGGTTGATCTGGCCCTGCGGCCAGCCTTCAACCTGGATCGCCCGCCGATTGTTCTGAACAACGATCCGGTGCCGAACGTCGGCCTGATCTCTGGAACCGAGAATGACGATGTGCTGTTCGGGACAGCGGGCTCTGAAACCCTGTCGGGCGGTCTTGGTAATGACACCATGGTGGGCGGCGCCGGCGCGGACCGCCTGTTCGGCGGCGGCGGTTACGATGTCGCGTCTTATGCCACATCGGGCGCTGGCGTGATCGTCGATCTCGACAATCCCGGCCTGAACGCGGGTGACGCCGCTGGCGATCGCTATTACGCGATCGAGGCAATCACTGGCAGCGATTTCGATGACATCCTGTCGGGCACCGGTGGCCGCGACGACCTGCACGGTGGCGGCGGTGCGGACCGGCTGGACGGGGGTCGCGGCGACGACCTGTTGCGCGGCGGCGACGGCGACGACTGGCTGCGGGGCTGGGTCGGCTACGATCTGCTCGATGGCGGCGCGGGCATCGACATTGCCAGCTATGCAGACGCCGGGGAAAGTGCGCGGGTCTATTTGGCGGCACCGCACCGAAATACCGGTCAGGCAAAGTACGACACTTTCATCAGTATCGAAGGGGTCGAGGGCACCGGCCATTCGGATTATCTTTACGGGGATTCCGGCGACAACTGGCTTTACGGCGGCGGCGGCAACGACAAGTTGGTTGGCATGGACGGCGGCGACCGGCTGTTTGGCGGCGCTGGCCGGGACCGGCTTTATGGCAGCGATGGCAACGATGTCCTATATGGCGGTTCGTCGGCCGACACGCTGAATGGCGGCCGAGGGACTGACCTTGTCAGTTACGCTGACGCGGGTGGGGCTGTCACGGCCGATCTTGGCAGAGGGCGGGGGACGCGCGGTGATGCCGATGGCGACCGCTACTACTACATCGAGCGGCTGGAAGGCTCCGCGTTCTCCGACTATTTGACCGGTGGCAAACGCAGCGATCGCATCTATGCCAACAACGGAAATGACAGCATCTACGGTTTGCATGGCAATGACCGGCTCTATGGCCAGGGCGGCAACGACAGAATGAAAGGCGGTCCCGGTCATGACCGGCTGGTCGGCGGCGACGGCAATGACTCGATGTGGGGCCACGAGGGCAGCGACCGGTTCAATGGCGGCGCAGGCGATGACTATATGTACGGCGCCGACGGCCGCGACCGGTTTTATTTTGATCTGGATTTCGACCATGACCGGATCAGGGGCTTCATCGCGCGCTACGATCGCCTTTACATGGACGACGCCATCTTCGAAACGCCTCCGCTCAGCGGCGCAGAACTCGTTGCCAACTACGCAAGCAGGGTCGGGAACGATACGGTGCTCGATTTCGGTGACGACAGCATCACGCTGCTGAACTTCAGCGATCTTTCGGGGCTGGCGGATGCCATTATCTTCTATTGAAACTGTTGGACAACAGCCCCGAGGCATCCCGTAGCGGAATACGCGTTCGTGGATTCGCGAGAAGCAGCGTATTCCGATTCAGGTTTTCGCCGAAACCTGATAGCGGGGCTCAGTCACCGCTGCCCTCTGCCAGCGCCTGCAGATAGACGCCGTATTCGTTCTTCTTGAACACTTCTGCGCGGCGCAGCAACTTGTCGCGCCCGATCCAGCCCATGCCAAAGGCGATTTCATCGGGCGAGCCCACCTGCAAGCCCTGCCGCTTTTGCAGCGTGCGCACGAAGTTACCGGCGTCCAGCAGGCTGTCATGCGTACCGGTATCCAGCCAGGCAAAGCCCCTGCCCATCTTCTCGACCGTCAGGCTGCCGTCGGCCAGATACATCTCCAGCAGCGTCGTGATCTCCAGCTCGCCGCGCGCCGAGGGTTTTACCTGCCGCGCCCGCGCCGGAGCATCGGCATCCAGAAAATAAAGCCCTGTAACGGCATAGTTCGACGCCGGCTTTTCCGGCTTTTCGATGATCGAGCGCACCTGCCCCTCGGCATCGAACCCGACAACCCCGTAACGCTCCGGGTCCGACACCCTGTAACCGAACACTGTGCCGCCGGTTTCGCGCTGATCCGCACTTGCCAGCAATTCAGGCAGGCCGTGGCCGAAAAAGATATTGTCGCCCAGAACAAGAGCCGACGGCGACCCGTCAAGGAATTCCTCTGCCAGGATGAAAGCCTGCGCCAGCCCGTCTGGCGAGGGCTGCGTGATATAAGTCAGCGACAGCCCCCATTCCGAGCCATCGCCCAACAGCCGCTTGAACTGCGGCTGATCGTCCGGAGTGGTGATCACCGCAATCTCGCGGATACCCGCGAACATCAGCGTCGAAAGCGGGAAATAGACCATCGGTTTGTCATAGATCGTCAGCAATTGCTTCGACGAACCCATCGTGACGGGATAAAGCCGCGTGCCCGATCCGCCTGCCAGAATGATGCCCTTGCGCTTGGTCACTGGTTCGCCTCCCTCATCCCGCCTTGGCACCCAGCCGTTTGCCGACGCCATCGCGATCCAGCAACGCCCGCCACCAATCTTCATTCTCCAGATACCAGACGACGGTCCTTTGCAGACCTTCTTCAAGCGTCACCGAGGGCCGCCAATCCAATTCGGTCCTGATCCGGGTCGGATCAATCGCATAGCGCAAATCATGGCCGGGGCGGTCGGTGACGAACGTGATCTGATCGACATAGGGTTTTGCGCCGGGACGCAACCGGTCGAGTATCCCGCAAATCGTTCTGGCGATATCAATATTCGTCGCCTCGTTCTCGCCGCCGATATTATAAGTTCGCCCGACCTGTCCCTTCGCCAGGACCGTCAGCAGAGCGTCGGCGTGATCCTCGACATAAAGCCAGTCACGGATATTCTCGCCCTTGCCATAGATCGGTAGGGGCTTGCCCGCCAAGGCGTTCAGGATGATCACCGGGATCAGTTTCTCGGGGAAGTGATAGGGGCCGTAGTTGTTCGAGCAGTTTGTCACCAAAACCGGCAGGCCGTAGGTCTCATGCCAAGCCCGCACCAGATGGTCGCTGCTGGCCTTCGAGGCTGAATAGGGGCTGTTCGGGGCATAAGGGCGTCTCTTCGGTGAACATCCCCGTCGCACCCAGCGAGCCATAGACCTCATCCGTCGAGATATGATGGAACCGAAACGCTTCCGGCCGACCCGCGCCCATCCCAATAGGCCCGCGCGGCCTCCAGCAGACGGTAGGTGCCGGTCACATTGGTCTCGATGAACGCGCCCGGACCGTCGATCGAGCGGTCGACATGGCTTTCGGCAGCCAGATGCATCACGGCGTCAGGCCGATGCTGCGCGAAGATGCGAGCCAACGCCTCGGCGTCGCAGATATTGGCGTGCTCGAACGCATAGTTTGCGTGATCCGAAATACTGTCGAGGTTGGCAAGACACGCCGCATAGGTCAGCGCATCGAGGTTGACCACCTCATGCCCCGCCCCGATCGCCTGCCGCACAACGGCCGAACCGATAAATCCGGCGCCGCCCGTAACCAGTAATCTCATGTGCAATTTACCCTTGGTTTCTGGCCGATCTGTCGCCAGTCGACTTGTCGAAATGATGGTTTTCCTATGACTAATTCAGTTCGGCCAGCACGGCGCCAAGGCTGGCTTTCCAGTCTGGGCGCGCAATACCGAAATCTCGCATCAGGCTCTCGCAATCAAGTCGCGAATTAGCCGGCCTTTGTGCTGGTGTCGGATACTCGCTGGCCGGGATCGGCATGACCGTAACGGGCCTTCCGGCTTGCGCAAAGATCTCGCGTGCGAAGTCCGCCCAACTGACAGACGGCTGCCCGCTAAAATGATAGGTGCCGCCCTTTGACGGGTCGTCGCGCATCTGCGCCGTCATCGCCAATAGCGCCGCCGCAATATCCGCCGCTGCCGTCGGCCCGCCGACCTGATCGGACACCACGCGCAGGCTGTCGCGTTCCGCGCCCAGCCGCAGCATTGTCCTGGCGAAATTCGCGCCATGCGCCGAAAACACCCAGGATGTGCGCAACACCGCCCATTGCCCGCCCGCCGCGTGGGTAGCGGTCTCTCCGGCCAGTTTCGAACGGCCATAGGCACCCAAGCGGCCCCGGCACATCCTCGGGTAGCCAGGGACGATCGCCGGTGCCGTTGAAGACGTAGTCGGTCGAGATATGCAGGAATGGCACGCCAAGGTCCGCGGCCGCTGCCGCCATCGCGCCAGGGGCGGCACCGTTGATTGTGGTGGCCAGCCCCTCCTCGACCTCGGCCTTGTCGACGCCGGTATAGGCGGCGGCGTTGATCACGGCGCTTGGCTTGATCCGACGGATCACAGCCGCGCAGGCTTCGGGATGCGCAAGATCGGCCTCGTCACGCCCCAAGGCCACAACGTCACCCAGTCGCCGCAATTCGGTGGCAACCTGACCTGTCTTGCCAAAGACCAGAACCGTCATCGCTCTGCCTCGTAGACAAATGGCGTTCTGAATTCCGACAACAGCGGCGCTGCCGCGTCCTTGTCAGAGATGACCGCCTTGCCCGGCTCCATGCCCCAATCAATGCCGATATCGGGATCATCGAACCGCACGGCGCCGTCAAACTCGGGTGCATAATAGTCCGAACATTTGTAGATGATTTCGGTATCCGGTTCCCGCGTCACGAAGCCATGCAGGAAACCCACCGGAACAAGCATCTGTTTGCCGTTCTCGAACGACAACTCGACGCCGGTCCATTTTCCGTAAGTCGGTGACCCCTTGCGGATATCCACAGCCACGTCGAACAGCCGCCCGCGACCGCAGCGGACAAGTTTGGCCTGAGCATGGGGCGGCGCCTGGAAATGCAGACCCCGTACAGTGCCGACCGCCGCCGAAAGCGAATGGTTGTCCTGCACGAAGTCGATGTCGATTCCCCGCTCCGCAAGAGCGGCACGGTTCCAGCTTTCACAAAAGAACCCGCGCGCGTCGCCATGGCGCGCCGGGGACAGTATCTTTACGCCGGGCAGGCCGGTCTCTTCGATCTTCACGGACACAGAACTCTCATTGGCATCGGTATGCCGCCTAGCTAGCAAGCCTTTGACGCTGTGTCACGTCGGCAGCGCTGGAATCAGCAAAAAGCCCCACGCATGACGCGCAGGGCTTGCTGGCCAGGTCAGTTGGAAAGGGTCAGGCCGCAGCCTGGGCCTTCGCGATATCTTTCTTGATTTTCAATGCGTTGATCGACAGTTCGTCATCCTTGGCTTTCGCCAGAAAGGCGTCCAGACCTCCCCGATGATCGACGGTGCGCAGCGCCGCCGCAGAGATCTTCAGCTTGAAGCTCCGGCCCAGCGCGTCAGAGATCAGCGACACATCGTTCAGGTTCGGCAGGAACCGGCGGCGGGTACGGTTGTTGGCATGGCTGACATTGTTGCCAGACATCGGACCTTTTCCGGTCAATTCGCAGCGGCGCGACATTGTCTCGCTCCTTCGTTCGTTGGTGTCACTAGGACGGCATGTTCAAAGCAAACGGGCACGGCCCTTGGGCAGTGCCCTGAATTCTGTTGCCGGGGTTTACGTCCAGACGCGAGTGGCGTCAAGCGATTCATCGGCGGTTTTTGACCATCTCCAGCACCTTTGACGTTGCCGCACCGGCAGACAGCCGGCCCTTGGCGACCTGCCCGGCAAGCTCTTGCATCTTTGCGTTGACCTCCGGCTCGGCGGCGATCCAGTCGATCAGCCCCTGCCGCACGCCCTGTTCGAACCAGTGCCGCGCCTGTTCCGCGCGGCGTTGCGCCCAGACGCCGTTCGCCTTGCGCCAGTCCGCCAACGCCTGCATCTCGGCCCAAGCCTCTGCCAGCCCGCCCTGTTCCAGCGCCGACACCGTCATAGCCTTCGGAAATCCATCCGGATCACGCGCCCTGCGGCGCAGCAGTCGCAACGCCCCGGCATAATCCGCACAGGTCCGCATGGCGGCGGGTTTCAGATCGCCATCAGCTTTGTTCACAAGGATCAGATCCGCCATCTCCATGATCCCGCGTTTGACCCCCTGCAACTCGTCGCCGCCTGCCGGTGCCAGTAGCAAGACGAACAGATCGGACATCTCCGCGACCACGGTTTCGGATTGCCCGACACCGACGGTCTCGATCAGGACGACATCGAACCCTGCGGCCTCGCACAGCTCCACCGCCTCGCGCGTCCGCCGCGCCACGCCGCCCAGATGGGTCTGGCTGGGTGATGGCCGGATGAAAGCGTTAGGGTCGCGCGACAGCCGTTCCATCCGGGTCTTGTCACCCAGAATAGAGCCCCCCGACCGCGCCGAGGACGGATCGACGGCCAGCACCGCGACCCGCAACCCCGCCTGCGTCAACATCAATCCGAAACTCTCGATGAAGGTCGATTTTCCGACCCCCGGCGTGCCCGGACAACCCGATCCGCAGCGCCTGCCGACCCGGCGCGCGCAACACCTCCAGCAGCGCCGTCGCGTCGGCACGGTGATCCTCGCGCGCGCTTTCGATCAGCGTGATCGCCCGGGCCAGCGCCCGCCGCTCGCCCGCCAGAACGCGTTTCGCCAGATCCCCGATGTCATTCACCGTGCCCATGCCGCGGTTCTGCCCGGATCACCGCGGCCTGTCCAGATGCAACGCCACCGCGCACTGGAATTGGCTGCAAGGATCGCGGATAAGGCGCGCATGACCCTGCCCGACCTGCCGATAACCGACGTCGTGCCAAGACTTCTGGACGCCCTCCGCGCCAAGGGCCGCGCCGTGCTGCAAGCCCCACCGGGCGCTGGTAAAACCACGGTAGTGCCGCTGGCGATGTTGCAGGCGGGGTTGACCGAGGGCCGGATCGTAATGCTCGAACCCCGCCGCCTGGCCGCCCGCGCCGCCGCCGAGCGCATGGCCGAAAGTCTGGGCGAGCCGGTCGGCCAGACTGTCGGCTACCGGATCAGGGGCGAGGCAAAGGTCTGCAAGGCGACCAGGATCGAGGTCGTCACCGAAGGCATCCTCACCCGGATAATCCAGTCGGACCCGTCGCTTGCGGGCATCGGCGCGGTGATCTTCGACGAGTTCCACGAACGCTCGCTCAATGCCGATCTCGGCCTTGCCCTGACATGGGAGGCCCGTGGCGCGCTTCGCGACGACCTGATCCTGCTTGTCATGTCCGCCACGCTCGACGCCGCACCGGTCGCCGCGATGCTTGGCGATGCCCCTGTCGTCACCTCCGATGGCCGCGCTTTCCCGGTCGAAACCCGCTGGCTCGACCGTCCGCTGCGAAAACAGCTTCCGCTGGAAACCGCCGCAACCGATCTGGTCACGCAGGCTGTCGCCGAAACCACCGGCGGCGTGCTGGTATTCCTGCCCGGCGAGGGCGAGATCCGCCGCGTCGAAGCCGCAGCTGAAACGCCGCCTGCCCGCCGATTGCACGATCCATCCGCTTTACGGCGCGATGGATTTCGCCGCCCAACGCGCCGCCATCGCACCCGCCGCGACAGGCCGCAAGATCGTGCTGGCCACAGCCATCGCCGAAACCTCGCTGACCATTCAGGATATCCGCGTGGTCGTCGATTGCGGTCGCGCCCGCCGTGCCCGGTTCGATCCCGGTTCCGGCATGTCGCGGCTGGTCACAGAGCGCGTGACACGAGCCGAGGCCGAACAGCGCCGCGGTCGCGCCGGTCGCATCGCCGAGGGAATCTGCTACCGGATGTGGAGTTGGGGCGAGGAAGGCGGCCTGCACGCCTATCCGCCCGCCGAGATCGAAGCCGCGGACCTCACCGGCCTGGTGCTGGACCTCGCGCTTTGGGGCGCGCGCGATACCGCGGACATGGCCTTTCTGACCCCGCCCAATCCCGGCGCCTTCGCAGAAGCCCAAAGCCTGCTGACCGATCTCGGCGCGCTCGATGACCAGCGCCTGATCACCGATCATGGCAAGTTGCTGGCAGCCCTGCCACTGCATCCCCGGCTTGGCCATATGCTGACGCTGGCGGGCAAAGACGCCGCTCTGCTCGCTGCCCTGCTGGCCGACCGCGACCCGCTGAAATCCCGGCGGGCGGATCTTATGCTGCGCAAACGCGTTCTGGAAGGCGGTCGGACAGACGACGCAAACCTTGGCACCCTCGCGCGCATCAGGGCCGAAGCAAAGCGGCTCGCCAGCGCGACCGGCGCGTCCGTTCAAACCTATGGCTGGCCCGAAATGGCCGCCATCGCTTACCCCGACCGCATCGGCCTGCGCCGCCCCGGCGATGCGCCGCGCTACGTGCTTTCGGGCGGTAAGGGCGCGGTGCTGCCCGAAGCCGATCCGCTGGCCGCGACGCGTCTGATCGTCGCCCTTGACCTTGACGGGGACGCGACCGAGGCCCGTATCCGGCTGGCCGCCGCCCTCTCCGAATCCGAGCTGCGCGGCCTCTATGCCGACCGTATCCACTGGCAACAGTCCTGCAGCTGGTCACGGCGCGAAGGCCGCGTCTTGGCGCGCGAGCAAGAGATGTTCGGCGCAATCGCGCTTGCCGATCGCCATTGGAAAGACGCCCCGACCGAGACGATCGCGCGCGCAGCACTCGACGGCATTCGCGACCTCGGCCTGCCGTTCACCGATGCTGCCCGCCGGTTTCAGGCGCGCGCCGAACTGGTTCGCGCCAGCGGTGCTGGCCTGCCCGATTTTTCCGATACCGCCCTGATGGCAACGCTGGAAGACTGGCTGTTGCCGCAACTCGCCGACACCAGGACAGCCGCCGATATCCGCAAGCTCGACCTGACCGAGCCGCTGCGTGCGCGGCTGACATGGGAGCAGATGAAGCTGCTCGACCGCCTCGCGCCCTCGCACTTCACCACCCCGATGCTGCGCCGGGTGCCGATCGAGTACGACGGCCATGTGCCAAAAATCGAACTGCGTCTTCAGGAAATGTTCGGCGTTACGCGCCATCCCACGGTAGCCGGCCAGCCCCTGCAGATCACGTTGACCTCACCTGCGAACCGCCCGGTTCAAACCACGATGGACCTGCCCGGCTTCTGGACCAGCTCCTATGCCGAGGTCCGCAAAGACATGCGTGGCCGCTACCCCAAACATCCCTGGCCCGAGGATCCCACGATCGCCGAACCCACCCTGCGAGCCAAACCGCGTAAGGGCTGAGACCTACGCGCCTGGCGTGCCGAGCGGCCAGGGAGTGGCCTGCCGCCGCAAGGCGGCACCGTTTCCTAACCGGCAGCGCCACTCCCCCACGGCCCATGATGGCCAGTTCCGCCATCAACCCGCGCGAACCCGTGCGCACCAAAGAAATCCCGTTGCGCCTGAACCAGATCAGTGGTGCCACGGCCCCGGCGCATCGTGTCGAAATAGGCCAGTGCCGCCGAAAACGCCGGCACCGGCAACCCCTTCAGCACAGCAGCGGCGACCGTGCGGCGAAGCGCATTCGAGGACGCAGCCATTTTGTCGGAAAAGCCCGGCGCGAAGATCAACTGGCCATGCGGCAACCCGTTTCGGGCCGCCCGCGCCATATCATCCAGCATCGCAGAGCGGATGATGCAGCCCTCGCGCCAGATCTCGGCGATCCGCGCCAGATCCAGATCCCAGCCAAACTCCTGCGAGGCCGCATCAAGCAGCGCGAAACCCTGAGCGTAGGCGACGATCTTGGCCGCCAGCAGCGCCTTTTCCAGATCGCCGTCAAGTACCGCATGCGCTTCCTTTGCGGATGGCTTCGCTGCGGCCAGTACAACTTCCCCAGCTTCGCGCGCCTCTTTCATCGCCGACCAGGACCGCGCGCCCACCGCCGCCTCGATGGTCGAGGCCGATTGACCCAGCCCCAGCGCCTCGATCACGGTCCAGCGACCGGTGCCCTTCTGCCCGGCCTTGTCGACGATCATCTCGACCATCGGATTGCCGGTCGCAGGATCGTGGCCTGCAGAACGATCCCCGATGATCTCGACCAGATAGGATTGGAGCGGCCCTTCGTTCCACTCCTCGAAAAGCTTGCCGATAGCCGCCGGCTTGCGGTGATCGCCGTCGCGCAACAGCCCGTAGACCTCGGCGATCATCTGCATGTCGGCATATTCGATGCCGTTGTGCACGGTCTTGACGAAATGCCCGGCGCCGTCGGTGCCCAGATGCGCCGCGCAGGGATCGCCCTTGTACTTGGCTGCAATCGCCTCGACGATATCGCGAATGACGGCATAGCTTTCGGCCTTGCCGCCGACCATGATCGACGGTCCGTGCCGCGCGCCCTCCTCGCCGCCCGATACACCCATGCCGAGGAACGAAAGCCCCTCTGCCGCCAGCGCCTTTTCCCGCCGACGGGTATCGTGGAAATTCGCGTTGCCGGCGTCGATGATCATGTCGCCCTTGTCGAGAAGCGGTTTCAGCCCCTCGATCACCGCGTCCACCGCCGCCCCGGCCTTGACCATGATGATGATCGCCCGCGGTTTCGACAGCGCCGCAACCAGCGCCTCTGGCGTTTCGCAGGGCACAAGGTTTTTCGCCAGACCGCCCGCCTCGGACATGAAGTCGTGAATCCGCTCGGTCGTGCGGTTGTAGGACTGCGACCGGAAATCCCTTTTCGGCGATATTGAGCGCAAGGTTCGCCCCCATTACCGCCAGCCCCACCAAACCGATCCGTGCCCTGGCCATACCGCCCCCCGTGTTCGTGTCGCGCCTACACTATGGCGCTGGCCGGGGGATGCAAGCACACCCGAACACCCCGACAGACGCCCGCACAAACGCATACGTGACTGTGGAAAACTTGCAATTCACGTTACTTTCACGTATTAAGCCTATCTAATAAAACAAGAAACGGCAGGTTAGCGCGAATGACTCGGCTTTTACAAAAGGCGTGGTCCGAATTTTTGGACCCTCTCTTCAGGCGACCCAAACGGGTGCAGGTGGCAGCGCTTTGCTATCGTCAGCGGAAATCCGGCAAGGAAGTCCTGCTGATAACCAGCCGCGACACCGGTCGCTGGATCCTGCCCAAAGGCTGGCCGGTTGACGGGCTGGACGAGGCCGGATCGGCGCTTCAGGAAGCCTGGGAGGAGGCCGGCGTCAAAGACGGACGCATCGCCAATGATCCGATCGGAACATTTGATTACCAGAAACGTTTTGAAGGCGGCGCCGAGGCGACCTGCCGAACGCAGGTGTTCCCTGTCGAGGTCGATCATCTGTCGCGCAATTTTCCCGAACGCGAGGAACGCAAGCGCAAATGGGTCACGCCGATCAAGGCCGCCGAGATGGTGAACGAACCGCAACTGCGCGACATACTTGCGGGTCTTCTGAACCCCTACCGACAGGTTTCCATTGAATTCCGGCCAGTCATGCCGATAGCCCCTCTGCGCAGCAGCTGGGCAGGTAAAGTCGTGGCGACAGGACAGACGAACAATCAGTGGCGCACGCTCGACAAGGATCTCAACCGGATCGCGCGGGTCGAATATGCCACGCTCTACGTCTCGCGGCCTCTGGTGGGCATGGGCGTCTCGCTGGTTTTCATCGTGCTGGCCGCTCTGGGTGCAGCACTGTTCTTCGGGGTTCAGCCAACATCCTATGTCGTCGTCGCCGCCGCAGCCTTCGGGGCCTACATGGCGCTCAATATCGGCGCCAACGACGTTGCCAACAACATGGGCCCCGCGGTTGGCGCCAATGCGCTGACAATGGGCGGTGCGATCGCGATCGCTGCACTTTGCGAAACCGCTGGCGCACTGCTGGCTGGGGGCGATGTGGTGTCTACGATCTCGAAAGGCATCATCGACCCGGCTTCGGTCGCCGATACAAAGGTCTTCATCTGGGCGATGATGGCGGCGCTGATTTCGTCGGCGCTCTGGGTCAACCTCGCGACCTTTCTCGGCGCGCCCGGTCTCGACCACACATGCGGTCGTTGGCGGCGTGATGGGCGCGGGGATAGCGGCGGCCGGCTTTGCCGCCGTCAACTGGCCGAATATGGGCGCGATCGCCGCCAGCTGGGTGATCTCTCCGCTTCTGGGCGGTCTTATCGCAGCACTCTTTCTGGCCTTCATCAAGACACGTATCATCTATCGCGACGACAAGATCGCCGCCGCGCGCACCTGGGTGCCGGTGCTGATCGGTGTCATGGCCGGAACCTTTGCCACCTATCTCGCGCTGAAGGGGCTGAAGCGGATTGTCGAGATCGACATGGGCAGCGCGCTTCTGATCGGCCTGATCACCGGCGCCATCTGCTACGCCTTCGCGGCACCGCTGGTACGCCGTCAGTCTCAGGGGATGGAGAACCGCAAGCGGTCGCTCAAGGCGCTTTTCGGCCTGCCTTTGGTGATCTCGGCCGCACTTCTGTCATTTGCCCATGGCGCCAATGACGTGGCCAATGCGGTCGGACCGCTGGCGGCCATCGTGCATGCCGAAGAGTTCGGCGAATTCGCGGGCAAGGTCGCGATCCCGTTCTGGGTCATGGTGATCGGTGCCTTCGGCATTTCATTCGGCCTCGTCCTGTTCGGGCCGAAACTGATCCGGATGGTCGGCAGCCAGATCACACAAGCTGAACCCGATGCGGGCCTATTGCGTCGCCCTGTCGGCCGCGATCACCGTGATCATCGCCTCATGGCTGGGCTTGCCTGTCAGTTCAACCCATATCGCGGTCGGCGGCGTTTTCGGCGTCGGGTTCTTCCGCGAGTGGCACGAAGAGCGTCGCGCCAGAGACCGCAGCCTACAGAACTCCAAAACCAACCACATCGCGTCCCAGGAACGCCGCCGACGAAAACTCGTTCGACGGTCGCATTTCATGACCATCGTCGCGGCCTGGATCATCACCGTACCGGTCGCCGCTGCCCTGTCCGCGGTGATATTCCTGGCTCTCAACGCCACGTTCGTCTGATCGCCTATTGCTTCATTGTCTCGCAAATATCCGCGCCGAAGGCACCGCGCCGCCGCAGGCGGCGCAATCCCTTCGCTTGACGCCGCAAGGCGTCGCGATCAGACTCCAAGACACCAGCGCATGATCGCCTTTTGCGCATGCAGCCGGTTTTCCGCCTCGTCGAAGATCACCGAATTGGGCCCGTCCATCACGGCACTCGTCGCTTCGTCATCGCGATGCGCCGGCAAGCAATGCATGAACAGCGCATCGGGCTTGGCCGCCGCCATCAGCGCCTCATTGACCTGATAGGGCCGTAAGCTGGTTGTGACGCCGCTCGCGCGAGGACTGGCTGTCGTGCATCGATACCCAGGTGTCGGTCACCACCAGATCGGCCCCCTCGACGGCCTTGAGCGGATCGCGCTCGATCTGCACGGTCGCGCCGGATTTCCGTGCCAGGCCGACGAATTCATCCTCGGGATCCAGGGTCGAAGGTCCGGTGAAGGTGAAATCGAAGCCGAACTGCCCGGCGGCATGCAGGAACGAGGCGCAGACATTGTTGCCGTCGCCGGTCCAGACGACTTTTTTCCCGGTGATCGGCCCGCGATGTTCCTCGAACGTCATCACATCGGCCATGATCTGGCAGGGATGGGTGCGATTGGTCAGCCCGTTGATGACTGGCACCGTGGCATGTTCCGCCATTTCCAGCAGCGTCTGTTCCTCGAACGTGCGGATCATGATCAGGTCCACGTAGCGCGACAGAACTCGCGCGGTATCGGCAATCGTCTCGCCATGACCCAACTGCATGTCGGCACCAGACAGAACCATCGTTTCACCACCCATCTGCCGTACGCCGACATCGAAAGAGACCCGTGTCCGGGTCGAGGGTTTCTCGAAGATCAGCGCCACCATATGCCCGGCCAGCGGCTGGTCGGCATCGCGGGTCCCCTTGGGCTGGCCGCTGCGCGCATCCTTGATCGACCGGGCCCGGTCGATCATTTCCCGAAGTGCCGCGGGGTTGGTTTTGTGGATATCCAGAAAATGGTTCATGATCTTGCTTTCATTGACGGCGGGTTGGGGCTGTCCGCCCCTCTTGCCCCCGCTTTGCGGGGCCAATTCACCCCGCGGATATTTGTGGACAAATAATGATCAGGCGATCTTCGCTCCAAGGCGGGCAGCCGCACGGTCAAGTCGGTTCACCGCCTCGCTGATCTCTGCCTCGCTGATCGTCAGTGGAGGCAGAAACGGATCACGTTGTCGTGCAGCCGGTACGGTCAGGACCTCTTCGGCATAGCCTGCCTTGACCAGATCAGTGTTGACGGCCTTGCATTTCAGCCCGAGCATCAGCCCGGCCCCCCGGACGCCTTCGAACACTTCCGGATGCGCTGCCACCAGCCCTTCCAGCTTTTGCCGCAACAATCCCGCCTTGCGGTTCACGTCATCGAGGAAGGTCGGCTCTGCGATGATGTTCATCACCGCCAACCCGACAGCGCAGCCCAACGGATTGCCGCCATACGTTGAGCCATGGGTGCCTACGACCATACAGGTCGCCGCCGCTTCGGTGGCCAGCACCGCGCCCAACGGGAAGCCGCCGCCGATGCCCTTGGCGACCATCATGATATCGGGGCTGATCCCGGCCCATTCGTGCGCGAAGAGCTTGCCCGTGCGGCCCATGCCGCATTGCACCTCGTCGAAGATCAGCAGCGTGCCGGTTTCATCGCAAAGATCGCGCAGGCCTTTCAGGCACTGGTCAGGCACCGGGCGGACGCCGCCCTCGCCTTGTACCGGTTCGATCAGGATCGCCGCCGTCTTGTCTGTAACGGCCGCCCTCAGCGCGTCGTGGTCGCCGAATTTCAGATGCACGAAGCCGGGCAGAAGCGGCCCGAACCCCTTGGTCATCTTCTCGGATCCCGCCGCCGCGATCGCCGCGGAAGAGCGACCGTGGAAAGAGCCGTCGAAGGTGATGATCTCGACCCGTTCGGGCTGGTCCCGGTCATACCAGTAGCGCCGCGCCATCTTGACCGCCAGTTCGCAGGCCTCGGTGCCGGAATTGGTGAAAAACACCGTGTCGGCAAAGGTCTCAGCGACCAGTTTTTCGGCCAGCGCCTCTTGCTGTGGAATGTGATAGAGGTTCGAGGTGTGCCAAAGCGCATTCGCCTGCTCGGTAAGCACCGCAACCAGTGCCGGATGCGCATGCCCAAGCGCGCAGACCGCAATCCCCGCGCCGAGGTCCAGAAAGCGTCTGCCGTCCGCCTCGATCAGCCAGCTGCCTTCGCCCTTCACGAACGATAGCGGCGCACGGTTGTAAGTCGGCAGGACGGGAGTGATCATGAGGCTGGTCCTTTGATTGCGAAGCCCAACTGGTGCCAAAGCCCCGCAGACTAGTCAATGCAATTGGAATGCCCGGCCCGAACTGCGCCACAAAGACGGTCAGTCAATGCCCAGCGGTCAGGCGGTGTCCCATGCCCGACGCGACGCCTCGAAGACCGGTTTCGGCATCGGCATCACAGCAGGATCATCAAGCGAACCGGCATAGATGAACAGAAGCTCTGGCGCTGCAGCGGTGCGTTTGGTGATCGGAGAGCCGCAGGTCCCGCAAAACCCGAAAGACAGATCGTTACCAGCAGCCGATGTGGCGCGATGATGCTTCAGCGGACCTGACAGCAAAACCGCGGCTTTACCGACCGCGAATTGCGGCGCGTGGCCGGTTCCCGTCGCGCGCTGACAGTCGGAGCAAAAACAACTGATCGCAAAGCGAGGGGCCTCGCTGATCTGGTATCTTGTGGCACCGCAGAGGCACCCGCCGGAATAGTCCACCATCCTCGCGCTCCCATTTGCACCGTTCAGCAGGTGCAGGATACACATCTTCCGTCCTACGGCCAGCGTCCCGGCCATCCGAATGCCGTCGCTTCGCATCCGGCGTGCGGTCGGAAAGGTCGTAAACCGACCTTGAAACGGCGTCATGGCCGCTCCGCCGACTGGCATTTCGCCCAACTCTGCTGCATAGTAAACGGAACCAACAGAGGCCGCCACAGCGGCTCGCATGATAGGGAGAGACGCGCGAAATGTCCGATACCAGCATCACTCCGGAAGAAGATGTGCCGCATCCGATCGAAACCGACTTCGAGATCGGAGAGCAGAACATCCAGCCGTTCGGCCTCGACATCCACAACCCGGTCTTCCTGATTTCCGGGCTTTCCATCGTCGCTTTCGTTCTGCTCACGCTGATGTTCCAGGATGCGGCGACGGCGTTCTTCGGCTGGCTGCGCCGTAGCTGACCTCCACCTTCGACTGGTTCTTCCTGCCGGCGGCCAACATCTTCGTGCTGTCTCTGCATCGTGCTGATGGTCACGCCGCTGGGCAAGGTGCGGCTCGGCGGCGACGATGCCAAGCCCGACTACAGCTATCTCGGGCTGGTTCGCGATGCTGTTCGCCGCCGGCATGGGCATCGGCCTGATGTTCTTCGGCGTGTCCGAGCCGATGTCGCACTTCGCCTCGTCGATGGGCGGCACCGCGGTCGAAGGCGGCGTGCGCACCGACTGGGCGCCGCTGGGCGCGGCGGCCGGCGATGCCGACGGCGGCCCGCGACCTGGGCATGGCCGCGACCATCTTCCACTGGGCGCTGCACCCCTGGGCGATCTACGCCGTCGTGGCGCTTGGCGCTGGCGTTCTTCTCCTTCAACCAGGGCCTGCCGCTGACGATGCGCTCGGTCTTCTATCCGCTGCTCGGCGAGCGCGTCTGGGGCTGGCCCGGCCACGTCATCGACATCCTGGCGGTGTTCGCGACGCTGTTCGGCCTGGCCACCTCGCTCGGCTTCGGCACCGAGCAGGCGCTGGCCGGGCTGAACTACCTGTTCGGCATGCCGGCACGGCGACACCGCGCAAGGTCGTGCTGATCATCGGCATCACCGGCGCTCGCGCTGATCTCGGTGCTGCGCCGGCCTGGACGCGCGGCGTCAAGCGGCTGTCCGAGATCAACATGGTGCTGGCGGCGCTGCTGCTGGTGTTCGTCATCATCGTCGGCCCGACGCTGGCGATCCTCGACCGGCTTCTTCACCGGCTGGCGTCGCCTACGTGCAAGTACCTGCTCGCCGCTGTCGAACCCGTTCGGCCGCGAGGACGCCAACTTCTCGCAGGGCTGGACCGCCTTCTACTGGGCCTGGTGGATTTCCTGGTCACCGTTCGTCGGCATGTTCATCGCCCGCGTCATCGCGCGGCCGCACGGTGCGCGAGTTCATCGTTCTGCGTGATCCTGATGCCCATCGCTGGTCTGCGTGCTGTGGATGACGGCCTTCGGCGGCACCGCGATCAGCCAGGTCGTCGACCGACGGCTACCAGGCGCGGTCGCCGGCGCGACGCTGGAGCTGAAGCTGTTCGAGATGCTGAAGCCGCTGCCGCTGGCGCAGATCACCTCGTTCATCGGCATCGTGCTGGTGATGGTGTTCTTCGTCACCTCGTCGGACTCCGGCTCGCTGGTGATCGACACGATCACCGCCGGCGGCAAGATCGACGCGCCGTCGCCGCAGCGCGTGTTCTGGTGCATCTTCGAGGGCCTGGTGGCCGCGATCTGCTGCTGGTCGGCGGCGGCGGGCGCTGACCGCGCTTGCAGGCGATGGCGGTCTCGACCGGGCTTCCCGTTCACCATCGTGCTTTTGTGTATGTGCGTCAGCCTTGTGATGGGCCTGATGGACAGCCGCAAGAACGGGTAATCCGTAAAAACATTTCCCCGCGCCGGTTCAGGCGCGGGGAACCCCGGTTCAAGGCTTCAGGCGATAGCCGCGCCGGAACCAGAACCAGCACATCCACAACACCGCAGCGGTAACGGCTGACACCACGACAAGCCCCAGCCAGGGCGAGCTGTCGGATGTCCCGATCATGCCATAGCGCACGCCGTCGATCAGGTAGAAAACCGGGTTCCAGTGGGTCAGCGTCCTGACCAGCGGCGGCAGGCTGGCGGTCGAATAGAAGGTGCCGGACAGGAACGACAACGGCGTGATGATGAAATTGGTGATCGCCGCCATCTGATCGTATTTCGTCGCATAGATCGCGGCAATCAGGCCCAGCCCGCCCAGAAACATCGCGCCCAGCACGACGAAAACCAGCGCCCAAATCGGATGCGCGAGCCCCGCGCCGATGAAGATCGCCATCACTGCCCATATCGCCAGCGCCACCAATGTCGCCCGCAGCACCGTGGCCGAGATATAGCCGACCACCAGCTCCAGCGGCGACAGCGGCGGCATCAGCGTGTCCACGATGTTGCCCTGCACCTTTGAGGCCATCAGTGACGATGATGTATTGGCAAAGGCGTTCTGGATCACCGTCATCATCAGGATGCCGGGCGCCAGAAATTGCAGGAACGGGACGCCCATCACCTGCCCCCGCGCCGGGCCGATCGCCAGCGTGAAGATCGACAGGAACAGCGCCGAGGTGACCAGCGGCGCCAGCAAGCGTCTGGGTCCAGACCGCCAGAAACCGCTTGGTCTCACGCGTCGGCCAGCGTGTAAAGGCCCAGCCAGTTAACCCGCCCAAAGCGGCGCAGACCCATTGCCGATGTGTCATTCATGCCAATGCCCTTGCGTCCCCGACCCTACGGGCGCTTGTATCCCGACCCCGAGGGCGATTAGAATAGGGGCTGACCAGAAAATCCTGACGGCCAGGGCAATCCGCCCCTTGGCCGTTTTCAGTTGAGGTAATCCGATGTCCTGGACCGATGAACGCGTTGAGACCCTGAAGAAGATGTGGGGCGAAGGCCAAAGCGCCAGCCAGATCGCCAAGGAACTTGGCGGGGTGACGCGCAATGCCGTGATCGGCAAGGTCCATCGCCTCGGGCTGTCAAACCGCGCGGGCGGCGCCCCGCCAAGCCAGCGGCCAAGGAAAAGCCCGCCGCCACGCCCGAAAGCCGCAGAAAAGGCCGAGGCGAAGACCGCCGCCGAGGCCGCTGCAGAGCCTGCCGAAAGGCCGGTCGTGCCGTCTGCGCCGCCAGATCATTCCGGCGGGCCAGCCGCTGCCGCCGCAGCCCTCGGCGAATGAGATCAGCCCTGAGGCGCTGGCCAGCGTTCGCGAAGTCGAGAAGAAAGTCGAAGAAGATCAGCCTGATGGAACTGACCGAACGGACCTGCAAATGGCCCGTCGGCGACCCGGCCACGGATGACTTCTGGTTCTGCGGCCTGCTCGTGCAGCCCGGCAAGCCCTATTGCGAGGCGCATGTCGGCGTCGCATTCCAGCCGATGTCCAGCCGCCGCGACCGCCGCCGCTGAACGGCTACCCTGGGGCGGCCCGAGGTCGAACCCTGTTTGCGCCGCGCGGACGCGCACCGCGCACTCGGAACGAGGGCGCAAAACAACGCTCGCGCCGTAGGCGCGCAGCTCGGAAACGCTGCCGCTTGGCGGCACGGCGATGTGCAAAGACAAGGCTCTGCGACGCGTCTGGGGGAATCCTTCTGACTGCCTAAGTCAACAGAAACGCAGCCGGGGACTGGCACCTTGGCCGGCTTCGGGCTAACTCTTGCCCGACCACCAGCGAACGGATCCCCGAATGCCCGCGATCATCTCTGTCCGGAACCTCACCAAGACCTATGCTGGCGGGTTTACCGCTCTGGACAATGTCTCGCTCGATATCGGAGAGGGCGAGATCCTGGCCCTGCTCGGTCCGAACGGCGCGGGCAAGACCACGCTGATTTCGGCGATCTGCGGGCTGGTGCAGCCGACCTCAGGCAGCCGTCACCGTCGGCGGCCACGACATCAGTGACCGATTACCGCGCGGCGCGGTCGCTGATCGGTCTCGTGCCGCAGGAAATCACCATCGAGCCGTTCGAGAAGGTCATCGCCACAACCCGCTTTTCCCGCGGCCTGTTCGGCAAGGCCCCGGATGAGGCTCATCTGGAAGAGGTTCTGCGCGCCCTGTCGCTCTGGGACAAGAAGGACAACCGCAACCGCGAGCTTTCCGGCGGCATGAAGCGCCGCGTGCTGATCGCCAAGGCGCTGTCAGCCATGAACCGCGCGTGCTGTTTCTGGACGAACCGACTGCCGGGGTCGACGTCAACCTGCGCAAGGACATGTGGGATCTGGTCCGCCGACTGCGCGACGACGGCGTCACGATCATCCTGACCACGCATTACATCGAGGAAGCCGAGGAGATGGCCGACCGGATCGGCGTGATCAACAAGGGCAAGCTGTTGCTGGTCGAGGACAAGGACAAGCTGATGAAGCAGCTCGGGCAAGAAGACGGCTGATGATCGCGCTTGCAGAAGCCGCTGAAAAGTATCCCAAAGGCGCTTGCCAGCTACGATCTGACGCTGGAGCAGGACGGCCATGCGCTGGCCTATGACTATGACACCCAGGCCGACCGCACCGGCATCGCGCATCTTCTTTCGGATCTGTCCAATGCCGGACTGGCGGTGCGGGATCTCGAAACCAAGGAAAGCAGCCTCGAGCAGGTCTTCTTGAACCTGGTGGAGGAAGACGCATGAACTGGCACGCAATCCGCGCAATCTATGTCTTTGAAATGGCCCGAACTTTTCGCACCATCGCGCAGTCGATCATCTCTCCGGTTCTGTCGACAGTGCTCTATTTCGTCGTCTTCGGCGCCGCCATCGGCGGTCGCATCCAGTCGGTCGAGGGCATTTCCTATGGCGCCTTCATCGTGCCGGGCCTGATCATGTTGACGCTGCTGCAACAAGCCGTGACCAATGCCAGCTTCGGCATCTATTTCCCGAAATTCATCGGTACGATCTACGAACTTCTGTCCGCGCCGATGTCGTTCATCGAGATCGTGATCGGCTATGTCGGCGCGGCCGCGACCAAGGCAATCATGATCGCGCTGATCATCCTCGCCACCTCGACGCTCTTCGTCGATCTCAACATCCTGCATCCGTTCTGGATGATTGCTTTCCTGCTACTGACGGCCATTTCCTTTGCGCTATTGGGCTTCATCATCGGCATCTGGGCCGGGAATTTCGAGCAATTACAGCTGATCCCGCTTCTGGTCATCACGCCGCTGGTATTCCTCGGCGGCTCGTTCTACTCGGTTTCGATGCTGCCGCCGGCATGGCAGACAGTGACGCATTTCAACCCGGTGCTTTACCTGATCTCAGGCTTTCGCTGGTCGTTTTTCGGGGTGGCGGATGTGCCGGTCGGCATCTCGATCGCCGCGATCATGGTGTTCCTGGCGCTCTGCCTGACCGTGATCTGGCTGATCTTCCGCACCGGGTGGCGGCTTCGGCAGTGAGCATTGCTCGCCGGAACCTTCTGGTTCTGGCCGGTATCGCCGGGGCACTGGCGCTCGCCCGGCGTCTGGACATTCCCGATGTCCTGGTGCCAGCCCCGAAACTCCGGTTCACGGACCTCGACAGCCCACAAGGTTTCCGCACCCTGCCCCGCGGCCCGATCTCACTCGCCGGGGCGGTTTTCGCCGGTCTGGACGGACCTGTGTCGGACGATCTTGAGCAGGTTCGCGCCGCTGTGGTCGCCGACCTGTGCGGCACACTTTTCAACGCCACAGCACCCGGCACCGTGCCGGTTGCCTATTTCTACGATTACCAATGCCCGATCTGCCGCCGCCTGACGCCGCGCCTGCGCGGCCTTTCCGGCGTGGCGCTGACATGGCATGACCTCGCCGGGCTGGGCCCCGCCTCAGAGCTGGCCGCCCGCGCCGCCATCGCGGCCCGCGAACAGGGCGCGTTTGACGCCCTTCATGATCGCATGATGCGGGCAGCCTTTCAGCCAACCGATGGCTATGTCATCGCCCTGGCCGAAAGCGCCGGTATTGATGCCACCCGGCTGATAGCCGACATGAACTCCGCCGCGGTGACCCGCCGCCTGAACCGCTCGCAGGCGCTTGCAGACCTTTTCGGTATGCCCGGAACACCAAGCTTTGTGATCGGTCGCACGCTCGTGATCGGCGATGTGGATGACCAAACCCTGAACCGACTGGTGGAGCTGGAGGCTGCCGAACCCGGCCCTTGCGGTTAATCCGCTACGCTGCGCTCGGGATCGTCCCGGGTCGGCACCACCTCCAGCCAGTCGGCGTAAGGCGCGCTTTGGCTACGGCGATAGAGTTTGCGCAGCCGTTTCAGCGGCTTCTTCGCCAGATCGACCCGCAAACTAAGCGGCGGAATATCATCCCCCAGAACAAGCAGCGCCGCCGACAAGAGCCCCCGGCTGTCGCTCCCTGCCGCATGACCGGCATCCAATGCGGCCAGCAATCGTTCGGGGAAGGGCCCGTCGCTTCCAGTGAACCCGTGCATCGCGGCGTGCAGCACCGCCTCGTCCGACAACAGGTTCCCCGCAACGATCACGCCCTCGGCTTCGACCGCCCCGGCACCCGGAATGCTCTGCCTGCCGGTAAAGGCGGCAACGCCCCCTGTAAGGTCCAGCGCCGCCAGTTGCCGGTGCGCGCGGCCCGCATCGGCGCCGGTGATCCCTGCCACCGCTTTGGCCGCGCCACGGCCGCCTCGCATCGCCTCCAGTACGTCCTCGCCCCAAAGCGTCGAGGGCGCGGTGCCTTGCGAGGCCGACATGCCAACCCGCGAATCGCCACGCAGCACCCAGCCGCCGACACACAGGCTGCCGGTCGCCGCCGCCCCGCCGATCCTGCCGGTTTCTTCATCGCGCGCGAGGATCGAAAAGGTCATTCTTTCAGCACTTTCGGTTCTGCAATCTCTATTTATCATGAAAAATTGGACGCACCAAATTTATCATGATAATTTAATCCTAAACCACAACAGAGAGGAAAACCAAATGCAACTGATGGATTGGACACGCCGCAGCCTCTTGGCAGCGGCCGGGGCCGGGGCGATCGCACTTGGCCTTGCATTGCCGGTTCTGGCGCAAACCCCGCCTGGCGTGCTGGTGGTGGGCCAGATCGCCGAGCCCAAGGCGCTGGACCCCGCAGCGGTGACGGCGGTCAACGATTTCCGCATCCTGATGAACGTCTATGACGGCCTCGTGCGCTACAAATCCGGCACGCTCGAGGTTGAACCGGCGCTGGCGCAAAGCTGGGACATCAGCGACGATGGCACCGAATACACCTTCACCTTGCGCGAAGGCGTCAAGTTCCACGATGGCAGCGATTTCGACCGCTGACGTGGTGAAATTCAACTTCGACCGGATGCTCAAGGACGATCATCCCTATCACGATACCGGCCCGTTCCCGCTGTCCTTCTTCTTCTCGGCGGTGGAAAACGTCGAAGCCATCGACCCGCAAACCGTCAAGTTCACCCTCAACGCGCCCTACGCGCCGTTCCTGTCGAACCTCGCCTATCCGACCGGCCTGATCGTAAGCCAGGCGGCGCGTCGAACAGCACGGCGCCGAGTTCGGCCGCAATCCATCCGGCACCGGGCCGTTCAAATTCGCCGAATGGCGCTCGAACGAGGCTGTGGTGGTGGAAAAGAACCCCGATTACTGGGGCGGCGCGCCAACGCTTGACGCCGTGGTTTACCGCCCGATCACCGATGCCAACACCCGCACCGCCGAGATGCTGGCCGGTGGCATCGACCTGATGGTCGAGGTGCCGCCCGTGGCGCTGTCACAGTTCCAGTCGGACGCCTACAAGGTCTCCGAACAGGCAGGGCCGCATGTCTGGTTCCTGATCCTGAACGCCAAGGAAGGCCCGTTCGCCAACAAACTGGTGCGTCAGGCCGCGAATTACGCGGTCAACAAAGAGGCGCTCGTCAATGACGTGCTGGAAGGCACCGCAGAGGTCGCCGCAGGCCCCACTCCGCCCGCCTTTGCCTGGGCTTATAACGAAGGCCTGGCGCCCTATCCCTACGATCCCGAAAAGGCCAAGGCGCTGCTGGCCGAGGCCGGTATGGAAAACCCCGCCGTGACCTTCTACGTCACCGAAGGTGGCTCTGGCATGCTCGATCCGATCGCGATGGGCACGGCGATTCAGGCCGATCTACAGGCCGTGGGCTTCGATGTGAAAATCGAGACCTACGAGTGGAACACGTTCCTTGGCAAGGTGAACCCCGGGCTTGAGGGCAAGGCCGACATGGCCGAGATGGCGTGGATGACCAACGATCCCGACACCCTGCCGTTCCTTGCGCTGCGCACCGAGGCCTGGCCCGACAAGGGCGGCTTCAACTCGGGCTACTACTCCAACCCCAAGGTGGACGAGTTGCTGGACGCGGCCCGCACCTCGACCGACCAGGCCGAGCGCGCGCGGCTTTACAAGGAGATGCAGGTGATCGTGCAGGACGATGCGCCCTGGGTCTTTGTGGCGAACTGGAAGCAGAATGCGGTGACCAGCGACAAGGTGGAGAACTTCCGGCTGGAACCGTCGTTCTTCCTGCTGCTGAAGGACGTGGTGAAGAACTGAGCCTTTCCCGCCGGGGGTGCGATTTTTCAGTGAAAAATCGTAACTTCTATGCCTCCGGCGGGGATATTTGAGAACAGAAGAAGCGGGGCGCGGCATGGGCAGCTATATTCTGAAGCGGCTCTTGTCGGCGATCCCCGTGCTTTTGGGGATCACCATCATCGTCTTCGCGATCATGGCGCTGATCCCCGGCGATCCGGCGACCGCGATCCTGGGCTCTTATGCGACGCCCGAGAATGTCGAGAAGCTGAACCGCGATCTGGGCCTCGATAAGCCCGCCGTGGCGCGGTATTTCATCTGGCTCGGCAACATGCTGACCGGCGATTTCGGGCAGAGCTTCGCGCTCAACCGTCCGGTGCTGGACGAGGTTCTGGAGCGGTTCAACGCGACTCTGGTGCTGGCCGGGGTGGCGTTCGTTCTGTGCTGTTGCTTCGGGATTCTGGCCGGCGTCATCTCCGCCTCGCGGCAATACGGGCTGGCCGACAAGGCGATCACCTTCGTGGTGCTTCTCGGCATCTCGATCCCCAGCTTCTTTCTGGGCATGATGATGATCCTGCTGTTCGCGGTGAACCTGAGCTGGCTGCCGGTATCCGGCATGTACGCGATCTACGGTGGCGGCGATCTGTCGGATCTGCTCAAGCACCTCGTGATGCCGGCGCGCGGCCCTGGCGGTGGTGGCGACGGGTGTGATCGCGCGGCTGTCGCGATCCGCGATGCTCGAGGTGCTGCGCCAGGATTTCATCCGCACCGCGCGCGCCAAGGGCGTGCCCGAGCGCCGGGTGATCTGGGGCCATGCCCTGCGCGCCGCGATGGTCTCGATCATCCCGGTGCTGGGGCTTCAGGCCGGGTTCGTGCTGTCGGGGGCGGTCTATATCGAGATCGTGTTTCAGTGGCCCGGGATCGGACGGATGCTGGTCGATGCGATCCTGAAGCGCGACATCCTGCTGGTGCAGGGCGGGGTCGTCGTTCGTCGCGGCCTGCTATGTGATTTTCAACATCCTCGTCGATGTGGCGCAAAGCCTGCTCGACCCGAGGATCAGGACGTGAGGCTGTTCCTGAAGCTCTTGTCCGCAACCGGCTGGCGGTGTGTGGCGCGATCGTGCTGGGCGTGGTCGTCGTGCTGGTCCTCGTGATGCCGATGCTGCCGCTGGCCGACCCGAACGTGACCGACACCGCCGACCGCTTCGTGCGCCCGTTCAGCCCCGGGCATCTTCTGGGCACCGACCATCTGGGCCGCGATCTGCTGTCAGCCGTCTTATGTGGGGCACCCGCCGTCGCCTGGCGGTGGCTCTTCCGGCCGCCCTCATCGCCGCCAGTCATCGGCGCCGCCATCGGCGTGATCGCCGGTTATTTCGGCGGACGCACCGACAACCTGATCATGCGCGGCGTCGATATGCTGATGGCGTTTCCCTATATCCTGCTGGCGCTTGCCATCGTCGCGGCCCTCGGCCCCGGCCTGATGAACGCGCTGATCGCGGTCGCCGCCGTCAACGTGCCGTTCTTCGCGCGCAACATCCGCGGCGTCACCGTCGGCATCGCGCACAGGAATTCGTCGATGCGGCGAAACTGTCGGGCCGGGGCCATTTCGGCATCATCACCGACCGAGATCCTGCCCAACGTCCTGCCCGTCATCGTCATCGCCATGTCCACCACCGTGGGCTGGATGATCCTGGAGACCGCCGGGCTGTCGTTCCTCGGCCTCGGCAGCCAGCCGCCGCAGGCCGATCTTGGGTCGATGCTGGGCGAGGCGCGGGCGGCGCTGATCACCTCACCCCACACCTCGATCGTGCCCGGCGTGATGATCCTGATCATCGTCATGTCGATCAACCTGCTGGGCGACGGCGTGCGCGATGCGCTCGATCCGCGCCTGCGTTCCGGTGCGCTGTCGCGGCCGATGGCGGCCACGCTGGTGGACCGCAGCGAGGTGCCCGAGCAAGCGCACCGACGGCATCCTGTCGCTCGACGATCTGGAAACCCAGTTCCATGTCGGCGGCCGCATCTACCGCGCGGTGAACGGCGTCAGCCTGTCGGTCACTCCCGGCGAATGCCTCGGGCTCATCGGCGAAAGCGGCTCGGGCAAATCCGTGACAGCGCTTTCCGTCATGGGCCTCGTCGCCTCGCCCCCTGGCGTCATCACCGGGGGGGCGGTACGCTACAACGGCGACGATCTGATCGGCATGCGCTACGCTGAGTTGCGCCGGCTGCGCGGCGACCGCATCGCCTATATCTTCCAGGACCCGCAGGCCACTTTGCACCCGCTCTACCGCGTCGGCGACCAACTGGCCGAGGCTATCCGCAGCCACCATCGCATCGGCAAGTCCGAGGCCCACAAGCGCGTCCTCGACCTGCTTGCACTCCGTCCGCATCCCCAACCCCGAAAGCCGCGCGTGCAGCTATCCGCATGAAATGTCCGGCGGCATGCGCCAGCGCGTCGGCATCGCCATGGCGCTGGCCAACGACCCCGATGTGATCATCGCCGATGAGCCCACCACCGCGCTCGACGTGACCGTGCAGGCGCAGATCCTGTCGCTGCTCGACGATCTGCGCCGCGACCGTGGCCTCGCGATCATCTTCATCACCCATGATTTCGGCGTCGTCGCCCAGCTTTGCGACCGGGTCGCCGTGATGTATGCAGGCCGCATCGTCGAGGAGGGCCCGACCGCCGACCATCCTCGCCGACCCCGCGCATCCCTACACCAAGCGCCTGATCGCCTGCGTTCCGGAACTGGGCGGCGGGCGGCGCGAACTGGCGGCGATCCCCGGCCTGCCGCCCTCGGTCGATGACCTGCCGCCTGGCTGCGCCTTCGCGCCGCGTTGCGACGAGGAAACAGACCTCCTGCGAGACGGGTGAGATCGCGCTGAAACCGCAGAACGGCCGCGCCGTTCGCTGCCTTTACCCGGAATGGAGGCCGACATGAGCGAAGCTTTTAGGCTCGACAACCTGTCGAAAACCTTCCCGGTCGGCAAGCCGCTGTTCGGCCCCCCCAAGTTCACCGTCAAGGCGGTGCGCCCCGTTACACTGACCGTCCAAACCGGCGAAACCCTTGGCATCGTTGGCGAATCCGGTTGCGGAAAATCCACCCTCGCGCGGATGCTGGTCGGGCTGATCCCGCCCACCACCGGCACGATCCGAGATCGAGGGCAAGGCCTTCGACAATGCCGACCCGGCGGCTTTCGGCAAGTCGATCCAGTACGTGTTTCAGGACCCGATCAGCAGCCTCAACCCCCGCAAGACGATCCGCCAGATCATCGAGGTGCCGCTCAAACGCCTGCACCACATGAACAAGGCCGACCGCACCAAACGCATCTCCGAAATCTTCGCCGCCGTGAACCTGCGCGATGATTTCCTGACCCGCTATCCGCATGAGTTCTCGGGCGGTCAGGCGCAGCGCATCGGCATCGCCCGCGCGCTGGCTGCAAATGCGCGCATCCTGATCCTCGATGAGCCGGTCTCGGCGCTCGATGTCTCGGTGCAGGCGCAGGTGCTGAACCTGCTCGCCGAGCTCAAACGCGAATTCGGCCTCACTTACCTGTTCATCAGCCACGATCTGGCCGTGGTCGAGGCGGTCAGCACCCGTGTCGCCGTGCTTTACTTCGGCGCGGTGGTCGAGATCGGCAAGGCCGAGGACATCTTCAACCGCCCGCGCCACCCCTATACGAAACTTCTGGCCGACAGCGCCCCCGTCGTCGGCCGCCCGCTAAAGGCCCCGGAGGGCCGCGAAACCGAACTGCCCGACCCGCTGAACCCGCCGCCGGGCTGCTCTTTCGCCGCCCGCTGCCCGCGCGCAACCGACCTTTGCCGCCAAACCGAACCGCAACTCACCGAAATGGGAGAGCATCAGCTTGCCGCCTGCCACCACCCCCTCGACGCCTGAACCCGAACGCCAGTCGCGCCCCACGCAGGTCGCCGAGGCGATCAAGCAATGGGTCATGCAAGAGGGCCTGCATTCCGGCGACCGCCTGCCCAGCGAACCCGAGATGATCGAGCGTTTCGGCATGTCCAAGGGCACGATCCGCGAGGCCACCCGCATCCTCGAAGCCCAGGGCCTCGTGCGCACCCGCACCGGGCCCGGCGGCGGCACCTTCGTGCACCAGATGTCACCGGAACGCGCTCGCGCTCTGCTGTCGAACTACTTCTACTTCCGCGATCTGACGCTGAAAGACATCTACCGCATCCGCACCGTGCTGGAACCCGAACTCGTGGCCGACCTCGCAGGCACCCTGTCCGACAATCAACTGAACCAACTCGAAGAGGTCATGCGCACCTACGCCCACCCCGCCGAAACTGCCGAAGAGGAACGTGAACAGCACATTGCCTCGCTGCGGTTCCACGCGCTTCTGGCGGAAATGTCAGCAAATCCTCTGATGGGGTTCATCATCGCCTTCGTCACCCAGACGCTGTCGGACCTGACCGTCTACCGCAAGCTCTACGACCCGCCGAACCACGAACTTTGGGCGAAAGGCAAGGGTTATCAGGCGCGTCTGGTCCGGGCCTTGCGCACGGGTGACGGGGCGGAGGCGCGCAAGGTGATGGCATTGCACATGGTCACCGCGCAATCGCTGATGCAGGTGCAGGAGGCCGAGGTCATCCGCCGGTTCATAACCTAGCGGCGACCCCCGAACCGGCGCAGAAACGCCGCGTCCGCCTCTTCCCGGCTGATCCCCATATCGTAAAGCCGCTCGTCGGGCATGTTACGCAGCTTGACACTTTCGCGGTAGCGCCGGTTCGCCTCGACCAGCCAGCCAAGCAGGCTAACGGCGGGTTTGCGATAGGGGCGATAGGTTGAAACGCTGCGGGTCTGGGTCCGAATGGTCATGGCGTTGATCCTTGTTGATGTCTGGTTCATGCCACCACCTTGCCTGCACACCGCAAAACCAACGTGAAAAACAGCCTGCACTTCGGCGGCATCCATGTAATATCTCCGTAAAATCGCACCGACGAAAATTTTACGATCAGCGAGGACATGGCGGAACATCTAACGATAAAGCTGCACGGCGCCTTCGCCGCGACAGGCGCGGATGGTGCGCCGATCCCCGGCCAGTCACGGCGTGGTCAGGCGCTTCTGGCGATCCTTGGACTCCGCCCGAACCAACAGGCAGGCCGCACAGACCTCTGCGCGCTCCTTTGGGGCGACCGGGCCGAGGATCAGGCCCGCGCCTCCTTGCGCCAAGAGCTTTCGCAACTGCGCCGCGCACTGCCGGAGGGCACATTGCAAGCCGACCGCAGAACCGTGACGCTGACAGCCGCCATCGCCGCGCCCGCCCCCGGCGAGGAACTTCTGGCCGGCTTCGACCTGCCCATCGACAGCTTCGAGACCTGGCTGCGAGAGGCCCGCATGCAGGACAGCACGACCCGCGTCGCCGCGCATCTGGCACGCGCCAAAGTCGACCCCGCAAATGCCTACACCGAAGCCGAAGCCGCCCTGAAATCTCGACCCTCTCAGCGAACCGGCGATGCAGATCCTGCTCGGCGCGGCCACAGCCAGCGGCAACCGTACCGCCGCCCTTGCCGCCTATGAACGCTTCCGCACCGCGATTTCGTCTGAGATCGGCGCAGAACCGGACGTGCGCACCGCCAGCCTCGCCGACGGCCTGCGCGCCGCGCCTGTCGCCGCTCCGGACCCCGCGAAACGAACCCAGCCCAGCCTCGCCGTCCTCCCCTTCGAGGATCTGTCCGGCACGCAGGATTTCTTCGCCGATGGCGTGGTCGAGGAAATCACCAGCGCGCTTTCTCATGTCCACGACTTCCACGTCATCGCGCGCCAGTCCGCCTTCGCGCTGAAGGGCGAAGCGCTGTCAATCCCCGCCGCTGCCGCCAAACTTGGCGCGGATTACATCGTGGAAGGCTCGGTCCGCCGTTCGGGCGAACGCGTCCGCATCGCCGTGCAGCTGGTCAGCGGAAGCGATGGCCGCACACTTTGGTCGGAACGCTTCGATGACCGGCTCGACGACCTCTTCGACCTGCAAGACCGCATTGCAGCCCAAGTGGCAGGCCAGATCTCCCCCAACCTGCGTACCGCCGAAATCGCCCGCGCCCGCACCCGCCCGCCAGAGCATCGCACCGCCTACGAACTGACCCTGACAGCACTTCCGCATTTCTGGTCGCACCGGAAAGAGGATAATCTGAAGGCCATCGAGCTTCTCGACCGCGCCGTCGCCTGCGATCCGGACTACCCGCTGGCGCTGGCCTTGAAGGCGTGGTGCCACGCGCATCAATGCGCCTATCTCTGGACAGAGGATCCCGCAAAGCAGCGCCGAACTGCGCTCGATCTTGCCAACCGCGCGGCCCTTTTGGCTGGCGATCACGCGCCGACGCTGGTTGCGGTCGGTGCCGCGATCTCGCTGACATCGCTGGAACGTGAACGCGCCGAAAGCTTTATCGACCGGGCGCTCCGGCTCGACCCGAACAATGCCTGGGGCTGGCTCCGCAAGGGCTGGCTGAACGCGCTCAACAATTTTCCCGAAAAAGCTCTGGACTATCTCGCCCGCGCCGAAGCGCTCAGCCCGCTCGATCCGTTCCGCTTCAACATGGAATTCGGCAAGGCCTTTGCACAGGCCGACCTGGGCCGGTACGACGAGGCCATCGCCTTGGTCAAATCCGGCCTCAACATGGCCCCCGGCGTCACCTGGGCCTACCGGATGCTGGCGGCCTACTATGCCAATCTGGGCAAGGAAGACGAATCCCGTCAGGCGATTCAGACCTTCCTGAAACATTATCCGGGCATGACGATCCGAAAGATGCGCGACAGCATGCCGCCCTCGGTCCTCGAGACCCAGAAGACCTATCTGGAAGGGATGCGCAAGGCCGGCGTTCCCGAAGTCTAGCGCGAGGCGGACACCCGTCGCTGCCGGTTTTTCATGGCTTGCGCCCTCTAAGCGGCAGTCAGTGCGGCGACGGACGTTCTTGAAATGGGACGAGAACGGCGGCTGTGAGCCCGAAGCCGACCCATCAAAAGTTTGCTGCGTGCGCTCGCAGAAATCCCAGTGTGGAGACGATGCAAGAATCCGTGATGTGTCGCAGCAGGGAGAGCGGCCGTTCATGTAAGCAGCAGCGAAACTGGCGACAGCAATGACCGGGTCGCGGACGATTCTGCCGTTCGCGGCAAGTGCGAAAAACACGTGGCTTCGATCAGCGCCCCTAGCTAGGGGGTACATTTCTGCCGTTCGCTGCTATGGCGAACAACTAGTAGATCATTTTGAGTCCCGTATTGTCACAAATGACATCACGACTTCAGGAAAAACCTCACTGCAAAGATTGCTCAAGGGGTCACTTAGATCCTGATCGGTGTAATCGAATTACCACTTTCATCCAAACTAACCCACTGCAAGGGTTGACGAATTTTAGTACATTCTCCGGACCATCATACTTTCTTCCGCCCAATTTTGCGGCAATTGCTTACAATTTTCGAGCACCAGTGTTCGTCAAAGTATTCAACTGCTTGGCGCGCTGGCAAAACGCCTAAATTCGCGCCGCCAGCGCCCATGTCATTGCTGCATAGCAGCATTTCCATCGTGGCTATTGTGCAAGCGCAGCATTTCACTAACTTCCAATTGAATGGTGACGATAGCGCTACCAACAGCGCACCAAACGCACCAATGAGTACAGGAGTATGAGAGATGACCTACACAGCAGACCTTTTTCGCCCTGGAATTCGGCTTCGAGAATGGTTTGAAGCCGGGCTAAAGGCAGCGGCAGAACGCCGGGCGCAGCACAGTGCGTACGTTCGGACACTGCGCGAACTTCAATGCTCGTCCGACCGCGAGCTTGCCGACATCGGCATTTCTCGGCTGTCGATCAAGGAAATCGCACACGAAGCCGCATACGGCAGTCAACGTTAGAACCGAACCCAGTTTGTTGCACGGATCGGCCGGGCAGACTATTCCCGTCGTTTTCTGCTTTGTGAGCCAGCCCAATGCCCCACAAGTTCAACGACGCGCGCAGAGACAAATTCGCGAAGGCGCGATACCGGGTCACGAACGCGGCTGAGTACAACGAGAGCCTTCGGCGGCGCGGGGATCTGACGATCTGGGTGGCGGATGATGTCGCCCAAAGCTGGGCCGCGACGCGCCGTCAGACCCGGGGTGGTCAGGCGCTCTATTCGGATCTGGCGATCGAGATTTGTCTGACGTTACGGGTTGTGTTCCGGCTGCCGCTCCGGCAGACGCAGGGTTTCACCCGTTCGATTGTGCGGCTGATGGGCCTGAACATCGCGGTGCCGGATTTCTCGACGCTGTCGCGGCGGGGAAAGGGCTTGCGGATCGTCCGGAAACCGCGTTCTCAAGACAAACCCATCACCCTCATCGTGGACAGCACCGGGCTGAGGATGCATGGCGGAAGCGATTGGAACGCCGAGAAGCACGGCCTGAAGAAGCCCCGTAAATCATGGCGCAAACTGCATATGGCCTTTGATCCCGAAAGCGGCGCGATCATCGACACTCATCTCACAACGGAGCATGTTGGCGATGAGACGGCGCTGCCGGATCTGCTTTCAAACACAGACGCCGACGTGGACCGTTTTCTGGCCGACGGCGCCTATGACGGACAGGGCGTTTCGGCGTGTTTGCTGGTCAAGTTCGGCCCTGACATCGAGGTTGTCATCCCGCCTCCGAGGAACGCCGTTCCAGGCGACAATCCGCAGCGCAACCGGCACATTGATGATATCGCCGCGCTTGGCAGAATGGGTTGGCAGAAGGGCACCAGTTATAACCAAAGAGCCCTCATCGAAGCTCAGATCGGAAGGTGGAAAACGGCCATCGGCGACGGCCTCCAGGCGCGGCATTTCGACAATCAGGTTTGCGAAGTCAGCATCGCGGCAAAGGCCCTCAATCGCATGACCGAACTCGGTCGGGCGACGTATGACCGCGTGTTCTGATCGGCACGGGTAAGGGCAAACTTTGTCGGGTGCCTGATCCGTGCAACACCCCAGTTCGGATTTTAAGTATCTTCCGTCCTTTCTGCACCATCCACGTAACCCTCGCCTAACCCAAGCCCGCTAACATGATCCGACCTTGCGCGAGCGGATTGGAGGTGAGGGTCGATGGCATACTACATCGCGATATTCGATTGGTCGCTCTATACTCTTCCGTCAGCCATTCCGATGACGGACATAGAAGGCGACACCCATTCCAATGACCCAGCGTCTCCCGATTATAGCGCTTCAGCGCCCACATGGATCGGCGAGACGTTCACATTCAATGGCGGATCGTCGACTCAAGTAAAAATAACCGATGACGATGGCCAGTTTCAGGATGGCTACGTAGAAACCGGTGGCGCGCAGACGCTCACTCAAGACGTCACAATCAATGGTACGACGTACTTGGCCGGTTCTGTTATCGAGAACGAGTTTTCGATGCTGGATGCCTCTGGCAATGAAGTGTTCGTTGTCCGCATTGATGGGGTAAACGTTGGGTTCGGCTATCCCGTAGGCCAGGAACCAACAAACGGGTCGACATTTACAGCGACAGAAGGGCGCGACGGTGATCCACTCGACAGCGGCGACGGCACGTCGTCCAGTTCAGAACCCTACGCCAACATTGTTTGCTATGCACCCGGCACACTGATCGCCACGCCGGGTGGTCCGCGCGCCGTGGAAACCCTGGAAGTCGGCGATCTGGTCGACACCGTGGATCACGCCCCGCAAACCATCCGCTGGGTGCATAGTGGCGACCATCCGCTGGAAGAGGTGGAGGTGGATGCCAAACCCGTTCTGATCGCCGCCGGGGCTCTTGGGCGCGGGCTACCAACGCAAGACCTGATCGTGTCACCGCAGCACCGGATACTTGTCGGCGGCGGCGGCCAGTTGGATGGCTGGTTCAAGACCGAAGCCTTTGCCCCGGCGAAATCCCTGACATCGGTGCCCGGCATTCGGCACATGAAGGGCAAACAGAATATCACCTGGATTCATTTCGTTTGCGACCGGCACGAGGTTGTCACAGCCAATGGCTGCCTGTCGGAATCGCTGCTGCTTGGGCCGATGGTCGTAAACGGGCTGACTGCCGCGGAGCGCCGAACCCTGACAGATATCTTTGGCTGCGCACAGTCGCCCGATGCTGCACTGAACGGCCCACCAGCCCGCGAGTGTCTCAAGGTCGGTGAGGTTCGGCGGCATCTTCAAAAGTGTAGACAAGAAAAGCGACGACGCATCGCGAAGGACATCAGGAAATGGGACCGTGATCTTGCGATGGAGCAGTACGAAACCGAGCGTTTGCGTGAAGCAACCGCGATGAACAAACCCCGCAACGAGGTGCTCGGGGCGGCTTAGTCGTCCACCTGAGGTTGATGCCAGGGCGGTCAGGCCGGACGCTCACCTCCAAAGGACGACTTTTCATACTCTTCCAGCTGTGAGAATGTGCTAAGAGCCCGTAGATGAGCGGAGAAATCAGTTCTTTTGATGGTGTCCCCACCTCCGCTTTGTACAAACTTTTGAACCGCGCTGCTCGCTGAACATTGGCTGTGACGTCCTTTGACGTAATGGTGGTTTTACACTCGAATGCAGCGACTACTCCGCCTGCCAGCCAAACTCTTTTCTCAAAAAGTTTCTGCGGATATGAGGGCTTTAGTACGACCAGATCGATTTGCGGGGACATTTCACCGTCATGTCCGATCAAACGACCTTTGGTCGCCACACGGTAATTTGGCGGCAACCAATCTCGTAGAAGGCTAGCCCAATTTTCCTCGCCTTCGTCACCAGCAGTGCCTGGATCTTCGTTTGCTCGGGCATATATGCGAGCGTACTCGTTCGAATCTCCTCCGATACTTGCGCGAAGAACTTATGGAGATCGTGAACTTGCGGCATTTGTCGTTTTCTCCGGGTGCGTTCGTCACTAAATCCATTTGCACGTCGCAATCTTGATCGGGCTGAAGCTACGGTTTTGATGCAGTTCATGGCTTAGGGTTTATGGGACCAATCATGGGGATGGGCCAAAAAACAGTTTAGGGATCCTGATGTGTAAATCGAAGTGTGGTCGAAAGTGCGGCCCGGCTGCTGGTTGTGACCGAAGTTGAAGTCTGGGCATCTGCAGGGCCCGCCGTTAGCGATCCGCCATAGCCCGAAGTTTCGTTGGTCGAGAAACTAAAGTAGAGCCCGGCTTGAGATGTATCTCTATGCGGGGCGGTTATGTCGCTGACGACAATGCTCCATTCCGTTGCACCATCGGCCAAAGGATGCGAGGTTGGGCGCAGCGTCGGGCGCCCTCGTAGCACAATTGCTGGGTCGCTGGTGCTCGCATCGACAGCGGGCGGATTGATCGTCCACGAAACCTCTACCGATGTGCCGTTGGCTGTGTCATTCATAATAAAGTTGGAGTCATTTATCGTCGCTGATCCGGTCATGGTTAGCAGATATTCCTCGCCACGCGTCAAGTTGAGATCAATCAGGCCGTTTCCGGAGAAGCGGCCGTGCGCAACCCGTGAACTTCCTTGAAATAACTCATAGTCAATGTTCAGATGCGCAGTGATACTCGTGAACAAGCCTTCCGGATCCAGAACCACTGCTGGGCCTACGGCCTCAATCCCACCAATTTGCTCTATGTTTTCTTCGCCGACATTGGTCACAATATCGGGTCGCGGCGCGCTTTGCTCTTGCTCTAAACGTTCTCGCAACATTGCCAATTGCCCGCGCAAACCTTCAACTTTCTGTTCAAGGCGCTGTATCAGCGCTGCTTCGTCATCTTCAATGACACCATCAGAAAGGGCAACAGCGGTCTGGTCTGCCGTCGCCGACTCAAACTCACTGATAAGCTCTTCGCAACGCTGGATCTGACGTTCGGTTTCGGTGGTCATCTAATACTCTCCTTCGCGCACTCGGATGGCTCCAGTGTTAACTCAACAAAGCTTAAGCGCAGAATCCATAAACTCAAAGGGCATGCTTTGACGGCGCAAACAAACCAATCTTCATTCTTGACGGTTCGCGTCCCGTTTCGTTCGAATTCATGGGAGTGCCAAATGCCAACCATTTTAGTTACGGGTGCCAACAAATGCATCGGCCTACAGCTCTGTAAGCAACTCAAAGAGCGTGGCGTCCACGTCATAGCGCCGCGCAACTTGACTGACCGACACACCCGGAACTCGCGTCTGGGCGCAGATCATCTATTTCTCGTCGTCACTCCAGTTCCTATGCCTGCGCCGCTTTGCCACCCGAAACCTCGATAGTGTCCATTATCTCAAGTGGACATTATCTCTCATTGGCGAGGCGCGGCAGAGCGGTCTGACCGGACGGATACGAAAGAAATCTCCAACGAATAAGATCTCGATGTTGGCTTGGGCAAGGGCGAGCCCTGATGGAAATGTTGCGCGTTGCATGAACGGCAGCAATGCGAAAGCCGTAGCGCGGCGTCGGGGAGCGAGGCGAAAGTCCGGTCAGGGCCGGTCACGACGTTTCCGGGCGGCGAAAATTGGGGCGGTTCGCTGCACTGCAGATGTCAGCTCCGAGCCGAGGCTGTGTGGAAACTCTGTTTGGAGTGCCGCGCGGAGGGAGTTCCGATGATCCCAGTTTGTTTGACGGATTTTCGGTCCGGTTCGGCGTCTGAAGGGCTGTGGAGGCGGCAGAAGCGCGTTCCGTCGCGGTGGACAGAGGAAATCTGTACGGGGCATCCCGGTTCAGGCCGGGATGGCGGCCAGAAGCCGGCGCACGCCGATCAACGCGATCACGCGCTTGATGTTGTAGGCGAGGACATGAAAGGCGATCTCGGTGCGGACGTTCTTCAGCCGCCGCATTCGGAAGTGGGTTGCTCCCATCCAGGCCTTGATCGTGCCGAACGGGTGTTCGGCGGTCGAGCGCCGGAGCGCCATCAAGGATGGATCGCGGCTCATGCGGTCGCGCATCTCGTCGACCAGATGCTCGTGTTCCCATCGGGTAATCCGGCGCTGCTGGCCGGTGGTACAGCGGGCTTTGAACGGGCACCGTTGACAGGCGTTGGTCCAGTAACGCCGCAGGACGAGGCCGCGTTCCTCGGTGGTGTATCTGTAGGTCAGTGCCTCGCCCGCAGGACAGCGATAGACATCAACCGCAGCGTCATAGGCGAAGTCGGCCTTCACATACATGCCCTTGGTTCGGTTGGCGGAGGTCTCGGGCCGGGGCATGGTCGTGGTGATGCCTGCTTCGTGGCAGGCCAGGATCTCGCGGCCGCTGAAATACCCTTTGTCGGCAACCACGCTCATCTCGTCGCGTCCGAGCGCCGCCTTTGCCTCCAGGGCCATCGGCGCCAGCTGATCGCGGTCGTGTCCTGCATTGATGACATCATGCGCGACGATCAGATGGCTTTCGGGCTCCACCGCGGCCTGGGCATTGTAACCCACGAAGCCGCTCCCCTTGGCACTCGTCGCCATGGCGCGGGCATCCGGGTCGGTCAGGGAAATCTGCCGGTCCGGGCTCTCCCTTAGCGCCTGACCCATGTCCACCAGTCGCTCGATTTCCTGCCGGATGCGCTCGCAGCGTCGCGCCAGGTTGGCAATCTTCTCGGTCCGGGCCTCGCCCTCTTCCTGACGGTCGATCCGGACCATTTCCTCGAGATAGCGTTCGATGCTCGCGACCAGATGGGCGGTCCGGCTGGCGATCTTGCCCTTGGTGAAGTTCTTGTCGCGGTTGTTGACCGCCTTGAACTTGGAGCCGTCGATCGCGACGCAGTCCCCCTTCAGAACCCCGATCCGGCGGCAGAGCTCAACAAACTGCGCGCAGGTCCGCCGGATCGCCGGACCGTTGTCGCGCCGAAAATCGGCGATCGTCTTGTGGTCGGGGACAAGCCGACCTGTCAGCCACATCACCTCGACATTGCGCCCAGCCTCCCGCTCCAGGGCGCGGCTCGACGGGACGCGGTTCAGATAGCCGTAGATGAAAAGCTTCAGCAGGACCGACGGGTGATAGCCCGGCCGCCCCGTCTGCGCTGGAGACATGCGCGCAAAGCCGAGCTCCACAAGCTCGATCTCGTCCACGAAGAGGTCAATCACCCGGACCGGATTGTCCTCGTCGATCCAGTCTTCCAGCCGGTCCGGAAAAAGCGTGACCTGACTGCGGTCCGTACCCTCGATATACCCCGACATGCCTGCCTCCGGCTTTTACCGAAAGCATACCACAAATGGAGTTTTCACACAGCCTCAGCCCGAAGCGGACCGGTTCATTTTTCGCTGCGCGCGCTCGCAGTGCAAGAACCCGCAGCGCCGCCGCGAAATTACCGCTGCATAGCAGAGGGGAATGCGGTCATTAAGGCAATACGCAACAAGTCTGAAGCCATGAATTCATACAACGCGGACCTTTCAGGCATTCGACACAATCGCACAAAAGTCCGGTTCTGGAGCTTCGCGACAACTAGCATCCGAAGGTTTCCGAGCCACATCTCCCCCTTGTCTTCGGCACAGCCCGGATGGACCCTCTCGCATTTTCGCAGCATCGCGCCGTCACCAGCAATAGCCAGATTGACCGGCGTCTTTGTCGACGGCCGCGCGTAATCGCCGCTCCAGAGACCGGCTTTCACACCGGGGTTCGCAGCGATTTCAAACCAGCAATGGCATCATCATGCTGGCGAGGCTGAGCACCAGAAAGAACCCCGCCATATCGGTGATTGTCGTCAACAAGGGGCCCGAGGCCGCCGCCGGATCCTGGCCCAGCTTCTTCAGGAGCAGCGGAACGACACCGCCGATCGACACCGCCAGCACTGTGTTCGCGGCAAGGGCGCTGCCGATCACCAGGCCCAGCCAGGGGTTGCCCTTCCAGACCCAGGCGACAAGTCCGATCAGGATCCCCAGCGCGATGCCGTTGATGACGCCGATGGTCGCCTCTTTCCGCCACACCCGTATCGCGTCCTTGGGCCGCACGATGCCGAGCGCCAGTTCTCGCATCGTCACACCGACCGCCTGGTTGCCCGAGCAGCCCGACATATCCGAGACCATCGGCAGGAAGACCGCGATTGCGATGACCGCCGCCAGGGTTTCCTCGTAGGCCGAAATCACCGAGGCGGCGATGATGTTCAGCACGATGTTGGCCGAAAGCCAGGCCAGCCGGCGCCGCGACCGCAGCCAGGTCGGCATCGAGCGCAATTCGTCGCCGACGACACCCTGTCGTTTCAGGCTGTCGCTTTGGGACCGCGCCAGGGCGGCGTCATGCACGGCCGCGCGTGAGACGACACCGACCAGCCGCCCATCGGCTTCCACGACCGGAAGCCCGAAAAAATTGTGCTCGTCGAAGAGGTCTTCCAGCGCATCCAGCGTCGTGTCGACACCGACCGTGACCGGCGGCACCATGATCGCTGACAGCGTTTCGCTGCGATTGGACGTCAGCAGATTGCGCAGCGAAACCACGCCGACCGGCCGGCCCTCGGGATCGATGACATAGGGATGCTGACCGCGGTAGCGTTCGAAATCCGCATCCTCCGAAACAATCCCCCGCAAGACCGCCCCGACCGTTGCCGTCTCGGGGAACTTGAAGGCCTCGGCAACCATGAGGCCACCCGCCGTGCCATCCTCGTATTCCGCCAGACGGCGGACATCGGCGGCATCGTCCGGATGCAGGCGGGCCAGAATGGCATGGGCGTCCTCGGCCCCCAGATTGCCGATGATGTCTGCCTGAAGGTCGGAGTTCAGCCTATCCAGCACTTCTGCGGCGCGGTCGGTTGCCATTCGCTCGATCAGATCGGTGGCCGCCTGCACCGGCGCCTCTACGATCAGGTTCGCGGCCAGATCCGTGGGGATCAGTGCAAGCAGAATGTCGCGATCCTCGGCAACCAGCAACAGCAGTTGGCGCAGCGCGGCTGACGGCGGCAACGGATCCAGCAGCGCCACCAGGGTCTCTGTATCACGCGCGTCAACCGCGTCCTTGACCTGCTCGCGCAGGGGTTTTGGTTCGCTTTCGGGTTCGGGTGTTTCCGGTGGATCGATCACTGTTTGGTCGTCGGTCATTGCGGAGGTCCTTTCCGATCATCTTCCCATTGTGATGGCATGGTGGTCCGTCAATCAATCAAGACGACTGTGTCATTGCACTGGTTGCAGGGCTTCAAGAACTTGCAAATGACGCCCAACGTCTCAGTTTTGCGGAGTTGTTGGCAGTCGAGATTGTTTACGCTACGCCCGTGTATGATCCCAGCTTGCTTTGCGCGGCAATAGGTCACTAGCCTGACAGGCGGCGGTGTGGGCGTCCGGATCAGATGCTTGCAGAAATCCGTCCATCGCTGATTTCGACCCGACTCGAGCATTGCGCGGCAATGCCCTCGTCGTGCGTCGAAATGAGAAAAGTAGTCCTTTCGCTTTTGTTGACCGCCTTGATCAGATCCATGACTTGCTGCGCGGATTTGCTGTCCAAGATTGCCGGTTGGCTCGTCCGCGAGGATCAAGTCAGGTTTGTTCATGAGCGCACGGGCGACTGCGACGCGCTGTTTTTGCCCGCCCGAGAGTTTTGTGGCCCGGAAGTCGACCCGATCACTGAGGCCGACAAGTTCCAAAAGCTCGGAACCGCGTTGGAGCGCTTCCGCGCGTTCGACACCGTCGCTGCACCGCGGTAGGAAAGATGACGTTTTCGAGCGCGGTAAAATCGGGCAGCAGATTGTGGAACTGGAAAACGAAGCCAATGTGACGATTGCGAAAATCGGTCAGGGTCGCGTCGTTCGCCGCGAACAAATCCTGCCCGAGCATCGTAAAACTGCCCGATGTTGGCCGCAGCAGGGTGCCAAGGATATTCAGCAAGGTGCTCTTGCCAGAACCAGACGCTCCAAGAAGGGCGATCATGCCGCCCCTTTGCAGGGTAAGGTCCAGACCTTTGAGAACCTGCGTGGCGGTTTCGTCCGTGCCATAGGTCTTGGTCAGATTGTGCAATTCCAGCAAAAGTGTATCGTCATGAATACTCATTGCCCGATCGCCTCCACCGGATCGATCCGCGAGGCAGAGCGGGCTGGTAGGATCGCCGCAAGTGTTGCGCCGATTACGGTCAACGTAATGGCAAGGCCAATCGATCCCTGCGCCACGTCGATCGGAAGCTGCCCCGACTGAACCTCTCCCATGGGCGTCAGGGGGGTCAGTATCGCGAGCCCGAGGGCCGCTCCGATCACACCGCCCAGAAACCCGATGATAGCACCTTGCGATACGAACACATACAGGATGAAGCCCTGACTGGCCCCCATGGCGCGCATGATGCCGATCTCGGGCCGCCGGCGGTAGGTCGACAGCATAAGCGACGAGGCGACCCCGATGACGATTGTGATCAGCGCAAATGATTTCAGAATAAGTCCAGTGTCGGATTGGGCCTTGAGTCCTTCGTAGAGTTGCTCGGCCGTTGCCGTCCAGGGCTCTGCGTCAAGCCCGGTTGTCACTTCGATCCGGTCGGCGACCCTCTCCGCATCATAATGGTCGACCAGTTTCACTTCGATCCGGGACACGCCATTGGGCATGTCGAACAGGCTGCGGGCCGTCCGGATATCGAGATAGGCAGAGGCCGAGTCGAGTTGCCCGACGCCGGAGCGGAAGAGGCCCGAGACTCGCAGCGTAGCGGTGTTGCCCGTGTCGGTGCGCAGGGTGACAGCACCACCGATGGACAGGTTCATGTCTTCGGCGAGCGTCGTGCCGATCAATAGACCGTCGCCTGTCAGAGACAGCTGTCCCTGCTGGAGATATCGGCCGAACGGTATGATGGCGGTGACGCGATCCGGCGACAGGCCCGTGACACTGACCTGCCGTACCCGTTCTCCGCGGATCAGCACAGCTCCGCCGGTGATCTGCGCTGAGCTGACCGCGACGCCGGGCACCTGGTCGATCACCGGCAGGAATGGAACGGCGTCCTGTATGCCCAAGTCTGTACGGCTGGATTTTTGTCGCGCCACAAGAACCGTGGCGTCCGTGCCGGTGTCAAACAGAGGTAGCGCGCGATCTTCTGCGGTAATCGTGACATGAGCCAGCCCGCCAAGCGTTCGATTGACCATGAGGTCTGCAAGCCCACCGATCAGCGCGCTCATGAAGATGAAGATGAACACCGCCACAGCCACGCCAAACACCAGCAATCCTGTCTGGGACGGGTTGGATGTCAGGTGACGCAAGGCCACTTTCAGACCATAGCGCATGCGCCTAATCGCTTGCCGCTGGGCCGTCTTGCGCGGCGAGCGGCTGCCCGTCTTCGACGCCCTCGGGTGACAGCACGATCCGGTCGCCTTCCGTCAGCCCGGACGTCACCTCGACGCGATCTGCAGGCCAGTCGACAAAGGTGATCGGGGTCAGGCTGGCCCGCCCGTCGCGCAGCACGAAACACCGCGGTGCCGGATCCGCTGGCGACGAAGGCGCTGCGCGGCACTGTCACGGCTCAGGGACCGTGTCGATCAGGATATTCGCGACTGTGGTCAGCCCGATCTGCGCGTCGGGAACCGTGTCGAAGGCCAGCTTGACACGCAGGCTGCCTGTCAACTCATCCACCTCTGCGGCAACGAATGACACCACTCCGGGTATGGTTTCCGTGCGGCCGGTCAATTGCAGCCAGGCGCGTTGACCGATCCGGATCTTGTCGGCGTAGATCTCGTCGACCTGCACCCTGACATACAGTTTTCTGGTGTCGGCAAGGCGCATCAGAACGTCCGACGGGCTGACCAGATCGCCCGGTTCGACGGATCGGTTCAGAACGACACCGGCGATCGGGGCCGTGATCCGGTAGTCGGGCAGGGACAGCTGCGCCTGTTCGAGAGCGGCTTGCAGCCGGCTGACCTCTGCGGCGGCCAGTGCCAGATCGCGCTCGGCATTTGCTATTGCGACAGCTGACATCGTCGCAACGAGGCTCACGGCGCGATCCCGGTCGGCCTGCGCGCTCTGTTCTCTCAGGATCGCCGCATCCAGCGCGGCCAGTGCTTGCCTGACGCGGCTGTTCTGCTGCGAGGCGTCCAGGATCAGAAGCTCATCGCCGACCGCTACGGTGTCACCTTCGCGGACCCTGACCTCAGCCACGCGGGCGGCGACCAAAGACCTGATGTCTGAATGGACATCCGTCTCCGTCCGTCCGCTGACGGCCAAGACCCGCTCTACCGGGCCGGAGACGAGTGCCTCGACAGCGGTTCGGGGCGTCCCGCCGCCGCTATGCAGCCCCCACCACAGTTGCGGCCAGTGCAATAACGACCAGTGCACAAACAACGGCCGCTAAACGCTTGATCCTCTGCGGCGACGGAGTTTGTGGTTGGGCAGGTATGGCCACCAGACTGTTTGAGCGAGCATCAGCCGGGGGACGCATCACGGCGTCGTCTGTCTTCTCTGAATGCAAGTCTTGCCTCGGTGTTATGCGAAGAACATTGCATATAGATTTCAAAAAGGAATTGTTAGATCGAAAACAATCAACCCGTTGTCGCTCTGAAGTGTGGATGATGTTCACCGGCGACAAGACCTCCGGCATTGAGGCCGCCGAGATGGGACTGGTGCTGAAATTCGTGCCCGATGATGGCTTGGGCTCTGAGGTCGAAGCCCTCGCTTCAAGGATGGCATCGGTCCCGATCTATCAACTGGCTATGCAGAAAATGGTCATCAATTCCGCCGTAGAAGCACAGATTGGCCAGACACAGCGTCTGGCTACTGTATTCTATGGCATGACCCGCCATTCCCCCGAAGGTATGAATTTCAAGGCACGCATAGAGGGCGTTGGTTGGAAACAGGCCGTGAAAGAACGTGATGAAGGCTCGTTTGACTGGACCCAGAACAGGGCGCTCGACAAAGACGATTGACGATCCTAAGCGGAAAGCGCCGATGTCCCGAGCGACGATATAACATCCGTTTTGAGCTACAAGATTTGCTGCAAACAGGCCGAAAATTGACTGAAAGAGGCCAAATACGAACAATAAACGCCATCTGGCGGAGGGCATGACCGAGGTGTAAACGTAGGCCATGGAAACCAAATCGCAGAATATCATACCTTGGCGTATGTCCATTGCACCTATGATGGATGGAACAGGTGATTTAGAAAAGTAATTTTAGAACAGATGCTTGTGGCGATGAAATGGCCGATGTTGTAAAATTTGTTGTAACTAGAATACTGAGTTACCCCCTGAATTTCGGACACTGACGTAAGCTGCGATTTGTTGTCTGCTGACCCTCAACTCAAAGGAGATCAGAGATGCGTGCACTGCGGGCCGTTCCGATGAAGGGCGGACCCGAGGAGATCGCTGAATGCCCTTGAACTCAGCCATCCACGCCGCGCGATTGTGTGCTGCGCCGATGGAGGAATGGACAGACCCGCCTGTTCGGCCAAAGCGCTATCGACTAACGGTGTGCAATCTATGTGCAGCACAGTGACGAAGGTCTGTTAAGGATAATGTTCTGTTGAAAAACTCTGATTTCGGATCTGATTGACGAACTTTTCCGCTACACAGACCGATCAGTTAATTCTGGCGAGAGGGGTCGGCGAAAATTGATCTCCGCCGCTCCTGGGCAGCCCCACAAAGTCTGGGCAACAATCCTGTATGAATTTCGCAAAACATACTTCTTTGCCGGAAAGCCGCGATTTTCAGATTTCGGAGTTCTTCAACAGAATAGATAACAGAGCGGACCCTCACATAACGAAGGTCGACGGCGGCTCCGTCCCGCTGAGCTGCCGGTGATGCAGCTTGAGAAGCTGTTCGAGCATCACCGTCAATTTCAACTTTAGGTTGATCAATATCGGTGGGTTTTGACAGAATTGAATATCTATGGCCTGACCGATCCAAGAATTCTACCTCATGAAGCGACTTGATTGAGGAAGGGAAGCGACCACTCACCCTTCCCTCACATGGGGCATTGCTCCTTTAACGCGAACGCCAGCAAGGTCTGCAGTGAGCCCTTGGACACCAGCCACTCGGGCCGGTATTTCTTGCGGAGCGGTCGCGAATGCCGCCAATGATATCTGTGGCCTTGCCGTGCCGATAGAAATCGTGATCAAGATCATGGCTCGCGTGCATGCAGAAGCCCTGGTCCGAAACACCTGAGAATTCCGGCTAAAGCATTCAGGCTCATCTACAAAGCGCTATGGCGCCGCCTGTCTAGTTCACCGTGATTGTAATGACCTCACTCATGACAGGCGGATTGTGCGGCACGTGACTCCAATCGCCAAGCAGCAGTTGCAGCGTATGCGTGCCCGCAGGCAGATCTTTCGTCACTTGTGTCTGACCGTCACCGAAATGGACAATCTGGTCGGTTGCAGCCAGTCCAGAATCGAGGTCCAGCGCGCTCGGGTCCGTGTTGATCAGCAGGTGATGGTGGCCGGTGTTTTCCATTTCTGTGCCGGCCGGCGCAACGCCCATGCCCTCCAGCCCGAATACGATAGTAACTGGGTTAGAGACCGTCAAACCGTCTGCCGGTGACACGATATACGCCCGTGCGCCTTCTGGTGCCGGGCTGCGGTGCCCTTCCGCAAATGCCGCTCCCGCAAGCAGAATTCCTGCCGTCGCAGTCATAATTAAGTGCTTCATGATGTTCTCCCTGACAAACGGGCAATAAGCCCACTTGTCCAACAGTAAGACTCCGAAGCCATCTGGACAACAAAGACGACCCAAAAAAGGTCTGCTCGGTCCCGCGACTGAGTCCTCGAAATCGGGTGCAGCAAACGACCGGAACGGTTTTGAGCTATGTGGCAAGTCGTGAATGACCGCTCCGGTAAAATTTTCTGCGACGCCGAAAAGTATGGGCATGAGCTCGCTCCATCGTATTTGCATTCGCAGCCCGAATTTTCTGCCCGGGCAAATGACCACAAAGTCCGCACTGCCGTCATCCGACCGATGAAAATGCTGCGCGATGAACGAATGGCCGTTCTGAGGAGGCTGCGATGCGCCTCTTGACGGACCCGAGAAGGTCCGGTCTGGGCCGTGAACGTCGCCGCATTTCCCGCCCGCCCGGCCGATGCTGCGCCGCATCCGAGGTCGGCTCCGGCCCATCTTGCCATTGGAAAGCCCTCTTCGAATAGCCGCATTGTGCATTCTTTGAGCAAAGCACACGGTAGGTATCTCTTCCACTGAACCTGAGTTAGACTTCTGGGATGCTTAGATTTATCGTCTCCATTGCCATCGTGTTGGGTATAGTCTCGTCAGTCACCGCCGGGGGATTGGTTGCCTTCGAGGAATTGCCAGTTCCAGTCGGCCTGGATGCACGTGAGCCGTCGCTCTATGCCATGCAAGACGGACGCCTCCTAATGACCTGGACTGAGGCGTCCGGGAACAATTTCGCTGTGAAGGTCGCTGTTCTTAGTAACAGCACCTGGAGTGCCCCTCGCACGGTGACGGCATCACCCGATCTTTTCGTAAACTGGGCCGACTTCCCGTCTGCTTCGGAATTTGGCGACGGCACGGTGATTGCACACTGGCTGCAGACTTCAGGCAACTCGGCCTACTCTTACGACGTACGCATCGCCCTTTCTCGGGACAACGGTGACACCTGGAGCGCTCCCATCGTACCCCATCGGGACGGTACGAAGGCACAGCATGGCTTCGTCACCTTGACGCCGTTGGCTGACGAGGTGATAGCAGTTTGGCTGGACGGTAGGGCCTACGACGGCGACCTCGTGGAGGGCAGTGCCTTGTCTGGCCAGATGCAGCTCCGGTCGGCAGTCATATCTTCGGATGGCACAGTAGCGCCGGATATCGCAGTTGATCTCACAACATGTTCCTGTTGCCAGACTGCTGCGGCGGTTGCGGATGATGCATTGCTCGTTGTCTACCGCGACCGCAGCGAAGCCGAGGTCCGCGATATCTCCCTGGTTATTATGCGCGAAGGGCGGTGGTCTGCACCAGCATCTGTACATGAAGACAAATGGGAACTCTCCGGCTGCCCAGTCAACGGGCCCTCAATCGCAGCACGCGACCGGAGAGTTGTCGTGGCGTGGTTCACGGGCGCCGGTGACGTTCCTGCAATCAATGTGGCGTTTTCGAATGATGCTGGGTCCAGCTTCGGCGATGCGGTCCGGATTGATCGTGGCGAACCCCTTGGACGCGTTGACACGCTGATGCTTGATGATGGAACGGCCCTGGTCTCGTGGGTTGAGTGGCAGGGATCGGACGAAGCCTTGTTGGTCTGCCGGGCGACTGTTGATGGATGCATCAGCTCCCACAGACTAACTTTGAACTCCGAAGGCAGCTCGATGAATTTTCCACAAATGGCGGCTACGTCTGACGGCATATATGTCGCCTGGACCCATCCTCTTCCCGACGGAAGCGACACCATCCGCATGATGAGGTCAGCACGCTAGGTTGGAAAAATTCGATGGAAACCGAGAGGACCGATATCAACCTTTCTGACGTCGGCCGAATATGCACTAACAATCAAGCCGGAACAGTCAGATCAGGCTAGGCACGCGTGAGGAGATTGTCCTCACCGATCTAGACTTCCGCGGCCTTTTGGAGCGCCTCGGCCTGCAAAGTCAGATGCAAGCGGTCGAGGCGTATTGTGCTCGGTACTTGCAGGATGCGGGCGACAGCGGGCTCAACATGTTCAAGCGTGACCTTCATTTCGATGATGTTCATCGCTGTTCTCCCGCTGTTCGGTTCCTTTGTAATTCCTCGGCAGCAGCACGTCGACATCAGATAGCCTGTGACCATCCGCGATGGCTTTGAGCGTATCGGCCAGCCAAGCATGAGGTTCGACCGCATTAAACTTGCAGGCTAATGCGAGTGAGTTGACCTGTGGCGAAACTTTCTGCGCCGTGCCGCGTTTGCTGTTCAGTCAAGTTCGTGTACACGGTGTCTGCTTTACGCTGCATGCAGATGGACAAGCGCGTCGCGGTGGGCGTTGCGCCTGTCTGGCCACCGCCGAATTCAGCTTCTGAGTGCGAACGAATGGACAGTATGGAAAACTCGGCCACTACCAACAGGCTTTTGACTGCGATCGTGATCCTGATGACGCTTGCCGCGATTTATTTCGCCAAGGATGTTGTTCTGCCAGTAGTGCTGGGGTTCATGTTGGCACTGACGCTGGGGCCGTGGGTGCGGTGGCTATCGCGCCGAGGTGTGCCCTCTCCGGTTTCAGCCGTGGTGCTGGTTTTCGGCTTCGCGGGACTGATGGGAATCGCGGTCTTGCTGCTGGGTGGAAAGGTGACCAGCTGGTTCGATGAAATTCCCCGTATATCGTTCGAATTGCGCGACAAGCTTCGCGGCATCACCGAGTTGGTGGCAGCGGTTCAAGACGCCTCAAAACAGGTCGAAGACCTGGCCAAGGGTGGCGACGACACTGCGGAAACGGTGGTCCTGCAACAGCCCGGCCTGTTGACCACTGCCGTCAGCAACCTGGCCAGTTTTGTCACCTCATTGGCGGCGGGGCTCATCCTTGCATTGTTCCTGCTATCTTCGGGTAACCTGTTCTATGTCAAGATCGTCGAGTCCTTCCCGAACTTCGGTGACAAGAAGCGAGCACTGACCGCCATCTACGAGATCGAGAGACGAATGTCGCGGTATATTGTGGCGATCACCTTCATCAACGCGGTGCTCGGGCTGGCCATCGGGACGGCGATGTACCTGCTGGACATGCCTTATCCCTTTGTTTGGGGTATTGCGGCGTTCTCGCCTGAATTATCTGCCGTTTCTGGGCGGCATCATCGGCACGCTGGGAGTTCGGGGCTTTTGCAATCGTTCATTTCGACAGCTTTTACTATGCCATGCTGGCGCCCATCGCTTATCAGTTACTCAGCGCCCTCGAGGGACAGTTCCTCACACCGATGCTTCTGGGCGCACGGTTACAGTTGAACGCGGTCGCGGTGTTCTTGACGGTGATCTTCTGGACCTGGCTTTGGGGCATTCCGGGGGCGCTGATGGCGGTGCCGATCCTGGCGCTGATAAAGGTGATCTGCGATCACGTGCCCGCTCTCGCCACGTTCGGCAACTTCCTGAGCGGGCGCGCGATTGACCCCGCGCCACTCGAGCTGCCATCCGAGGCATCCACCCCGGCGCAATAAGCAAACGGTCGGGTGCCGCGCACCGTCACACACTCAAGGACTGGAAGCTCAGACCCATCCGGGGCACATCGGCTACACCGAAGGAAATGAAGACAGGGCCGGCGGTGTCCCAGCTGAGCATTTCCACGAGGTGGACGGAGCCCCGACCTACGATGCCGGTGCAGGTGGTTGGGGCGCAGCTGTAAGCGAGACAGCAAAGAACAACCGTGGTCTGCCCAACGCGCACGCTGACGACTGAGGCCAAAAGAACGCGTGCCCGCAGTCTCCTTGCGGGCACCTCGTGAGCGAAGATTTATTCCTACTTCGTAGTACACAGTTATCGTTGGGGGTGGAATGCACGGCGGCTTCGTCCCGCCACTATCAGTTCGCCGTCGGCTCGATTTCGCACCGGCAGCGAAAGTCCGGTCTGACGGGCTGCACCGCAGCGGAAGAGGCAAAAGGTCAATGGCCGGTCTGGGCCGTCTACG
>CAVYHT010000027.1:0-122237 GCA_963768355.1 uncultured Alphaproteobacteria bacterium
CAGTGAAGTACAGGATCAGGAACGGTATCGTTCCCACGAAACGTTCGAGCGGAAACGCGAAAAAATAAAACGTCACCATATTGAATAACAAGTGACCGAGATCGGCATGCACGAAACCGCTGAGAATCATGGTGTCGTATTGTCTTTGACGCAGGAAGAAATACGGCCGGAACAGGCATTTGTTGATGATCTGGGGCAGTCGATACAAGCCGAGCAGGCTGATCCCTACTGTTAGCGCCATGATGGCCGGTGCGGCTATTTGTCCGTCCTGAAACACAGGTACTCGCTGTTATGGGTTTTGTCCTAGGTCGATAGTAATCGATTTTGCGACCAGCCGGCGCTGCCAGAACTACTGGTAGCCGCGCGCCTGGAGTTTGAAAAGGTGTGCATATTGCCCGTCATCGGCCAGCAGGCTCTCGTGATTGCCGCGCTCCAGAATCTCGCCTTCGTGAATGACAATGATCTGCGCAGCAGCGCGCACCGTGGAAAATCGATGCGAAATGAGTATGGTCATCTTGTTGCCGCTCGCCTCGCGAAAGTGATCGAATACCGCGGCCTCGGACGATGCGTCCATCGCAGCCGTCGGCTCGTCGAGAACGAGTATGTCGGCATCGCTGCGCATAAAAGCGCGCGATAGTGCGATTTTCTGCCACTGCCCGCCCGATAGCTCACGGCCGCCCTTGAACCAGCGTCCCAGCTGCGTCTCATAGCCTTTCGGCATGTCATCGATAAACGGCGCCGCCATACCGGTCGTTGCCGCTTTTTCCCAGCGCTCCGAGTCGTCGTTGTCACATCTTCCACTACGAACAAGGCGTACGCTCAGTTGTCCGGTTTGGCGCCAATTGATTTCCGGGCAAGGTGGAGCGATCACCGTCGCTCAGCTACAAGCGGTGCTACAAGATGAAGATGAACACCATCTGAGATCGCGGTGGTTGTGTCTGGAGAATACGCACAATCGGTGGGGTGGCCGCGTCCTGCCGCAAGACATGGTCGTCGCTGCTTGCGATTGGGCGGCCGAGCATGACTTGAAAAGTCATCTTGACGGGGCCCGGTTGTGGAATGCCGCGGCAGCGACGGGATTGAGCGAGGCGCGCGAGTTGGCGGCTCCGTTTGATTCGGTCAGTGTTTGTTTCAGTAAGGGACTCGGTGCGCCGGTCGGTATCGTGCTGGCCGGATCGGCTGACTTTATTTACGAAGCCCGGCGAGCCAGGAAATTGTTCGGCGGAGCGATGCGACAAGCAGGTATCATTGCCGCCGGCAGCGATTCACGCGTTGGATCATCATCGTCAGCGGTTAACGATCGACCATGACAACGCAAAGCGTCTGGGTGAAGCAATCGAGCAATGCTCGCCGCTGAGCATTCGCTGCGGTTGCATCGATACCAACATGGTGATGTTCGAGGTCGATCCGGATCATTCGACGTCGTCACAGTTTTGGACAGAGTTAGAAACTCGCGGGGTTCGCTGTTTTCCTGTTGGGCCGCAAGCCGTGCGTGTGGTGACGCACTTGGATATTGACGCGCAGCAAATCGATCGAGCTTGCGAAATCATTCAGGCGGTTGCCGGCACCCGACTCGCGGAAACCGCTTGATGGCTGACGACAAACCCAGTCGACGCGTCGTCGCGATTTGGGCTTTGGCAATTTTCGTGCTAGCGGTGTGCTTGCGCGTGCCATCGTGCTACGAAAGCTTCTGGCTGGATGAATTGCATACGGCCTGGGCGATTTGGGGCGATCTTGGTGCGGTTTCGCAGCGTGCCGAAGCCGGCAACCAAACGCCGCTCTACGAGGCCGCGAAAGGCCGCACCTTCCTGTGGTACACGACCGAGATGGATGAGCTTGCGAACTGCGATCATGTGTATGTCTTCCGCGACGGCGGCATTGTCGCCGACCTGCCGCGCGCCGAGATGACGGAACAACGCGTGCTCCACGCCTCGTTCAGGGCGGACGCATGAGCGCACTGCCCACTCCACGCCTTCTCAGAAGCCTGCTGCCGCCGCTGTCGCTGGCGGCGCTTCTGATCGCGATCTTCTGGCTGCAACCCCGGACCATGAGCTACTTTGGCCTGAACCTGCTTCTAAATCTCGCGATCCCCATCGCGCTTGCCACCATCGCGCAGATGTTCATCCTGTGCGTGAACGAGCTGGACCTTTCGATCGGCGGCTTCGTCAGCCTCGTCGCCTGCATCACCGCCACATGGCTTCACGACACGCCGCTTTTGGGCGTTGCCGCGCTGGCCGGGCTGATTGCGGCCTACGCGGCGCTGGGCGCGCTCATACACCTGCGAAACCTGCCCTCGATCGTCGTAACGCTCGGCATGTCCTTCGTCTGGCTTGGCCTTGCCGTCCTGGTGCTGCCCACGCCCGGCGGCAAAGCGCCGGACTACATCCGCGCGCTGATGACGCTGAAGCCGCCCGTTGTCCCGTTCCCGATCATCGCCTCGGTGGTGATCGCGCTTGTCGTCCATGTCGGGCTGATGCGGTCGGCCTTTGGCACGGTGCTGCGCGGCGCGGGCGGCAACCCCCGATCGCTTGAACGCGCCGGCTGGTCGCTTCTCAAGATCAAGATGACCATGTTCGCCATGGCCGGCTTCTTCGGCGTCCTGTCCGGGATGGCGCTGGTCGGCCTTACGACCTCTGCCGATGCCAATATCGCGCTTCGCTATACGCTGCTGTCCATTGCCGGCGTCATCCTTGGCGGCGGTGAGTTCGTTGGCGGACGGGTCTCGCCCATCGGCGCGGTGATCGGCGCGATGACACTGGCGCTGGCGGGGTCGTTCCTGTCCTTCCTGCGGCTCAACCCGGACTGGCAGATCGGGGCGCAGGGCGGCATCCTGATCATCGTGCTGGCGTTGCGGGTCCTTATCAGCCGGGCGGAGAAAAAACGATGAGCGCCGCGATCTCTGTCATCCGGCAACCGTGGATCTGGGCCTGGGCCGGTGCGCTGGGCGTCTGGCTTGCAACGGCCACTTTCACCGGCGGCCATGGGTCCGGGCAGGTGCTGTCGGCGGCGCTGACGTTCGGCTCGTTCTTCGTGGTTGTCGCGCTGGGGCAGATGTTCGTGATCACGCTGGGGCCAGGCAACGTGGACCTGTCGATCCCGGCCTGCATGACGCTTGCCGGAACCGTCGCGATGAAGGCGATGGACGGCGCGGCCGCGATGATTCCGGTCGGGCTTGGTCTGGCGCTGGCTGTCGGGATCGTCGTTGGCGTAATCAACTACGCTCTGATCCGGCTGCTGAGGATTCCGCCGATCATCGCAACCCTGTCGTCCAGCTTCATCTTCCAGTCCGCGGCGATCTGGTGGAACCGCGGCCTGCGGGTGAAACCACCAGAACCGCTTGCCGATTTCACAACGGCGAAGATCGCCGGCATTCCGCTGATCGCGCTTCTGGTGTTCGGCCTCGCCATTGCCGGGCATGTCGTCCTGACCCGCACCATCTTCGGGCGCGGCGTCGTCGCCATCGGCCAGAACATGCGCGCAGCGCATCTGGCGGGCGTGAAGGTCGAGAAGATCCGGGCCGCAACCTACATCATGTGCGCCGCCCTCTCGGGGCTCTGTGGCTACCTTCTTGCCGCCTTCTCGGGCGGCGCGGCGCTGAACATGGGCGAGGAATACCTTCTGAGTTCAATCGCTGTCGTCGTCATTGGCGGCACCTCGGTCGCGGGCGGATTCGCCAACGTGCCGGGGCTCTGGGGTGCGGCACTTTTCCTGTTCCTGCTGGTGACGATGCTGAATACCTTCGGCGCAGGCGCGGGCGTTCGCCTGGTGCTGACCGGGCTTATCATCATCGGCGTGATCGTCGCTGCAAGCGGCGGCAAGTCCAGAACCTGAGGAGATTGACATGGCTTTGGTTGGTGACGCATTCGAGTATTTCGACCCCCGGTTCCGGTCGATGACGGTACCGACGGCAGACCTTGAGGTTCTTTACGACGGCTGCCGCTGGGCCGAGGGGCCGGTCTGGTTCGCCGACACCGGCCAACTGGTCTGGTCCGACATTCCGAACAACCGCATGCTGCGCTGGACCCCCGATCAGGGGGTCGGCGTGTTCCGCGCCAATTCAAGGTTTTCAAACGGCAACACCAGAGACCGCAATGGCCGGCTTGTAACATGCGAACATGGCGGCCGGCGTGTGACACGCACCGAACCCGATGGCACGCTCACGGTCATCGCGGACAGCTACAAGGGCCGGCGGCTCAATTCGCCCAACGACGTGGTGGTCAAATCAGACGGCACGATCTGGTTCACGGATCCAACCTATGGGATCATGAGCGACTACGAGGGTCACAAGGGCGCGCAGGAACAAGACGGCTGTTACGTCTTCTGCGTCGATCCGTCGACCGGGACCATCAGGGTCGTTGCCGATGATTTCGTGAAGCCGAACGGCCTGGCCTTCTCGCCTGACGAAAGCCGGCTTTTCATCGCCGACAGCGGTCTGTCGCACGATCCTGACGGTCCGCACCACATCCGCGTCTTCAACGTTTCAGCAGAAAACACCCTGTCGGGGGGATCGGTTTTCGTAGAGGTCTCGCCGGGCGTTCCCGACGGCTTCCGTTTCGACGATCAAGGCAACCTGTGGTCGTCGGCGCAGGATGGCGTGCGTGTCTTCGATTCTGCGGGCAATCCGCTTGGCCGGATCAAGTTGCCCCAGATGGTCGCCAACCTGACGTTCGGCGGACCCAAGCGAAACCGGCTGTTCATTACCTCGACACACACGCTCTGCGCTGTCTACGTCGGGGTTAACGGTGCTCAACGACCGTAACCGGGCGCGACTTTCGACGTCTCCGGTCCGGGAAATGCCCTTTGTGTGGCGGTGCATACGGTTGATTTATCTGGCGACCCCGGAAGGATTCGAACCCTCGGCCTGCCGATTAGAAGTCGGCTGCTCTATCCAGCTGAGCTACGGGGTCGCTTGGCTGGTGTTCTGCAAATGCCGGGGCGAAAAGGCAAGCCCTCAATGCGTCCAGACCGTCCGCCGGTTGGTCGCGAAGTTATCGCCATAGCCGCCGGGCGGATGTTGTGCTTGCGCTTGTGCGGCTCGGTCACCACCGCGTCGATGCCGTGTTCGCGCGCATATTCCAGCGCCGCGTCCTTGGTGTCGAATTTCAGCCGCACCTGCGCCTGAGTGTCGCCCGAAGAGGTCCAGCCCATCAGCGGATCGACCTCGCGCGCCGAGGCAGGGGCATACTCCAGCACCCAAGCCTTGGTTTTCGCGGTCCCCGACGACATGGCCGTGCGGGCTGGCTGGTAGATACGGGCGCGCATGGGTGGCAACTCCTGTCGATGGCTCGCACCGGTTATCCAAAAGAAACGCCGCCAAGGCAAGCGCCGATCGTGACATGTGTCGGGGAGATCGCAAGAGCGGCTGCCGACCGAAGATACGAGGGAGTGAGTAGGGTGGGTAGCGTATCGGGTCGGCAGCCTAGTCTGCTGCTTGCAGACCTACCGTAGGGAGGAACGGCGAGCCTTGCAAGTATTTTTATACCCTAGGTTGTGTATGCGTGAAACCGCATCCAACCCGAACGCCTCATTTAGTCGGATTCCGTTGCAAGAACACAACTATTGGATCCTAGCCACAGTCCGAACGCTCCTGCCACCCTGCTGTCAGCATCTTGCCCGGAATTCCCCCACGCCCCTTGAACCAGAACAAAAAGCGATCAAATCTGACCTGTCAGGAGTTGCCGATGCCGCACAACAACACCAATTCCCCAACTCCTGCGCCCCGAGGTGCGGACCCGCCCCAAGCTGGAAGGCGGCAGGCGCTTCGTCATGCAGACCGAATTTCACCGCCGCCGGCGACCAGCCCACCGCGATCGCCGAACTGACCGAAGGCGTCAGTGAGGGCGAGCGCGATCAGGTTCTGCTGGGCGCCACCGGCACCGGCAAGACCTTCACCATGGCCAAGGTGATCGAGGAAACCCAGCGCCCCGCGATCATCCTCGCCCCCAACAAGACGCTGGCCGCGCAGCTTTACGGCGAATTCAAGGGCTTCTTCCCCGACAACGCGGTCGAATATTTCGTCAGCTACTACGACTACTACCAGCCCGAGGCCTACGTCGCCGCGCTCCGACACCTACATCGAGAAGGAAAGCCAGATCAACGAACAGATCGACCGGATGCGCCACTCGGCCACCCGCGCGCTGCTGGAACGCGACGACGTGATCATCGTCGCCTCGGTGTCGCTGCATCTACGGCATCGGCTCGGTCGAAACCTACGGCGCGATGACCCAGGACCTGATCGTCGGGCGACGACTACGACCAGCGCAAGGTCATCGCCGATCTGGTCGCCCAGCAATACCGCCGCAACGATCCGGCCTTCCAGCGCGGCACCTTCCGGGTGCGCGGCGACAGCCTGGAAATCTTGCCCGCCCACCTCGAAGACCGCGCCTGGCGGCTGTCGTTCTTCGGCGAGGAACTGGAAAGCATCACCGAATTCGACCCGCTGACCGGCGAAAAGACCGACACGTTCGACCAGATCCGCGTCTACGCCAATTCGCACTACGTGACGCCCGAACCCGACGATGAAGCAGGCGATCGATCGGCATCAAGAAAGAACTGCGCATGCGCCTCGACCAACTGGTCGACGAAGGCAAACTGCTCGAAGCCCAGCGGCTGGAACAGCGCACCAATTTCGACCTCGAGATGCTCGAGGCCACCGGCGTCTGCAACGGGATCGAGAACTATTCGCGCTACCTCACCGGCCGCGCCCCCGGCGAGCCGCCCCCCACGCTGTTCGAATTCATCCCCGACAACGCCATCGTCTTCGCCGACGAATCCCACGTCTCGGTCCCGCAGATCGGCGGCATGTACAAGGGCGACTACCGGCGCAAGATTCACGCTGGCCGAACACGGCTTCCGCCTGCCGTCCTGCATGGACAACCGCCCGCTGAAGTTCGAGGAATGGGACGCCATGCGCCCGCAATCGGTCTTCGTCTCCGCCACCCCCGCGGCGTGGGAGCTGGAACAGACCGGCGGCGTCTTCACCGAACAGGTCATCCGCCCCACCGGCCTGATCGACCCGCAGGTCGAAATCCGCCCGGTCGAGATGCAGGTCGACGATCTGCTCGACGAGGTGCGCAAGGTCGCCGCCGCCGGCTACCGCACGCTGGTCACCACGCTGACCAAACGCATGGCCGAGGATCTGACCGAATACATGCACGAACAGGGCATCCGCGTGCGCTACATGCACTCCGACATCGACACGCTGGAACGCATCGAGATCCTGCGCGACCTGCGCCTCGGCGCCTTCGACGTGCTGATCGGCATCAACCTGCTGCGCGAGGGGCTCGACATCCCCGAATGCGGGCTGGTGGCGATTCTGGATGCCGACAAGGAAGGCTTCCTGCGCTCGGAAACCTCGCTGATCCAGACCATCGGCCGCGCCGCGCGCAACGCCGACGGCCGCGTCATCATGTACGCCGACCGCATCACCGGCTCGATGGAACGCGCGCATGGGCGAAACCGACCGCCGCCGCGAAAAGCAGATCGCCTATAACGAGGAACACGGCATCACCCCGACGACGATCAAGAAGAACGTCGAGGATATCCTGACGGGCCTCTACAAGGGCGACGTCGACATGAACCGCGTCACCGCCAAGGTCGACAAACCGCTGGCCGGCGCCAATCTGGCGGCGCATCTGGAGGGGCTGCGGATGCACATGCGCAAGGCCGCCGAGAACCTCGAATTCGAAGAAGCCGCGCGCCTGCGCGACGAGGTCAAACGGCTGGAGGCGGTCGACCTGGCCATCGCCGACGACCCGCTGGCGCGGCAGTCAGCGGTGGAGGCGGCGAGTGAGGCTGCGGTGAAAGGGGCCGGGCGGAGCACCGGCGGGCGCGGCGGGATGCGCGGCGGGAAGTCGCGGTATGGGGGGAGGCGGTAGTTTTTAACCCTTGAACACGTTGTCCCGGTGCCATTTTAAATAGGATGGATGCGGAATGGCACTCAAACTGCGTGGCAAAATTAGTTTGCGGTCTTCTGTCAATAATCTGCCGGAAATCTCATCCGCAACTGAGCCTTTCGCAACAAGTATTGAGTAATTGTCTGTTGCAGACAACAGACCACGGTCAAACATCCAATGAAGCGTTCCTGACAGTGCTAAACCGTTTTCAACAGTGTCTGGGCCACGTTCAGCCACTGGCACATTGTGCGCGGCAACTACTTCAGGGCGGCCACCGCCATTGCGAAGTTCTAGCCCAGACATGGCGCAGCGAGCACCGTAAGCCCTTTTAATTTGCCTCGCGAAACTTGCATCTCGAAATGCTCTTGAAGTCAGGAATCGCTCACGAATTTCGTCTTCTTGGGCTGAGCGCTCGAAAGTTACGGAACCCTCAAAAAACCCAGGGACATTCGGCAGCTCCGACACCCGGGGCAACGCATCGGGAGTGTCGCTTGCTCGAAGCCCCATAGCTACTATTGCCGCGAAATCGGATGGGGAGATAATCCTAACGGCAGAAGCGTTTAAACCGCCACTATCAGGCAGGCCGGTCTCGTAAGGTCGACCACTTGGTCGCTTTCTAGGTACGAGGCTTTCGAAACTCAGCAATGTTCCTCGATCGAGAATTGCATAGCTGTGTTTTTCATCAACAGGGTCGTCGACTATTTTTTCTACTCTTTGGACTGCGTAGTAGCCACGATTTCCGCCAGCACGGCCTTCATAGAAGATTACCCAATCGCCCACTGTCTGCGCAACTCGCGATAGGTAGTTTCGTTTCGGGAAATGGTACCATTGCCCGTGACTATCTTTGTAGCTCGAATGAGACGATGCGATAAAAACAGCGTGCGCCAAAGTGCCATCCAAAATGTCGTTTGCTGACTTCAACCATAACGAACCGGAGAATGTTGCCAACCCACCTCGCCGCTTCCCCCGCCCGGTCCACCGGACCGGGCAGCGCCCGAACCGCCCCCACGGGGCGGGCGCTTCTCGCCCACCCCTCGGTCCGGGCGCTGCCCTCTGTTTCGCTTAACCACCCCTTTACCACCCCCGCGCTACCCCTTCCCCCATGCGCAACCAAAACTCGCCTCTGACCCCCGAAAACTGGCTGAACGACCTATTCGCCTCCAAGGCAGTCCAGCAGGGTGCCGTGATCCGGCGCAAGGCGCGCGACATCGAGCGGTTCGTCGGGATGGAGATGTTCATGGCCGAGATCAACCGCCGCGGCTACCAGGTCGCCGAGAACTCCGGCCAATACGTCATCTTCTGCAACCGCGCGCCCGTCCGCTGGCTCACCTGACCGCCCCGCCAGCGCCGCTTTCCTGAAAGGAAAGCGCACCCCGAAATCCTTTCAGGATTTCGCTCCCCAACCGAAACGCCTAGCTCGCCACCGGCTTGATCTCCATCGTCAGCCCGGTCGCGTGCACCTTCGCACGGATCAGGAACGCATCATCTGCCAGTTGCGGGAACGCATCCCGCCAGTCGCGGAACTTGTCGTTGCTGACCACGCGGGCGCCCAGTCGAATGGCCTCGGTGATCAGCAAGGGGTCGGCGGGTTCACCCTTGGGCGAGACCCGGATCGCGCGGGCCGATACCGGCAGGTGCTGCGCCAGCGCCCGTTCATTCATGTAGCGGCTGCCGACCTTGTAGCCGACATTGGCGTCGAACCAGACAATCGGCTGATAGCCCTGCTCGATCAGTTGCGTCGTGACAGCGGAAACCGTTTTCAGCGACGGTGTCTCGTTGAACCAGTGCATGACATTCGAGCCGTCGATCACCACCCAGTTCGCAATCGGCCGTTCCGCCGCGATCCGGTAAAGCAGCCACAGCCCGGCAGCCGCGACCACGGCAAAAAGCCAGGCCGGAGCAAGCGTCGGATAGCTGACATAGACCAGCGCGCAGAGCGCCAGCCAGATGAACATACGGAACAGCGACAACATCATGCGATGATCTGTCGCGCGAACGCGCCGACTGTCAAGCCGGCCCTGCGCATCGGTCGCAAAAATACATGGATTCATGGTAAAGAAAGTGTTAACGTCCGCATCACTTTTCGCATGATATCAATAACTTGACCGTTTGTCCGCGCGCGGACAAACGCCCCGCACGAAAGGCCCGCCATGCTCACCGGTTCCTGCCATTGCGGCAAAGTCCATTGGACGTTCGACGGCGATCCCGGCACTGCCACCGCCTGCAACTGCACCATCTGCCGCCGCTACGGTGTGTTGTGGATCTACGACTATGAGGGCGAAAAGATCACCCTCACCGGCCCGACCGCGGCATATCTCTGGGGGCCGAAGACCATCGGGTTCCATTTCTGCCCGGATTGCGGCTGCGTCGCCTGTTGGCGCGGGGCAAGACCCGGCAAGGATGGCCGCCGCCGGATCGCGGTCAATGTCCGGCTGGCCGAGCCCGACTCTGTGGCCCATCTGCCGATCCGCCATTTCGAGGGGCTGGAGTCGTGGAAAGACCTGCCGGATGATGGGCGTTGCGTGTCGGATATGTGGTTCTAGGGCGGGCTGCGCGTGGCCGCGCTCAGTCGAAGTCGAAAATCTCGCTCAGGAACGACTTGCGCTTCTTGCCGCGATACTCGCGATCATCCCGGAACCCGCGATCGTCATCATAGCGATCCTTGCGATAGGGCTCGCGGTATTCGCGCGGCTTCTCGTCGCGATGGGGTTCGCGGTATTCCTGCACCGGCGGCGGATCGCGGCGCGGTTCTTCCTGGACAAGCGGCGGCACCGCCTTGTCGATGATCTTGTCCAACTCGCCCCGGTCCAACCACACGCCCCGGCATTTCGGGCAATAGTCGATCTCGACCCCGTGGCGCTCGGTCATCACAAGTTCGGTGGCGTCAATCGGGCATTTCATCGGCAGGCTCCATTGCGGTTGCATCTGCCAGGGATATGGGCAGTTCGGCCCGATCCATCAACCACCCTGCGACATCTGCGCGGTAGTCCGCCAGACCAGGACCAGCGCCCGGTCGCCGGCATGGTCGTGGCCGGCCTTGCGGTAGATCGGCACCTCGGTGGCCGAGACCGGACCGATCAGACCGGCGTCCTTCAGCTGCTGCAACTCGGCCTCGAATCCCCGCGTGACGTAGTGCGCGGCATTGACCCCGATCACGAATAGCGCGCCGTCACGACCCAGTTCCAGCAGGTCGCGCAGGATCTCGGGGCCCAGATGCCCATGCGTGAATGTGCCGGCAGAGACGATGGCGCCGTAGTCGTTCGGCAGGCTGGACAGATCGGCCGTCAGATCGACCGGGTAAAGCGCGCGATAGACGCCTAGACGGCGCGCCTGATCCAGCATCTCGGGCGAAAGGTCGATCCCGTCGACGACGACGCCAAGTGCAGCACCCACCAGCCCGGTGCCGCAGCCGATATCGGCGACCGGCACATCAACCGGCCGCGACCGGCCGCGGTAGATCTCGGCCACTGTCGCGGCCAGACTGTAACCCAGCGCCTTGGCGAAGTCGGTGTCATAGCGCGACGAGAACCTGCGGTAATAGGCCAGATGCTGTTCGGGCGAACCAAGATCGTAGGCCCCTTCCAACAGCCGCTTGCCGTCGTCTTCGCCCATGGCGCGACTCCAATGCCGGATAGATGCAGCGTACTATGCCTGCCGCATCTGACAAGCCCATGCAGCACCGCCTGCCGTTGGTCTTGGCGACCGCCGGGACCATGCTTGCGCCGATGTCGCTCTGCGCGCCGCCTATGATCCCGCCACCACCACGATTTACCTGACCGCGCCCTGGTCGCCGATACACCCGGAGGTTACCTCGAGGCTGCCGCACGAACTGGTGCACGATTTGCAGATGCAGGCCCGAGACCGGCCGCGCCTGAACGCGACCCGGTTCCAAGCCTATTGGCTGCAGGATCAGTGGCTCCGAGAACACGAACTATGCCCCCCGGGTTCGACTGAACCCAGATCGTGATCGACTCGGGCTGCCCGGTCACAGCCAAGGACCAGCCGCGAACCGGATCGTTAGCGGATCACATGCACGGCGCATTGCGCATGGCGCACGACGCGCGCGGCCGTCGAGCCAAGGAAGTAATCCTGCAAGCCGGGTTTATGCGATGCGATGACGATCAGGTCGATCTTGTGCTGATCGGCATAATCGGTGATCGCCCGGCCGGCAGATCCGCTGATCAGCGCCAGTTCGACATCCTTGGCGCCTTTTGTTTCCCGCTCCAGAACCTCTTCCGCCGCGACGAGGCTGGCCGCTGTCTGACCCTCGGGCAGATACTGGGCGACATAGCCCGGCACCGGCTCTACTGCATGAACCGCGATGATCTTGCCGCCCTTTGCGCGCAGTTTACGGGCAACCTCCAGCGCGGCTTCGGCATGTGGGCTGTGGTCAGTGGCAATGGGGACGAGTATCGAATTGTACATATTGGATCCTCCCTTTCAGGGGTCATACTGGCACGATCCACCAAGAAGCGATTTGAGATGGGTCAACAATGCACGACACGAACCAGACCGTGAAACCGCGATGATAGCCTGTTCTGGTCGGGGCGGCGCTGTCCTACGGTCTCGCCTGGGCAATCCCCTGATCGATAGACCTGCCCTTGCCAGTGCGTCGCGGGCCGGCTTAGCCGATGCTTTCAACCACGTCGTACATGACCGGCTCGAACCCCTTGCAAAGTGCGCTGATCCTGCGATTTCGCTTGCGCATCTCGTCGCTGCGCAGCATCGCCATGAAATCCTCGCGCCGCTGCCATTGGGAATAGCTGGCGATCCGGGTCTGTGCGTCGTTGACATGGATACCGACGCTCAGAAAGCCGGGTTGATTGCGGATAAAGGCGTTGTAGGCCCCGGTCAGTTCGTCCAGCAAATCCTGGCAGGTGCCGGGCGTGACCTCGAATGTGGTGATGACAGTCTGCAGGGTGGCGGTCTTTGAAATGGTGGGCATGGCAAATCTCCGGCATCAACGTGGGACACGCCACAGCCTAGCGCCGCGGCGACGCGCCGTCCAATCCTTCGCGCCAAGGTGTTCAGACCCAGCATCTGGCGGGTCGGATCAAGGATGAATCGTTCTAGCTCCGATGTCGATGTTATGCAGATGTTGGCCTAAGGAGCGGGACCGCAGAGCATCTTGCGGTGACGTGCAAGATTGCGGGCATCAAGAAAATCCCGAAGGTGGCTGCGGAACTGGTCGTGGTTGTCGAAGCGACACGCTCCGTCGCGCGGGCCGAGGTCGGGTCTGCGCGCACAACGCCGGAACGTGTCAAAGATGGGTTTGGCCCCGGTCCTGACTGCATCATTGCAGACACGGCTGATGGTTCTGGCCCAATGCCGGGCTGGCTTGGTGACCGCGGTATCACCCGAAGCGATCTATAGTTTTCTTACCGGTGGCCATGGTTGTAACGACGTTGTCTTTGAGACAGGCAGCGGAAACGGAACAAGGCAGGTGTTAGCAAATTACTGGCACCTCATGCATTGCGCAGCGTTTTCTGGTCAATACGACCGTTCAGCCGACATAGCCGCCGCTTTTTCACTTCAACAGAATGGCTGTTTCCTATGCTTTGCGTCACTGTGACGGAAGGCGACGGCTTGAATTGGACCGTGGAACAAATCTTGCCGTGAATTGGTGAAGCTCTTCGCGCTCCATGGCATCGCTGTCCATAATGAGCTCCACGGTTTTGGCTGCTAATTCGTCCACCGGCACTTGAATCGTTGTAAGCCCCCCATCAATCCAGGAATAGAAATCCGGGTCGCCGTAGCCGACAAATGACACCCGTTTGTTGAGAGCATCAAGTTCCATGCAAGCCTTCAGCGCCCCGTTCGAAATCTCAAAGCCACCACATAATATCGCCGTGGCGTTGGTTTCATTGATAGCCCGGTGCGCGCTTTCTTCACCCATCTCCAACGAAGGTGGGGCAGTGAAAACCAGCGAGCTGTCCTCGCGAAGCCCCACGTCAGCCAAACCCTGGCGATAAGCCGCCAGCCTTCCACGCCCCGAGGATAGCGCCTCGGGCGCACCGAAATATGCGATGCGATCGTGCCCCTGACGATGCAGGTGCGCCACCGCATCCCGCAGTGCCTGGATGTCGTCAACCAGTACGGCCGGCGCGCCCTTGTCGATGTTTCGTTGCCGGATCAGTTGCACGACGTCGAGCCCGGGGCTATCGGCTGTTCTTGTTGTCCCAGGTGTCGGTGCCGGAACCATCGCCACCGCGCGCGCCTGGATCTCGCGCAATCTATTGACCGCGAGCCTCTCGGCTTCATAATCGTCTTTGGTCAGGTGAATAATCAGTTGCAGTGAATGCAGTTCACAAGTCTCCGCCATCTTGTTAGCGAAGTGAGCGTAGAAATCATTGGTGATATTTGGCACCAGCAGGCCGACGATCGGGCTGTGATCGCCGCGCATCGCGCGCGCGGCGGCGCTGCGCACATATCCCAGTTCCTGCGCGCGCTTGCGTACAATATCGCGTGTGTCCTTGTGTACATTCGGATTGTCAGACAAGGCGCGGGACACCGTCATGTGGGAAATTCCAAGGTCGGTCGCAATCGACTTGATGGTCACACGTTTCGCCATGAAATCCTCTATCTCTCCCCCTGAGCTAACTCAATTGCGCTGTCTCTGTCTTGACTTTCTGTCGGGATATTAAGATTGTTCACGTGAACAATACAAGAGAGGCGGGAATTGCCGACCGAAATTGAACAACGCTGCCGGATGCTGGTTCAGGAACTGGGGCTTGGGGAAGCTGACGACGTGACGGATATCACTCCGCTTACCGGAGGAGTGGCGTCAGACATCGCGTCCTTCGGACTGGCAGAGCAGACGCTATGCGCGAAATTCGCCTTGCCCAAGTTGAAAGTGGCCGAAGACTGGCATGCGCCTGTACATCGCAATGCTGCCGAATACGCATGGCTGGAATTTGCTGCCCGCACCCAACCGCAGGGCGCGGTGGCGCTATATGGCAGGTCGGCAAGCCTGCATGGCTTTGCAATGGAATTCATATCGGGCAAAGATGTGTATCTTTGGAAAACCGCCCTGCTGAACGAAACGCCGATGCGGAACGAGGCCGCGCTGGTCGGGGATTTGCTGGGAAGATTGCAGGCCGCATCGGCTATGGCCGATTTCGACGCACGCCCGTTCCGCAACCGCGATGACTTCAAGGCGTTGCGGATCGACCCTTATCTGATCTTCACGGCAAGCAGGCATCCGGATCTGGCGAACGAGTTGCATGATCTGGCGACCATGCTGTACCAAGGTCAGGATGTGCTGGTCCACGGCGACGTGAGCCCCAAGAACATCCTGTTCCGCAGTTCTGGACCAGTGTTCCTCGACGCGGAATGCGCGACCATGGGGGATGCAAGTTTCGACCCCGCCTTTTGCCTCAATCATCTGATCTTGAAGTCGTTTCATCTGCCAGCTTCGCGCGCCGGCTTGCTTGGGGCGGTCAATGCCTATTGGCGGGCCTATGCGCCGCATCTGAGCTGGGAGGATGCGGTTGCCCTTGAAGGGCGGGTCTGCCGCTTGCTTCCCGCCCTCATGCTGGCTCGTGTCGATGGCAAATCTCCGGTCGAATATCTGTCCGAGGCAACGCAGGGTCTTGTGCGGGCCGCTGCATCCGAATTGCTGAGGTCGCCCGCGCCGAACCTGCAAGACCTGCTTGACCGCATCGGGCGGTTTCAGGGATAGGGCCTGATCGCTGGATTTTCTCTACCCCGGCCTTCGATTTCAGATAACGCGCGCGCGTCGTACAACGAAGGCGAAGACCACCTGCAGGTCATTTCCCGGCTGTCAGCTCCTTCAAAGCCGAATCTCGCTTTTACGATCGAACAGGTTGACCTTGCCCATGTCGATTTCGAAATCCATGGTCTCGCCCGGTTTCGGGGCGGCGTCCGGTTCGCAAACGATCGTCGCCTTCTGGTTCGCGATCCGGGTCACCAGGATCGTCGCAGCACCCGTCGGCTCATCTATTTCAACCAGCGCTGGCACCACGACAGATGTGCCTCCCTTGCGCTTTGCGCGGTTTTCGCTGGCAGGGCTGAAATGTTCCGGTCGCACACCGAATGTAACGGCCTGACCGGCGCTCAGCGCGCTATAGCGGTCGGATGGCAGCGGCAGGACCATCTCGCTGCCGCCATCCAGCACCACACCGAACCCACCGTCATGCTCGACCACCTTTGCGGCGAAGAAGTTCATGTTTGGCGAGCCCATGAAACCCGCCACAAAGACATTGGCGGGCGTCTCATAGATCGTGGTCGGGGTATCGTATTGCTGCAATACGCCCTGATGCATCACCGCGATCCGCGTGGCCAGGGTCATCGCCTCGATCTGGTCATGGGTGACATAAATCGTCGTTCGCCCGACGGTCTGGTGCAGTTTCTTGATCTCGCTGCGCATCTCGACCCGCAGCTTGGCGTCGAGGTTCGACAACGGTTCGTCAAACAGGAACAGCTTTGGATCACGCACCAGCGCGCGGCCCATCGCGACCCGTTGCCGTTGCCCGCCGGAAAGCTGACCGGGTTTGCGTTTCAACAAAGGTTCGATCTGCAACAATGCGGCCACGCGTTCAACCGTCTCGTCCTGCGTCGCCTTGTCGATATTGCGGCATTCCATGCCGAAGGTCATGTTCTGTCGCACAGTCATCGTCGGATAAAGCGCGTAGGACTGGAACACCATCGCGATATCGCGATCCTTGGGGGCGGCATCATTGACCAGAACATCTTCGATCAGAACCTCGCCTGATGTGACGCTTTCCAGCCCGGCGATGATCGACAGCAGGGTCGATTTCCCGCAACCCGAAGGGCCGACAAGGGCGACGAATTCACCCGATTCCGCCTCTAGGCTGATGTCCTTCAGGACTTCCACCTGACCGTAGTTCTTGCGCAGGTTTCTGATTTGCAAAGATGACATTGCGCGTTCCTTATTTCACTGCGCCAGAGGTAAGGCCCCGGACAAAGTACTTTCCGCCGATGACGTAGATGAACAGCGGCGGGAGTGCCGCAAAGATGACCGATGCGGCTTCGACATTGTAATGCCGCTCCCCCGTGCCCGAGCCAGAGAAGGCCACGATGGCCGAGGTGATAGGTTGATTGGACCCCGACGTGAAAACGGTGCCGAACAGGAACTCGTTCCAGATCCCGGTAAACTGCCAGATGACGCAGACGATCAGGATCGGCGGCGAAAGCGGCAGCATGATGCGCCGGAAGATGCGCCAGAACCCGGCCCCGTCGATCCGCGCGGCCTTGATCAGATCGTCAGGCACGCTGACGAAATAGTTGCGGCAAAAGAGCGTGGTGAAACTGATTCCCTGCACGGTATGCACAAGAACCAGGCCTCCGATCGTATTCGACAGCCCCAGCTTGCCCAGCACAAAGGCCCAAGGCAGCAGCGTCATCTGCGCGGGCATGAAGACGCCCAAGGTGATCAGACCGAAAAACCAGGTATCCCACTTGAACCGCCATTTCGACAGGATGTAGCCGTTCACGACGCCGAATGCGGTGGACAGGATCGTCGCGGGAACGGTCATCAACAGCGTATTGCTGAAATAACGCGAAACGCCCTCGCATGTGCCACCGATACAGAATGTGCTCCAGGCCTCGACCCAGTATTGCGCGGACATCATGTTCGGGACCGAAATAAAGCCCTCTCGCACGATCTCTTCAAGCGGTCGGAAGGTATTCATCAGGATGATGAGCAGCGGCGAGACGTAAAGCAGCGCGAAAAACGTGAGCAGCGAATACACGACCGCGCGCGCGCGTCGTTGGCGCGAACGACTGCCGGTGGCAAGCGGGTCAAAGGACTGATGGGTGGTGTCAGCCATGGGCCTGAGCCTCCTTCTTGGCGCGCCAGCTGGACCAGATTGCATAGGGCACAAGCACCAATGCCAAAGCCACAAGGATCATCACAGCCGCCGCCGCACCTTGGGCGATCTGGCCGCGCTGGAACATCAGATCATAAACGACGATTGCGGGGACCGTGGTCGCGACCCCCGGCCCGCCTTGGGTCAGGGCGACCACAAGGTCATAGGTCTTGATGGCGAACTGTAACAGCACCACGGCCACGGCAACGAATATCGGCCAGATCGTGGGCAACACCACCCGGCGGTAGATCCGGGGCATCGACGCGCCGTCGATCTGCGCCGCCTTGATCAGATCGCCATCGACCGACCGAAGTCCGGCCAGGATCAGGGCCATCGCAAAACCAGACGCATGCCAGATGCCGGTGAAAACCACCACATAGAGCGCCATATCGCGGTCGGTGATCCAGTCGAACTTCGCGCTTAGCCAGCCGATATCGGCCAATGCGCGCTCGACCCCGGTTTGCGGGTGAAAAATCCAGCGCCAGACGGTCCCGGTCACGATGAAAGAGATCGCCAGCGGATAGAGGAATATGGTCCGCCACATGGACTCGAACCGCACCCGCTGGTCGATCAGAATGGCAAGAAGCGTTCCCACAACAAGCGAGCCCACAACATAAAACGCCCCGAACACAAAGAGGTTCTGATAGGCGACGACCCAGCGCTTGCTGCTCCAAAGCGCTGCATATTCGCCAAAGCCGCCGTAAGCCATGTTGGGCAGCAGGGTGGATTGCGAAACTGATATCCACAGCGTCCAGACAGAGAAAATCACCACATAAAGAAGCGCCGCCAGCACGGTTGGCAAAAGCACCAGTTGCGGAGTCCAGACGCCCAGCTTGCGTAGCCAGCTGGAACGGCTACGTGTCCCATCATTGTGCATCGGTTTTCCTCCGGCAGTTGGTCCGTCCCGTTCCGCGCCGGTCAGCGAGAAGACCGGCGCGGAGCGGTCAGGCGGCTGAACTAGCCTTGCAGCTCAACCGCATCCGCCAGTTGGTTGGCTGCTTCCTCGGGCGTGATCGAGTCGTCCGCGACAAACTCGGTAATCACCTCCATCATGGCGCCCCGGTACTTTTGCAGCACCGTCATGTTATGCGCCATCGAGCGCACCAGCGTGCCCTCCTCGACAGAGGCCTTCAGGTCCGTCAGGCCCTGCTGCTGGCACTGGGTGAATCCGCCAACCGTCAGATCGACATCCGTCCGCGACGGGATAGACCCTTTCGCCACGTTAAAGGTGACCTGAAACTCTGGCGACATGATGGTGCTCGCCAACAGCTTTTGCCCTTCGACATAGTCAGGATCGGTCTGATGGAAGAACACGACGGAATCCGCGTTAAGGATAAAGCCGTTGCCGCCCCAATCCACCGGCGTCTGGTTGCAGACATAGTCGACGCCTTCCTTGAACCCGGCCAAGTTGGCGGACGCCACGGTCCAGTCGCCCATCAAAAAGAACGCCGCCTCGCCGGTCATGGTCATGGTCATCGACTGCTCCCAAGAGCGGCCGTTGATGCCATCATCCATGTAGCCCACCATTTTGCGAAGCTGCGCGAAGGCGTCGATCATGCCCTGGCTGCGCATCGCCTCGACATCGGCTTCCTGAAATGCCTTGCGGTAAAGATCAATATCCATGCCGTAGACAACGCTGTCAAAGGTCGTGGCATCCGACCAGTCGGCGGCCCCGTGCGCGATACAGGTATATCCGGCGGCGATGATTGTATCGCAAGCTGCGTTGAACTCTTCCCACGTCTTTGGCACTTCAAGGCCGACTTCCGACAGGATCTTCGGCGAGCTATAAAGCCAGTTCACCCGGTGGATGTTCATCGGCGCGGCGACCCAGTTGCCGGTCGGTTTCATGACCGAGACCAGCTCTGGCGCGACGACATCATCCCAGCCTTCGGCGGCGGCGACTTCGTCAAGGTCGGCCGTAGTCCCGGTGGCGTCCCACTCGGCGATTTCGGGACCCTTCAACTGCACGGCGGCGGGCGCGTTACCGGCCACGACGTCCGAGCGAAGTTTGGCCAGCGTGTTGGATGTGTGGCCGGAAATTGCGGTCTGTTCCCAGTTACCCCCCTTGGCTTCGAACATCTCGCCAAGCTTGGCAATCGCCGCGGCCTCGGACCCCTGCGCCCATTGGTGCATCATGTTTGTTTTTGGCTCGGCCGTGGCGGGTGTCGCAATCGCGGCAGCCACTAGGGCACTAGCGCCGATCAGTCGTGTCGCTGTTGTGGTTTTCATCTTGTTCCTTTCCTCCTTTGAACATGTTGCGCGGGTGCGCGGTCAGATAAATTCGGCGGTGCAGCTTTGATCAAATCGATCGCACCGGCCTTGGCAGCATCATTGTCTACGGGGCAAAGACAGCTGTTGATTGATGAGGCGACGGAGCGGATCAATAGGTCGCCCGCCCGCCCGACAGATCGAACACCGCCCCGGTCGTGAACGAATTCTCTGCCGAAGCCATCCACAACACCATATTCGCGATCTCTTCGACGGTGACAAAGCGGCCCCGCGGGATCTTGGACCGCATGTATTCGATGAATTCCTGTGAAACCTGCTCCAGAATTCGGGTCTGGGCCGTCGCTGGCGTGATGCAGTTGACGGCTATGTCATGCGCCGCCAGCTCCTTTCCCAGTGATTTCGTCATCGCGATGACCGCAGCTTTCGAACTTGAATAGGCCGAGGCGTTCGGATTGCCCTCTTTCCCGGCAATCGAGGCGACGTTGACGATCCGACCGTAGTTGCGGCTTGTCATTCCGGGTGTGACGGCACGGCAGCAATGGAACGTGCCATCCACATTCACACTGAAAACCTTGCGCCACATATCGGCAGGATACTCGGCCAGGGTCGCGGTCGGACCGGCGATCCCGGCGCTGTTGACCAGTACATCGACCTTGCCGAACTCAGCCTCGGTCGCAGCCAGTGCGGCCTCGACGCTGGCAAGATCGCTGACGTCGGTTTGCACCAGCAGACATCTGTCCTTCGGCAATCCGGTGATCCGGGCTTCCGGCGCTGAAATATCCATATCCCAGATCGCCACCTGCGCGCCCGATGCGACCAGACGGTCCGCGGTCGCGGCCCCGATCCCGTTGGCACCGCCAGTGACCACCGCAATCTGCCCCGCAAAATCGTAGCTGTTCATGATCCGCCCCCCACAGCTGTTACTGTCTGTCTCTGTTCGCCAAGACACTCGATGCCGAGCGTCACAACATCACCCGGCTTCAAATATATCGGCGGTTTAATACCGGCGCCGACACCCGGCGGCGTTCCCGTACAAATCAGATCGCCCGGCTCCAACTGACAAAACTCGCTCATATACGACACGATGGTGGCCAAATCGAAGATCATCTTCGACGTGCTGCCGGTCTGCATCCGGCGGTCGTTCACATCCAGCCACATATCCAGCGCCTGCACATCGTGCAGCGCATCCGGCGTCACCAGCCACGGGGTTTTTTTGTCGTAGCGGTCGCCGAGGCGCATCAGTTTCATCATGCCGCCCCTTTCAGATTTTGCGCCCATGCGGTCGCCAAAAGCGGCCTTGCCGCCACAAACCTGTCCTGACCGATCTCGTCCCCGATCCGCAGACATTCATTCCACTTCGCCATGCGCTCGGACCGTGTGAAAGACCCGACTTTCAGCTGACCGGCGTCGAAACCAACCGCCATATGGCTGATCGAGACATCTTCGGTTTCGCCTGAGCGGGCGGAAACGATGGCGCCATATCCCGCCGCCTTGGCGACCTGCAGGCAATCCAGCGCCTCTGAAACGGTGCCGATCTGGTTCACCTTGATCAGAACCGCATTGCAGGCTCCGGCAGCGGCTGCCTTTTCGACAAGGGCGGCATTGGTCACCAGATAATCGTCGCCGATGATCTGGACCTTCTTGCCGAATTCCTGGGTAAAGGCGCGCATCCCCTCGGGGTCATCTTCGCCCAGAGGATCCTCGATTGACGCGATGGGATAGGTGTCGATCCAGCGCCCGAGCAATTGGATCATCTCGTCCCGACCCAGTTCGCGATCCTCGAGCGCCAGGCGATAGCGCCCGCCCTTCCCGAATTCCGAGGCCGCGACATCAAGCGAAATCACTACCCGGTCGCCGGGTGTCTCGCCTGCATCCTCGATAGCCCGGACAAGGTTTTCAAGCGCCTCTTCGTTGTGATCGAAAACCGGCCACCAGCCGCCTTCGTCAGCGACCCCTGCAAGGCAACCCTTTCGAGCCATCAAGGCCCCGGCTGCGCGGTACACCTCGGAAGTGACCTCCATCACTTCGTCGAAAGAGGCGGCCCCCGGCACCATGATCATGAAGTCCTGAATATCGACACGCCGGCCCGCATGGGCCCCACCGCCGAATATCTGGATCTCGGGCAAGGGCAGGCTTGGCGTGGTGCCTGCCAGATCGGCGCAATGTCGCCACAGGGGTACGCGTTTCGAAGCGGCGGCGGCATGCATCACAGCCAGTGAGGTCGCGACGATCGCGTTACCACCAAGCTTTTCCTTCAGGGCGCTTCCATCCAGACCAAGGATAACCTGATCGACGGCACTTTGATCGGTCGCATCCAGACCCACCAGCCGGGGCGCTATGCTGTCGACCACGTTCGCTACAGCCCTGCTGACATTCATCCCCGCCAAGGCCCGGCCCCCGTCGCGCAAATCAACCGCTTCGCGCGTCCCGCGAGACGCTCCGGCAGGGGCTACCGCACGACCGAACTGGCCGTCGCCTGTATGAACCTCGACCTCGACGGTGGGATTGCCGCGACTGTCCCAGACTCTGCGTGCTCGGATTTCTTTGATATCGCTTTGCTGCATAGCTTGGACCCTGGCGAACGAAGAAAATTTCCGTGATCAAAGAGACTCTCGCGAATTGTTCACGTGAACATTTCCTACCTTTCCGCGCTGTTGTCAAGCGTGGATCGGCAAAAATGCTGTCGATGCTTGAAGGCCAGTTACGGATGGCGAGCATTCCAAGCGAGGTTCGATCGCGATCGACTGAAATGAATCTGGACATCAAATGAGTGATGATTGGGCCACGCCTTGCGGCCTACTGGGATGGGATCATTCTTGGGACGTGCGAAACAGAAGGTCCACTACGCCCTTAAGTGTCGCTCATGACAAAAACCGACCTGCTCTCATTTGACGGCCATGGCAGCGGTACGAAAACAGCGGGCTTCATAGACGGAACGGATCTGCTCCAGGGCAATGCGCAAAGGGTGCTGGTCGTCCTGGCCCCGTTTCAGAAGCCCAGCATCTGCATTTGTTGCGTCATCTGTGAGATGGAGCCTTCCAGGTGTTTGCGGATCAACCGGTTGGCGCGTTCGACATCATTGTCGCGGAACGCGGCGAGCAAGGCTGGCGCCATAGCGCTGAGCAAGCTCGGCCACCTTCTGGCGCTGGGTGACCGCACGATCAGGAAGGGCACCAATTCAGGTCCAGTAAAAATCCGCGCATACCGGTCGTCGCGCCTAAGCCGGCCCTGAACATCCGGTGTCGTCTCCAGGAGATAGTCGCAGAGCCTTTTTGTCGGTGGTGTCAAACTTCAACATGTCTGACATCATCGGCCCATCCAACCGCCATCGACCAGCATGATGTGACCATGTATGTAAGCCGCTGCGTCAGAAGCCAGGAAGACAGCCGGACCCTTGAAGTCGTCCGGCGTGCCCCAGCGACCGGCCGGGATACGCTCCAGGATGGATTTCGAACGCACCGGATCGTTGCGCAAGGCCTCGGTGTTGTCGGTGTCGATATAGCCCGGCGCAATCGCATTCACATTCACGCCCTTGCCGGCCCATTCATTCGCAAACGCCATCGTCAGCTGTCCGATCCCGCCCTTTGACGCCGCATAGCCCGGCACATTGATGCCGCCCTGGAAGGTCAGAAGCGATGCGGTGAAGATGATCTTGCCCGACCCGCGCGCAACCATCGTGGCACCAACCTCTCGGGTCAGGATGAACTGGGCGCTCAGATTCACCTCGATCACCTCGTCCCACATTTCGTCGGGGTGTTCGGCGGCGGGCTCTGCGCAGGATGGTGCCGGCATTGTTCAGAAGAATGTCGATTTGCGGGTGATCTTTCAGCACCTGTGCAGCAAAGGCCTTCACCGACACGCGGTCCGAGAAGTCACAGGCATATCCGGTGAACTTGCGCCCCAATTTGGTGACCGTATCGCCCACTTCGGACCCCGCCGGATCCAGCGTCGCACTGACGCCGATGATATCGGCCCCCGCCTCGGCCAGAGCTTCGGCCATGCCGCGCCCGATGCCGCGCTTGGCGCCGGTCACAAGGGCGGTCTTGCCGCCGAGGTCAAATTTGGCAAGCACGGACATCACACATCCTCCGAAATACGGATCATCGACTTCATCGCATTGGGGTTTTGCGTCAGTGCTTCGAACGCCTTCTGGATGTCATCGAGCCCGTGGATATCCGTGATGAAGGTGTCGCAATCGACTACGCCCTTGGCCAGAAGCGCCATCGCCTTGTCATAGTCTTCGGGCCGGTAGACGCGGGCACCGATCAGGTCGAGTTCGCGCCAGAAGAACTGGAACATGTCGATATTAGGTTTGCTGGCGTGAATGGCGACCATCACGATCCGTCCGCGGGTGGCGGCAGCCGCCGTCATCAGATCCACACCGGGTTGGCTGCCCGAGACTTCAAAGACCACATCCGCCCCCTTGCCGCCCGTCGCTTCGTGGATGGCCTTCGCGACATCCGTGGTCTTGGGGTTCATCGTGGCAAAGCCGATCTTTTCGGCGAAGGCCAGGCGGTTCTCATTGATCTCTGCCACGGTCACAATGGCCCCAGCCTCGCGCGCGGCCATGGCGACCAGCATCCCGATCGGTCCGCCCCCGATGACAAGCACATCCTCGCCCGGCTGCACCTTGCCACGGTCAACGTCATGTACGGCCACGGCCAAGGGTTCGATCAGCGCCGCATGCCGCAGATCCAGGTCCTCTGGCAACACATGGATGGTATGGGCAGGCACGTTCCACTTCTGCTGAAACGCGCCATTGGTGTCGATGCCGATGAACTTGAGCTTGTGGCAGATGTGCTCGTGTCCCGCTGCGCAGGCCGGGCAGTCGCCGCAATGATCCAGGGGCCGCACGACGATACGTTGCCCCACACTGAGGCCGGTGACCCCTTTGCCCACAGCCGAAATAACGCCCGACATCTCATGCCCGACTGTCCGTTCAAAGCCCACCCGCGCATCCATGTGGCCCAAGTAGATATGCAGATCCGTTCCGCATATCCCGCAATAGGCAACGTCGATCTGAACCTCACCGGCGGCAGGGGGCCGGGTCGCGGCGGGTTCGACGGAGAAGATCTTGTTGCCCCGGTAAAAGGCGGCCTGATGGGTCATACATTCGTCCTTTCATGCGTCAGAAGGTCGGCAGCCTCTAGCTTGGGCCAATCGAAAGCGACACCCGTTCCCGGGACGTCCGGCGCGACCGCCAGATGATCTTCGACCACAAGTGGACGTTTGGTGTAGGTGTCGATCGGGAAGGAATGCACTTCGATCCAGCCGGCATTGGGACGTGCCGACACCAGGCTGACATGAAGTTCCTGCATTCCGTGGCTGCATATCGGGATACCATGCGCGTTGGACCTTTCGGCGACTTGCAGAAAGCCGGTGATCCCGCCGCAATTCGATGCATCCGGCTGAATGTAGCCAAGTTTGGCCCGCTCGAAAGCATAGTCGAATTCGTGAATGGTATGCAGGTTTTCGCCCATGGCAAGCGGAACGCCTCCGGCGTCGGCAATCCGTCCGTATCCGGCATAGTCATCCGGTATGATCGGCTCTTCGAACCACAGCAGATCATAGGGTTTGAAGGCCTTTGCCGCCGCAATCGCCTGTTCGACAGACATGGAGTAATTTGCGTCGACCATGAATGCCGTGGCGGGTCCAATGAGATCACGCACGGCGGCGATGCGCGCCAGATCTTCGTCCAGCGTGGGCTTGCCGATCTTGATCTTTACACCGTTGAACCCCCGGTCAAGGTATCCCTGAACGGATGCCAACAGCTTGGGCAGTTCAAATCCAAGGTCTATCCCGCCGCAATAGGCCTTGCAGGTCCGACCTGTCCCGCCGGCCATTTTCCAAAGCGGCTGAGCGGTGCGCTTTCCCCGCAAGTCCCACAGCGCGATATCGAGCGCCGAAATGGAAAACGAGGCAATGCCGCCACGGGCTACATAATGCACATGCCACTGCATCGCGTCATAAAGCCCTTCGACATCTTCGGCCTGCTGGCCGACCAGAAAGGGCGCAAGATCATGTTCGATCATCGCCGCGATGGCGTGACCTCCCCTGCCGCCGGTATAGGTGTAGCCCGTGCCCTCACTTCCATCCTTAAGGCGAATGGTCGCCGTGATCAGTTCGAAAAAGTGGTGGTCGCCGTGTTTCGCATCCACCAGAACCTCTGCCAGCGGAACGTGAAACAACCGGGTTTCGACAGAGGTGATTGCCGTCATGATGCGGGCCCGCGATTGCTGCGCCCGGCCATGACCTTGGCCTGAAACAGGATCACGGCGAACAGGAAACCGCCACGGATCACCATTTGCCAATACGCACTGAAACTGATGGTTCCGCGCCCATTCTCGAAATTGAGGATGTTGAACACGAGCCCAAGAAGAAGCGCGCCGGCAACGGTCGCCGGAACCGACCCGAGCCCGCCGGTCAGCAGTGTGCCACCGACGACGACCGAGGCAATGGCAGACAGCTCCCAGCCTATGCCTTCAAGCGGCTGCCCCGCACCAAACCCGGATGCCAGAATGACGCCTGCCAGGCCCGCGCACCCGCCGGAAAGCAGGTAAACGAACGCGGTCGCCCGGTGAACCTTGAGCCCCATCAGAACCGAAGCATCTGCACCACCACCGATCGCAAGCACTGTGCGCCCCAGCGATGTCATCTCCAGAACGATCCACAGCATGACGACCACAAGCCCAACCAGAACAATTGACCACGGCAGGATATCGAATGCCTTCTCCATTCCCATCTTGGTGAAATTGGATCCCCAATCGACCGAGATCGTCTCGGCCCCCGACACCACCAGCGCGCCACCCTTTGCGCCCAGCATGGTGGCGAGGGTCGCAATGAAAGGCGGGATGCGCAGCAAGATAATGCTGAACGCGTTGATCGCGCCAAACCCGATACCGGCCAGAAACGCGCCCGGCAAGGCGACCTGTATTCCATAAGGCGAGAGATAGGCCGCCACGACGGATGTGAACGCCGCAACGGAGCCAACCGACAGGTCGATGCCGCCAGTCATGATGACAAAGCACATGCCGACCGAGATCACGATGAACATGGAATTGTAGTTGAGGAAAGACGTGATGTTATAGGCCCCGCCGAAATTGTCGTAGCGCAGAACGCCGAAAAGGATCAGCCCGGCAAGGACGATCCAGACGGCAGTGGATTGCGGATTGTGCGAGATGTATTTGCGAAGATCGAAGGCATCTGTGTCGAGCATCGTCATTCCTTCCGCGATTGCTGCACGTAAACAGCGGCCAGAATGATGACGGCCTTGGCGATCAAGCGCGACTTCGTCTTCGATCCCGTTGGCAAGCAGGGTGTATTTCACGAGTTGGATGATGACCGCCCCGAGGATCGCTCCGAAGATCGGCGCGCGACCACCTTGCAAAAGCGCGCCGCCCACAACGGCCGCAGCGATGGCATCAAGCTCCATCAGATTACCATTGCGTGCAGCATCGGAGGCCGAGTTGATCGCGACGACAATGAGGCCCGCCAGCCCCGACAGCAACGCGCAGATCATGTAGACGCCGATCTTGACTCGCTTTACCGGACTTCCGGACAGTTCGGCCGCTCGTTCATTGCCACCGATGGCCAGCACATAGCGCCCGAATGTCGTTCTGGTCATGACCCAAAAGAGGGCGCAGGCGATGGCCAGCGCAAGCCAGCCCTGAAACGGAAGCCCAAGTATCTTGCCGGTGCCCAGATAGCTGAACTGCGGATTGGAGAAGGTCTGCAGGTTTCCGTTGGTCAGAACCTGCGCGATACCGCGGCCCGAGATGAAGAGGATCAGCGTGGCAATGATCGGCTGCACCTTCAACATGCCCACCATCACGCCGTTGAACAGACCGCAGGCGAGGGCGGCGAAAAGCGGCAGGACGATCGCCGCCGCAATGCCCAGGGCGGGATAGGCCTGTCCGAACTCTGACAGGAAGATCATCGGTGCGAGTGCACCGGCAAGCGCCATGATCGCGCCGACGGACAGGTCGATTCCGCCGGTTGCGATCACCAGCGTCATGCCCATGGCGACGATGGCAATGGTGGCGACCTGGCTGATGTTCACGAAAAGCGTCTGCAATTGCAGGAAGTTCGGTGTAACCAGAACGTTGAAGACCAAAATCACCCCAAGTGCCAGGATCCCGCCATTGTGGCGCAGGAACGGACCCAATGCGAAAGAGGCGTTGCGCGCGCCAAGCTCGGTGTCTTGCGCGCTCATGCGGCTGCTCCTTCGGTATGGGCCAAGGCGCGGACAAGTGCGTCTTCGGTGATGCCGGGATTGGTCAGCTCGGTCACGATCCGCCCTTCGTTCAAGACGATAATCCGGTCTGCACCCTCCACGATCTCTTCGAACTCGGAGCTGATAAGGACGACGCCAACCCCTTTTTTAACAGAGTCGCGAATGATGGCCTGAATTTCGCGTTTGGCACCGACGTCGACGCCACGTGTGGGCTCATCGAGGATCAACAGATCTGGCTCGATCGCCAGCCAGCGGGCGAGCAAGACCTTCTGTTGATTGCCGCCTGAGAGCTCGCGAATGGGTTGTTCCATATTCGCTGTCTTGATGCCGAGCGCCTTGATATAAGTCTCGACCAGTTTACGCTCTCGCGCGCGGTCGATCTGACCGTTGCGCGTCAACTTGGGCAACAGCGCAAGTGTCAGGTTCTCTCGCACGGACATGTCGGGAATGATCCCTTCCGCCTTGCGGTCCTCGGTCAGATAGCCGAACCCCGAGCGTATGGCATCGGCAGGCGAATTCAGCCCGTCCCCATCGCCTTTCACTTTGATCGAGCCCTTGGTCAGCCGATCCACTCCGAAGATCGCACGCGCAGCTTCTGTGCGACCAGCGCCAAGCAGACCTCCAAGGCCGATGATCTCACCCCGATGAACTGTCATGTCAAAATCGGTAAGGCGCGGCCCGGTCGAAACACCCTCGGCACGCAAAAGGACTTCGCCCTTCTCCGCCACTCCGGTGCCGCCGCTGAATTCGGTCATGCCGGCCTGCTCGATGTCTTTCATATCGCGGCCCAGCATTCCCGCGATCAGCTCCAGTTTTGTGGTGCCGGCGATTTCGCGGCAATCAACTGTGCGGCCGTCGCGCATCGTGGTGACGCGGTCGCAGATTTCAAAAAGCTCGTCGAGGAAGTGGGACACATAAAGCACGGAAACACCCGCATCGCGCAGGCTGCGGACCACCCCAAAGAGCACCTCGATCTCTGACGCATCCAGCGACGAGGTCGGCTCATCCATGATCACCAGCCGCGCGTCGAGCGAGACCGCCCGCGCGATGGCGACAAGCTGTTGGATCGCGGTCGAATAACTGCCCAGAGGCGCGCGGACATCAATGTCGATGCCAAAGCGCGCCAGGATTTCACGGGTTCGCCGGTGAGCTTCTTTCCAATTGATGAAAACGCCAAGACGCCTGGGTTCATACCCCATCATGACATTCTCGGTGACCGAGCGCAGCGGGACCAGATTGAGCTCCTGATAGATTGTCGCGATGCCTGCAGCTTGGGCGCTGCGCGGGCTGGAAATGTTGCTTTCGGTGCCATTGAACCTAATGGACCCGCCGTCGCGCCGATAGACACCGGTCAGTATCTTGATCAACGTGGATTTCCCCGCACCGTTCTGGCCGATCAGCGCATGGACCTCGCCGGGGGCGACCTCCAGCGAGGTTTGAGACAATGCAATCACACCTGCAAACGCCTTGTCGATCCTAGTCATTGAAAGAAGCACTGCCAAGTTCTCCCCCGGCTCTTCAGAATTGGTCACGAATGGGGGCGCGGACGACCGCCGCGCCCCCTTCGGCCAAGGACGTCTTAATAGGCCTCGTCGATGTGGTCTGCCGCATTCTCCATGGTGAAGATACGGTCTTTGACCTGCACCCATGGCTCGATCTCTTCACCAGCGGCGTAGCGGTTCATGACCTCGCAGGCGAGTGGCCCAAAGAACGGCGAGCTTTCCACCGTAACACCCATCTTGCCATCAATGATGGCCTGCAGCGCGTCGCGGGTTCCGTCGATGGAAACGACCAGCACGTCTTCACCGGGCTTGCGACCGGCCAGTTCAAGCGCCTGAATGGCACCGATCGCCATCTCGTCGTTGTGAGCGTAGACGACATTCACGTCCGGATGCGCCTGCAAAAGCGTCTCCATCACCTGACGGCCCATATCGCGGGCGAAGTCGCCGGTTTGCGATGCCACGATCTCGAAGCGCGGGTCGGCCGCAATGGCGTCGTCAAAGCCCTTCTTGCGGTCATTCGCAGGCGAAGAGCCTGTTGTGCCTTCGAGTTCGACGATGATGCCCTTGTCGCCTTTGTAGTTCTCGATCGTCCATTCCGCGACACGACGCCCCTGGTCGATGAAGTCGGAACCAAGGAAGGCCACGAAATCCACGCCGGGTTTAGCAGCGGCCGGGTCGACTGAGCGGTCCACGAGGAAGGTCGGGATGCCAGCAGCAAGGGCCTTTTTCACGGCCGGAATCAACGGCTTTTCCTCGCGTGGCGGCAGGAACAGAACGTCGATGCCCTGCGCGATCATGCTGTCCACGTCGGCGACCTGCTTGGCGGCGGACCCTGCCGCGTCAGTCGCAATCAAATCCCAATTGCAGCTTTCCGCCGTGTCATGGAAGGACTTGGTCTCGGCGATCCGCCATGGGTTGTTCGACTCCATCTGTGAAAAGCCGACCTTGTAGCGCTCTTTCTTTTCAAGCGGTGGCAGCGACTGGCCAAAAGCCATGCCTGACGCGCCGAGCCCTAGGGCGGTGGCTGCCAGAAGCAACATTCTACGGTTCATAAGTTTTCCTCCACTTTTGTACGCCAATATCCCTCTGGCGCGGTTTTGGGATCAGCCCCAGTTCAAATAGGTTGTCTGTTTGCGCAGATATCCGTCGAAGCCGTACTTGCCGTCTTCGCCGCCAAGCCCCGAATGCCCCCAGCCCGTGTGAAAGCCTTGCACGGCCTCGCCATTGCTGCGGTTGAGGTAGATCTCTCCGAATTTCAGCGCATATGGTGCACGCGAAATGCGCTTGGCATTTTGAGTGAACAGATAGGCCGACAGACCAAAGGACGTATCATTGGCCATGGTAACCGCCTCGTCAAAACCGCCGACACGCTTGGCGGCGACAACCGGCCCGAAAATCTCTTCCTGCAAGAGAGGTGAGGCGTTGTCGGCAACTTCAAGAACGGTTGGCGCGATCCAGTGCCCCTTGGCGTATTGGCCGTCTTTCAACGCACCACCTTTGAGCAGAACCTCGGCCCCATGATCGACACCGCGCTGGACGATTTCGTCGATCTTCGTGATTTCGGCGCGGCTGACTTTCGGCCCCATATCGACCTCGGTCATCGGGTCGCCGATCTTCAGAGCACGGCTGGCGTCAACAAACTTTTCGAGAAACTCATCAGCGATATCTTCGTGCAGATACATCCGCTCATTGCAGGTACAGATCTGTCCGCAATTCGTGTAGCGCGCGGTGACGGCGGCTGCCACAGCGGCATCGATATCTGCGTCCTCCATGACGATGAAAGGTGCCTTTCCGCCCAACTCCAACCGGACGGTCTTCAACCCATCGGCGGCAGATCTGAAAATTTCCCGCCCGGCCCGCGTGCTGCCCGTCATCGTGACCAGATCGGCCAAGGGACTTTCGACCATTGCACGACCAACGACCGGCCCCCGGCCCGTTACCACATTGAACACGCCATTCGGCAAGCCCACGCGCTCGGCCAGTGCAGCAAGCGCCAGGCCCGAGAACGGCGTGATCTCATGGGAAAGCAGGACAAAGGTATTCCCGGCCACCAGCGCCGGTCCAAGCTTTCGGGCGGCAAGCGCTGCGGGATAATTCCAAGCGGTCAGTCCAACCACGACGCCGTAGGGGTGGCGTCGGATGTGGATCTCTTCATTGCGATTGTCAGAGGTTACGATATCTCCGTCGATCCTGCGTGCGGCCTCCGCCGCGTAGGTCAGAAAGGTGATGACCGCGCCAATCTCGCCGCGGGCTTGATCCAGAGGCTTGCCCTGCTCTAACGTGACCAACCTTGCCAGGGAGTCGCGCTCTGCTTGAACCAGACCGGCCAGGGCGCGCACGGCATCGGCCCGTTCGATTGCTGGACGTGCAGCCCAAGCCGACTGCGCACTTTGCGCGGCTTCAAGAGCAACAATTGCATCCTCGGGTGATCCTTCGGGAATCGATCCGATTACGGCCTCGTTCGCAGGGTTCTCAACCGCGATCCGAGCGCCAGTGCCGGACGGAACCCATTTGCCATCGACAAACATGAGCGCGTCCTGAACAGCATCTGCATTGAATCGAAATTCAAACATCCCCGACCTTAATTTGGTATGACCAAACTGACGTCCAATAGGATAATTGTTCAAACAAAAGTCAATGCTTTTTTCGAATCTTTTAAAATTATTAGTGTTACTTTGCAATTTCTCTAATGACACTTGAAAAGCGATACCAACTTTGGTCTGATCAAACTGCTAAGATAATCACGATATCCGCTTCGTTGCCCAAGGAAGGACGTCCCATGAAGACGTTGGAAACAGACCCGCAAAGGCAACCCCGCGCCGCCGACATGGTCATTGCCGCGCTGGAAGCCCGCATCGCCTCGGGTGAACTGCCCGACAAGCATCCGCTGCCAGCGGAACGTGAGTTGATGGAAGAGTTTGGCGCAAGCAGAACCGTCATCCGCGAAGCGATCTCGGCGCTTTCAAATCGCGGGCTGGTAGAGAGCAAGCCGCGCTTTCGCCCGATCGTGCGCAAACCCGACTATGAAACCGTCCTGCATGCTACAGGCGATATCATCCGGCATCTGCTGACCGACAGCAACGGGGTCCGGAACCTTTATGACAGCCGCTTGTTTATCGAACGCGCGCTCGTCAGAGAGGCCGCCACCGCAGCGCAGAAATCCGATATCGCCCAGCTCAGGCAAGCCCTGAAAGATAACGAGAAGGCCATTCCAGAACTCGGTGGATTTCTACCGAACCGACACGCTGTTTCACGGCGTGCTCTACCAGATCCCCAAGAACCCCATCTTTCCGGCCATTCACCAGGGCTACACCTCCTGGCTGGCACCGCATTGGGAAAAAATGCTGCGCTCGCCAGAGCGCAACAAAGTCAACTACCGTGCCCATAAGGCCATTCTCGATGCAATTGTGGACCGTGACCCGGATGCGGCCGACGAGGCTCTGACGAACCACCTGAAGGCGGCATGGGAATATGTGAGTGTGACGTTTGAGGTGGACAGATGACCATCGAAGAATTTGATCATGTCGTGGTCGGTGGCGGGTCCGCCGGCTGCGTCGCTGCAGCGCGACTAAGCTCGGACGGGAAGGCCCGTGTCCTTCTTCTAGAGGCTGGCTATTCAAACCGCCATCCGTTGCTCGACATGCCGCCCGGTATCTTCAAGATGATCAATGGTTCCAAATTCATGCGCTACCACCGCACGACGCCGCAAGCGCATCTGAACGGTCGCGTGCACGACATACCGCAGGGCCACGTCTTAGGCGGCGGCTCTTCGGTCAATGCACAGGTCTACATGCGGGGGCGGCCCTCGGACTATGATGCATGGGACGAGATCCTTCGCGGCAACAACGACAGCCCAGGATGGGGGTGGAAGGATGTGCTGCCGCACTTTCGGCGCATGGAAGGCAATAACCGTCTGGCCAGCGACCTGCACGGAACCGAAGGCCCGGTACAGGTATCTGATCCCGGCCATGTCGACGACTTCTCGCGTTGGTTCGTGCAAGCCGTGCAAACGCTTGGGGAGCCCTATAATCCGGATTTCAATGGCGCATCTCAGCGAGGAGTGGGGTTTTACCAGTTCACCAACCGGCACGGAAAACGCAGCTCGGCGGCATATGCATTCGTCACACCGCAGGAAAGTAACCCGAACCTGACCGTGCGACTTCAGGCGGAAGTGGCGCGAGTGCTGATAGAAGAAGGCCGCGCCCAAGGAGTGATCTATCGCGACAAAACGGGCGAGCACGAAGTTCGCGTGACAGGCGAAGTCATCTTGGCCGCTGGCGCCCTGGTCACACCCAAAGTTCTGATGTTGTCGGGCGTTGGCCCTGCCGACCGCCTGACTGAGTTTGGCATTGATGTTCACGCAGACCTGTCCGGTGTCGGTCAGAACCTGATCGATCATCCTGAAGTGCCGATCACGGCTTTTGCAAATGGCCCTTACGGTTATTACAAGCAGGGCGACGGATGGCGGATGCTGCGAAATGGCCTTCAGTTCAAACTGTTCGGCTCAGGACCAGTGACCTCTGCCGGGGTTGAGGCCGGGGCCTTCGTCAACCCGGTAAACCCGGACGGGGTCCCCACGATCCAGGCGTTTTGCGTGCCGATCGTTTATCTCGACCGCGACGCGCTTGACGAACTCAAAGACGATTACGGCGTGACAATCACCACGGTCGTCGTGAAGCCCAAGTCGCGTGGCGAGGTTCGATTGGCCTCTGCTGATCCATCGGCGATGCCGTTAGTCTCGCCAAACCTGTTGAAGCACCCAGACGACATGGCCGCGATGATTGCGGGCCAGAGGTTCTTTCTGGATGTCATGGCGGCCGAACCTTTGGCCAAGCGGATTGAAAAAGTTGCCATCCCCAACCCCAGTGACCGCTCGGATGCCGCGCTAGAGGCCCATTGCAGGCGTTTCGTGAAGACCAACTATCATCCGTCGGGTACGGCCCGCATGGGTGCGGACGGTGATCCGACCGCAGTGCTCGACGCCCGGATGCGGGTGCGTGGGATCGAAGGTTTGCGGGTCTGCGACATGTCCGCCGTTCCGGATATCAACGCCGGAAACACCAACGCGCCTGCGATGATGTTGGGCGACCGCTGCGCTGACCTGGTGATGGCGAACCTCTAAGCCTCATCGGCGCCGCACGGATCCAACGCGAGATTCAGCAAAGCGGGTCTTTGCGGTCGTTCGCACCGGTCGTTCAAATGTCCGGATATTTTGCACCGCGCCACTTTGGTTGATCGCGTCGAGATCGCAGTTGACAGTTTCAGTGAGCTACGGAGAACGCTTCAGAGCGTGGTCAGCGCCTGTCTGGCTAACCCGCTCAGAGCCTGTCTTGCCTGAAGCGGGTCCGAATTATATGCAAACTATCTTGCCGCATCGCCAAATGCACATGGCGCGCAAAAATGCGCGACCTATTCGTCTTCGAGAACCGCCGTTTTCCGATCCGCCATCTGCGCAAGCTTCACCTGCATCAGGATCGACATCTCGTCATAGTTCGTCCACTCGTCGACGACCTTGCCGTCCTTGATGTGGAAATGGCTCATCCCCATGATCTGGACACGTTTGCCGGTGGGGGCGCCAAGCTCTTCAAGTACGCCCCAGCCAAGATGATGCCCCTCGATGACCCAGCGCACTGCAACCTTGGTGCCGCCTTCTTCGCAGGGCTGCGAGCAGACGTGCTGGGGCATGTAGAAGCCATCCGAGATTGATGAATAGAGGCCAACCGTCTGGTGTGTCACCGCGCCGTGGCCGTAAAGCTCCTTCATCAGCGGCCCGTGATATTGGACCGTCGGGGCGTAGACATCCTTGATCTTGCCAAACATCCGCTTGTTGTGAATTTCGTGGAGCCATTCGAGCACGGCTTGCTCGATGTCGTTGTTGGCAATCGACAAATCCGGCTTGCTTTCCGGCGGATACTGCCCAATCAGGCGGCGGTTCTCGCCCATGTCCACGGCCAGAAGCCCCTTGTCGAAATAACCCTTTGCGAGGCTCTCGGCAAAGGCCTGCGGGTCGAGCCCGATCTGCTTGACCTGCGCCATAGTATCGACGACCAGCCATTCGCGGTAGATCATGTTCTCGTACACCATGCAGTCGGCGATGGTGCGCGCAACGAACGTGCGGCCCGATGGTTTGCCGTAGACGCCCGGTTGGGTGTGCCGACCGGTTCCGGTCACCAGATGCGACGTGTAGAACCCATCGTTCTCGTTTCCGTTCCAGATGACATGCGTGGCCATGCCACGCCGCTCGGGCAGCATGAACATCCTCTGGATCGTCCCCTGCACGACCTCTTCGCGCGTATAGGTCGTGCCAAGCGCACTGTAGACGACGCAGTTGTGGGTGTAGTGCGAATAGATCAGCCCGACGTCGCGCTCGTCCCAGATCCGGTGGGTACAGCGGATGATGTAGTCCACGATGTCGGTGTAGATTGGGTCGAACCCTTTCATCGGCTGGACGCGTAGCCGGTCGGTCGGAACCATGTCTACGAAATCGCGGCGTTCGGATTGCAGAACCTTGTCGCTTGTTCCGCGCTTGGCGTCATTGTTGTCGCTATTCTTGGCAGCCATTTCTGTGTTTTTCTCCGGTCGGGAAGACTGAATTCGCGCACATCATCACCATAAATCGCATACGCTTGCAAGTTCGCTCTTCTAACCGCCTCGTCGGAAATGACTTTCCAGACGGCCAAGAACGTCCACCCCCATCTGATTCAGCAGATCCGAGGATATCGAGCGGCACCCAGTTTTCGCGGATCAGCCCCTCGTGGTGGAGGTAGAAATCCATCACCCGCATCGTGACCAGCGCGGCTTGGTCGGGCCCAAGCCAAGAAAACCGCCGCCAAGGTGCTGTGCGAACACGCTCGGCCACCCCGCCGTCAGAGAATAGGAGCCATCGCCAATGCGCACGTAGTGGCCACCGCCGTGCCGGGACTTCAGGTCGGCGATCTCATCCCACTGGCCACCGCCCTTTCGTTTGGGAAACGCAATGCGGAACGGCAAGCTGATGGTAGTCGACAAACCCCTGAAGCCCGCGCGTCGTACCGATGCCCGACGGGCCATACCACATCATCTTCGGGTGCCAATGGTCCCACCTGCGGCATGTTCAGCAGCCCCTCGCGCCCCGCGCCGGCCAGGTCGTCATAGGCGCCCAGCGTGCCATGCATGGCCAGCGTCTGCGCAATGCTCTGTGCGGCTTGCGCCTGTTGCGGCTCGGAAAAGTCCAGTCCGTCACCGGTGAACGGCCCGGGCCACATACCTTCCGAGCCGAGGCTGGGCGCCAGCGGCCAGAAACCCGCCTGCCGGATCACGTCGAGCACGTCCCAGAGACAGTTCGACTGGACGATCCTGCCCTCGCGCAGTTCGTGAACCTCGCCATAGCGGAGATAGATCGGGCGCCCGGTTGCCGGGATGCCGAGCCAGTCCGTGTCGAAACGTCCCGCAATAATGGCCGATCATCCCGACGTAGTCGCGGTGCTCGTAGCGCCCGCCAACGACGATCAGATCGCGGCGCTCGACATCGGGAAATGACGTGAACAGCGGCGCCCAGAGCGTCGCATGCAGCGACTCGAGGCCGTGCGAATTCGTTCATCGGGTGCGCAGCCCGCAGATGAACATCCGGGTGATAGAGCGCGGCCGCCGCCCTCGACGGCACCCTTCGCGCCGGCCTCGGCAGAGCTCGCCAAGGCCTTCGTGTAGCTGGCGTTTGAGCGTTGCGAGGTCTGTCCGGCATGGCATTTTTCCGACTGGCTGTTTCGGCACACAATGACACCCGAAAACAAAAACATTGCAAGCGTATTCAAATATAGTTAACCTACTCTCGCGCCAGACTCGCTGCCAGGCGTCCATTCAACATCAAAGGATCCGAGGCCCCTGATCAGGTGCGCTAAGGGTTCTGCAACTCAACGGGAGAAAACCGGAATGAATCTCAAGATGAAAACAACGGTCGCCGACTGCGCGCTGATTGCGTCGGCGGGCGTTGCCTGGGCCGATTGCGGGATCGAAAGGGCTCGGTCCGCATACTTTCCAACGACTTTCGCTGCGCTGCACGCCATTGCGATGCCGCGCAGACATGCGCCAGCGACACTGTGGAGGTGACCAGGAACCAGACCGAAGAGCACAAGAACATCCAGGTGCCGGCACTGACGACGAACCCCGCGACCTACACCGTCGCGAGTCGTCGCCACCAACTCGGTCGTGCCGCTTCTGAACGACGACCTGATCCGCCCGCTGGACGAATATGTCGCGAAATGGGGCCAGCAGCTTCAGGATAGCCAACTGATCCGGGTCGATGGCAAGGTCATGGCGATTGCGTTCATGGCCAATGCCCAGCACCTGTTCTATCGCGAAGATATTCTGACCGAGAACGGCATCGCGGTGCCCACCTCGCTATGATGAGATGATGGCCGCTGCCGAAATCCTTCGCGCCAACGGCGTCATGGAGACGCCGATTGCCGTCAAACTACATGCCTGGCTGGAACATCGCCGCGGAATTCGTCAACACGTACCTCGGCACCGGCAACGAGTTCTTCGAGCCCGGCATCGGCAAAGCTGGCCATCAACAACGCGGATGGCCTTGCGGTGCTCGAGACCATGAAGGAGATGACCGGGTACATGAGCCAGGACTGGGTCACCTACGACAGCAACTCGCAAAAGCCGGTCTGGGAAGCGGGCGAAGTCGCGCTTGTCCATCTCGTGGGGTTCGCGCGCTGGCGCCTATATCGCCGACGACAGCCCGGCGCCGGAAATCGCGGCAAACACCGCAGTTCGCCGCCGCGCCGACCATCGGCGGCAAGATCGATCCCGTCTGCCGCGCTCTGGTGGGACGGCTTCACCATCGCCAAGAATATCTCGGACGAAGATGCCGAAGCATCCTTCCGCGCGATGATGGTCGGCATCTCGCCCGAAACGATGGAGGCGAACCGAGACGCCGCCGTCTGGCTGATCGAGGGCTACGAGCCGTCACGCGCGGCCACCGGTGTCGATCGCCGATCTTCAGGGCGGCGCGCGTCCCTATCCGATGCTGCCCTACATGGGGCTGCTGCACACCGCACTCGGCGACAATCTGGCCGAGTACCTGCAGGGCAATGAAAGCGCCGAACAGGCTCTGGCTGACGTCACTGCGGCCTATACGACCGCAGCGACCGAAGCCGGCTTTCTGAACTAGCGATAACCCGTCGGGGGAGCCACTTGCTGGCTCCCCCGACCCTTCCACCTGACGTGCGAACGCCACTGCACCGTTTCGTCGGCGCGGCAGGAGGATAGCTCATGCCACACAAGACCTTCTGGCCTTCATCTGGCCGTCGCTTCTGGCGATGCTCCTGTTCATCGCCCTGCCGATCATCTCGGTCGCGTACCAGTCGCTCTTCATCGAGCATGAACAGATCCTGATCGAGGTCGAGAACTGCGGCCCCTTCGGCTGCACCCGAGGTCAGCGTCGACAGCGCCGCGATGGCCGAGCTGCGCGCGAGCCAGCCGCGGGCCGGTTCAACGGACTGGGCACCTATACCAACGCCAGCCATCTGGCCTTCGAGAGATCGACGAGATTTGTCGCGACCAGCGAGAATTTCGGCGAGATCCGCAACCGAATCATGAACCTGCCGTTCTACAAGGCGCTGATCTTCACCCTCACCTACACCTTCATCGTCACGCCGCTGGTCATCATCCTTGGTTTCATCATCGCGGTCGTGGTCAATTCGATCCCGCAAGTCGCTCAAGGGTCCGGTGATCTTCTTCTCGCTTCTGCCGATGCTCGTGACGCCGCTGGTCGGCTCGCTGGTCCTGTTCTGGATGATCGACAGCGCGCGGCGTCATCGGCGCCGCGCTGCAAGGGCTCTTCAACGATCCCATCCTGTCGTTGAAGGCTTCGCCGACGCTGACCTGGATCACGCTGTTCGTCTATGGCGTCTGGCACTCCGCGCCCTTTGCCTTCGTGGTGTTCTATGCCGGGCTGCAAACCGTACCACAGGACACGCTGGAATCGCGCGATGGTCGACGGCGCCAGCCGGTGGGAGCGGATGCGCTTCGTCGTCATTCCGTATCTGATGCCGCTGGTGACGTTCGTCGCGCTGATGCAGCTGATGGACAATTTCCGGGTGTTCGAACCGATCGTCGGCTTTTCGGCGGCGGCCAACGCGACCTCGCTCAGCTACCTCATCTACAACGATCTGCGGCGCCGCGAAATCGCCGTCTGTTCGTCTCCGCGGCCGCCACATCGGTGCTGACGATCATCGGCGTCGTCATCCTGTTGTCGCCGGTGCTGCTCCGCACCTGGCGCGACTTCAACCGCAAGACCTGAGGGAGCGCAGACCATGTCCAACCAACGCTGCAAAAGCCGATCCCGCCTCGTCGCGCTCTCGACCGGGTTTCTGCTGCTCTGGCTGATCGTCGCGGCGTTCCCGTTTCTCTGGACGCATGTGGGGATCGTTCAAGGTCGAAGGCGATTTCTTTTCCCACGCCGACTGGATCAACGCGATCTACCGGGCCCGTGACCCAGGTCAGACACGGCAGCGCCTTCACCTCGGACGGGCTACGACGGCGCCTGGGTGCAGCAGGAGTTCTGGCGGGCCGCGCTCAACACCGCCATCGTCACGGTCTGGTCGTGATCATCTCGCTGACCTGCGGCACGCTGGGCGGATATGCGCTGGCGCGGTCCAGGTTTCCGCTATACCTTCTGGCTGCTGATGGTGGCGCTGGTCTTTCGGGCGATGCCGCCGTTACCCTCGTCTCGGGCTATCTGCTGCCGTTCTTTGAGTGGAACCTCTGGGGCCATCTTTCGACCACGATCATCGTGCTGGTGGCGATCAACCAGCCGTTCACGCTCTGGATGCTGCATTCGTTCTTCCTGATCATCCCCAAGGACCTCGATGAAAGCGCCATGGTCGATGGCTGCACCCGGTTTCAGGCATTTCGGCTATGTCGATCATCCCGGTCATGTGGCCGGGGGTGATCACTACCGGGCTGTTCTCCTTCCTGCTGGCCTACAACGACTTCGCGGTCACCGCGATGCTGCTCAGCAAGGAGAACCAGACGATGATCCCGAAGATCGCCAGCTTCCTTGGCACCACCCAGACCAAGGGCAACGTGATGTTCGCCGTCGCGGCGGTGGTCTCGGCGATCGCTCCGCTGTTTGTGCTGATCATGTTCTTCCAACGCCAAATCGTCAGCGGCCTGACCGCCGGCGCCGTCAAGGGATAAAGGGGCTTACAATGGCCAGACTGCAACTCAAGAACGTCAACAAGCGCTGGGGCAGCTTCATCGGCGTCGACGATTTCGATCTCGACATCGCCGATCAGGAGTTTCTGGTGCTGCTCGGCCCGTCGGGCTGCGGCAAATCCACCACCATGCGGATGATCGCCGGACTCGAGGATGTGACCGACGGCGAGATCTGGCTCGGCGACCGGATGGTCAACAATCTCGAGCCCAAGGACCGCGACATCTCGATGGTGTTCCAGTCCTACGGCCTCTACCCGAACCTGACGTCTACGAGAACATCCGGTTTCCCGCTGCGGGTGCGCAAGGTGCCGAAGGATAAGCACCACGACATGGTCATGACAGCCGTCAGCATGGTCGAGCTTGAGGATTTCATGGATCGCCGGCCGGCGGACCTGTCGGGCGGTCAGCGCCAGCGGGTCGCGCTGGGCCGCGCCATCGTGCGCAAGCCGACGGTGTTCCTGATGGACGAGCCGCTGTCGAACCTCGACGCCAAGCTGCGCGTCTCGACCCGCGCGCAGATCAAGAACCTGCAATCCAAGCTCAAGACCACCACCGTCTATGTCACCCACGACCAGATCGAGGCGATGACCCTGGCCGACCGCGTGGTGGTGATGAACGCGGGCAAGATCCAGCAGGTCGGCACGCCGACCGATATCTACGACATGCCCGCCAATACCTTCGTCGCCAGCTTCATCGGCACGCCCGGCGATGAACCTGGTCGAGGGTCGGCTCGAGGACGGCATCTTTCAGGGCGACGGTATTCGGGTCGACGGGCCTGACCACTGCGGTCAGTTTCGGCAAAGTGACGCTCGGGTTCCGCGCCGAGGATGCCGAGATCGTCGCCGGGCAACGGCCAGATCGCCGCGCCGATGTATTCGATCGAGCTTCTGGGCGAAGCGTCGATGATCACCTGGCGTCTGGGCGACGTCTCTGGTCTCGATCAAGACCAACAAGGACTATCGCGCCGCGATCGGCGACATCGTCGATGCCCGCATCCCCGCCGGACATCTGCCACCTGTTCGACACCGCCACCGGGCGAAAGGATCGCATCTGCCATGACACCAAGCGAACAGGCCGAAGCGACCCGCCAGGTGATCCTGCGGATGGAGGCCGCGCTGGCCGCCAATTCCAACGACATGGCAGCGCATTTCCACGAGGATTTCCGTTGGATGGGCAATCAGGGCTGCGGCACCAAGACCGAACCTCGCAGGCGTTTCGCGACAACTGGCAATTGCCGCTCCGCGCCGCCTTCACCGACCGCGATTACAAGACCGACCGCTTCATTTGCGAGGGCGACTGGGCCTCGTGCTTCGGCCATATCGAAGCCACGCATAGCGGCACCTTCATGGGGATCGCAGCCACCGGCAAGCGGGTGACGATCCCCTACATGGATTTCTGGAAGGTCGAGGACGGCCGGATCGCGGACAACTGGGTGTCGGTCGATTTCGCCCATGTTCTGGCCCAGCTTGGCCGCGATGTGTTCGACGGCCACGGCTGGGAACATTTCGACGACGGCTCTGCTGACGCCGCCCCACCCTGCATGAGGAACCTGAAATGACCGTGACCCATCTGAAAAAGGGCAAGCCCGAAGCCGAGCGCGCCGAGGACGACGCAGCCGTGCGCGCCACCGTCGAGGCGGCGCTGAAGGACATCGAGGCGCGCGGCGATGCGGCCGTGCGCGAGATGGCGGAGAAATTCGACAACTACAGCCCCGACAGTTATCGCCTGAGCGACGACCAGATCGAGGCGCTGATCGCCAAGGTCAGCCCGCGCGATCTGGAGGACATCAGGTTCGCGCAGGCACAGGTGCGCAACTTTGCCCAGGCGCAGCGCGACTCGATGCTCGATATCGAGGTCGAGACGCTGCCGGGCGTCATTCTCGGCCACAAGAACATCCCGGTGCAGTCGGTCGGCTGCTACGTGCCCGGCGGCAAGTTTCCGATGGTCGCCTCGGCGCATATGTCGGTGGCCACGGCGTCGCGTCGCCAAGCGTGCCGCGGATCATCGCCTGCACGCCACCCTTCAAGGGCGAGCCGAACCCGGCCGTCATCGCCGCGATGCACCTCGGCGGCGCGCATGAGATCTATGTGCTCGGCGGCATTCAGGCCATCGGCGCAATGGCGCTCGGCACCGAGACGATCGAGCCGGTGCATATGCTCGTCGGCCCCGGCAATGCCTTTGTCGCCGAGGCCAAGCGCCAGCTGTTTGGCCGCGTCGGCATCGACCTGTTCGCCGGGCCGACCGAAACCATGGTCATCGCCGACGAAACGCCGTCGACGCCGAGCTTTGCGCGACCGATCTGCTGGGGCAGGCCGAGCATGGCTACAACATCGCCCGCCGTTCTGCTGACCAACTTCCGCAAACTGGCCGACGACACGATGAGCGAGATCGACCGCCTGCTGAAGATCCTGCCCACCGCCGACACCGCCCGCAGAAGTCGTGGGAGGACTACGGCGAGGTCATCGTCTGCGACACCTATGACGAGATGCTGAAGGTCGCCGACGACATTGCGTCCGAACACGTGCAGGTGATGACCGACCGCGACGACTGGTTCCTGGACAACATGACCTGCTATGGCGCGCTGTTCCTGGGTCCGCGCACCAACGTGGCCAACGGCGACAAGGTGATCGGCACCAACCACACCCTGCCGACCAAAAAGGCGGGGCGCTATACCGGCGGCCTGTGGGTCGGCAAGTATCTGAAGACGCACAGCTATCAGCGCATCACTCACCGACGAGGCGGCGGCGATGATCGGCGAATACGGCTCGCGGCTGTGCATGCTCGAAGGCTTCGTCGGCCATGCCGAGCAATGCAACATCCGGGTGCGCCGCTATGGCGGCATCAACGTGCCCTACGGCGAAAGCGCACCGCACCGGGAAGCCGCCGAGTGACCCTGCCCCGCACCCCTTCGTATGCGACTTGACGGCAAGCGTGCGCTGGTGACCGGCGCGTCTTCGGGCATCGGTCAGGCCTGTGCCGTCGCGCTGGCCGAGGCGGGCGCGCATGTCGTCTGTGCGGCGCGGGGCATCGAGAAACTGCAGACGACCGTCGCCGAGATGACGTCGGACGGCTGGTCGCGCCGAGGCGCTGCGCGCTCGACATCGCCGACCTCGAGGCGACTGAACGCCGCAATCGACGCCCAGCCCGGGTTCGACATCGTGCGTCAATTCGCGCCGGTCTAGCCCGGCACTCGCCTGCGATCGAGACGACGGCCAGACGATTTCGACGCGGTGATGGACCTCAACCTGCGCGCCGCCTATTTCCTGTCCGTCGCCGTGGCCGCGGGCGATGATGCGACGAGAGCGGCGGCTCGATCATCCATATCAGCAGCCAGATGGGCCATGTCGGCGGCGTCGACCGTGCGGTCTACTGTGCCACGAAGCACGGCTGGAAGGCATGATAAAGGCGATGGCGATCGAATGGGGCCCGAAGCAGAATCCGGATCAACACGATCTGCCCGACCTTCATCCGCACGCCGCTGACGGCGGCGACCTTCGACGACCCCGAACGCGTCGCCTGGATCGCCGACAAGATCAAGCTCGGCCGCGTCGGCGAGGTCGAGGACATCATGGGCGCGGTGGTCTACCTGGCCTCTGATGCATCGGCTCTGGTCACCGGCACGTCGCTGCTGATCGACGGGGGTTGGACGGCGGACTGATGGCAGACGATCGGATCACATCGCATCGAGGTGGCGCGGCGCGCTGGCGTCAGCCAATCGGCAGTCAGCCGGGTATTTACGCCCGGCGCCAGCGCCTCGAAAGGCACACGCGAAAAGGTTCTGCGCGCCGCTGACGAATTAGGCTATCGCCCGAACGTCGCTGGCCCGCGCGATGATCACCGGCAAAAGCCGGATCATCGGCTTGGTCGTCGCCTATCTGGAAAATCAGTTCTATCCCCTTGCGGTGGAACGCCTCTCGGTCGCTCTTCAGGCCAAGGGCTATCATGTTCTGGTCTTCATGGCCTCGCAGACAGTCGGGGACATCCAGGACGTGATGAAGGAAATCCTGGATTATCAGGTCGATGGCATCGTGCTCGCCTCGGTGTCGATGTCGTCCGAGCTTGCCGCCCGCTGCAACGATCACGGCATCCCTGTCGTGCTGTTCAACCGCGATCAGGATGACGAGCGCATGTGCTCGGTCACCACCGACAATTATCGACGGCAGCCGCGAGATCGCCGCCCATTTCGCCGAAATGGGGCACGCGCGAATTGGCTATATCGCCGGTTTCGAGGGCGCCTCCACGCAGCGCGACCGCGAGCTCGGCTTCCGTGATGCGCTGGAAGAGGCGGGCCTGCTCGCTGTGCATTCCGCGAAGTCGGCGGGTTCGAATACGCGTATGGCCCGCGCTGCCGCGCTGGAGATGTTCGCCGGACGCGACCGCCCCGACGCCGCCTTCGTCTGCAACGACCACATGGCGTTTGCGGTGATGGACGCGCTGCGCTTCAAGCTGGGGCTGCGGATCCCGGAAGATGTCAGCATCGCTGGATTCGACGATGTCCCCATCGCCGCCTGGCCCGCCTACGACCTGACCAGCTATCGCCAGCCGATCAACCGGATGGTCGCGCAAACTGTCGAGACACTGCTGACCCGCATCGACGATTCCAGCGCGCCGCCGCGCAAGGTCAAGCTGGAGGGCGAACTGATCCTGCGCGGCTCGACCCGCAACACGAAGGACTAGAGCAATGCGTGGCTTTGACCCGAAATGGCGGGATGTCCCTCACTTCATCATCGGCATCACCAAGGAAATCTGGGAGGATCGCGAGATCGGCTCGCTGCGCCACCGCTATGCGCCGGGGCTGATCGTGCGCTCGCCTGCTTCGGTGGTGCGTCGACAATTCGGGCGTGATCGCCGCGACGATGGCGACGCTGGCGGAATTTCCGGACCGCGAATTGCTGGGCGAGGATGTGATCTGGTGCGACGACGCCAACGGGCGCGACCGAGACTTCGGACGCTTATCTTTCTTCGCATCGGCTGATCTGCACGGCTACCCATAACCGACCCGGCATGTACGGCACGCCCACCGGGCGTCGCGTCGCCTACCGCATCCTCGCCGATTGCGCGATCCGCGACGATGCCGTCTATGACGAATGGCTGGTCCGCGATCAGTCGGCCGTCGTCGCGCAGCTGGGCTTTGACCTGGTGGACTGGACCCGCGATCTGATCGAGCGCGAGGGCGGGCCAGACAACTGTGTTCGCCCCATGACCCCCGCGACCGATGTTGTCGGCCCCTATACAGGCCGCGGCAATGACAACGAATGGGGTCAACGCTACGCCGAAACCCTTACGCGGATCATGGCCGCCGACATGGATGTCATTCCGAAGCACTATGACCGTGCCGTGAACCTTTTTTACCCCGGTGGTCATAACGGCCTTGGCTGGTCCGATGCCGATCAGTTCTGGATCGGCTTGCGCGCGGCCTTCCCGAATGCCAGCTTCACCGTCGACCATGTCGTCGGCCGCGACGATCCGATGATGCCACCCCGCGCCGCGCTGCGCTGGTCGCTGCACGGCAAGCATTCCGGCTGGGGTCGGTTCGGCGACGCCGACCGGGGCCGAGGTTTACATCATGGGCATGTGTCACGCTGAATACGGGCCGTTCGGCACAGACGGCGGCCCGACGATCCGCCGCGAATATGCACTGATCGACGAAACAGCGATCTGGAAACAGATCCTCTTGCAAACGGGGCATCACGAATGAAAGGGTTTTCGAACCAGTTCAAGGACTTGCCGGACTACATCCTGAAGATCACCAAAGAGATCTGGGAAGATCGTGGTCTTGCGACCCTGCACCATTATTACGGCAAAGACATTCCCGATGCGCTTCCCCTCGGGCCTTGTCCGCGGCAATGCTGGCGTCATCGACGGCACGCTGGCGACGCTGTCAGAATTCCCCGACCGGCAGCTGCTGGGCGAGGATGTGATCTGGTCGGGCAATGAGGATGACGGGTTCCTGTCCTCGCACCGTCTGGTCACGTCAGGCACCCATACAGGATACGGCGCGTTCGGTGCGCCCACCGGCAAGCGCTTTACCGTTCGCACGATTGCAGACTGCGCCGCCCGAAACGATGTGATCGACGATGAATGGCTGATCCGCGATGTCGGCGGCGTGGCGCGGCAACTTGGCTGGGAACCGGCGGACTATGCCCGCTATCAGATCGAGTGCAGAGGGCGGCCCTGACGCCTGCATCAAACCGTTCCACCCCGACCATGATATCGAAGGCCCCTACAAGGCGCGCGGCAACGACAATGAATGGGGCCAGCGGCTGGCGAACATCCTGACCCGGATGATGGACAAGGACTTTACCGTGATCCGCGCCGAATATGACCGCGCGGTGCGAACCGAACACTGGGGTGCCCGCGGCGACTGGTCATGGGACTTCCCCGAAACCGACTGGATGCGCCTCCGCTCTTCCTTTCCGACCGCGAAATTCGAGGTTCATCACCAGATCGGTCGAGCCGATGCCGGCACTCCGCACCGCGCCGCCGTGCGCTGGTCATTGACCGGCAAACACGGCGGGTCCGGCTATTTTGGCGCGCCTACCGGGGCCGAAGTGCATGTGATGGGTATCACCCATGCCGAATGGGGCGAATGGGGTCTGCGCCGCGAGTTTACTCTGATCGACGAGGTCGCGATCTGGAAACAGATCCATCTTCATGCCGGAGCGGCGGGATGACATCGCGGTTCGCCAACCTGCCCGACTACATTCAGGGCGTCACCTTTGAGATCTGGGAGGGGCGACAGATATCGTCGCTGAAACGCTCCTACGCTGCCGACATGGTCATGCGCTCGACTGCCGCGCTGATCCTTGGCAATACAGGCGTCATCGACGATACGCTGGCCTCGCAGGCGGCGTTCCCGGATCGACAAATCCTAGGTGACGACGTGATCTGGTCGGGCGACGACGACGACGGATACCTCTCGTCGCATCGCTCCGTCATCATCGGCACCCATACCGGGCATGGTGTTTTCGGCCCGCCGACCGGACGAGTTGTTACGACTCGCTGCATCGCCGATTGTTACGTCAAGGACGATGTGATCGAGGATGAATGGCTCTGCTACGACTTCTCGTCGATGGTCCAGCAGCTGGGCCATACCCCCGCCGACTGGGCGCGCGCCAGCATCCAGCGCGAAGGCGGGCCGGACAACGCGACGCGCCCGTTCACCCCGGATCAGGACCGCCCCGGCCCCTATCTTGGGCGCGGTAACGACCATCCGCTGGGGCAGCGCCTGACCGAAATCCTGACCCGGATCATGGACAAGGACATCGCCGTGATCGGCGAGCACTATGACCGCGCGGTGCACGTCTGCCACGCTGGCGGCGTCACCGGCTGGTCCCGCCCGTTCGCTGAAGCGCAATGGATGCAACTGCGCAGCGCCTTCCCCAGTGCCGGTTTTGAGGTTCATCACCAGATCGGCCGCTCCGATCCCGGCGAACCCGATCGCGCCGCGATCCGGTGGAGCCTGACAGGCACCCATGACGGCTACGGCGTGTTTGGCCCGCCCACCGGCGCGCCGGTTCACATCATGGGCTTCACCCATGCCGAGTTCGGCCCCTGGGGACTGCGCCGTGAATTCAGCCTTTGGGACGAGGTCGCGATCTGGAAACAAATTCATCTGCATACTGGAGACGTCTGATGACACCGCAAGAAATGGAATCCCGCATCGTCCGCTACGGCGAATTGCAGCCCTGTAAAACCGCCTTCATCGACGCCCACACACCGGGCAGCGATCGGAAAGAGAATTTCACGATCATCGGCGGCGGCGTCAGTGAAAGCCGCGACCAGCACGTGCATATCTCTATCCCGCACGGCTTCAATATTGGCGCGGCGGGCCAGCCGCCGAAATGCCGAAACTCCTTGCACAACCATCGCACGGCAGAGGTTTTCTTTGTCCTGAAAGGCCGCTGGCGGTTTTTCTGGGGCCGTTGGGGTGATGCCGGAGAGGTCGTTCTGGAAGAAGGTGACATCTTCAACATCCCCACGAACATCTTCCGTGGGTTCGAGAATATCGGCACCGATTACGGGATGATCATGGCGATCCTTGGCGGCGATGATGCCGGCGGCGGCGTGATCTGGGCACCGCAGGTAATCGAGGATGCCAAGGATCACGGGTTGATCCTGGGCGAAAACGGCAAGCTCTACGACACCAAGAAGGGCCAGACACTGCCCGAGGGTGTCAAGCCGATGCCGGTTCTGACCGAAAAGGAACTGGCTGAGGTCGATGAGCCGACCTCGATGCAGGTCATTGGCGGCTATGTCCGGCGCTACAACGATCTTGTGGCGATCGCAGACAAGAAAGCCGCCAAGGTGATCGGCGAGAAAGGCGTGATCCGCGACAAACCGGGATTCGAGGTCGATCTGATCACCCGCAAATCCGCGACCGACAAGAAGCACAGCCATGACCGCCCGTCAGTCCTGATGCCGGTCAAAGGACACTGGCGGGTGGACTGGGATGGCGGCTCGGCGGTGCTGGCCCCCGGCGACACGATGAGCGTGCCGGAAAATCTCGATCACTCCGCGGTTCCGTCGATGACGGGCGAAGCGGCGCTTTATCATGTCGTGTCCACCGACGACAAGGCCGGCGCGACCTGGAAGGGCTGAAGCGGACGGCAGGCGCATGGCCCGATGCCATACGCCTGCCACAGGCTTTGCCGACACGATGCAGACAGAGGGATTTGACCGGATGAGCAACATACTGACGACCCATGTGGGCAGCCTGCCGCGGACGCAAAAGGTGGTCGATTTCATCTTCGCCCGCGAAAACCGCAAACCTTATGATGCAGCCGAGTTCGACGCTTGCATGACGGCGGCGGTGTCCGAAACTGTAAAAAAACAAGTGGATGCGGGGATCGATATCGTCTCTGACGGTGAAACCTCGAAGATCAGCTACGCCACTTACGTCAAGGACCGGTACACCGGCTTTGGTGGTGACAGCGACCGCAACGCGCCCGCCGACCTCAAGCTATTCCCCAAGTTCTTGGAAAGGTTGGCGAATGAAGGCGGCACGCCGCAATATGCCCGCCCGAAATGCATCGGCGAAGTTCGCTCGAAAGGGCAGGGAGAGCTGCAAAAGGACATTGCGAACCTGAAGGCCGCGATGTCAGAACACGGCGCGAAACGCGGCTTCATGAACGCGGCGTCACCCGGCGTCATCTCGCTTTTCCTGCAAAACGATTTCTACAAAACACGAGAGGCTTATCTGGCAGCTTTGGCCGATGCGATGAAAGAGGAGTACGAGACCATCGTCGCCTCTGGCCTCGATCTGCAACTCGACTGTCCGGACCTTGCGCTCAGCCGTCACATGCTGTTCACCGACCTCTCCGACGCCGAATTCGTCAAGGTCGCTCAAACCCATGTCGACGCGCTGAACCACGCTTTATCCGATATCCCGGCCGAAAAAGTGCGGATTCACATCTGCTGGGGCAATTACGAAGGCCCGCATGTCTGCGACATCCCCATGGCGACGATGTTCGACACGCTGATGTCCGCGAAGGCGTGCTATGTTCTGTTCGAAACCTCGAACCCGCGCCACGGCCATGAATGGACGGTGTTTCGTGACCGCAAGGGCGATATCCCCGAGGGCAAGATATTGGTCCCCGGCGTCGTCGACACGACCACCAACTTCGTTGAGCACCCGGAACTTGTGGCGCAGCGCATTGAAAGATTTACGGATATCGTCGGCCCCGAACGGGTCATCGCCGGGTCTGATTGCGGCTTCGGCACCTTCGCGGGCTTCGGTGCGGTCGATCCCGATATCGCCTATGCCAAGCTGAAAGCCCTCGCCGAAGGGGCGGCTTTGGTCCGGTGACGCCGCTCGTCCTTCTGCCCGGCATGATGTGCGACGAACGAATGTTCGCGCCGCAGATCGCGGCAATGGGCAGGGATTGCGATATCACCGTCGGCGACATCACCGGCCATGATACGATGCACGGCCTTGCCACCAGCGTTCTTGCCACAGCACCCCAACGGTTTGCGCTTGCGGGTCTTAGCATGGGCGGCATTGTCGCGATGGAAGTCGTGCGCCTCGCACCGCAGCGTGTGACGCGCCTTGCACTCCTCGACACCAATCCGCTGGCAGAGGCTCCGGCCATGCGCGATCGTCGCACGCCGCAGATCGAGAATGTAAAAGCCGGACGATTGCGCACCGTGATGCGTGATGAAATGAAGCCGAACTACCTGGCGGATGGCGATGGCAAGCAGGCGATCCTCGATCTTTGCATGGAGATGGCCGAAGACCTTGGTGCCGAGGTGTTCATCCGCCAGTCGATTGCGCTTCGCGACCGGCCCGACCAGCAGGACACGCTTCGCGCCGTCACCGTCCCGACATTGATCCTTTGCGGGCGTGAAGACCGTGCCTGTCCGGTTCAACGCCATGAACTGATGCACCGGTTGATCCCGCATTCGACGCTTACCATCGTCGACGGCTCCGGGCATCTGCCCACCCTGGAAAAACCGGACCAAACCAATGCAGCACTTGCCCGCTGGCTGGAGGACTGACATGGACGATGCACCTCTGGCGCTGTTGCGCAGTGTCGATACCCCTACCGTCTGCAACGCGATCGAGGTCGCGCAAGGCAAGCGCGGTTTCAACGGTTTCACCCGCGGCACGATGCTGTCGTCCGATCCCGGGGCGGCGGCTGTCGTCGGCTATGCCGTGACCGCGAAGATCGCGGCGCTCGCCCCACCCGAGGAGGCCGCCGATATCATCCGCACCCGCCGAATGGCCTATTACAAGGCGATGGCCGAGGGGCCGAAACCATCGGTTGCGGTGGTCGAAGACGAGGATTTCCCGCATTGCATCGGCGCCTACTGGGGCGAGGTGAATACGGTTATCCACAAGGGCTTTGGTATGTCGGGCGCCCTGACGAACGGGGTGATGCGCGATCTCGGCGATCTGGCCGAGGGTTTTCCGGTGATTGCGGGATCGGTCGGCCCAAGCCACGGATTTGTCCATGTGACCGCAATTGACCTGCCGGTGACGGTTTTCGGGCTGACGGTTCGCCCCGGCGATCTTGTCCATGCAGACCGGCACGGCGCTGCGGTGATCCCACCCGACGTGATCAACCGGTTGAAAGCGGCGATTGAAAAAATGCAGGAGACAGAACAGCTTGTCTTGGGACCGGCGCGTGAACCGGGCTTCGACTTTGACAAGTTCGAGGCCGCCTGGACCGCTTTTGAAAGATCTCGCACTTGAAGCGTCATCCCGCAGATCTGACGATCTCTGAAGCCGGCGCAGCCCTGCGAGGCGGCGAGCTTTCAGCGATCGCGCTGACCGAGGCACATTTGGAGAGGATCGAGAAACGCGACCCCGCGATCGGTGCCTTCGTACATGTCGCGACCGCTGCCGCCCTGAACGCCGCGCGCGCGGCAGATAACGCCACCGCGAACGGGCAAGACCTGGGCCCGCTGCATGGCATCCCCTTCGCGATCAAGGACATCTTCGACGTGGCCGGCTGGCCGGTACGTTGGGGGTCGCGGCTGCATCAGGATCGTATCGCCTCTGACACCGCCCCCGCCGTGCAGGCGATGCTCGATGCCGGGGCGATCCCGCTTGGGCTTGTCGCGACCTACGAACTGGCAACCGTCGGACCGGACCAACACAGCCTCTATCCGCAACCCCGCAATCCGTGGAACCGCGCCCACATAACCGGCGGATCGTCATCCGGTTCGGCCGCCGCCGTGGCCGCGGGCATGGTGCGGCTCACGCTCGGTACGGATACGGGCGGGTCCATCCGCAGCCCCTCGGCCTATTGCGGCACGGTCGGGTTGAAACCGACCTATGGCGCGGTGCCGGCTGAGGGCGTCATGCCACTTGCCCCCTCGCTCGACCATATCGGGCCAATTGCCCGCACCGTACCCGAGGCGGCGGCGGCCTTTGCAGTCATGGCGGGCCGCCCTCTATCGCTTCTGTCCGATATCGCAGGCATCCGCATCGCCTATGGTCGCGACTGGTGTCACGATGAAGCTGCACATGCCGACCTGCTGCAACTAATGGACGCTGCCGCCTCTGTCCTCACCCTATGTAGCGCGCAAGTGGCTTTGTCGCGCCTTCCTGACTATGCCGACATCGAAAACGCCGCCGCCTGCATTATTCATGCCGAAGAATACGCGACGCATGGCGATGCGGTAGCGGCAGAAACTGCCGCCGTTGGCCGGATGGCCGCTGAGAATATCATGTCCGGCGTATCCGTGACGCCGGACCAGCTGGCGACGGCGCACAATACGGCGAAGGTATTTCGCAAAGATGTGGACGCCGTGCTGACAGATCACGACGTTCTGATCCTGCCCACGACGATGGCCCCCGCCCTGCCGTTCAGTGCCTTCGCCGATGGCAAAGCAATCTGGACCGCTATGCGGACGATCCCGTTCAACGTAACCGGCCACCCAGCCCTATCCGTACCAATGGGCTTCGCCGACGGATTGCCGCTGGGCCTACAGATCGTGGGACGTCACGGGGACGAGGCGACAGTTCTAAGCGTCGGCGCAGCGTTCGAGGCCGCCACCGATCACGGAGCGATGGCGCCTTACATCGCCTGAAGCCGGTCCAGTCGTAGCTGCGCCGCGCGGCGGTGACCGTCGAGCCCCTCGCTTGTGCTTTGACGCACCGCTGGTGGCGCAACTGCCTTTACGCCCTCGGGTTCCAGCCACTGATGGGTGGCAACCTTGACATAAGCCCCAACCCAGAGTCCGCCGGTGTAACGCCCCGCCGCCATCGTCGGCAGTGTATGATTGGTGCCACAACACTTGTCGGAATAGACGACACTGGCCATTTCGCCGATGAACAGCGAGCCATAGTTGCTCAGTTTCTTCGCCGTTTTCTGTGGATCGGCAGTATGCACCTGAAGATGCTCAGCCGCGATATGATCGGAATAGGCGATCATCGCCGCCTCATCCTCGCATACTGCAATTTCCCCGTAGTCCCGCCATGCCTGCGAAGCCGTCTCGGCGGTGGCGAGATCCTTTAGCTGCCGTTCAACCTCATCCTCGACCTTCTGGGCAAGCGCGGCATCGGTCGTGATCAATCCAACCCTCGTGCGCACATCATGCTCGGCCTGCGCCAGCAGGTCAGTGGCAATCATTTCCGCGTCACCCGTGCTGTCGGCCAGAACGTAGATTTCCGAAGGCCCCGCAAGCTGGTCGATCCCTACCGGACCGAAAACCTGCCGCTTTGCTTCGTTGACGAAGGCGTTTCCGGGGCCGACGATCTTATCGACAGCAGGCACGGTCTCGGTGCCGAACGCCAGCGCCGCGATGGCCTGGGCGCCACCGATGCGGAATATCCGGTCGGCGCCGGACAGGTGACAGCCTGCGATCATCGCCGGGTGCGCATTCGGGGGAAGACAGGCGATCACCTGGCCAACGCCAGCGACTTTCGCTGGCACGATCGTCATGATCGGTGCCGAAAGCAACGGATAGCGCCCGCCCGGAACGTAGCAACCGACTTTCTTGATCGGAATCACGCGGTGGCCCAGATGCACGCCAGGAAGGATTTCGATTTCCAGAGAGCGCATTGTTGCCATCTGCGCTTCGGCAAAATTGCGTACGTTTGCAATGGCGAATTCCGTATCAGCGCGCGTTTGTGCATCAAGCTCGTTCAACGCCGCCTCACGGTGTTCCCGACTCACCTCGAACGCAGTCAGATCGCTCTTGTCGAACTTCGATGCAAACTCGGCAACGGCCGCATCGCCCCGATCCCTGACCTTGGAAAGGATATCAGCGACAGTGGCTTGGATGTCAGTCGAGTCGGAAGCGGCGCTCCGGCCAGGAGCGCGAAGCTGTGTCACGCCGTCAAGATGTGGCAGACTCTATTGGCATGATGGTTCCTTCTTGCCGAAAATAGGATGGCTGATCGATTCGGATGCTACTGCAAATCCGTTTCTTGCAGAAGTATTCAATCTCGCGCCCAGTAAGAAAACTCCGTTCCCGATGAGTTCCGTTTTGAAGAAGAAAGGCCGCGCCGACTACTGGCAGGCCTATCCTGGGCGTCGGTTGAACGCTGGACAGAGGACCCGCCCGTGATCGGTTCGCAATCCCTGCGGCTCGGCCGCTTTCACGAACGTCGCGGATTTCGACGCGCCAGTGGGCGCGTTGCGAGGCAATCAATCGAAACCGAAAACCCGCCTTCAAGCGTGAAACGTTCAAAATGCGAACTGATCAGCTGACTTTACGCAAGATCAAATCGGGTCACTGGGCGGGAAGCCGGGCAATAAATCGGGCGGTCCCACTGTCTGCCCGGTAGTTGTTCATGTGCCGCGCCGCCTCACGGGCCAGTCGGTCAACGTCCGCGACGATTTTCGCCGCTTTCTCATCACTCATCAGGGCGGAGAAGTTCAGCCGGGTCCAGCCGGGTTTTTCCAGTTCGCGGCCCTCGCGCAACGCGGTCAGCAGAGCGGCAGACTGGTCCTTGGTGATCCCCAGAAGCCGGTGCGCGTAGGATCCGGCGCAGGCGCAACCGCCCCGCGCCTGAATACCGTAGATGTCGCTGAGCATGCGGGTGAATTGCTGGTGATGCACATAGCCGCCCTTGCCGTCGCGCACACGAAACGAAAAAATCGGCAGCGCCGCATCCGGATCATCCAGCCCCATCATCTCGATCCTGGGGTTCTTGCGCCAGACAGTGCGGGCGCGCTGGCGCAAGGCTTCCTGCCGGTCCGCCAGCCAGTCTGTGCCCATCGCCTCTTTGATCATCAGGACCAGTGCGGCGCGAATGTCGCCAATCACGTTAGGCGTACCCCCCTCTTCGCGGTGAACAAGATCGTCGGAATAGACATGCTCCCATGGCGACACAAAGGATACGGTACCGCCGCCGGGCATGGTCGGTGTGGCGCGCCGCCTAATGGAGTCGCGAACGACCATCACACCAGAGGCACCGGGACCGCCGGGAAACTTGTGCGACGACCAGACGACGGCATCCTTGGCGTGATCGGACCCTGCGTGCATCTCAATCGGTACATAGGGGGCGGCCGCGCCGTAATCCCAGATCGCCAGCGCGTTGAATTGCTTTAGCAGCCGAGTGATCGCCACGGTGTCTGTCAGGATACCGGTGACGTTAGACGCTGCGGAAAACGCGCCGATGATCAGATCGGCGATTTGGGCATGCTCCAGTGCAGCATGCAAATGGACCATATCGGGCCCGCCGCGCGTCGCTTCGTCGATTTCGATAACCTCGGCACCGCTGTCGCGCCATGGCAGCAGGTTCGAGTGATGTTCATACGGACCTGCCAGAACAATAACGCGCTTGCCGGCACGCAGCATCGCGGGGATGTCGAGCAAAAGCACCAGGCGATTGATGCCAGCGGTGGCGCCCGCACCTGCAAAGACGACGCTATAGTCGTCAGTGGCGCCGATGATGCGGGCAATCTCGGCGCGGGCCGAGTTCCGGGCGCGGGTGCAGAAACTGCCGCACCAGGACGCCTCGGTATGACTGTTGGCATAGTAGGGCAGGATGCGATCCATCACGAAGGTTTCGACCTGCCGCAGCGCCCGACCGGAGGCAACGTAATCGGCATAGATCAAGGGGCGCGGCCCAAACGGACCATCGATCATCGCGTCGTCGCCGATCAGGCCGGCGCGCAAGGTGTTGATCAGGTCCGGCTCGCTCAGCGTGGCCTTGAATTCTGACAGAATGCTCGTCACTTGGTCCGCCATATGAGTGCCCAAAATACGTCTGGCTGAATGTGGCCCGGCAAACCTGCTAATTGCTATCCTCTTTCTTGTTCAAAACGTGGTTTGATCTATCATATGATCGAAACATGGCCAAGAAATTCGATTCTATTGACTTTCGCATTCTTGAAGAGCTTCAGCGTGATGCATCGCAGTCGCAGCGTAGCCTTGGTGAGAATGTGGGACTGTCTCAAAACGCCTGCTGGCGGCGCTTGAAGATGCTGGAGGACTCCGGCGCAATTCAGGGGCGAACGGTTCTTCTGGACCGGGCGCGCCTTCGGGGCCGGGCTGGTGGTTTTCGTAATGCTGCGCACACGGAACCATTCGACCGATTGGCTGGATAAGTTCAGCAAGCATGTGTCCGGAATCCGCGAGGTGGTGGACTTCTTTCGCATTGGGGGCGACTATGATTATCTGCTCAAGATTATCACCCGCGACATGAACTCCTACGATCGGATCTACAGGCGGCTGATTTCCGGCATCGAGCTGGAAACGGTGACGTCCTATTTTGCCATGGAGGCAATTGAGGAGCAAAGGCCGATAGTTCTGGGTCAATAATCTGTAAATCATGAATTGTTGGGTCACCTGACAAAATTCCGACACCAAGCGTTTGGCATTCAGGTTAGACTCCAGCTGCGTTCCGGCGTCGCCTTGCAGGCAGTTGCGGCTTTTCTTTATCCAACACTGGGGGCGCTGAAGGCGACCAAACCCTTAGTGAAATCCGGCTTGTTTGCCGGGGTGCCGAGCGTCATGCTGGCGGGCCAAGCGATGGCGCAGGGCGTTGTGAATGTCGGCGCTTTTGGCGCAGATGCGAACCAGCTTGACCCGCATTTGTCTGGCGGCGGTCGGGATCGCGCCCTGTTCGATTATATCTTCAATGGGCTGACACGTTTTCCACCCGGCTCGATGGACCCCACCAAGATTGAAACGGATCTGGCAACTTCGATCTAGGGTGGCGAAGACGGCCTGGTCTGGACGAGCAAGTTGCGCGACGATATCGAATTTCATCATGGGTACGGTGCAATGACCTCGGCTGATGTGGTCTATTCCCTTGACCCGGCGCGCGATCCAGAGACTTCGGGCTTTACCTCGGCGTTTTCGGCGATCGCCAGTATCGAAGCCGTGGATGACACGACCGTTGCCATCACGCTCACCGAACGTGTGCCAACCTTTGTGGGAATGCTCGCCAACCCCGCCGGTGGTTACATCATCTCGTAAGAGGCGGCCGAGGAACTGGGGGATGACGTCAAGGCCGCGGTGGTCGGCACCGGACCCTTTCAGTTCGAAAGCTACACGCCCAAGGTCGCAACCATCCTGGCCGGGCATGCAGATTACTTCCGCGGCACGCCAAAACTTGAGCGGATCAACTATCGTTATATTCCGGCAGACAACGCACGTGAACTGGCCTTTGCCGCAGGCGAGATCGATCTGTTTTACGGTCGTCGCGAACAGGGCTGGGTAGAATGGGTCCATCCAAAAATACGGCAACGACATGAACGTGCAGATCTTCGGCCCCAGCCAGTCACGCATTTTGCACCTGAAAAAGTCCGTCGCACCACTCGATGATAAGCGGGTACGGCAGGCCATAGCCCATGCCATGCGGGTCACAATACCCCTTGCCTAAAAGGAGTGGCATTTTCCATGAGCAGAGGGCTGATTTATTTCCGGTCGCTTTCATCGCCCTGAGCAAATCTTGGGGGCCGCGCTTCCACAAGATCGTTCAAAAACATGACTTTAAGGTGATCATTCGACCCACCACAGTCTAGAGGGAAACGGCGGCATTCCCCTGCGCACTACCCTGCCAATCCGCGATGTTCGGCACGCATGGTCATTGCCGCCGACACACTGGGCTGGGATGCGCTGCGACTGAGCCACGCCCTGTTGCGCGCGCTCTGGTCAGAAGATCGCGATATCCTCGACGCGCCAACACGTGTTGCGGTGGCCGAGGCTGAAGACATGAATGGCGCGCGTCTGGCAGAGATGCAGGACAGCGCCGAAATCATGGCCCTCTGGGAACAAAGCCACGCCAAAGCGAGCGCCGCAGGCGTGTTCGGAACGCCGGCATATGTGCTGGTTGGCGAAAGGCTCTGGGGTCAGGATCGGTTGAAGTTTCTGGATCGCCGATTGTCATGACGCGCATCATTCTGGTGGTTCATTGCGTCCCTCGGCATTCCGCCTGAACTACGCAGTCCCTGGTTTCGCATGTAGCATCTGGAAGAAGCGCGACAGCATCCGCACTTGGAAGAAGAACCCGGGCCAGCAGGGCACCCAGCGTGAGCCGTCCATCGGCAGGCCACCGCATAACGCCATCAACCAGATGAGCCAGAGACTAACTCAGTTCAAGCTGTCTCTGGCCGCGAAACCTCTACCGACGGACAGTTGGGAGGGTCCGCAGCGAGCCTTTTCCCATCGACGCCAAAGACTTCGCAGAAAGACAAATGTTTTGATTTGCATCATGGCGTCCAAAGCCGGTCGCCGCTCAAGCTGAATGATCCGACGATAGAGTTGTGATCATTAATTGGGGGAAAGAGAATGTTGAGGACCGACAAGGTTGAAGCCGCAGTCCAGCTGAATCGGGATGAGCTGTTCAGGTTTGGAATCGCCTTGCTGTTCATCGTTGGGATCATGCTGTTCACCATTGTTCGCACAGACGGCGGAGTTGACGGGGTCCTGCTGGTCATCGCTGCGATGATCGGCGGTTATATGGCGATGAATATCGGCGCCAATGATGTGGCCAATAATGTTGGACCAGCGGTTGGTTCGCACGCGATTACGCTGACTGGCGCCATTCTGATCGCTGCCACCTTTGAGGCCGGTGGCGCTCTGATCGCCGGTGGAGAAGTGGTCGGTACGATCAAGAACGGTATCATCGATCCAAATCTCGTCGCTGACCGAGACACCTTCATCTGGCTGATGATCGCAGCCTTGCTGGCGGCGGCCGTTTGGCTGAACTTTGCCACAGCAGTTGGCGCTCCGGTGTCCACTACGCATTCCATCGTCGGTGGCGTACTGGGGGCTGGCATCGCTGCCAGCGGCTGGTCGATTGCGAACTGGTCGGAAGTCGGTAGAATTGCGGCTAGCTGGGTGATTTCACCTGTGCTGGGCGGATTGATAGCAGCAGCTTTTCTCTACCTCATCAAGCGAACGATCACCTACAGAACAGATATTGTAGGCGCCGCCAACCGGATGGTGCCAATGTTGGTCGCGGTTATGGCTTGGGCGTTCGGCACCTATCTGATGCTGAAAGGCGTCAAACATATCTGGAAAGTCTCGTTCGGAGTTGCAGCGTTGGTCGGTCTGGTAATTGCCGTCCTGGTCTTTGCTGCAATGCGCCCGGTTATCGCCCGGATGACACGCAGGCTGGAAAACCATAAGGACAGCGTCAACGATCTTTTCACCATTCCCCTGATTTTTGCGGCGGCACTGCTGAGCTTTGCACACGGCGCAAATGACGTGGCTAACGCGGTGGGTCCTCTGGCCGGAATCAACGAGGCAATCGTCGGTGGGGGAGTGACTTCAAAAGCCGAAATTCCGATCTGGGTTCTCGCAGTTGGGGCCATTGGCATTTCGATTGGGCTCGCGCTTTACGGCCCCAAGCTGATCCGCACTGTCGGCAGCGAGATCACCGAACTTGACAAGACCCGGGCCTATTGCATTGCGATGGCCGCCTCGATCACGGTGATCATTGCCTCGCAGTTGGGCTTGCCAGTCAGTTCTACCCATATCGCCGTGGGCGGCGTATTCGGCGTCGGGTTTCTTCGCGAGTATATCAAGTCGAGTTATGCGCGCACCTTGCAGGAGATCCGCGATCATCACGAAAATGCTGAGGCTGAAGAGGTCGAAGCATACCTTGCGCGATTCGAGGCGGCGGACGTGGCCACCAAGGGTGAAATGTTGACGGCGATGAAGCAGGCTGCCGGGGGCCAACTGCTGGCCAAACGGGAACGCAAAGGCTTGGGCCGCGTGCACCGTGTTGAGCTCGTCAAGCGCGTCCTCTTGCTGCGCATCGCTGCGGCTTGGTTGATCACGGTGCCGCTCGCTGGGCTTCTGGCCGCAATGTTCTTCTTCATGATCCGTGGAATGATGCTGCCATGAACTTCTTCTCAATGTCCGGTGCTGGCGCGTCATGACCGGAGAGCTCGATCAATTGGCACTTGGCACCGGCCTGTTCGGAGGGTTGGCGCTGTTTCTGTTCGGGATGGACATACTGACCCGAGCGCTCAAACAGGTTGCGGGCGACTACCTGAAACGGCTTCTGGCGCGGATCACCACCAACCGGTTTCTGGGATTGATTGCAGGGGCGTCGGTGACGGCGATTATCCAGTCCTCCTCGATCACCACCGTTCTGCTGGTCGGGTTCATTTCCGCCGGACTGATGACCACGTCGCAAAGCGTTGCAATGATCCTCGGCGCCAATATCGGCAGTACGGTTACCGCACAAATCCTGGCTTTCAAGGTCAGCGCGATCGGCTTGCCCGCGTTGACAATCGGATTTTTTGTCTCGTTTCTCGCCCCCCAGAAGATCATGCGCGAATATGGTCGAATGCTGCTTGGCCTTGGAATGCTGTTTTTCGGAATGACCATCATGAGCGACGCAATGACTCCGTTGCGCAGTTTCCAGCCATTTCTCGACTTCATGCTCTCGCTCGACAATCCGCTTTTGGCGGCGTTCGTGGGGGCGGCGTTTACCGCCGTGATCCAGTCCTCGGCTGCGACCACGGGCATTCTGATCGTGATGGTGGCGCAAGGGCTGATCGGGCTTGAATCCGCCATCGCGCTTGCGCTGGGCGCAAACATCGGCACCTGCGTCACCGCCCAGTTGGCGGCTTGGGGAAAGCCGCGCGAGGCATTTCGCGCAGCACTGGTGCATACACTTTTCAACGTCGCCGGCGTTTTGATCTGGATCGCGTTCGTCGCGCAATTGGCTGATCTGGCACGGCTGATCTCGCCTTCCTATCCCGACCTTGACGCGACCGCGCGGATCCGGGCAGAGGCCCCGCGACAACTGGCAAATGTCCATACATTTTTCAACGTTTTCAATGCGCTCCTGTTCGTCGGGTTCACCACCCAGATCACGCGGCTGGTAGAGTGGGTGGCGCCAGACCGGGTTGATAGTCTCGAACCCGAGTTCGCCCCGCGTCACCTTGATCCTCAATTCCTGACCGTTCCTGCCATCGCGGTTGACATCGTGCGTCTGGAAATCCTGCATCTGGGAGAGCTTGTGCGCGCCATGTTGGCCGCAGCGATGCCCACTGTGGTCTCCGGAAGCCCGTTACAAATCAACCAGCTGCACGTGATGGATCGCCCCGTCGATCTGCTGCATCGCGAAATCGTCGATTACCTGCGCCAGATCAGCCTCAGTTCTCTGTCCGCCGAGCAGTCCGGCCTGTTGATGTCCTTGGCCAAGATAGCCAATGATCTTGAACATATTGGCGATTTGATCGCCACCTCCATGGTAGTGTCGGCGCAAAAGCGTATCGATGAGAATGTCATCATTAGTCCCGCGACCGCAGCTGTGATAGCGGGTCTGCACCGAGAAGTTCTGGAGGCGCTTGATGGCAGCCTGAAGGCGTTGCGCGACCAGGATCGCGCCAGCGCCGAGCAGGTGCGGGCGATGAAGGCCGGGTTTACAAAACTGGTAGAACAAATCGCCATCCACGAGGCCGATCGCCTGCGCGCCGACGAACCGAAACGGCTGCTCACCTATACGCGCGAAATCGAGTTGACGGAGACCCTGGATGACATTTTCAAGATCATACGCCGCACTGCTCGGACTCAGCTGACCATGTTTGAAAAACCAGATCATTCAGAAACAGAAGCGACGCCAAGCGCCAGCACCTCAACCTGAGTTCTGACCCGGTATGTTCGGTATCGTTAACAGCGCTGACCTGAATGGCCGAAGTGTCAGCGGATAGTTTTTTTGTGCTGACAGCGACAATCCGGCGCTATTGACCGGAAGCCGCCTGTCGGGACACCAGGATCTGAATAACCCGTGGTTCCCGAGACGCCTTCTTGGTTGTTGTTGCTTGGTTTCTTTTCGAAGTCGACAGGCACCAGCAACGCTTTGCGCTAGCGCAAAGTCTATCCCATTTGCCTTTGCTATACGTCCGGACAAGAAACAAAAACGGGGACAGTGGCCAATGGCGGACGGGGTGCATCGCAAACCCATCGGGGAGGTTCTGACCGAGCTTGACAGTTCGCCCCAGGGACTGTCGTCGGAAGCTGCGGCGGCGCGTTTGGGCAGTCATGGCCGCAATGCGCTGAGCGCTGGCAAGCGTACGCCCGAGATCGTCAAGTTCTTGCGCCAGTTCAGGAATTTCTTTGCGGTGCTCTTGATGTGCGGCGGCGCTCTGGCGCTGTCGGCGGAACGGCTCGATCCCGGTCAGGGCAACCTCTACATCGCCATCGCGCTGATCGCCGTGGTGCTTCTGAACGCCGCTCTTCACCTATATGCAGGAGCTTCAGAGCGAACGCATCATGGAAAGTTTCCGCAACATGCTGCCCGCGATGGTCACGACGCTCCGCGACGGCATTGCGCAAGAGATCCCGGCCGAGGAGCTGGTTCCGGGCGACGTGATCATCCTGCATGAAGGCGACAAGGTGCCCGCTGACGGCCGCTTGCTGGAAGCGTCGCTGTTCAAGGTCGATCTGGCCAGCCTGACCGGAGAAAGCGAGCCGCAACTGCTCGATCCCGAGAAGAGCCACGACGAACGTGCTGGAAAGCCCGAACATGGTGTTCTCCGGCACGCTCGTTCACGCCGGCGAGGCGCGTGCGGTGGTCTGCGGAAACCGGGATGTCGACCCAGATCGGCAGCATCGTCGAACTGACCGAGGCGACAGAGTCGGTCGAGACCCCGATCCACCGCGAACTGCGACACTTCATCAAGATCATCAGCGCGATCGCGATCTTCCTGGGCGTGACGTTCTTCGCTCGTCAGCGTCGCCATCGGCAACGGCGCCATCGCCAGCCTGATCTTCGCCATCGGCATCATCGTGGCCAACGTGCCGGAGGGGCTGCTGCCGACCGTCACCCTGTCGCTGACCATGGCCAGCCGCCGGATGGCGAAGAAGAACGCGCTGATCAAGAACCTCGAAAGCGGTGGAGACGCTGGGCTCGACCACGGTGATCTGCACCGACAAGACCGGCACGCTGACCCAGAACCGGCTTGGCGTGAACACGGTCGTCATAGGGCACAAAAGCTACCGTGCGGACGATGCGGCGGTGCGCGACAATCCGATCTTTCCGTCGATGCTGCCGGTCATGGCGGATCTGCAACAGCGCACGTGCTGATCGACGGCGGCTATTCCGGCGATGCCACCGACGGGGCGTTGCTGCTTTATGCCGACGGGACCGGCGATCTCGGAGCGTTGCGGCAGGCGCGAACGGTGGCAGAGGAACCGTTCAACTACGCCAAGCGGCGGATGATCACTGTCGTCGTGCCCAAGGGCGAGCAACGCGCCGGTGGCCTTTCTGAAAGGCGCGCCCGAGGTCGTGCTGGGCATGTGCGACCGGATCATGGTGAACGGCGATGTGCGTCGATCTGGACGCCAACAGCACGACGCGCGGTCATCGACGAATACCGCAAGCTCGCGGGCCGCGGCGAGCGTGGCCTGGGCTTTGCCCGGCGGGTGTCGGAAGGCGAGGAGATACCCGAGGATGGCTATGTCTTTGTCGGTCTTGTCGGCATGATCGACCCGCCGACGCCCGGAAGTGCCGGACGCGATGGCGCGGTGCCGTTCGGCCGGGATCCGCGTGATCATGCTGACCGGCGACTACGGCCTGACGGCCGAGACCATCGCGCGCCAGATCGGTTTGATCACCGGCCGCGGCCGCGTGGTGCACGGCGACGAGCTGTCCGCGATGCGCGACGACCGAGCTGCAAGAGGTGCTGCGCGCCGAGCCAGAGATCATCTTCGCCCGCATCGCCCCGGCACAGAAGCTGCAGGTCGTGCAGGCGCTGCAGGCGCTCGGCGAAACGGTGACGGTCACCGGCGACGGCGTGAACGACGCCCCGGCGCTGAAGAACGCCGATATGGGCGTGGCGATGGGCCTGATGGGCACCGATGTGGCCAAAGAGGCCAGCGACATGGTGCTGATGGACGACAACTTCGCCACCATCGTCAGCGCCATCGAAGAAGGGCGCACGATCTTCGACAATATCAAGAAGTTCATCGCCTATATCCTGACCTCGAACATCCCCGAGATCCTGCCCTTCATCGCGTTCGTGCTGCTCGACATCCCGCTGCCGCTGACGGTGGTGCTGATCCTGGCGATCGACCTCGGCACGGACATCGTGCCGGCACTCGGACTCGGCGCCGAACCACCCGAGACGGATGTGATGAAGCGCGGACCCCGACAACGCTCAGAACGGCTGCTGACGCGCAACCTGCTGATCATGAGCTATGGCGTTATCGGCATGATGCAGGCGGCGGCGGGGTTCTTTTCCTATTTCGTGATCCTCTATTCCGGCGGCTGGGAATGGGGGCAGGAGCTGGCGAACAGCGACCCGCTTTACCGGACCGCGATCACCGGCTTCTTTGCCTCGATCATCATCTGCCAGATCTCAGACGTGATCATCTGCAGAACTCGGCGGCAAAGCCTGTTCACGGTCGGCCTGTTCTCCAACCGTCTGGTTTGGGTCGGGATAGCGACCGAGCTTCTGTTACTGGTCGTGATTGCCTACGTGCCGGCGGTTAACGTGTTTTTCGGAACGGCCCCGCTGGAACTTTGGCAACTGGCCCTCAGCGTGCCCTTCGCCATGGCGATCCTGTTCGGGGACGAGCTGCGCCGGGTCTTCGTGCGGCGCGGAAATCCGTTCGTGCTGCGCTGGCTGACTTGGTGAGCGTGCCGCCGGGATAGACGCGGCGCAGCATGTTCAACTGCCTCGCGAACCATACTTGTTGCGCCGATCAGCCTGTCCGTGCATTCCTTCCAATCAATTGCGGGCACCGATAGTTTGGTGAATGTCTTCCACGATGCGGGCCCATTCGGTGAACCGAAGTTGGTTCATTGGAGGTTGAATGAGTTCCAAGAAGGGAGATTCCGGCTCTGACGACAGAGCGGCAAGCCCTAAGAATAGCGCGAACAGGCGGTCCGGTTCGGACGCGGCCGACTTGCTGCCCATTCTTAACCGCATAAGCGATGGTGTTGTCGCGTTGGATAGCCGATGGCATTACACATATGTCAATGAAAGCGCTGCCAAGATGCTGCAAAGAGACAGCTCCAGTGATCTCATTGGCAGGCACATATGGACAGAATTTCCAGAGGGCGTCGGCCAGCCGTTTCACCGGGCCTATTGGCAAGCTCTCTGGCTGCGTCGCACATGACTTCAACAATCTTCTGGCCGTCATCATGGGCAACCTCGAACTACTTCGCGAGGATCTTTCTGATCAGGATTTCGACCCCAAGGAAGCCATTCCGTTGATCGATGCTGGAATAGACTCCACGATCCGTGGCGCCGAACTGACGCGTAGCATGCTCAGCTTTGCCCGAAAAGCGCGGCTGGAACCCCGCGTTCTTCAACTGAACTCGATAATCGGAGAAGCCAGAAACTGGATCGGACGCACTCTGCCCGCGAACATATCAATTGAAACCTCGCTGCTGGCGGGCTTATGGGCAATCGAGGCCGTTTAGAATTCAACCCAAAGCGCGCTCCTGAATCTCATCTTGAACGCACGAGACGCGATGCCAGGTGGCGGCAAGCTTACGATCGAGACTTCAAACGTTCGCATTGATGATGACTATGTTGAAAGCCACCACGAGGATATTGCATCAGGTCGCTATGTAATGCTTGCGGTCAGCGACACCGGCACCGGCATCTTGCACGACGATCTGGGACAGATCTTTGATCCTTTCTTTTCCACCAAAGCTCCGGGCTCTGGGTCCGGGCTTGGGCTGTCGATGATACAAGGCTTCATGAAGCAATCCGGTGGCACGGTGCAGGTCTATTCCGAACCCGGTCACGGCACGACGTTCAAGTTGTTCTTCAAGGCGGTTGATGCCGTCGAAACAGACATCGCCAAGGCAACACCGCCATCACCCCATACTGCGTCTGACTGCAGTCACATTCTGATAGCCGAGGACGAGCTTGAAGTGCTGGACGTCATTGTCGCGGGTCTTGAGAAATCAGGTTATCGGGTGACGGTCGCAAAATCGGGCGACGAAGCGCTAAGGATCTTCAAAGCCAATCCGGGTTTTGACCTGCTTCTGACTGATATCGTCATGCCGGGCAAACTGCAGGGACCAGCATTGGCCAAAGAATTGCGTGGCATAGAGCCTTCCTTGCCTGTTGTTTTCATGTCTGGATATGCCAGCGAAGCTACGGTTCACGGTAACGGTCTTCGCCCCGAAGATGTTCGATTGATGAAACCAGCCAGGCGCGCCGACCTTATTGCCGCAGTTGCGAATGCGCTGAGCAAAGTGTCAAGAAAGGGGTAAGAACCAGCAATTCTGGGCGGGCTTGGGCCACCACTTCAGGCCAAGGTGCCGCGCATGATGCGATCCCGCCCGGCAACCCCGGCATCTTCCAACTATTCCCGATCCGGCAAGTCGCGCGGGCTTTGCTGGTCGAACGCGGTCAGGCACGCGTCAGATCGGGACCGAACAGCTAGGCTAGTCCCGCGTCGGGGTGTTTCAGGATGACCGGCACCACCAGCTCTTCCTCGTCATTGAGATGCCGGTCAAGCATCCGCTCGAACGCCAACAACGCCTGTCGCAGGGGGGCCGCGGCTTCGCGGGCTTCGGCATCATCCGCCATGCGCTGAAGCACGCCGTTGGCCGACACCGTGAAGCTCTGCAACCAGCCGTCCAGCGCGTGATGGTCCTTGTCGAGAATGTCGAACCCGGATGTGATCCGCTGGTCCAGAACAGAGAGTGTCGGAAAGAAATGCCCGTCCTCGATCCGGTGATGGGCGTGCAACTGGTTGACCAGCATCCCGCCAAAACGTGAAAGCCGTTCCGCATAGGACTGCGGATCAAGCCGGCGATCCAGCACCGCCTGACTATCGTCTTCCAGCATTGCCAGCAGCTTTCGGAACATCAGATGCCGCTCCAGCCAGAACTGCACCAGCCCGCCGAACTGCGGATGCGCTTCCCACGCGTCGCGCGGATAGTCGTGCAGCAACACCCTCAATGCCTCTGGCAGGCCGCTTCGGGTCGCAAGCGAAAGATCCAGATCGGTCATCTGCGCGGAACTCCTGATTGCGCATCGGATACGACACTCAGCGCAGGTTTACCATCGCGCCCCCGACCGCCACCGCGGCATTTCTCGGATTGGCCAAGCGCCCGCGCAGGGGCTAGTCTGGCGGCATGGCCATGATCTCCGATCCGCCCCACCGATGACGAGGCGCGCAACCTTGCGCGCGACCTGATCGCCAAGGCGCGACATGCAGCACTTGGCACCTCTGCATCCCGATACCGGCATGCCTTTGGTCTCGCGCATCGCACTTGGCCGGACCCCGAACGGGCGCGCCGATGACCCTGATCTCCAGCCTCGCCCTGCATACAAGCGCGCTGCGGGCCAATCCCGCCTGTTCGCTCTTGATCGGCGAGCCGCCAGCCAAAGGCGACCCCCTCGCCTTTCCGCGTCTGACGCTGACCGCTACGACGGCTTTCATCGACCGTAACACCCCGCACCATGGCGATCTGCGCCACGCATTACCTCGCCACACATCCCAAGGCCAAACTCTACGTCGATTTCGCCGATTTCAGCTTCGTCACCTTCGACGTGACCGAGGCGGCTCTGAACGGCGGCTTCGGCAAGGCCTACCACCTCACCCCCGACGATCTGACATGAAAAAGGCCGGGGCGCATCCGCACCCCGGCCCGATCCCTCACACCCACCACGATCAGAACGGATTGTCCATCCGCGAGGTCACGATCACCCGGCCCTTGACCGCTTCGGGCCAGGTCAGCTGGACAAGGTTCGACGACGCGCCGTAATTCGGCGTGACAGAGGGCAGAGCAAAGACCGCGCCGCCCGCGCCATTGGTGATCGCCGTCTCCGGCTGAACGCTCGGCACCATCCGGCTCCAGCCGCCAAACGGCAGATAGCCGCTGCCATTCAGTGTCCAGTTCACCGCCTCGGTGCTCTGCACGAATTCCAGCGTCACCGGGTTGATCGTCGCCTGGGTCACCCCGTTGAACGAATTGCCTTCGAACACCACGTTCCGGCTGCGCCCAAAATCGAGTCCCGGCAATCGAGTTGTCTATCGACTCGATCCGGTCGATATTGCCGTTGATCGACTTGAACGTATTGCCCTGAACCGAAAGCCCCTGAATGAAGTGCCCGGTGCCATAGGGCTTGATCACGATCCAGTTGAACCAGTCGGCCACATCCGAACAGGTAAAGATGTTGCCCGTCACCGTCAGCCCGCCAAAGGAAAACTCGACCCCGAAATCCGGCTCGGCATCATGCTCGTTGGTCCATTCGATGGAACAATTGTCGATGTAGTTGCCGGTGATCACCGATTTCACGTTCGGATAGGTAAAGACCATGCCACCAAGACGCGGACTGTCGACCAGATCGTCGCCCTGAAACCAGTGGTTTCCGACAATCAGATGCCCGTTGCCGAAAAGCACCCCGGTATGGCGGAACCGCTCGAACCGTGTATCGCGGATCTTGGCGTCGTTGGCATTGACGTTGAACGCAATCGTCGTCCGATCCGTCGCCTTCACCGCCTGCTCGTTCGACACGAAATGACAGCGGTCGATCTGCAGATCCTGACAGCCATCGCCGTGGCTGGTCACACCCCGGTCACGCGGCTTGGTCATGAAACAGTCTTTCAGATGAAAGGTCTGCCCGGCTGGCGCCAGCAAAACGCCGCTGGCATTGCCCGCACACATGAATTCGACATCCGTGATCGTGAACTTGGATACCTTGGAAAATCCAGAGAAATCAAGGATATACTTGAACCGCGTGAAGGTGTAGCTCTGCGTCGCCGCCGGCCCGTACAAGGGCTGGCTCAGCGTCACGGTCCCGGCCCCGACATTCTTCGCACTCACGTAGACCTCGCGCCCCACGCCGTTGCCGGTGACCAAAGCGCCGACCTCGATATTCGCCACATTGGCGACCCCGGTCAGCGTCTTGGGGTTCGACACCGAATAGCTGGCCGTCGAAACAGCCACGGTGGGATCCCAGTTCGGCCCTGCTACCGCGTTGAATTGGCCGTTGCGGATCACCCGGCGCACTTCGAACGTGTCTTTCGACCCTTCCGCCGCACGCAGATCAATCGGCCCGTCCAGCTCGATCCGGCGGCCGCCCATATCCAGCAACTCGTGGTCCGAGTAGTTCAGGAGCGCCTGAAACGCCTTCTTGAAGCCCAGCGCCTCGCCGCCGAACGCGTCGATATAGTCCGGCAGCTTGAACGACCCGCGCAGGATCAGCCGCTTGTCATCCGGCATCACGACCGTGCCCTCGAACCGCACCTGGTTCAGCAGCGACACATGATCGCCGAGAAAATACTCTCCCGACGGCACCAGAACGTCACGCCCCGCCGCCGCCATATCCGCCGCCTCGAAGGCCGCGCGGTCATCGGTCACACCATCGCCGATCGCGCCATAATCGCGAACATCGACCCAATCCATCATGTCGCGGTGGAAGGCCGAGGTGATGTCCTCGATGATGATGTCATCAATCCGCACCAGACCGCCATTCGCGCCCGTCAGATCCAGCCCGAAATGGCCATACAAGGGCTGCGTGCCCCAGACCATGTCGACGCCGCCACGCTGGCCGGTGCCGATGATCGCCGAGACTTCCACGACCTCGCCATAGGTGGTCAGCGCGGTCGCGGTGCCGACCTCGGTCAGCCCGGTCACATGCGCGTCGCCCGCACCACCGGCCCAGCCCGCGATCCGGACCGAGGGCAGCGTGCCGCTGATCGCCTTCACCCGCACCCGCACCCGCAGATAGCAGCCCGGCAGCAAAGGCGTCTGGCCCATGAACCGCAGCTTTTGCGTGTTGTCGGTTTTCAGAAGCTCCAGACAGCCGCCGAAATCCTGATCGGCCACGACCAGGCTCGCATTGCCTGCGCCGTCGTAGGTCGCGGACCCCGCCGTACCATCCTCGCTCGACCAGACGCCCAGCCCGCCAGAAAATGCGGGCGGCATCAGCATCAGCCCGTCGGTAATCGCCTTGTTCATATGAAACCCTTTCGGAAATCCCTGTGAAACCGACGGGCACCGCATAGCCGCGCCCAGCGCCAACACGGATGCTCGAATGTCAGTCAGAATTGGAAATCGGGCGCTCTGCCCTTGTGCGGAAAATTAGTATCAATGGCCGCTTAACGCTCTGCTAACCCACCGTGCGCAGCCCGGCGCGATTGACGCGAACCCCGGATCGGGTGCAGCATTCACCGGGAACGGGGGACGTCATGCCGGAATTGCTCAAGATCATCCATTTCCTCAGCTTCTCCGCCGCCATCGGCGCGGGGCTGGCAAATATCATGGTCGGCTACCGGCTGATGTCGCTGCCGCCCGAAACGATGCCAAAGATCGGCGCGTTCCGGCTCCGGTTGGGGATGATCTCGACCGTCGCTCTCGGGCTGCTTTGGCTGACCGGCCTCTGGCTGATCGGGATTGCCGGCAGTTCAGTTCTGTCAAACGGCGTTTTTCTGCTGAAATTGCTGGTTGTGATCGGTTTGACCGGCATCTCGGTGATGGCCAATCTGACGATCATCAGGGCCCGCAAGGCCGGAACGCCGCCCGATGCGGCGCGCATGAAACTGCTGGGCCATGCAGGGCCCGCCGTGGCGGTCCTTGCACTGATCCTCGCGGTTCTGGCCTTTAACTAGGCCCCAACCTCGGGCGCTCGTTCGATCCGCACGCCGTTGATCTGCCAGCCCTCGGCCGTCTCGATCATCTCGTATTCGGCGATGTAAGGCACACCCAGCTGATCGAGGATCTGCACCCGCTGATACTGCCGCCCGCCACTCTCGCGCAGATCGAGAAACCGTACATCCGATGGCCGCCAGACCATCGGATAGCCCTGCCGCACCATCATGCCGAAATTGTCGGGATTGCCGAACATGCCCTGAATCAACGGACTGGCGAAGGTGAAAGCCTTGGCGAAATCATCTGCCAGAAAGGCGTCGATCTGGCCCCGGATCGTCCGTTCGATCCCCGTTTTCCCCTCTTGCTGGGCCAGCAGCGGAGTGGTCGCCGCCGTCATTGCCAGCACTGCCGCCAAAACCAGTCGTCGCATCCTCACCCCTCCTGTTCGCCCGAAACAGGTAGTCCACGCCAAAGCCGGGTCAAATTCCGAATTGCGTAAATATCGCGTCAACGGGCCGCTCAAGACACATCTCCGGCGCAACACCGCAGCGCGAAGGGATAAGTGCGCTTCGCGAATGTTTTAAAACACGGGGTCAGGAAAGCCGTCACGTCTTAAAACATCGCGTACAACATGCCCTACCCGGCCAACTCGCCCGCCAGACCCCTCTCGATCAAGGCAACGCTTTCCTCGACCCCGTAAAGCGCGATGAACCCGCCGAACCGAGGCCCTTGGCTCGCCCCGATCAGCACTTCATAAAGCGCCTTGAACCAATCGCGCAAAGGCTCGAAATCGTGGTCCTTGCCGACCGCGAAAACCATCGTCTGCAACGCCTCTGCATCAAGTCCGCCCTCCCAGCCTTTCAGCCGGTCCCGCAGATCTTCCATCGCCTTGCGTTCCTTGTCGTTGGCCAACCGGAACACCCTCTTAGGTTTCTCGAAATCATGGTAATAGCGCACCGCGAATTTCGCGGCCTGATCCAGATCCGGATGTGTCTCGGGGCTCGCTTGCGGCGCATACCTCTGAATGAACCCCCACATCCGCTCCTTGTCCTCAGCTGCTGAAACTGCGGCCAAATTCAACAACATAGCGAATGGAACGACCATGTGGGACTGCGGAACATCACCGCCGTGAATATGAAAAACCGGGTTCGCCAGCCGCTGCGCCGTGTCCTGCGTGGCGTAGGCTTTCAACTGCTGATGATACTCATCCACCGCTTTCGGAATGACATCGAACCACATCCGCTTGGCCGTCTTCGGCTTCTGATACATGAAATAGCCAAGGCTCTCGGTCGAGGCATAGGTCAGCCATTCATCAATGGTCAGCCCATTGCCCTTCGACTTTGAAATCTTGCCGCCTTCTTCGTCCAGAAACAGCTCATAGATGAAATGCTCCGGCGCCCTGCCACCAAGGATTTCGCAGATCCCGTCATAAATCGGCGTGTTGGTGGAATGGTCCTTGCCGTACATCTCAAAGTCCACACCCAACGCCGCCCACCTTGCGCCAAAGTCCGGTTTCCATTGAAGTTTTACGGCTCCACCAGTGACCGGCAAAGTGCAATCCCGCCCGTCTTCGCCCTCGAAAGTGATGGTGCCATCCTTGGCATTCACCTCCTTCATCGGCACATACATGACCCGGCCAGAAATCGGACTGATCGGCAGGAAGCACGAATAGGTCTGTTGGCGCTCCTCGCGCAAGGACGCCAGCATCACCTCCATGATCGCGTCATAGCGTTCGGCCGCCAGCAACAGGATCTCGTCCATCTTGCCGGATTTGTAATATTCCGTGGCGCTGGCGAATTCATAGTCGAACCCGAAAGTATCAAGGAATCTCAACAGCATGGCGTTGTTGTGGTCGCCAAAGCTCTGATACTTGCCAAACGGATCCGGCACCGAGGTCAACGGCCTTTGCAGATGCTCTTGCAACATCTCTGGCTGCGGCACGTTATCCGGGATCTTCCGCATCCCGTCCAGATCGTCAGAGAAGCACAACAGCTTCGTCGGGATGTCGCTGATCATCTCGAAGGCGCGCCGGATCATCGTCGTGCGCTGTACCTCGCCGAACGTCCCGATATGCGGCAGCCCGCTCGGCCCGTAACCAGTCTCGAACAGCACATACCCCTTTTCGGGCGGCGCGTTCTCATAGCGTTTCAGCACACGCCGCGCTTCCTCGAAGGGCCAGGCTTTGGAGTTCATCGCAGCGTCGCGCAGATCGGACATATCAGACACACTTTCCATTGCCAGGACGCCCCTCGCCCCGATAAGCACCGCTACCTATTGCCGGGGGCGTCGCTCGTCAATATTCTGCACTGCAACAATGCCCGATAGGAATGCCCCGTGACAGATATCTCCCACTCGCTCACCCCCGAGGACTGCCTTGTCGCCATGATGATGGCGATCTCGGCCTCGGACGAAAACATCCGCACGTCGGAACTGGTGACGATCGAGGCTATCGTGAACCACCTGCCGGTCTTCTCTGATTACGATACCGACCGGATCAAGTCCGTCTCGCAAACCGTGTTTGACCTCTTTTCCGAGGAAGACGGGCTTGACGCGCTCTTCGGCCTGATCCGTGACAACCTGCCTGAACGGCTGAACGAAACCGCCTACGCGCTGGCCTGCGATGTCGCCGCTGCCGACGGCAATCTGGGCGAAACCGAACTGCGACTCCTTGAAGAAATCCGCTACGAGCTTAACATCGACCGTCTGCACGCAGCCGCCATCGAACGCGGCGCCCGCGCGCGCCACATCACGCTCTGATGGCGAAGCTGCAGAACGCCTGATCGTTCGCCAGCCACCTTCTTCTTGATAAAAGTATCCGAGCCGACGACACCGCGACGCGGCAAAGCCGCGGCGCAAACAAGGTCGTGACGCCGCTCGGCGTCACCTTTCACGCGCCGTAAAGCTTCGACCAGCGATCAATCAGTCCGCCTTGCACCTTACGCGCTTGGCCATTCCAGCCTCGTGCACCCGGCGGGCGTTCTCGGTGGGCGTCAGGGATCGCATTGTGACGGTCCATATCTGCCGCAAAGATTGCAAATGCCAGATCGGTCCGCCCCGGCAAGGCAACAAACCCGGCCAGCCCGCTGACAAAGTTCAGCGTCCCCGTCTTGGCCCGTATCCGCGCGGGATGATCTGCGACCACATTGCCCTGCGGATCGCGCATCGCGACAGGTTTCATTATCGTGGCCAGCGTGCTGTCCGGGCCCAGCCGCGTCATCACGCGCACCATATCCGACGCCGAGATCCGTGTCCCATCCCCCAATCCGGAATGATCCGTGAAATCCGCATGCCGAAGCCCTAGCCGATCCCGTGCCCATGCCGACATCTCGCCCGCGGATTCCTCCAGACTACTGCCCAACCGTCCGCGCGCAGCGGTCGCCGACAAGCCCACAACCTCGGCCGTCAGATTGGTGGAATACAACAGCATATCGCGCAGAATACGCTGCAAAGGGATACTCCGCCGCTCCGCCAGAACCAGCTTTGGCAGCGCACCCTGCACCGCTTCGGGTGCTTTCAGCACGATGCCATGCGACCGCGCGAACGTCTGCAGGACCTCGCCTGCGTAAAGGTCCGGGCGACGCACCGGCAGCCAGCGGCTGCCACCAGTGCCCAGGGCAGACCGTGCCACGGTCCAGTCCTCGACCCCGCCCTGGCTGGCATAGGTGTAGACCGGTGTCTTGCGATCCGCGAGCCGCATCCGGGCCATACGGATATCGGGGCGATATTTCTCGGACCGCGCATCCATCGTCACGTCGTAGCTTTCGCCGGCTTTCTTCCATTCGAAATGCACCCGGTTGAAATTCAGGTTCAGCCCCGAAATCGCCGGGTTGTACCCCAGATGATCCGGCTGGCTGGCGTCGATCGAGCCGATACGCGGCAGCGCCCCGTCATGCACCAGAAACCGCCCGCTGACTTCGCGAACGCCCGCGCCCTTCAATGCCGCCGCCAATTCTGCCAGCCCGTCGGTATCCAGCAACGGATCGCCGCCGCCCACCAGAACCAGATCGCCCTCGATCCGTCCGTTGACCACCGGCCCCGTCGCCATGACCCGCGTCGTAAAGGCGTGGGTCGGTCCGAGTGCCTCCAGCGCATATTGCGCCGTCACGGCTTTCAGCACGCTCGCAGGCGGCAGGCCAAGCAGCGGATTGCGCTGCTCCAGCACCTGGCCGGTGCGCGCATTGGCCACCACATAGCCCAGCTTGCCGCTCAACCCGGCGCGCGCAATCAGCCCCTCGACCTCTGGCACGACCCGCCAGGCACCACCCGACGGTCTTGCCGGCGGCCGCAACGAGACGTCGGGTGCCTTGCCCCAGGCCATCTGCCCGGCGCTTGCCAGCAGCCCGGCCAGCACCGCCCGCCGTGAGAATGAATTGCCGTGTCGCTCGCTCATGACCCCGAGTTAAGCCCCTTCGCCCGATACGGGCAAGTCTATCTCTGCCATTCTCCTGCCGCACGGATTGCGGTTGACGACAAGTTGACCATCGGCAGGTTAATGAAACACCAAGCTGGCGGGGTCGCGCGCGACAAAAGTGCCGCCTCGCGCCCGCGCAGCCGAAACCGCTCATAGCGGTTCGCCGCCACCGACAGCCGGGCCGATATCCGCTGGCCGGGACGCGCCAGCACTCCGACGGGCACGTTCTCCATGATCCACTGCCAGTCCTGCCAACGATGCAGCTCTGCCAGATTGTCGGCCCCCATCAGCCAGACGAAGCGCACGCCGGGATATCGCGCCATCAGCTCCTGCAAGGTCTCGGCCGTATAGCGCGTGCCGGCCTGCGCCTCGAAATCACTGATCCGGACCCGCGGATGATCCATGATCGCCTGCGCCGCCGCGATCCGACGATCCAGCGAAGCCGGCCCCTCGGCCTTCAGCGGATTGCCGGGGCTGACCAGCCACCAGACCTTATCCAGCCGGAACCGCTTCAGCGCCTCAAGCGTCACGTTCACATGGCCGCGGTGCGGCGGATCGAAGGATCCGCCGAGCAATCCAATGACCTGACCCGGTCTGGCTGTTGGTCCCATATGCGTCACGCGCATCTCTTCTGCTGCCCGATGCCCTTGAACGGTTGTGACCGCGGCTTGTCAACGTCGAAGCGAACACCAAACAGCTGCAAAACGGTCATTTCGAGGCCAAAAACTGAAAAGGGGAATGGAATACCTTACCTTGCGTAACATTGCCGAAAACACGCAATTGGTGTATTGTCCTTTGTTATTCAATTCAGAGAATTAGCAAAAGGTGTCGCCATGACTCCCGTTGCAGTCATCCAGACCTTGCTTCAGGTCAACCCCAAAGTCGCAAAGTTCATCCTGACCGGACTGGCCGTGCTGGCCGCCGCCAGCATCGCGGTCACATGGATCGGCCAGAACCCGTATCCGCTTTATGTCGCGGGCTACATTCTGGGGCTGGCCTTTCTGGCGACCATCATCGCCTTCGTGGCCACCGACCGCAGGATGTGCATGGTGCTTGGCTGGGCTGTCACGGCAACCTTCGTTGCTTTTCTGGCGGGCCTTGTCGATTCCGCCGTCGGGCTGAGTGGCCGCCTGCCGACCCCGGCCTGTTACGTGCGCATTTTATTCGAGCCGCCGCAGAGATGCGAACAACGCCTGTTCCCGACAATCGAGCTCGCAAGCGCCGCAGCCCCCTCGCCGTGGCGCTGGCAGGTTGCCTCCGACGCCTCTCGCGACAGCACCGTCTGGCGCGTCCAGGCCACCGCCGCCGACCGCTCGCCGCCCTATGCCGGCCCGATCTCGCTTCAGGCGGCCCCCGGTTTCAGCGATACTGACATGCGCGCTCTGACGCAGTTCCTGACCGCACATGGCTGGCCGGTGGCACGGCACGACTGGTCAAAGCTCGTTCCCGATCACAACGAGGTCCGCTTTTTCGCCCCCTCCGCTCAGGCCGATGCAATCGCCCTTGCCCACGCGATCAAGGCGCAAAGACCGGACAGCCCGATCGCGGTCCGCGACTTCAGCGGATCGGGCATGATCACGGCACCGGGCCTGCTGGAAATCTGGCTGGCCAACTAGCCAAGGCACAGAAAAATCCGCAGGCCGCGCTTCACTTCACTCAATCGCGGCGACTGCATCGCCCAGAACAACATCGCCGGGGCTGATAACAGCAGCACACCAGCCGCCGTGCCCTCGCACCGCAGAATAGCCGCCATGCCCGAACGCCTGTTCCATCCGCGAGCAGGGCGCACAAATACCGGTGATCTCCAGCACCGCGCCACCGATCCGGACCTGCCGGCCTTTCAACGCAGCCAGATTGATCCCCTCGATCACCAGATTGCGCCGCAGATCACCCGGATCGACCGGCCCGCGCCCCAGCATCGCACCGATGACCGGCAGATGCTCGGCTTGGATCAGCGTCACCGCGCGCTTGCCGCCCGATCCATGATCGCCCATTGGCCCGTCCGGTCCGATCATCACCCGGTCGACCACGCGCAACGGATCGCGGCGCGCGCCCCTCAGGCCGATCCAGACCAGCCGCCCGGCCTGCGCATTCCGCGCGATCAGTTCCGACAATTGTTCCATCGCACCGCCTTGACCCTTCGACCGTTTGCAATAACATCCCGCCAACTGAAGCGGACCTCAAGATGCCGGAGCGATCCGGTTGGGCGGGGCTTCCCCGTCCGATATCAGCAAATCTGCACATTCGACGCATGACCGTGACTGGGCTGCACCCAGGACGGGTCATGCAGGACCAGAGTGGTTGGGGTCCGCTTCAGCCAGAAGAAGACGCCTGTGATGAACCTCCGCCACGCTGTCAAGATGCTTGCGACGTCCCTGTGCCAACAGGAATGGAACAGATTGGAGATTCAGCATCATCTGACTGCGCGCTTGCCGGGCAGACTGCAAAAGCTCGCGCCGCAGATCACCGACGCGCTGATGGCACAATTCCCCGGCGGCGTGGCACCGGACCCCCGACGGCTGGCAGCATTCATGACCTCCGCCCCCGAAACCGGGCGCATCTGGGCCTTCATCCGGAAAACCGGTTTGCAACCGTCCCCGCCGCTTACCTCACCGCGGTTCCTGCCGCATCCGGCGCTTGCCGATCTTGGCCTGCCGCCTCTGACGTCGACGGACGCGTTGGCAGACTGGCTGGGGATAACGCCCACAGAGCTTGTCCGCTTCGCCGATCTGCGCGGGCTGTCCGCACTGTCAAACTCCCATTTCGGCGCGCATTACCGACATCATCTGCATCCCAAATCCAGCGGCAGGCTGCGCCTGATCGAAGAGCCAAAACCGTTCCTGAAACGCCTGCAAAGACAAATTCTGCGCCGGATGCTGGACGTTGTTCCACCGCATGACGCGGCCACCGGGTTTCGCAAAGGCACGTCCTGCATCACCGGCGCTGCCCGCCATGCCGGCGAGCAGATCGTGCTGTCCTTCGATCTGATGGATTTCTTTCCCTCGATCACCTCGAGCCGCATCTACAGCCTGTTTCGCACACTGGGCTATCCGCGCGCGCCGGCCCGCGCGCTGACCGGTCTTTGCACGGCGATAACCCCGCCACCCGTCCTGCGCACCGAAGGCCTGGCCGCCCGCGATCATCTGACCCAGCGCCATTTGCCGCAAGGCGCGCCGACCTCGCCCGCCCTGGCCAACCTCGCCGCCCATGCGCTGGATGCCCGCCTCTTTGGCCTCGCCCGCGCGCTTGGCGCGACCTATACCCGCTATGCCGACGACCTGACCTTTTCCGGCGACCGGCACATCGCCGCCATCCTGCACCGCGCAGTGCCGGACATCGTGACCGGCGAGGGCTTCCAGCTGAACCCTGCCAAAACCCGCGCCGCCCTGTCGCATCAGCGCCAGACCGTCACCGGGATCGTCGTCAACCAGCGGGTCAACACGCCGCGGCAAGACTTCGACCGGCTGAAAGCCATCCTGCACCACCTCGCCGACCCGGCGGACCCGCGCCGCAGCGACCCCGCCTGTCTCGCGCGCCTCGCCGGCCAGATCGACTGGCACGAACAGCTCAACCCCGCCCGCGGTCTGAAACTCCGCCAATGCCTCGCCAGGGCGCTGAACCCCCACTGACGATTGCCCTTGCCCTGCGTCTTGACTATCACGGCGGTGAATTCTCAAACCGACGGAGCATCCCCATGGCCAGCTATCAATACGTCTACCACATGGACGGCGTCTCCAAGACCTATCCCGGCGGCAAGAAGGTGTTCGAGAACATCCGCCTGAACTTCCTGCCCGGCGTCAAGATCGGCGTCGTCGGCGTCAACGGCGCGGGTAAATCGACGCTGCTCAAGATCATGGCCGGCCTCGACAAGGATTTCACCGGCGAGGCCTGGGCCGCCGAGGGCGCCACGCGTCGGCTACCTGCCGCAGGAACCGGAGCTCGACGACAGCCTCGACCGTGCGCGAAAACGTCATGCTCGGCGTCGCCGACAAGAAGGCCATCCTCGACCGCTACAACGAACTGGCGATGAACTACTCCGACGAGACCGCCGACGAGATGGCCAAGCTGCAGGACGAGATCGACGCCCAGAACCTCTGGGATCTCGACAGCCAGATCGACGTCTCGATGGAGGCGCTGCGCTGCCCGCCCGACGACGCCGACGTCACCACGCTCTCGGGCGGCGAGACGCGCCGCGTCGCGCTCTGCAAGCTGCTGCTCGAAGCGCCCGACATGCTGCTGCTCGACGAACCGACCAACCACCTCGACGCCGAAACCATCGCCTGGCTGCAGCAGCACCTGATCGACTACAAGGGCACCATCCTGATCGTCACCCACGACCGCTACTTCCTCGACGACATCACCGGCTGGATCCTCGAACTCGACCGCGGCCGCGGCATCCCCTACGAGGGCAACTACTCCGCCTGGCTCGAACAGAAGGCCAAGCGGCTGGCGCAGGAAGCGCGCGAGGACAAGTCCAAGCCAGAAGACGCTGGAGCGCGAACTGGAATGGATCCGGCAGGGCGCCAAGGCGCGTCAGGCCAAGTCCAAGGCCCGGATCAACGCCTATAACGACCTCGCCGACCAGTCCGAGCGCGAAAAGATCGGCCGCGCCCAGATCATCATCCCGCAACGGCCCGCGCCTCGGCGCACAAGGTGATCGAGGTCGAGCGGCCTCAAGAAGCACATGGGCGACAAGCTGCTGATCGAGGACCTCTCCTTCTCGCTGCCCCCCGGCGGCATCGTCGGCGTGATCGGCCCCAACGGCGCGGGCAAGACCACGCTGTTCCGCATGCTCACCGGCCAGGAAAAGCCCGACGCCGGCACCATCGAATACGGCGACACGGTCAAGCTGGCCTACGTCGACCAGTCCCGCGACGCGCTCGACGCCGAACAAGACCGTCTGGGAGGAGATCTCCGGCGGCGCCGAGGTGATCGAGCTTGGCGACGCCGAGGTCAACTCCCGCGCCTATTGCTCGTCGTTCAACTTCAAGGGCGGCGACCAGCAGAAGAAGGTCGGCCTGCTCTCGGGCGGCGAGCGCAACCGCGTCCACATGGCCAAGCTGCTGAAAGAGGGCGGCAACGTGCTGCTGCTCGACGAACCGACCAACGACCTCGACGTCGAAACCCTGCGCGCGCTCGAAGACGCCCTCGTCGAACTTCGCCGGCTGCGCCGTGGTCATCTCGCCACGACCGCTTCTTCCTCGACCGCATCTGCACCCACATCCTCGCCTTCGAGGGCGACGCCCATGTCGAATGGTTCGAGGGCAATTTCGAGGATTACGAGGAAGACAAGAAGCGGCGGCTGGGCGCGGATGCCGTCGAACCGAAGCGGCTGAAGTACAAGAAGTTCACCCGCTAGGGTGGAGCTTCTTGTGTTTCGCGTTGGGGTTCGACGCGTGCGCGAAAGCGGTTTGGCAAAGCCAAACTGCGTGCGGCACCCGGTTGAGGTGCTATGTTGCGCTGGAGCCGAAGCGGGTGAAGTTCAAGAAGTTTGTGCGGTGACGAAATGGCAGTTTCTGACCAACTTGCGGCGCACACCGTGCGGCTCGAATGTGGGCTCCAGATGCGAACACAGCTATAGGGACAAGTTTCTACTTGCGTGATGCACGAGAGGGAGCAAAAAGAAGCATCCCTGATCGTGAGTCACAAATCGCCATGTTGTAGAAGGCGTATGAGACCGCTACCCTCGACTTCTCTCTCACCGACGATATTCGCGAGGCCTCATCCGGAAAATCGGCGGGCCAGTGAGGTTGGCGACGGTATTCAAGACATCGTCAGTATCACCCGCAGTCCGAATCGTGGATCTGGCTGCCCTTTTCTTGGGACCAATATGCAAATATTGCTGTGCCAACCGAAGGAACTCCCATCAAACTTGACGCGATAAGATCGCGGCGACCCTCATCGACGAAGAAACCGAAGAACGAATGAGATTCGTCGAAGACGTCCTCGTGATAGGCTATCCTCAAGGCATATGGGATGAGATCCGGAATTTGCCTGATCTTTAGAACGGGCATTACTGCATCCCCTGCAATGTTCGACTACGGCAACGAGCCAAAGTTCCTTATTGACTGCTCGATATATCCCGGTTCCAGCGGCTCACCCGTCTTTCTATACAACAGTGGCGTAATCTATGACAAAGTCGCGAATTCGGCCAACTTGGCGAACGAGTCAAAGACTGCTTGGCGTTCGTTTCTGCCGTGATGATCATACCAAGCCGACGGGAATGTGGTTGAGAAAACTGCTCCAACGAGATTGGATCAGCTTGCAGTTGTAGGCGTACCAAATAACCTGGGATGTTGTGATCAAAGCACGAGAAATTATTGCTCTTGAAACGGCCTGTCCAAGATCGCGTTGCTCAAATCCGATGAAGTAACGCATAGCAAGCGTAGGGTGGGTGCCAACCCACCATGCCGCCCTCGCCATCTCGCGACAACGGTGGTTTTCACCCACCCTACTCCCGAAAGCGCCCCAGGGGTTTCCCCGCTTCTACCTTGGCAGCCCCTGATGTGATATAAGAGAGCATTGTTAACAGTATTTGGGTGACTGGTATGGCGTCCGGAAAACCACCCCTTTGGGCCGAACTATTGAAAGCCGCGGCGCGCGGATATCTTGAAGCCAAGCAGCGGGAACTGGACCAGCAGCGTTCTGAGCAGCAAACTCCGCACGGCCCCGCGAGCCCGTCAACCCGGCAAGAAGTGGCGCGCGCCACTTCCCGGACCATCAACGACGGCAAGGCCGACCCCGGCCTGCCATCCTATCTCGGACCGCATCGATGGCGAATCCGAGCTTGATCATACAAAGCGCCTGATCGCCTATTACGAGGGTCAGAAACCGGATATTGGAACAGCAACAGGACACCCGAAACCAGATCGAGAAGATGCGGATGGGTATCTTCGATGAAGGCCCCCGCGCTGGCGAAGACTCCTCCTACAATTGGCGCGATTGTGGGGCTTGCGATGGGCGCGGTCGATATAATGGCCGCTATGGGATGACGGATTGTGACAACTGCTCGGGTACCGGGCGGGTGAAGTATCTGAAAATTGGCGGGTGACCCTGATCTAACCCCTTTGCCCGCAACCCAACCTGATGCACAATAGGACGCATGTTCCGTCATGCGTTCCAGTTGCTTGCCTGCACCCTGCTCGCCGCCTGCGGCTATGTCGATTACGAGGACGCCCCCGTCGGCCGCCTGCAGGGCTCGCTCTTCGTGATGTGGGTCGGCGAGGGCGGCCCTTCGGGCGACGGCAAGTTCGTCTTCGTGCCCGACCCGAACAATCGCCTGACGCTGTTCCGCACCGCGCCGAACGCGACGTTGCGGGAAATCCGGCCGGCGATGATGTATACCGATGGCGGCTCGATCCCGAAGATCGGGCAGGTGTTCAACGGTTTCTCGCCCTGGGGCTATGCCCCGGCCTATATGGTGCATGACTGGCTGTTCGTCGCGCGCCAGTGTCTGAATGACAATATGGCAACCCCCGAGGAAGCGAAGGTCGCGGCCATGTCGTTTCAGGAATCCGCCGAGGTCATTGCAGAGGCGATCAAGACGCTGGTCGAGACCGGGCGGGTGCGGGAAAACGACGTCGCCGCCCAAACGATCTCGAACACCGTTGCCGGGCCGTTCGCCCGGGCGCGCTGGACCGTGACGGGGGCGTGCAAGGATTCGCGCGTGTCGGACGAGGATCGCGCTGCGGCCGAGGCGGCGATCCCGGGCTCGTCGCAACTGCGGTTGCGCGGGTTGCTCCGGACCCTGCCCGATGGGCGCAAAGTGCCGGTTCAGCCCGCGACAGTGGTGGGCACATTTTCCTTTTAGCGGCGTAGTCTGCGCAGGTTGCCTGCCCGCCCGCGCCGCCCCGGCTTGCGACATCCGTCGCGCTTGCCTACCCTTCCGCCCATGACCGACGCCATCCGAGCCCAACTGACCGCCCGCCTCACCGACCTCGCCGCCGACGACGCCGCGACGAAGGGCGCCCGCGCGGTCGTGGAACTTGACCAGCAGGCGGTCGGGCGGCTGTCGCGGATGGATGCGCTGCAGAATCAGGCGATGGCAGCGGCGCAGGCGCGGCGGCGGCAGGCGGAGCGGCAGCGGGCCCTCGCGGCGCTGAAGCGGCTCGACGACGGGCGAATACGGTTATTGCCTTGAATGCGGCGAGGAGATCGCGCCGGACCGGCTGGCGCTCGACCCCGCCATCGCGCTTTGTGCGGACTGCATGCGCGGGCGGCGCTAGGCCAGCCCTTGTGTCAATCCCCACCGCCCGGCCCTGCAAATCCGTTAACAAAGTCCGAACGGATTTTCCTAACCTTCTGATCTGGCGGCGTTTTCGTTCCTGTCCGCACGCGGACACCGCCGAAGATCAGCCTGCCCCGCCCCACTGGACCGGCCCGTCCGATCTGCTAGCCTGACGGGGGCATTTCAGTTTTCCGATCCAAGGAAGGTTTCCCGTGACCAGATTCATCCGCCTCTTGGCCCCCATCCTGGCCGCCCTGCTGCTGGCCAGCGCCGCCCTCGCCGATATCGTCGCCATTCCGCCGGGCACCACCCTGATCGCGCTCCGCCATGCAGACCGCACCGGCGAGGATCTGAACGCCAAAGGGCATCGCCCGCGCCGCCGCCCTGCCCGCAGCCCTGGAAGGTGTGCCGATCCACGCGATCTTCTCTCCGGGCTTTGATCGCAATCTCGACACCGCCGCCCCCCTGGCCGAGGCGCGCGGGTTACAGATCACCCGCATGACCCCCAAGAACGCGGCCGCCCGGATCCTTGCCGCCAGTGCCGGCAAAACCGTGGTCTGGGTCGGCAACAAGACCAATCTGGCCGAGATCTGGAGGGATATCGGCGCCGAGGGCCCGCCGCCGCTGGCCTATGGTGATCTGTTCTTTGTCGCCTCCGACCCCTCCGGAAAGCCCGTTGTCACGCGCAAGTATTTCGGCGCCGACTAAGGCGGGTTTCCGCCACCCTACCGCGAATGTCCTTGCATTCCGGGCCCCTAGGCCCCATGTGAGCCCTGCGAACGTTAATCTCTTTCGACCCGCTGTTCTCCTTTACCGGCCGCAGTCTCTCGATTTTGCACTGACTTAGCCGGGCTGCCGCACGACGTGGGCAGCGACTATACTAGGAGTACTCGCGATGGCCAATGGCACCGTGAAATGGTTCAACGCAACTAAAGGTTTCGGCTTTATCGAGCCCGAAGGCGGCAAAAAAGATGTGTTCGTTCACATCTCTGCCCTCGAGCGCTCTGGCATGACCAGCCTTGCTGACGGCTCAGAAAGTCACCTTCGACATCGAAGCTGGCCGTGACGGCCGCGAAAGCGCGATCAACCTCGCTCTCGCATAAGTCTTGACGAAGGCGCGCCGGCTTTCGAGTCAGGCGCGCCTTCACCCCGGCCCGTTTCGGATCACCGGAAAAGCCTCATGCGAGGCCTAGATATTTTCACAAACGCTTGCAAAAACACCCCCGCCTTTTAACAAACAGGTTAAGGAGCGGCGGTTTTCGGCTACGGATTTTTCTTGATTTATTGTTTCCCCAGCGGCATATCGCGCGGGCGAACGTTATTGATTTTCGACCCACTGTTCTCCATTCGGCTACAGTCTCTCGATCTTGCACTGACTAAGCCGGGCCATCGCAATTCCGCGGATGGCATTGAAAACAAAGGAGAATATGGGATGGCTACTGGCACTGTAAAATGGTTCAATGCAACCAAAGGCTTCGGCTTCATCGAGCCTGAAGGCGGCGCAAAGGACGTTTTCGTCCACATTTCCGCGGTCGAGCGCTCGGGTCTGACGACCCTGAAAGATGGTGCAAAAGTCACCTTCGACATCGAAGCCGGCCGCGACGGTCGCGAGAGCGCGATCAACCTGTCTCTGGCTTGACGGTCGCTTGAGGAATGGAAATGGCGCACCATTGCGGTCGCGCCATTTCGCATTTCCGGCAGATCAGGCGCTCGAAACCTAACCGGCGAGTATGAATGTCACCTTCAGAATTACCCGGTACTCCGCGATCTTGCCGTCGCGAACTTTGACCTTCTGATCCTGCACCCATGCCCCTTCGACGTTCTTGAGCGTCTCGCAGGCCCGATTGATTCCATTTTCAACTGCATCGTCGAAGGATTTCGTTGACGAAGAAATGATTTCAGTAACTCGTGCGACAGACATTAGAACCTCCTTGGTTACGCTTACCCCTAGACCCTAGCCGCCTAGGGGGCCTGCCAGTCAACATCTATTGCCTCCTCGACCGCAAGCGCGCCGTCAGACAGCGGCACCATCAACTGCGCAGCCTCAGCCTTACTCCCCTGTAACCACTTCATAAAATCGGGTTGCTGGATAATCACACCCATCCGATCATGGATTTCGCATACATCGGCATTTGGGGCGCAGGTCACCGTTGCAACCTGCTTCAGTTCGGCGCCGTTTGGCGCCCGCCAGCTGTCGCAGATCGACGCGAAGGCAATCGGCTCGCCGTCCTTTCGCGTAATCCGCCATGGTTTCTTCTTCCGCGCCGCGCCGGTCCATTCATACCAACCATCCGCCGGCATCAGGCAGCGCGCAACACCCTGAAAGGCCGATTTCTCAAACAGCGTCTCTGACCTGGCGTTGACGATCGTCTCCATCACGGGGCGTCCCCTGGCATTCACTCGCCCGACCGGGATCATGCCCCAACGCATTGATGCAAGCTTCCCAGCGTCCGTACAGACGATAACGTTTTGACCAGGCGCGATATTTCTTCGTGGCAACACAGGCGATTGGGGCTCTGGCACGGCGAAGAGCCGCGCGAGCTCGGCATTGGATTTTTCCAGAAAGAATCGACCGGGCAAATGATTGAACCTTGTGCTGGCTCCGATGAACCTAACCCGAATATGGCGTAAGCCGAGGCTTCATCACAATCTCGAAATGGGAACCACCCGGACGCAGGTTCCGTTTGTAGTCAGCCGCAAGAGATGCGAATTTGCATTCCATGTCTTGCAGGAGATTGAGGCGGGCAGGTCGATCAATGGGTGGATGAGGACGGTGCGAATAGCCAGAAGAGTTGTGCAGTCATGCGGGTTTTCAGTTGCTCTGGCGCTGGCACCTCTTGCCGCGACGGCATTCGAGCTTCAGTTTCGATCCGACGCCGACAACGGGCTGGCCAAAGCGATCCAAAGTAACTCTCTTCTCACCACGGCCAAGTCCAACGACGTCAAGAATACTCAGGATATTCTGGCGAGTGCGCGCGCAGAGTATCGGCAAATTCTGGGCACGTTGTACAAGAACGGATATTATTCCGGCACGATCAGTATCCTTATTGATGGCCGAGAGGTTGCGTCGTTGCCCCCTTTTTTCCAACCCCAGGAGATCAATCAGGTCGTCGTGAATGTTAAAACCGGCATTCCATTCGCGTTTGGCAGGATCGGCATTTCGCCACTGGCCGAAGGAACAACACTACCTGAAGGATTTGCCAGAGGCAGCATCGCAAAATCCACCATAGTCGAGGACGCGGTCGAAAGCGCTATTAACGGATGGCGAAACGTTGGACATGCCAAGGCTGAATCCAGTTCTCAATCTGTCATTGCGGACCATAATCGCAAAGAACTGGATGTTTCGGTCACCCTGGATCCCGGCCCGTTGGTCCGGTTTGGAAATTTGCAAATTCAGGGCGCCAAGAACGTCAGGCAAGACCGCATCCGACGGATCGCCGGACTGCGCCGAGGCAAGCAGTTTTCGCCCGGCGAGGTGGAGCGTGCAGCGAAACGTTTGCGCGCAACGGGAACGTTTCGTTCAGTCGCCTTGTCTGAAGAAGAGGTTGTGGCCCCCGACGGCACGATGGACATCACCGCGCAGCTGGTCGAGGAGAAACCGCGAAGGTTCGGGTTTGGGGCCGAGATCTCATCACTCGAAGGCGCGGCATTGTCGGCCTACTGGCTGCATCGGAATATCTTTGGCGGGGCGGAACGGCTGCGGTTTGACGGATCGATCGGCGGATTGGGCAGCTCTACCAGCGGAATCGACTACCGTCTCGCCGCGCATTTCTCACGCCCCGGCACGACCGCCCCGGCCAATACGCTCAACGTTAATGCCGAGCTTGCAAAGCTGGACGAACCCGAGTTCGAGATCGCTGCAAGGCACCCTTGAGGTCGGCATTCTTCGTCGGCTCTCTGATCGAGTGGAATATGGCGCCGGGGTCAGGTTCCGCTATTCCGATGTGACCGATGATCTCGGTGACCGTGAATTCATCCACCTCTCTTTGCCAATTGTAGGTCGGGTCGACGCAAGGGATGCTCCTCTGAACCCGACCACAGGCTACTATCTCGGTACCGAGCTCGCGCCCTATGTCGGTCTGAACGGTAGCGCATCGGGCGCACGTCTTTATGCCGATGGCCGGGCCTACTATTCCTTCGGCGAGAGCTGCGCCCGTGACTCTCGCAGGTCGGGCGCAAATCGGCTCGGTCTTTGGATCGGCTCTGCGCAGAACCCCGCCCGATCTGCTGTTCTTCTCAGGTGGTGGTGGCACCGTGCGTGGCCAACCCTATCAATCGCTGTCTGTCGATCTGGGTGGCGATGTCAACGTCGGCGGGCGCAGTTTTATTGGTTTTTCCGGCGAAGCTCGCGTGAAGGTTTTCGACAGAGCCAGCCTGGTGATTTTTGCTGATGCGGGCTTCATCGGGGCCGGGTCGACACCTGGAAAGGACGGCGAGTGGCACAGCGGAGCCGGACTTGGCATCCGCTACGATACAGGGGTGGGGCCGATCCGGCTGGACATTGCTGCCCCGACCAGTGGCGACACCGGCGACGGCATCCAGGTTTACGTCGGCATCGGACAGGCGTTTTGAGACGGCTTGTTGCAACCGCGCTGATTGCGCTGGCGCCAATTGCTGCGCTGTCGCAGGCGTCGGGTAGCGCCGAGGAAGACAAGGGTTTCCTGACGAACTGGCTGGAAACCAACCTGTCAGGGGCAGGTCGCGAGATTCGGATTGACGGCTTCTCGGGCGCCCTCAGCTCCACCGCTTCGCTCGACAAGCTGACCATCGCAGATGATCAAGGCATTTGGATCACGCTTGAGGACGTGACGCTTAACTGGGACCGAGGCGCATTGTTCAGAGGAGCGTTGGAGGTCAACGAATTGTCTGCAAGTTCGATCGATCTGGTCCGCTGGCCGACAACAGAGAAGAGCGAGCCAAGCCCGGAAGCCACCGAATTTCAACTGCCGGATCTTCCCGTGTCGATCCAGATCCAGGAGGTATCGGCCGCAGCCGTCACTTTGGGTGAAGCCATTCTGGGCGAAAGCGCGACCGTATCGCTGAATGGCAGCGTTCAGTTGATCGAGGGGGATGGCAATGCTGACATCTCGATCTTGCGGATCGACGACAAGGTCGGCTCGCTGACACTGGCCGCAGGCTATTCGAACACCACGAAGGTGCTCGATCTTGCACTCGCGGTCGAGGAGGAAGAAGATGGCATTCTGGTCAATCTTCTAAAAATCCCTGACAGGCCATCGGTCAGTCTGAAAGCGGACGGTACCGGCCCAACGACTGATTTTTCCGCCGATATTGCGCTTGCGACCAATTCTTCGCCACGCGTCACCGGTGCGGTCAGGCTGACCGCCGAGACTACGACGGACGGAGGCCGCACCAATCTGTTCCAAGCCGATCTGGCAGGCGACATTGCGCCGCTTGTGGCGGAACAGTACCGAGAGTTCTTCGGCGGGGCATCCGAACTGCGGCTCGCAGGGGCGGTGCTGCCCGACAAACGCTTGCAGATCAAAGAGTTCAAACTTGCCTCAGCGGCACTGGATCTGTCCGGCACTCTTGCGCTTTCGGACGATGGCTTGCCAGAGGAGTTTGATGTCAAAGGCTCAATCACTGCGGTCGATGGAACCGAAGTGGTCTTGCCCATCGGCGGCCCGGAGACCCGGATCAAATCGGCGACGCTGACGGCGTCTTTCAAAGCCGGAAAAAGCGATGAATGGACCTTCAACGCCAACTTCCTGGAACTTGCGCGGGATGACATCAGTATTTCGGATGCCGTGCTTATGGCCAATGGACTTATCCAGCGGGTCGGCACCGGCGAAACCGAAGCCAGACGTGTTACAGCCAAGGTGGAGACAGAGCTATTCGGGATTGAATTGACTGAAGAGGCGATCAGTGAGGCGATCGGGGATAACATCAAGGCATCGGCGACACTTGATTGGCAGGACGGCGGACCGGTCAAGGTCGGCTTTCTCGACATTTCCAGCGGAGATTTGTCAATTGGCGGGGCGGGAACGGTAGAAGGATTTGACTCCAATTTCCGCGTCGACGCAAAGGTGACTGCGGCGGCAAACTCGCTCGGCCGGTTCTCGGCGTTGGCGGGCCAACCGCTCGCAGGTGCAGCAGAGATTGTGGTGGCCGGCTGGTTTGAACCCCTGGGCGGTGCCTTCGATGGATCCGCAAACGGAACCACAACAGCGTTGCGCTTGAGAAACAGCCCGTTTCTGGACCTGATCTCAGGCAACGGATCGTTCAATTTGAAGGCCCGGCGCGGCACGGACGGGTTGTTCATTGATACTATGTCGCTTCGAACTTCCCAGCTGGAGGCGGACCTGGAAGGTGAGTTGAAGACCAATGCCAGTGACTTGCGGACAAGCCTCTCGCTGGCCAATGTGGCGAACCTCGTTCAAGGCATCAGCGGCCCCGCGCAGCTGAACGGAACCGCCCGGCAGACTGGGCCGGACTGGCTGATCGACATCGCCGGCACTGGGCCCGGCGGGTCTTCGATCAATGCAGGCGGAACGATTGCCGGCAGCTTTGATACCGTTGGTCTGGACGTGACCGGGTCTGTTCCGATCGGGCTGGCGAACAATTTCCTGTCCCCAGCGACCGACATTCAGGGCACCGCTAATCTCAACCTCTCGATCAACGGTGCGCCATCGCTGAACGCAATCTCTGGCACGATCTCAACCACGAATGCCCGCGTGTCGGCACCGGACTTTCGTATCGCTTTACGCAGGATTGACGCCGCTGCGTCATTGTCCGGCGGCGTCGCCAACATAGATCTCGATGGTCAGTTCAGCACTGGCGGGCAGGCAACGGTGGATGGCACGATAGGCATGGCTGCCCCTTTTGCCACTGACCTGCGCATCGGGCTCAGAAATGCCGAGTTTGCCGATCCGCCGATCTATACAACGACGGCCAATGGTCAGTTGAATCTGCAGGGCGCGCTTGCGGGCGGAGCCAGCCTTGGCGGGAGCATCGACCTTAGTGAAACCGAGATCCGTCTGGCCCCGACGACCACGACGCAAGGCATCCCCGACATCACGCACATCAACGATCGACCCGCCGTCGAACAGACCCGCGCGAGAGCAGGCCTTGATGACGACGCGGCCGGGAACGGCAATGGTTCCGGACCCGCCCGTGCCATCAATCTGGACATCGCGATCAACGCACCCAGCCGTATCTTCATCCGCGGCCGCGGGTTGGATACCGAACTCGGCGGACGATTGCGCCTGACCGGAACAACCGCGGATGTGATACCGATCGGCCAGTTTACCCTTGTCCGCGGTCGCCTGGATATTCTGGGGAAACGGCTTGACATGCAGGAGGGTCAACTGCTGCTGCAGGGCTCTTTCGATCCCCGGTTCCGCATGGTCGCAAGTACCGATACTGCCAATGCAACAGTCAAAATCATTACCGAGGGCACTCCGCAATCCCCGAACATCGTCTTCGAATCCGATCCGGACCTGCCGGATGACGAGATCCTTGCGAACCTGCTGTTCGGCAAAAGTATCGCCTCAATCTCTCCGCTGCAGGCCGCGCAATTGGCGGCTGCGGTTGCAACACTGGCTGGCAGTGGCGGCGATGGCGTGATCGGCAAGATCCGTAACCAGTTCAACCTGGACGATCTCGATATCACGACCGATGAAGACGGGGCCGCGGGCCTTCGGGCTGGTAAATACCTGTCAGAGAATGTCTATACCGATATCGAGGTCACCTCCGAGGGCCGAAGCGAAATCAATCTGAATCTCGATCTGACGCCGAACATCACCGCAAAAGGCAGCGTTGGCTCTGACGGCGATACCGGATTGGGCATCTTCTACGAAAGAGACTATTAGGCTCGGCCTACATCACACAGCCGATCTGCCAAGGCACGAATTCATTGTCACCGAGGTTCAATGTCTCGCTTTTCGTTGCTTCCCCAGAAGCAACTCGCAGGATCATCTGAAAGATCTCCTGCCCCTTGTCGGTCATCGCCACGTTCTTGCTGACAATATCACCGCAATTGATATCCATGTCGTCGGTCATCGAGGCGTAAAGCGCGTCATTGGTCGCGACCTTGATCGTCGGCGCCGGCTTCGATCCGAAGGCAGAACCGCGGCCTGTCGTAAAGACAACGACCTGTGCCCCGGAAGCAATCTGGCCGGTGACAGAAGCCGGATCATATCCAGGCGAGTCCATGAACACGAAGCCCGGCACTTTCGATATCTCGCCGTAGGCCAGCACGTCGGTCAGCGGTGTCGTTCCACCCTTGGCGGCCGCACCAAGCGATTTTTCAAGAATGGTGGTCAGCCCGCCCGCCTTGTTGCCGGGCGAGGGATTGTTATCCATCGAGCCGCCATTCATCGCGGTGTAGCCCTCCCACCATCGGATCCGCTCGATCAGCTTGTCGGCGACGGTCTGATCGGCGGCGCGGCGCAGCAGCAGTTGCTCGGCGCCGTAGATCTCGGGTGTTTCTGCCAGAATTGCGGTGCCGCCATGCGCAACCAGCAGGTCGGACGCCGCCCCAAGCGCCGGGTTCGCGGTGATACCGGAAAATCCGTCGGACCCACCGCATTGAAGGGCCACTTTCAGAGCCGAGGCCGGAACCGCCTCTCGTCTTACCTCGTTGACTTCTGGCAACAGTCCTTTGACGGTGGCGACGATCGCGGCGATGGTTTTCGTCGTTCCCCCCGTCTCTTGGATCGTAAGGCCGTGAAACCGGTCCGACCCGGCCGCGTCGAAGACCTGCTTCATGCGTGCAACCTGCATCACTTCGCAGCCAAGACCGACAAAGATCGCGGCGCCGACATTCGGATGCGTTGCATGTCCCCACAACACCCGCTGCAGGTTCATGAAGCCCGGCCCCTCGGTATTCATCGCGCATCCGGTGCCATGCGCGAAGGCGACAATGCCATCGACATTCGGATAGGCATCTAGAATTCCGGACGTGTTAAGCTCATCCGCTGCGCGGCGGATCACCGTGGCCGAGCAATTGACCGTTGCGCAAACGGCGATGTAGTTCCGCGTGCCGACCTGACCATTGGCGCGGCGATAGCCCTGGAAGGTCGCCGGCTCGACCTTTGGAACGGCAGCTTGCGCGGTCGCCAGATCCGCGCCGATCCGATAATCTTGGTCATGTGCACCAATCTCGCAGTTGTGGCTATGCACATGGCCACCCTCAGGTATGTCTTCGGTGGCGTAGCCAATGATCTGCCCGAATTTGAGAATGGCATCACCCCTGGCAATCGCAGTTCGGGCGATCTTGTGACCCGAAGCGACGGATTTCTCCTGCGGCGCACCCCTGCCCAAAGGCAGTGATCCAGCCTCTGCCTTTGCCGTCAGAATGGCGACATTGTCGGTTTGGTGAAGGACGATGGGTTCTGGCATTGCTGCGGCTCCCTCCGGATGCAGATGATACTGGAACAGATAGCCATGTTCCGAACCCGGATGAAAGAGCCACCACGCGACGCCGGCCCAAGCGCGCCGCACCGGATGCAGGTTTCGAGCAAGGGCGCGGGAAGATGACCTCGATCTAAAGCAACCCTCTTGCGGCAAGGTTGCGCATCAGCGCCGCGGTTCCGAAAGTCCATTCAGGGCATTTGGTCGAAAGCTCGACGCTGTTGCGCAGCAGACCGAAGCCGGGCGCGGAAATCATGACCGTGTCACCGATCTTGTGGGTGAACCCCTCGCCCTTCACGTCGCGATCCTGCGTCGGGGCGAACAAAGTGCCGAGGAACAGCACAAGACCGTCTGGATATTGGTGGTGCCGTCCCAATGGTCTGCGCAACAATGTCTGCGGGATCGCGGCTTATTTCCTTCATCGAGGAATGGCCGTCCAGAACAAATCCATCCCGACCCTCAACGCGCAGTGTCAACTCTGCGGCCCGGACATCATCCAGCGAGAAGCCGTCGTCGAAAAGCCGCAACATCGGGCCGAGTGCGCAAGAAGCGTTGTTGTCCTTGGCCTTAGGAAGCAACAGGGCCGAGCGCCCTTCGACATCCCGCAGGTTGACGTCATTGCCAAGCGTTGCCCCGACAATCCGCCCCGAGGAGGATACCGCCAGCACGATCTCCGGCTCGGGGTTGTTCCAGACCGAATCCGGGTGCAGCCCGACGGCCGCGCCGGGACCGACCGAGGACAGAACCGGTGCTTTCGAGAAGACCTCTGCATCCGGGCCGATGCCGACCTCCAGGTATTGCGACCACAGACCCTCTGCTGTCAGCGCCGCTTTCACGCGCGCCGCCGCCTCGGAGCCGGGTTTGATGTTCCGCAGGCTGTCGCCGATGCTGGCGCCCACCTTCGCGCGGATAGCTTCAGCCTTCTTCGGATCTCCGGCAGCCTTCTCCTCGATCACACGTTCCACCATTGACCCGGCAAAGGTGACACCGCTGGCCTTGATCACCTGCAAGTCGCAGGGCGCTAGAAAATGAAGCTTCGAAAGATCGCCAACCGGCGCTGCTGCGAGCGCACCGAGCGCACCCATCGACGTTCCGTCGGCAGAGCGAACATAGGCGGCCGGGTCGGGCATTTCGCAGATATCACGAACCAGAGGAGCCGCCCGTGATGTGATGTCGATGACGACACCGTCGCGGATAGTCACGACCGACGGACCCTGCACCTCCGGGTTCCAGACCCGTCCCAGCAGGCAGCCCGCTTCAGCTTGAGCATCAAGAAATGTCAACTTGCGGTCCCTCCGTAGCTCGGCAAGAAATCTGGACGTTTGCCTCAGAAGCCGCAAGGCCGAAGTTACCTCTGCTGGTCTGCGTCGGGATCACGCGACACGGAAAGGCAGCAGACTGCGTCCCGAAACCGGCAGTCCAGGGGCGACGAAAAGAGCTCCATTAGGCGCCTCGCCACCCTTCGACGTGATGCAGAGCGTCTTGAGATCCGGCCCGACAAATGCCGGTTTGGTAGGGCTGTCGACGGGGGTTCGGATTTCTGATACATGCGCACCGTCACACGAGAAAACATGGATGATGCCGGCATCGACCCCGGCCAGCCAGTAGTTGCCGGCGGCGTCCAGCGCCGCACCGTCTGGCCGACCGGCATAGGCACGCATATCTGCGAAAACCCGTCTTGGACCGACTTGCCCGTCGGCAGATCAATGTCCATGACCCAGACCATTTGCACATCGGGGCTGGAATCCGACACATAGAGCCGCCCGAGATCATCATCCACGGCGAGCCCGTTGATCGTTGTCAGCCCCGACAGGACTTCTGTCATCCCGAAACTCGCGTCGATCCGATAGAGCTTGCCGACCGGTCGCCTGTTGTCAATATCCATCGTTCCGGCCCACAGCCGCCCCTCGGCATCGGTTGTTGCATCATTGAACCGAATGCCGCGCGAGGGCAAAGCCGCGCGCAGGTCAAAGCCTCCGGTTTTGGGGTCGAACAAGAACAAGCCAGTCTCCATGCCCACGATCACGCCAGACTTGTCCGTCAAAACCACGAATCCGATCTGCTCAGGCGTCTGCCAGCGGTCTGTGCTACCGTCGTGCAGATCTGTCCGCAGTAACGCCATGCCGGTGATATCGACCCACCACAGGCAATTCCGAATCTGGTCGTAGACTGGGCTTTCGCCAAGGGTGGCGCGATGATCTGTCAAGCAGTCAAATCTGATCTTGGGGTCAAATGGCGCTGCGTTCATGCTCAGATCTCATCCTCAATGCGCACGACCAAATCCCACTCGGTTGTGACAGCCGCCACAGGTTTGGCGCCGCGAAGATCGCTGTCCTGAACCTACCGATGTTTCTCTGGCGATGACAAGCGCTGCCCGGCACAGCGCTCAGGCAATCGCATTTCTATGATACGGCCGGCACGTAAAGACGTGCCCCCAAATCCAGAGGCTTAGCAATTCGTTCCTTGGCGGATCACCGAAACAAAGAAAGTTGCCTTCGATCGCGGCCAGCCGGTGCCGCGCATCTACGGCGATCGCACCCACCATGGCGATATCTTGCGCTCGAACGAATTCGAAGAGGAACACCTCGACCTCGTCTCGCAACCGTCGCACCGCGTGAATGAATCCGGCCGCGTCGAGGGCCTCCGGGATACTTTTCAGATGAACCATGTTCGGTTGTTCGAGGAGGTTGTTGTCCACATGCAAACTATCCATCGGCGCGTGAATGTCCCCTGACCCTGCGCGTTCAACTCGCGCACCAACTCTGCGGCAACAGCCTTTCCGATACGCGACATTGGACGTGCGCCTCTTGCCCTCAAACTCAACTAAAGAAATATTCGCTCCTGCCTTAGGCTTACTTCTACGGCGTCGCCCCAATCATTTGGAGCAGGTCAAAGTAGGGAAAGCGGACGACCTGCCTACAGGGGTCGAGTAGAGTTAGTTATTCGTTCCATTCTGTGAATGGATCGCACCATAAACCCTGGGATCAAGCACCTTACCCTTCGCGAAATGCCCTTCCGAAATAACCCGCGAGCGGTCGTATAAGGTAAGAGAAGGGCGTGCGCAAATCTGTCTTGATGAAGGCCTCGACAGGCATTCCCGGCATCAGCCGCAGGTCTAAAAGCTCTTCCTGGCCTTCCGAGTCGATTTGCACGACCACCTGATAAAACTGGGTGCCGGACGTCTTGTCCTGAAACGCATCTGCCGAGATCTGCTGAACAGTTCCCTGAATATCGGGCGTCGTTCGTTGATCGAATGCGCTGAACTTCAGCGTGACCTCCTGACCGACATAGACCTGGTCGACGTCAACAGTTTCAACGCGGACAGCGACGACAAAGGTCTGGTTCCCAGGGACCACATAGGTGATGGGGGCACCGGGCTGAACGACGGAATTCACCGCAAATACTGTGCTGCCAAAGATGGTTCCCGAAACAGGTGCACGCAACTTCAGTCTGGCCAGGCGTTCACGCAGAGTGTCGCGGCGCTGAAGCAGTTCGATCTCGCCGTATCGCAGATCGCGGATCTGGGTGATCGAGTCTTCTCGCCGCTTATCAAGCAACCTTAGCTGTTCGATTTCCAGTGCAGCCATCTTTCCTTTCAGCTCGGCGATATTTGCCGTCAGTCGACCGATTTCTCCCTCCAGTTCAGCCTGTTCCTTGCCAAGCACGATCAGCCGGCCGTTCGCAACGAGTCCCTTTTTGCGAAGACCTTCCTGATCTTGCAGCTCGGTCTTGACCAGCACAAGTTGGCGCCTCATCGCCGTGATCTGGGCCTCGACACCAGAGATCGCATTGGCGGCTTGGCGGCCTTGCTCGCGCAGTCGATCAATCTCCTTTCTTGCAGTCACGCGGCGCGCGTCAAAGAGGCTTTTCTGACCTTCCAGTTGCGCGCTCGACCAGGTCGCCTCCAAAACCGCATTCCTATCGAATTCTCCGAACTCCAGGGTCTCTGCATTGTCGCGTTCCGCCGACAGCCTTGCACGCCGCGCAAATATCTCCAGAAGCTGTTGTTCAACGATCAAAAGTTTGGATTTAAGGAACGTATCGTCGAAGCGCAGAACGACATCGCCCGCCGTGACCACATCTCCGTCTTTCGCTGAGATCTCTCGGACGACGACGCCATCGGGGTGCTGAACCACTTGTTGATCAGTCGCCATCTTGACTGCCCCGCCCGCGACGACCGCCCCGGCTATCTCGGTGGTCAGGCTCCAAAGGCCTATGCCGCCGATCAGCACCACAATTGCCGCATAACCCAAACAAAGCGGCACACCAGCGCGCCATCCGTCGTTGCGTTCAACCTCCATCAGCCGCTCCGCCTGTTTGCCATGACTCTCTGAATTTCAGGGGCGTTTCGCATCAGCGACTTGATGACTTCATCACGTGGACCGAACACTGCGGCGCGCCCGTGGTCCAGAACCAGCAGCTTGTCACAACAGCTGATCGCCGTCGGGCGATGCGTCATGATCACGACGGATTTTCCGGCGGCCTTCAAGCCCGCCACAGCCGCATTCAGAGCCTCTGATCCGTCGGCATCGAGTGCGGAGTTGGGTTCATCCAGAACGAGAAGCGCCGGATCGTTGAAGATCGCTCTCGCAAGGCCGAGGCGCTGTATCTGGCCGCCCGACAGGACTGCATCCCCCGCCCCGATCATGGTGTCATATCCTTTTGGCAGGCCCAGGATAATCTCGTGCATCCGCGCAGATTTCGCGGCTGCAACGACACGCGCGGACTTTGGTCGGGCTTCCATCTGCGCGATGTTCTCTGCGATCGTCCCCTCGAACAGAAGCACGTGTTGTGGCAGATATCCGACGTGGTTGCCCAATCGACCGGGGCCATACTGGCCGAGCGTGGCGCCGCCCAACCGGATCTGGCCGCCTGCGGGAGTGATCAGGCCAACGATTGCCCGGGCAAGCGTCGTCTTGCCAGAGCCGCTGCGGCCGATAATCCCGACTGCTTCGCCCGGTTCAACCTTGAACGAAACGTTCTGAAGCACAGGATGACCTTGGGTTCCGGCCATCAAAGTCAGGTTCTCGACCAACAGTTGGCTTTGGGGTTTTGACAGATCGAGCAGTTCCGCTTCAGGCTCTTGATCCCGAAGCAGTTCGATCAGCTTGCGCCAGCCGAGCAGCGCGCGCTGTACGGCTGACCATTGCGAAAGTGTCTGTTCTACCGGCGCCAGACCCCGACCCAGCATGATCGACGCCGCGATCATCGCCCCGGCCGATATTTCATTCTGCAAGACAAGCAACGCACCCAGCGCGAGCATCGCCGACTGCAGGAGCAACCGAAAGGCCTTTGAGAATGACGAGAAGGCTCCCGTCCAGTCACTTGCCGCCATAGTCTGTTCGACGGCGGCGTCCTGTATCGTGATCCAGCGTTTAAGCATTGCCGGACGCATCGCCTGCGCCCAAATGAACCCACCGCCTTCCAGCACCTCGGCAGCAAACCGATGGGCCAGCATTGATCGCCCGCGCGCTTCGTCAGCGCGCGCCTTGGTCAGCGATTGATTCAACAGAGTGACCACGATCAGGACAGCAGCACCGGCAAGCCCCAGCCATCCCAATAGCGGGTGAAATACGAAGATGGCTGCAAGAAAGAGGGGCGCCCAGGGAATATCCAGCAGCGAAAGCAGAATTGGCGATGAATAGAACATGCGAACGGTTTCGAGATCTCGCAGGCTGTCGGCTTTGCTGCCTGTCGATCGGAGCAGGGCCGCGTTTTCCAGAACTTTACTAAAAACGGCATCGTTCAACAGGGCTTGCAATCTGGCCCCGGCGTGCGCCAGTACACGACTGCGCGAATACTAAAGAACGCCGTATATCGTGAACAACAGCACAACGAGGAGGAACAAGGCCAATAGCGTTTCTTCCGCCCGCGCAGCCAATACCCGGTCATAGACCTGCAACATGAAAAGCGGCCCGGTGAGCATCAGCAGGTTCGCAAACACGCCGAAAACAACCGCCGACGCGATCAAACCGCGGTTTCGTCTATGCACCTGATCAATGATTTTCGGTCTCATCCGGATTTTCGCTTCTTCGATCTTCAATACAGCGAAGTACGTGCCACCGGCATTCTTCACATTGATCGAGAATAGGCGCTTGGCCTTAAGAAGCGATTATCGCCGACGTTCTTTGGCAATGAGCCGTTGGCTGCAATCGGTGCGGATCGATGTCGCAAACCGGTCCCTGGCCGTTGGCGCGGTCTAATGAAAATCGCGCGACTTTGGCAGAATGCGGACATCACGAGGATGCCTTTGGGAAGCAGAGGGCAACGGCCGCAAGACATGATCCGCGCGGGCGATCTGTTGGCTCATCGGGTCATTCGACAGCCGGTCGAGCGCATCGGTCCGGTCCCTCAGATGTTGCACGACAACATGAATGACATCCTCATCGCGCTGCACATAGCCTTTCACGTCCATCAGCCGCGCTCCCATGATGACCTTGCGATATTGCGTCATCACCTTCGGCCAGACGACAAGGTTTGCCACCCCCGTCTCATCTTCCAGCGTGATGAAACACACGCCCTTGGCACTGCCCGGGCGCTGCCGGATCAGCACGATCCCCGCCAGTGCGACCCGCTGTCCGTTTCGCGCATCCGAAAGATCGCGAGCGGATGCGTAGTTCTGCCGTTTCATGCTTGCCCGAAGGAATGACATCGGATGCGCCTTCAGCGACAGGCGTATGGTCTGGTAATCGGCCACCACATGTTCGCAAGACGGCATCTGCGGCAGGGTCACGGGCCGCTCTCCGCCTTCGTCGCGCGTCTCGGTGATCGAAAACAGCGGCAGATCAGGCGCATCCCGCAAGGCGCGCGCGTCCCACAAGGCCTGTCGCCGGTCGAGCGACATGGACCTGAACGCATCGGCCGCGGCCAGCCTGCGAATGTTGCTGGACGGTATCTTCGCCCGCGTCCTTCAGATCATCCAGATCGGTGAACGGCGTCGCCACGCGCCGCCGTCGATTTTCTCGGCAATCTCCTGCCGGATGCCGTCGACCTGGCGCAACCCCAGCCGCATCGCAAAACCCCGCCCCCACAGGTTCAAGCGTATTGTCCCAGTCGCAGTAATTCACATCCGGCGGGCGCACCTCGACCCCATGTTCGCGGGCATCGCGCACGATCTGCGCGGGCGCATAAAACCCCATCGGCTGAGAATTCAGCAAAGCCGCAGCAAAGACATCCGGGTAATGACATTTGATCCAGCTCGAGACATAGACCAGCATGCGCAAAACTGGCCGCATGGCTTTCGGGAAAGCCGTATTCGCCGAACCCCTTGATCTGGTTGAAACAGCGCTGCGCGAATTCGGGATCATAGCCGCGCTCGATCATCCGCCCGACCATCTTTTCCTCCAGCTTCCCGATCGTGCCGCGCGAGCGGAAGGTCGCCATCGCCTTGCGCAGCTCGATTGGCCTCCAGCGGGGAAAACTGGGCCGCATCCATCGCGATCTTCATCGCCTGTTCCTGAAAGATCGGCACGCCCAGGGTCCGCCCCAGGATGTTTTCCAACTCATCCGGGTCATGCTCCGGCCCCGGCGACGGGATAGTCTACCGGCTTCCTTCCCGCTGCGGCGCCGCAGATAGGGATGCACCATGTCGCCCTGAATCGGACCGGGGCGCACGATGGCGACCTCGATCACCAGATCGTAGAACTCGCGCGGTCGCAGCCGCGGCAGCATGTTCATCTGCGCCCGGCTTTCGACCTGAAACACGCCGACGCAGTCGCCCTTGCACAGCATGTCATAGATCGCCGGGTCTTCCTGCGGGCACGGTCGCCAGGTCGTAGTCGCTCGCCGTAATGCGCGTCGATCAGATCAAAGGCCTTGCGGATGCAGGTCAGCATCCCCAGCGCCAGCACATCGACCTTGAGGATGCCCAGCTCGTCGATGTCGTCCTTGTCCCATTCGATGAAACTGCGATCCGGCATCGCGCCATTGCCGATCGGCACGGTCTCGGTCAGCGGGCTTCTCGGTCAGGATGAACCCGCCGACATGCTGGCGACAGATGGCGCGGCATGCCGATCATCTGATCGGCCAGCTTCACCGTGCGCGCCATCAGCGGATCGTCAAGGTCCAGCCCTGCCTCTGCGGCTTCAGCCGCGCCCACTTCGCGCCCGAAGCTGCCCCAGACCGTCTTGGCCAGCGCCGTGGTGACATCCTCGGACAGCCCCATCACCTTGCCGACCTCGCGGATCGCCATGCGCGGGCGGTAATGGATCACGGTCGCGCACAGCCCGGCGCGGTCACGCCCATATTTGTCGTAGATATGCTGGATCACCTCCTCGCGCCGCTCATGTTCGAAATCGACGTCGATATCGGGCGGTTCCTTGCGCTCTTCGCTGATGAAGCGTTCGAACAGCAGGTCATGCTTGGCCGGATCAACGGCGGTGATACCAAGACACATAGCAGACCGCCGAATTGGCCGCCGAGCCGCGCCCCTGGCACAGGATCGGCGGGCTGACATCGCGCCGTGCAAACTGGACGATGTCGTGGATGGTCAGGAAATACTGCGCGATGTTTAGCTTGCCGATCATCGCCAGTTCCTTGTTCAGAACCGCCCGCGTCTTTTCGGGGACACCATCCGGATAGCGGTTCGTCCGCCCCTGTCCCATGTCAGCTCTTCCAGATACTCCTGCGGCGTCCGGCCTTCGGGTACGATCTCCTGCGGATATTCGTAAGACAGTTCCGTCAGATCGAAACGGCAGGCATCGGCCACCTCGCGCGTCGCACGGATCGCATGCGGCCATTCGGCAAACAGGCGCTGCATCTCTGCGGGCGATTTCAGATGACGCTCTGCATTGGCATGCAGCAGAAAGCCCGCCTTGGCGATGGTCGTCTTGTGCAGGATGCAGGTCATCACATCCTGCAAGGGACGGCGCTCGGGGGCGTGGTAATGCACGTCGTTGGTGGCAAGGATCGACAGACCGTGCTGCTTTGCCAGACCGTCCAGCCGGTTGATCCGCGCCCGGTCATCGCCGCGATACAGATAGCTGGCCGCGATATGGCGCAGGGTCGGCAATGTGCGGGTCAAGCGCGGCAGGGCGGCGGCAAACCGCGTCAGGGTCTCGCCCGGAACCACGATCAACTGCACATCCTCGGCATGGGCGGCCAGATCGCGCAAGCTTATGTCGCAGACGCCCTTGGCCTGCCAGTCGCCGTCCGCATCGTGCATCTTGCCTTTCGACAGCAGCGTACAAAGCCGCCCATAGGCGGCGCGGTCGCGCGGATAGGCCAGAAATGTTTCGCCGGTCTGCAATTGCAAACGGCAACCGATCACCGGGCGCAGGCAGGCTTTTCTGGCCTCGGCATGCAGCCGGACGACACCGGCCATTGTGTTCAGATCAGCAATGCCGATGGCGTCATAACCCTGCGCCCAGGCCGTCGCGGCAAGATCGACCGCATCCGAAGCGCCGCGCAAAAAGGAAAAACAGCTCGTCACCCCAAGCTCGACAAAGGGCGCGCGCGAATTTGGGGAAAAGCCCTCTTCTGGCAGGGTGCGTCTTGGGCGGCGATTGTCGCTGTCAGGCATCAGGCAAACATCCCATGCACGAACCAGCGCGGATCGCCGCCGCGGCCATCATCATGCAACCCTTCGCGGTACAGCCAGAAGCGTCGGCCACGGTCGTCTTCGACCTTGAAATAATCCCGCAACCGCGTGCCGGGTCTGTCGTGCCACCATTCCGGCGCGATCCGTTCGGGCCCGGCATAGCGGGTGATGCGATGCGTCTGCCGTCGCCAGATGAATTGCACGGGCGGGCCTTCGGGTACGGCGTAAAGCACGCGCACCTCTTCGGGATGGTCCAGCAGCCGGATCGGGCGTTCCTTGGCAATCTCGGGACGCTCTGTCTGCACATCGGCAATCGCGCTGCCCCGGCCTTCCGCCCGCTCTGGCACATGGCTTGCACGCAAGACCGGGCGGGCGACGGACCGCGCGCCGAACCGGGCGGTCAGACGGTCGATCAGCCGCGACAGCTCAAGATCGTCATCCGCATCGCCGTCAAGCCGGGTCTGAACGACGTCCAGTTTCTCGACAGCGCCCGCTTCCAGGGTGATCAGGTCAAAACCGAAACCGGGATTGATGCGGTCAAGCTTGTCATCAAAAAGCCGCCGCAGATGACCCGCCTCCCGGCTGGGGGCAGAGGTTGCGACATCCACGACGCTGACCTCTCCATCCGTGCGGTAAACGACAAGATGCAAGCTGGCGGCAGCCGAAGCCTTTTTCGGTCAACCGGGCGCACAGATCCTGGCAAAGCGACGCCAGATAGGGCGTTGGGTCCTGAATCGGTTCGGCCAGCCGGCTTTGCACCCGGAATTTTGGCAGCGTCTCGATGCTTGAAACCGGCTCGGCCAGCCGGCCCATGGCCTGATCCAGCCGCAACAGCGGATTGCCCTGCAGATCGGCCCGCGCAAACCGCCGCGTCAGCGAAAGGCGCGGCACGTCGGCGACTGCCGCTATGGTCTTCAGCCCCAACCGGCGCAGCAGCAGCACGGTTTCCGCCTCCAGCCGCAGGGCCGACACCGGCAACGGGCCAAGCTGCCGCGCGATCTGATCGGGCGGGCAGATCGCCCGCACCCCGCCATAGCGCGCCAGGGCCCAGGCCGCCCCCCAGGTTGGCGCGACGGCCAGTTGCGCGGTCAGGCCCAGCAGCGAGAACCGGGCTTCGATATCGACCAGCATCGCCGCCTCACCGCCCAAAAGGTGATCCGAGCCCGTCGTCTCCAGTATCAGCCCGTCCGCCCCGTCGAGCACGGTCCACGGGCACCAGCGCCGCGCCCAGATCTTGAGCCGTTCCAGCGCCACATGATCGCCTGCGATATCGGCATATTCCACCTGCAGATCGGGGCAGAGCGCGCGCATATCCACCACCCGCGCGCCGATGCGGATACCGTTCAGCCGGGCGGGACGGTTGGTGGCGTGGATGACCGGGCCATGCGCGCCCTCGGCGGCCAGCACTGCGGGTACATCATCCGGCGGCGCGTTGCCCGCCCGCTCCATGACCCTCTGCCACCGCTCCATCGCGAAATGGGGCAGAAAGATCGAGACGATCCGCCGCGCCGTCATAGCGCGCCAGCCATTCGCCGGGACGCGACTGACGGGATCGGAAAAGCTCCACATGCCAGCGCGGATCGCCGGGCGCGCGCGGGTCGTGCGGATGCGGGGCCGAGGGCAGCGACGCGACGCGCCAGCGGTCCCGCGCGCCGCTGAGGTCGGGGGTCGCGGCGCGCCGGATCAGCCAGCACGGCACCTGCCCCGCCTCTGCCCGGATCGTCAGACGTTTGGTCGCGGTAAAGCCAAGCGCCGGCGGATCGCCCCAGATCTCTCCGATCACCGCAGACAGGCCCTTGCAGCGCAACCCGTTTTCCATCGCCCAAAGCACATCGGCGGGCCGGGTCACATCGACCCGCAGAATGGCGCGCTTCGCGCCCAGTCCCGGCAAATAGGGCCGCCCCGCCTCTTTGCCCGACAACCGGTCCTGCACCCAAAGAATGGGATGCGCATTGTCGCGGATGCAGGCCAGAACGAATCCCGTCACCCCGGCATCGGCAGCAGTGGTCGCAAAGACCTCGGACGATAGCCCGTGCCGCAAGGCACCCGGCGCCTCTGCGTCTGAAATACGGAGCTTTTGTCTTGAGATATGCACGCACAGAGAATCCATTTAATGTTCTCTTTTTGTTCTACTCCAAACAGCGCCCCAAGGTCAATGTGCATCACGCCGCGACCGCCCCTTTCAGGCAACCACAGCGCTATGCAAGTTCAGCAGAAAATACCCCGAAAATAGTGCTCAGACCGGCGCGGCAAATGGTCAGTTGGAGGCCAGCGAAAACGGCAATTCCCGCGCCGCGTTGCGGTACCACTTGATGATCGCAATCCGCTCTTCCTGTTCCATCCACGAAACATTGGCAGGCGGCATCGCCTCGCTGACGCCGGCCTGAATGTAAATCTGCCGCGCCGCCCGCGCGATATCTGCGGGCGTTTCCAGCAAAACATCCTTCGGCGCCCGGTGAATGCCTTCATAGCCCGGCTCGCGGGCATGGCACATCGAACAGCGGCCCGGCACGATACTGGTCACATCCTCGAACCCTTCGGCGCTGGCAAAGATCTGCTCGATCCGGTGTCAGTTCCCGCGCCTCGGCTTCCTCATAGGTGTCCTGCATCAGGGGCGCTGTCGACAGCCACATGATACAGATGAACAGAATCACCGTGGCCAGCCCAGGTCCAAGTCGGGTTGCCTTTGCGCGGCATGCATCGTGTTGAAATAATGCCGGATCGTGACGCCCATCAGGAACACCAGCGCTGCGATGATCCAGTTGTATTCGGTCGCGAAGGCCAGCGGGTAATGGTTGGACAGCATCAGGAAGATGACCGGCAGGGTCAGGTAGTTGTTGTGGGTCGAGCGCAGCTTGGCGATCTTGCCGTATTTCGGATCCGGCGTGCGACCTTCCTGCAGGTCCTTCACCACGATGCGCTGGTTCGGCATGATGATGAAGAACACGTTGGCCGTCATGATCGTGGCGGTGAACGCGCCCAGATGCAGCAGCGCCGCGCGCCCGGTGAAGATCTGGTTATAGCCCCAGGCCATGACCACCAGCAGCACGAACAGCAGCACCATCAGGACGGTCGGCTTTTCGCCCAAGCCCGATTTGCACAGGAAATCATAGACCAGCCAGCCGATGGTCAGCGACGCGGCCGAAATCAGGATACCCTGCCAGAGCGCCAGATCGGCCTTGTGCGGATCGATCAGATACAGCTCGGCCCCGACCCAATAGACGATCATCAACAGCGCCGCACCCGACAGCCAGGTCGTATAGCTTTCCCATTTGAACCAGGTCAGATGCTCGGGCATGTCCGCAGGGGCCACCAGGTATTTCTGGATGTGATAGAAGCCGCCGCCATGCACCTGCCATTCCTCGCCATGCGCGCCGGCGGGCATGTCGGGGGCCTGCCGCAGCCCAGATCCAGCGCGATGAAGTAGAACGACGAGCCGATCCAGGCCATCGCGGTGATGACGTGCAGCCAGCGCACGGCAAAGCCGATCCAGTCCCAGATAACGGCGAAATCATACATGCGTCGTCTCCCTGCGATTGATCGTTGCGACACTAGCTCAGATGCGCCATTTCTTGTATTGCAGTAAAAAACCAAGCTGCTTCAAAGAAAAGCTAAGAATAGATCATGTCCTATCTCGACAACATCCGCACCTTCGTGCGCGTCTATGAACTTGGGCAGCATGTCCGCCGCGGCGCGCGATCTGCGGATTTCGCCGGCGGTGACGTCGTCGCGGATTTCGCAGCTCGAAGAGCATCTGAGCGTGCGGCTGTTTCAGCGCACCACCCGCAACGCTGACCCCGACCGAACAGGGCAGCGCGTTTTATCGCGGGCGCCTGCAAGATTCTGGAAGCGGTCGAAGAGGCCGAGGCGCGAGGTCAGCGATGTCACCGCTAACCCCGCGCGGCTCGCTTTATGTCGCGGCACCGCTGGGTGTCGGGCGGCGGCTGATCGCGCCCGCAGTGCCCGGTTTTCAGCGAAGCCTATCCGCTGATCAACATCCGCCTGCGCCTGTCGGATCGCAAGGTGGATCTGACGACCGAAGGGCTGGATGTGGCGTTCTTTCTGGGCCAGCCCGAGGATACCAGCCTGCGTCATCCGCAAGATCGCCGACTGCAACCGCGTGCTTTGCGCCTCGCCGCCTATATCGCGCGCAAGGGCAGCCCAAGACCGCCGAGGCGCTGATAAGTCGACGGGCACGAATGCCTGAACCTGCGCTATCCCGGCGCGCCGGAATTCCAGTGGCCGCTGCAAACCGCCGACGGGTCAAGAAGATCGCCGTGTCCGGGCCGCTTTGAATCCGATGATGGCGATGTGCTGACCGACTGGGCGCTGGACGGGCACGGCATCATCATGAAGCCGGTGTTCGAGGTCGCCGACCTATCTGAAGTCCGGGCGACTTGTTCCGGTGCTGGACCAGGAGCCGCCGATGCCGATCCAGATGGCGTGTCTTTACACCCATCGCAGACGGCAGGACCCCAAGACGCGGCTGTTCATGGAATTCATGATCGAACGCATCGTCAGCGCCCTGTCGCGGTCCGACCTCAGCTGCCGCGATAGGTCGAATAGCCGAAGGGCGACAGCAAAAGCGGCACATGATAATGCGTCTCCTCTGACATGCCAAAGCGCAGCGGAACGACATCGAGAAACCGTGGCTCTTCTTTCGGCGCTCCGACGGCGTCCAGATATGCGCCGGCGTGGAACACCAGTTCATAGGTGCCGCGTGCAAACTCGGCGCTCGGCAGGATCTGTTCGTCCGTGCGGCCGTCATCATTGGTGACAAGCGTCCGCAGATGTGTGCGCTTGTCGCCGTCGATGCGGAACAATTCGATCCGTCATGCCCGCTGCCGGGCAACCACGCGCGGTATCCAGAACATGTGTCGTCAGATATCCGGCCATCTGCGCTCTCCTTTAAGCTGATTCCATCAGACTGTACCCGCTGGCAAAACGATTGCACTCTGATCTTTCGAACAACTCTTTCAAAGGAATTGCGAAAGTCATTTGGATTAAATTGTATTAGAACACAATGAAGCAAAGGAGACGACATTGACGCGCTACCCCCGCGACATGCGTGGATACGGTGCCAGCCACACCGGATCCGAAATGGCCGAATGGCGCCAAGATCGCTGTCCAGTTCGTACTCAATTACGAAGAGGGCGGCGAGAACTACGTCCTGCATGGCGATGCCGCGTCCGAGGCGTTCCTGTCGGAGATCGTCGGCGCCGCCGCTTGGCCCGGTCAGCGCCACTGGAACATGGAATCGATCTATGAATACGGCGCGCGGGCCGGGTTCTGGCGGCTGCACCGGCTGTTCACCGAATTCGACATGCCGGTCACGGTCTACGGCGTCGCGACCGCACTTGCCCGCAGCCCCGAACAGGTCGCGGGCGATGCAGACCGCCGGCTGGGAGATTGCCAGCCACGGGCTGAAATGGATCGAATACAAGGACATGCCCGAAGAAGACGAAGCGGCCGATATGGCCGAAGCCATCCGCCTGCACACCGAGGTGACGGGTGAGCGCGCCACGTGGCTGGTACACGGGGCGCTGCTCGATCAACACCGTGGCGCTTGGCCGCAGAAGATGGCGGGTTCGACTATGTCGCCGACAGCTATGCCGATGATCTGCCCTATTGGGTTCGGGTCGGCGACCGCGACCAGTTGATCGTGCCCTATACGCTCGATTGCAACGACATGCGCTTTGCCACGCCGCAGGGCTTCAACTCCGGCGATCAGTTCTACACCTATCTCAAGGACAGCTTCGACGCGCTTTATGCCGAAGGCGAGGCCGGTCAGGCCAAGATGATGTCGATCGGTCTGCATTGCCGCCTGATCGGACGCCCCGGTCGGGCGTTGGCATTGCGGCGGTTCATGGAGTACGCCCAAGTCGCATGACGATGTCTGGTTCGCCCGTCGCATCGACATCGCGCGCCACTGGCAGCAAACACCATCCACCCGTCGCCTATGACCGCCCGTCCGAAATGAACAAGGCGGAGTTCGTAAAGGCCTATGGCAGCATCTTCGAGCATTCGCCGTGGATCGCCGAACGCGCCTGGGACCTGGAGCTTGGGCCAGCCCATGACAGTGCGGCGGGCCTGCATCACGCGCTTTGCCGGATGTTCCGGTCGGCGTCAGAGGAAGAACGCCTTGGCGTTCTGACCGCGCACCCCGATCTTGCCGGAAAACTGGCGGCGGCGAAAAAGCTGACAGCCGAAATCGACCTCTGAACAGGCGGGCGCGGGTCTTGATGCGCTGACCGACGACGAGCGCAAAATGTTCACCGATCTCAACGACACCTATACCGCAAAGCACGGCTTTCCGTTCATCATCGCGGTGCGCGACAATACCAAGGACAGCATCAAGGACGCGTTTTTGCGGCGGATCGACAATGACCGCGACACCGAATTCGCTGAGGCCTGCCGACAGGTCGAGCGGATCGGCGAATGGCGTCTTAAGGATATGTTGCCCTGATGCCCGCTGCGTTGAAGACCAGCCCACTGAGTGCCGAGGCTTTCGCGCCTTACGGCGATGTGATCGAGGTATCGGGCGCGCCCGACAAGCTCATCAATCAGGGCATGTGCGGTCGCCACCACGATCTGGCCAAGCTTGACTTTGCCGATGGTCGCGCGGGGATCAGCCTGTTCAACGCGCAAGCCCGGCAATTGCCGCATCTTGTGGATATGGTTGAACGGCATCCCGACGGCAGTCAGGCTTTCGTGCCGCTCGACGCCGTGCCGATTCTTGTCATCGTCGCAGCGGATGCGGGCGGCAAACCCGTCAATCCCAAGGCGTTCGTCACGAAGCCCGGTCAGTCGATCAACCTGCATCGCGGCATCTGGCACGGGGTACTGACCCCAATCGGGAAACCGGGCAGATTTGTCGTGATTGATCGGATCGGGGACGGTCCGAATCTGCAAGAACACTGGTTCGAGGATGGCTACATCGTCGAAACCATTGGGGAATAAGACCGACGCAGAAGCGGTCATCAAGGACGTAACTAGACACCAAAGCCGAACAGGAGTTCAGGGACTATGACAGACACTTCACTGGGGACCGCGGAACAGCTGCGCGATCCCAATTACACACCGCCGCTGGCCAAGGCGATACCGCTGGGGATCCAGCATGTGCTGGCGATGTTCGTATCGAACGTCACGCCTGCGATCATCGTCGCGGGCGCGGCCGGGTTCGGTTTCGGATCGAATTCACCGGATTTTCCGGAACTGATCTACATGATCCAGATGGCGATGGTCTTTGCGGGCATTGCGACGCTGTTTCAGACCATCGGCGTTGGCCCGATGGGCGCGCGTTTGCCGATCGTGCAGGGCACGTCGTTTGCATTCCTGCCGATCATGATCCCGCTTGTCGCGGGAAAGGGCGTCGATGCGATGGCCGGCCTGATGGGCGGTGTGTTGATCGGCGGTCTGTTTCAGGGCAGCCTGGGCCTGATCATCAACAAGATCCGCTTCGCCTTGCCGCCACTGGTAACGGGCCTGATCGTCACGATGATCGGTCTGGCACTTGTGCAAGTCGGCATTCAATACGCTGCCGGCGGTGTTCCAGCTATCGGCACACCGGAATATGGCAGCCTGCAAAACTGGTTCGTCGCCATCGTTGTCGTCGTGGTGACGCTGGGTCTGAAGTTCTTCACCCGCGGTATGTTGTCGATCTCGGCGGTTCTGATCGGATTGCTGGTCGGCTACGCCGTGGCCTTCGCGATGGGCATGGTCAGCTTTGACAATGTCGGACGCGCCGCGTCGTTCGCGTTGCCCAATCCGCTGCATTTCGGGATCGAATTCCAGTTTGCTGCAATCGTCGGTTTCTGTTTCATGGGCGTGGTTTCGGCCATTGAAACGGTTGGCGACGTGTCGGGTATCACCAAAGGCGGTGCCGGACGCGAAGCTACGTCCGAGGAAATGGCCGGTGCCACCTATGCAGATGGTTTCGGCTCGGCGATTGCCGGTCTCTTCGGCGGCCTGCCGAACACCTCGTTCAGCCAGAACGTTGGCCTGATCGCGATGACCGGCGTCATGAGCCGCCATGTCGTGACCTGCGGCGCGATCTTCCTGATCGTCGCCGGTCTGGTGCCGAAGGTCGGCGCGATCATCTCGACCGTCCCGATCGAAGTGCTTGGCGGTGGTGTGATCGTGATGTTCGGTATGGTTGTGGCCGCCGGTATCTCGATGCTGTCGGATGTCGACTGGAACCGGCGCAACATGGTGATCTTTGCCATCGCTCTGTCTGTCGGTCTTGGACTGCAACTTGAACCGGGTGCAGTGCAGCACTTGCCCGATACATTGCGGGTTCTGATGACCAGTGGCCTGTTGCCCGCTGCGGTCATTGCCATCACGCTGAACCTGTTGCTGCCGCATGATTTGTCTGTAGAGGCCACCGAAGAGGTCTCTGGCGGCCATGCAGGTCACGGAGCAGGCAAGCTGCCACACGACTAAGCCCTTAACCTATGCGCAGCCCGCAATGCCGGGCTGCGCATAACGGTCTGACTTACCTTCTCGCCATTGTGTAGAAGCTGTGCATAACTGGACCATATGCTTTTCGATACTTTCACCATTGTAGATCGACCCACAGCATGTTTGCTTGATCTCATCGGGTGACAGCCGACCGACCTTCCACGTTCCGCCACTCTGCCAGGAGACCTAAGATGACCGACAACGCAACAGACATAGACCCGGTAGAAAGCCAGGAATGGCAGGACGCGATCGAGGATGTCATTCAACGCGATGGTCGCCAACCGCGCGCATTACCTGCTGGATAAAGCAGTCCAGCAGGCACGTGCGGCGGGGGCAAATCTGCCGTTTTCAGCGACGACACCTTATCAGAACACAATCCCGCCCGATGACGAGCTGGAAATCCCCGGCGATTTGGAAATGGAATGGCGTATCCGTACCATCAACCGCTGGAATGCGATGGCGACCGTGGTGCGGCGCAATAAAGAAAGCAGTGAATACGGCGGACATATCGCCTCTTTCGCCTCGTCGGCGGTACTATACGATATCGGCCTGAACCATTTTTGGCGCTCGAAATCCGCGATCCACGGCGGCGATCTGGTATTCTTTCAGGGCCACGTGATCCCTGGCATTTACGCGCGGTCGTTCATGGAAGGCCGGATCAGCCAGGAACAGCTTGAAGTCGTTCCGGTCCGAGGTCAGCGGCGGCGGCCTATCGTCTTACCCGCATCCGTGGCTGATGCCCGATTACTGGCAATTCCCGACCGTCTCGATGGGCCTTGGACCGCTGATGGCGATCTATCAGGCGCGGTTCATGAAATACATGCACAGCCGCGGCCTGATCGACATGGGCGACCGCAAGGTCTGGGTGTTTCTGGGCGACGGCGAGATGGACGAGCCCGAAAGCCTTGGCGCGATCAGCCTTGCGGCGCGCGAGGGCCTCGACAACCTGATCTTCGTGATCAACTGCAACCTGCAACGGCTCGACGGCCCGGTGCGCGGCAATTCCAAGATCGTGCAGGAGCTGGAGGGTGAGTTTCGCGGCGGTGGCTGGAACGTTATCAAGCTCTTGTGGGGCAAAGGCTGGGACGAGTTGCTGGAAAACGATACCAGCGGCAAGTTGCGCCAGTTGATGGACGAAACCGTCGATGGCGACTATCAGACCTTCAAATCGAAGGACGGCGCCTATATCCGCGAGCATTTCTTTGGCAAATATCCCGAAACCGCCGCTTTGGTGGCGGATTGGTCCGATGACCAGATCTGGGCGCTTCGCCGTGGCGGTCATGATCCCAAGAAGGTCTACACCGCGTTCAAGCGCGCCACCGAAACCAATGGCCAGCCGACCTGTCTTTTGATCAAGACGGTCAAGGGCTACGGCATGGGTACTGGCGGCGAAGGCATGAACACCTCGCACCAGCAAAAGAAAATGGCCGAGGATCAGCTGCGCGCCATGCGCGATCGCTTCAAGATCCCAGTCAGCGACGAGGATCTTCCGAAAGCGCCGTTTGTCACGTTGAACAATGCGCAAAAGGCCTATCTGGCGGATCGCCGCCGCGAGCTTGGCGGCGAGTTTCCCAAACGCCACTGGCGCGATGCACCGAAACTGGAAATCCCGCCGCTGGATACGTTCAAGGCGCAGCTGGAAAGCACCGGCGACCGTGAGATTTCGACGACGATGGCCTTCGTCCGCATCCTTACAACGCTTCTGCGCGACAAGAAGATGGGCAAGAACGTGGTGCCGATCGTCCCCGATGAAAGCCGCACCTTCGGGATGGAGGGGCTGTTCCGCTCGGTCGGGATCTATAACCCGAAAGGCCAGAAATACACGCCGCAAGATGCCGACCAGATGATGTTCTACAAGGAAAGCGAGACCGGGCAGGTCTTGCAGGAAGGCATCAACGAGGCTGGTGCGATGGCCGACTGGATCGCCGCGGCCACATCCTATGCCACGCATGGCGTGCCGATGGTGCCGTTCTTCATCTACTACTCGATGTTCGGCTTCCAGCGGATCGGCGATCTGGCCTGGGCCGCGGGCGACAGCCGCGCGCGCGGCTTCATGCTGGGCGGCACTGCCGGGCGGACCACGCTGAACGGTGAAGGGTTGCAGCACGAAGATGGCCACAGTCACATCCTGGCCAGCACCATTCCGAACTGCATCACCTATGATCCGACCTTCCAGCACGAAGTTGCGGTGATCCTGCATCACGGCATGAAGCGGATGTATGAGGATCAGGAGGACGTGTTCTTCTACCTGACCTTGATGAACGAAAACTACGCCCATCCGGCAATGCCGATGGGCTCGGAAGAAGGGTATCATCAAGGGCCTCTATGCCCTGACGAAAACCGCCAAACCCGGCAAGAAACACGTCAACCTGATGGGATCGGGTACGATCCTTGTGCAGGCGATGAAGGCGGCCGAGATGCTGAAATCGGATTTCGGCGTGACATCCGATATCTGGTCGGCCACCTCGTTCAACGAATTGGCCCGCGACGGTCAGGATGCGGCACGGCACAACCGGCTGAACCCGTTCAACAAGCCGCAGGTGCCTTATGTCACGCAACTGCTGCAAGGCGCGAAAGGCCCGGTGATCGCAGCCACCGACTATATGAAGAACTACGCCGAGCAAATCCGCGCCTTCGTGCCGCAATCCTTTACGGTGCTGGGCACGGACGGGTTCGGACGGTCGGACAGCCGCGCCAATCTGCGCCGGTTCTTCGAGGTTGATGCAAATCACATCGCGGCAGCGGCCATGACCGAGCTCTACAAGGCGGGGGTCGTCACCGAAAAAGACATGCGCGCCGCGCTCAAGAAATACGATATCGACGGCGGCAAGCCGAACCCGCGTCTGGTCTGACCGACGGCACTGAGGAGACAAGAAGATGACAACAGAAGTCAAAGTTCCAGATATCGGCGATTTTTCCGATGTCCCGGTTATCAACATCCTCGTCAGCGTCGGTGACGTCGTGGCACTGGAAGACCCGTTGATCGAGCTGGAAAGCGACAAGGCCACGTTGGAAGTCCCGTCAAGCGTCGCCGGGAAGGTAACCGAGATCAAGGTTTCCGAGGGCGACAAGGTATCCGAGGGCAGTCTGATCCTGCTGATCGAAGCCGATGGCGCTGCCGCCGCAGCTTCGCCCGCGCCCGCCACAGCAACTCCCGCTCCGACTGCGGCACCTGCTGCGGCGCCCGCAGCTGCCAGCCCCGCCCCGGTCGTGACCGATAGCGGATTTGGCAAGACCCACGCCTCGCCGTCTGTCCGCGCCTTTGCCCGCACCGTCGATGTCGATCTGGCCAAGGTCAACGGCACCGGGCGAAAGGGTCGTATCCTGCGCGAAGATGTGATGAAAGCGCTGAAATCCACCGCCGTTCCTGCCGCAGCTGGCGGCGCGGTTCAGGGCGGTATGGGCATCCCGCCGATCCCCGCTGTCGATTTCAGCAAGTTCGGCCCCGTCGAAGATGTCGAGATGGCCCGGATCAAGAAGCTTTCGGGCCCGGCCCTGCACCGCTCTTGGCTGAATATCCCGCATGTGACGCATCAGGAAGAGGCCGACATCACCGACCTCGACAAATACCGCAAGGAACTTGACACCGCCGCCAAGGCCGACGGCTACCGAGTGACGCTTCTGTCCTTCATCATCAAGGCCAGCGTTTCCGCGTTGAAAACACATTGGGAGTTCAATTCCTCTCTGCATCCCGACGGTGACAAGCTGATCCGCAAATCTTACTATAATATCGGTTTTGCCGCAGACACCCCGAACGGGTTGATGGTGCCGGTGATCAAGGACGCTGACCGCAAGGGCATCGTCGAGATATCGAAAGAACTTGGCGACCTCTCGGGCAAGGCCCGCGATGGCAAGCTGAAAGGCGATGATATGGCGGGTGCCACCTTTACCATCTCCTCGCTTGGCGGCATCGGCGGCACGGCCTTCACGCCGATCGTCAACGCGCCGGAAGTGGCGATCCTCGGCCTGACCCGCTCAAAAATGGCTCCGGTCTGGGATGGAAGTGAGTTCCAGCCGCGCAACATGCTGCCGATGAGCCTGTCGTATGACCACCGCGCAATCGACGGCGCGCTGGCCGCTCGCTTTGCCGCGACACTGAAACACCTGCTCGGCGATGTGCGCCGGCTGATGCTGTAGGGGGCCGGGATATGGACATCAAGGTTCCCGATATCGGTGATTTCACCGATGTACCAATCATCACCATCCTCGTTGCCGTCGGCGACACCATCGCCAAGGAAGACCCGCTGATCGAATTGGAAAGCGACAAGGCAACGCTGGAAGTGCCAAGCCCCGCTGCTGGCGTCGTGAAGGAAATCAAGGTCAAGGAAGGCGACAAGGTTTCCGAAGGATCGCTGATCCTCGTGATCGAAGGCGCCGATGCGGCCAAGTCCGCGCCCGCCCCCAAGGCCGAGGCACCCGCCGCCGCGCCACAGACTGTTGCCGCCACCGGCACGGCTTCTGGCAAGGGCGATATCCACGCCGAGGTCGTGGTTCTGGGCTCCGGCCCCGGCGGCTACACTGCCGCGTTTCGCGCCGCCGATCTGGGCAAGAAGGTCGTGCTGATCGAGAAGTATCCGACCCTTGGCGGTGTCTGCCTGAATGTCGGCTGCATCCCGTCGAAGGCGCTCTTGCACGTCGCCAAAGTCATCACCGAGGCCGAGGAAATGGCCGATCACGGTGTCAGCTTCGGCAAGCCCAAGATCAAGCTCGACGACCTGCGCGGTTTCAAGGACGGCGTTGTAAGCCAGCTGACCGGGGGCCTGAAGGGCCTTGCCAAAGGCCGCAAAGTCGAAACGGTGCAGGGCTATGGCAGCTTCACCGGCCCCAACATGATCGAGGTTGTCGGCGATAGCGGCACCACGACCGTCAGCTTTGACCAGTGCATCATTGCCGCGGGTTCCGAACCGGTAAAGCTGCCCTTCGTTCCGCATGATGATGAACGGGTGATCGACTCGACCGGCGCGCTTGAGCTGCGCGACGTGCCCAAGCGGCTGCTGGTCCTGGGCGGCGGTATTATCGGGTTGGAGATGGCCTGCGTCTACGACGCGATAGGCTCGAAGGTCACGGTCGTCGAACTGATGGACCAGATCATCCCGGGGGCCGACAAGGACATCGTGAAGCCTCTGCATACGCGCATCGGCAAACGGTACGAAAACATCCTGCTGAAGACCAAGGTGACGGCAGTTGAGCCGCAGAAATCCGGCCTGAAGGTCACCTTCGAGGATGACAAAGGCGCGACATCGACCGACACGTTCGACCGGGTTCTGGTTGCCGTCGGACGCCGTCCGAATGGCAAGCTGATCAATGCCGAAGCCGCCGGTGTTGCCGTCGATGATCGCGGGTTCATCGCCGTCGACAAGCAGCAGCGCACCGGCGTACCGCATATCTTCGCCATCGGCGACGTGGTCGGCCAGCCGATGCTGGCGCACAAGGCCGTGCATGAAGGCAAAGTCGCGGCAGAGGTCGCGGCAGGCCACAAACGCGCCTTTGATGCCAGCGTCATTCCGTCCGTCGCCTATACCGACCCCGAGGTCGCCTGGGTCGGCCTGACGGAAACCGAGGCCAAGGCCAAGGGCATCGCCTATGAAAAGGGCGTCTTCCCTTGGGCCGCGTCCGGCAAGTCGCTGTCGAACGGACGCAGCGAGGGCATAACCAAGCTGTTGTTCGACCCCGAGGATGACCGCGTGATCGGTGCCTCGATCGTCGGCACGAATGCCGGGGATTTGATCGCCGAGGTCGCGCTGGCCATCGAAATGGGCGCCGATGCCGTCGATCTGGGCCACACCATCCACCCGCACCCGACGCTCAGCGAAACGGTGAACTTCGCCGCCGAGATGTTCGAGGGCACGATCACCGACCTGATGCCGCCGAAGAAAAAGAAACACTAACCCTGGGGTGTATCGCGTTTTGGTTGGCCGCCCGACGGCAAGATCTGAAACCTGCGGCTACTGACCGCCGGCAGCCTCGATCAGCGCGGCCATCTCGGTGTATCCTCTTTGACGCGCAAGCTGCAAAGGGGTGACGCCCTGACGATCGGCAATGCCGGTATCCGCTCCGGCCTCAAGCAGCGCCCGCGCCGTCGCGATATGGTCTGGCCCGCCATCGCCCAGCACCACCGCCTCGATCAGTGCGGTCCAGCCCAGGTTGTTGACATGGTCAAGCGGCGCGCCCGCCGCGATCAGGCGGCGCACCACTTCGGCATGGCCAAGATGCGCGGCGGCAATCAGCGCCGTGCCATCATAGCGGCTGGTCACCAGATCGGGCCGGTTGCCAAGCTCGACGGCCAGAGAAACCAGTTCGGGATCGTCGGCGACGGCGGCAATGGTGACGACATCATAGGCATCGTCATCCAGCGCGTTCATGTCTGCGCCTGCCTCGGCAAGCACCCTCAGCGCTGCATCGTTGGATGCGAAGGCGGCCACGTGGGCCGGGGTCCGGCCCGCCGGGTCGCGTTCGTTCACGTCGGCCCCCTCTGCCAGAAGCCGGCCAAGCGCGGCAAGATCGCCGTCATGGGCGGCGCGGTGCAGCCCGGTGTAGGCCGCGATCTGCTGCGATGAAGGTGCATCCTGCGCCACGGCCGGTACTCCCAACCCCAGAACCGCCAGAATCAGAACAAGTCTCGACACGTCATTCCCCTGCATCCAAGCTATGGTCGCGGTTCAGAAATCAACCTCGGTCGCCACGCCCTTTTCCACCGCAAGTTTGACTACAGCTCCGGCAACGGCCAGATCCTGCAGTCCCACGCCAGTGCCGTCGAACAGGGTGATCTCGTCGTCACTGGTCCGCCCCGGCTGCGCGCCAGTTGATCACCGACTCCGATCTCGGTTATATCGGCCTCGGACAGCGATCCATCCGCTATTGCGTGCTGGCATTCGCCGATGGAGATCGCCTGCGCGATCTCATCGGTGAAAACGCGGGCGCGCGCGACCAGCGCAGGCTCGACCTCCTGCTTGCCCTTGGTGTCGGTGCCCATGCAGGCCAGATGCGTACCGGGCCGCACATGCGCATCCATCAGCGAGGCGGCGGGCGACGAGGTGATGGTGATGATCACATCAGCCTGCGCGCCCAGCCCTTCCAGGCTGACCGCCTCGAAGGGCAGGCCAAGCTCTTCCGCGATCTTGCCAAGCGTCGGCAGCATATCGGGATGCAGGTTCCAGGCCACGACCTTTTCGAACTTGCGCACCTTCGCCGCGGCCCGCAGTTGGAAAGCCGCCTGATGGCCAGCCCCGACCATGCCTAGAACCTTGGCATCCTTGCGCGCCAGCCGATCAATCGAGATACGCCGAGGCTGCCGCCGTGCGCAGCGCGGTCAACAGGTTGCCGCCGACCATCGCGGTGGGACGGCCGGTCTCTGGATCGAACAGGAACACCGTCGACTGGTGGTTGATCATGCCCTTCGGCGGCATTGCCGGGAAAGTAGCCGCCCGCCTTGACGCCCATCATCGCGCCCGCCCGGTCCAACCCGGATTTGAAACCGTATGGCGCCCCTCGCCCAATAGCCTCGCGCACCACCGGAAAGTTATAGGCATCGCCCCGCGCCATCGCGGCAAAGACGGCCTCGACGGCGTTGAAGGCGGCCTCCGGCCGAGATCAGGTCCGCGATGGCGCGTTCGGGCACGATAATCATGAATATTTCCTTAACGTCAGAGGTGCTTATCGTTGTTTCTCAATGGATTGGCGGTTTGTCCGCACGCGGACAAACCTGCCGTTTCAGTAGGCCTTGCCGCGCGCCGAAACCGGCCACAGCGTTTCGACCTTGCCGTTGCGGACACCGACATACCAGTCATGGACGTTGCAGGTCGGATCACAATGCCCCGGCACCAGCCGCAGCTTGTCGTTGACCTTCAGCACGCCCTTCGGATCGGCCACCACGCCATGTTCGTCCGAACATTTGAGGTATTTCGACATCGTCGCGGCCATAGACCTTCGGCAGCCCGCTATCGACGGACTGCGCCTTCAGGCCCGCGTCGACGATGGCCTTGTCGGCCTTGGCGTGGCTCATCACCGTGGTCAGGATGAACAGTGCGTTTTCCCATTCGCCTTGATCGATGCGCTTGCCGTCCTTGTCGAGGATGCGACCATAATCGGCATCCATGAAGGCGTAAGAGCCGCACTGAAGCTCGTTGTACACGCCCGAGTTGCTTTCGAAATAGTAAGACCCGGTGCCGCCACCGCCGACGATGTCGCATTCCAGCCCCTGGGCTTTCAGACCCTTGACCGCATCCGCGACCTGCGCGATCGCGATGTCCAGCTTGGCCTTGCGATCCTCGTAGCTGTCGAGGTGCTGCATCGCGCCCTGATAGGCCTGAATGCCGGCGAATTTCAGGCCCGGCGCCGCGTCGATCAGCTTGGCGATGTTCACGACGTCCTGCGTGGTCGTCACGCCGCACCGGCCCGCGCCACAGTCGATTTCGACCAAGGCACTCGATCTGCGTGCCGTGCTTTTGCGCGGCCGCCGACAGATCCGTGACGTTGTCCGGATCATCGACACAGACCAGAATCCGCGCGCCCAGCTTCGGCATCCGCGCCAGACGGTCGATCTTGGCCGGATCGGTGCACCTGGTTCGACACCATCACATCCTTGATGCCGCCGCGGGCGAACACTTCGGCCTCGCGAGACTTTCTGGCAGCAGACACCGCAAGACCCGCCCAGCTTTTCCTGCAACAGCGCCACGTCGACCGATTTGTGCATCTTGCCGTGTACCCGGTGCCGCATGCCATGCGCCTTGGCATAGTCGCCCATCTTCTTGATGTTGCGCTCCAGCGCGTCGAGATCGAGGATCAGGCACGGCGTCTGGATATCCTTCTCGTCCATGCCGGGCAGGGCCGGCACGTCATAGCCGACTTCGAGATTCTTGAAATCAACAGGTGCGTTCATGGTCTTCCTCCTCAGCCCTTACATCCAGGGCAGTTTGTCCAGATCGACGTTGCCGCCGGTGATGATGACGCCGACGCGCTTGCCAGCGAAGACGTTCTTGTTCTTCAGAATGGTCGCCAGCGGCACGGCGCTGCTGGGTTCCATCACGATCTTCATGCGCTTCCAGATCAGCTTCATCGCGTCGACGATTTCCTCTTCGGAAGCGGTCAGAATGTCGGTGACGTGGTTCTGCACGAAATGCCACGTCAGATCCTTCAGCGGCACCTTCAGCCCGTCGGCCACCGTTTCGGGCGCGTCATCGGCGATGATATGGCCCGCCTTGAAGCTGCGATAGGCGTCGTCGGCCTGTTCAGGCTCTGCGGCATAGATCTTCGATCCGTGGTGCCAGGTTCGACAGCGTCAGGCAGGTGCCCGAGATCATGCCACCGCCACCGATCGGCGCGATCACGGCATCCAGACCGTCGACCTGTTCGATCAACTCTTTCGAGCATGTGCCCTGCCCCGCAATGACGCGGGGGTCATTGTAGGGATGCACGAACTCGGCCCCGGTTTCGGCAACGACCTCGGCAAACACAGCCTCGCGGCTGGTGGTCGAGGGCTCACATTCCACCACGCGGCCGCCATAGCCTCTCACGGCGTCCTTCTTGGCCTGCGGTGCGGTGCGCGGCATCACGACCGTGCAGGGAATACCGCGGCGACCGGCCGCATAGGATAAGGCAGGTGCCGTGATTGCCCTGAGAATGCGTGGCCACGCCCTTGGCCGCCTGCTCATCGGTCAGACCGAAGACCGCATTCGACGCGCCACGCGCCTTGAACGCACCGGCTTTTTGCAGGTTCTCGCATTTGAAGAACAGCTCCGCCCCGGTCAGATTCGTCTAATGAACTGCGAGGTCAGAACCGGCGTGCGGTGGATGTAGGGTTTGATCCGTTCATGTGCGACCAGCATATCGGCGAGGGTCGGGATATACATCGTGTCACCGTCTTTCATCATGCAGCTACCTTCATTGGTTTGGCAACGGTCGCGCGGTAATGCTCTTGCGCGGCGGCAACACCCGACCCGAGTTTGACCGGCAGTCCCAGATCGACCATGACCATTTCCGCAGTGGCCAGACCAGACAGCATCATGACCTCGGTCAGGCTGCCCAGATGGCCGATGCGGAACACCTTGCCCGCAACCTCGCCCAAACCGACACCGAACGCAACGCCGTATGTGCTTGCGGCAGCGTGGGTGACGATGTCTGTCGCGTTGAACCCTTCAGGCGTGCGGATCGCACTGACCGTGTCGGAATAGACATCCGGCGACTGCGCGCAAAGCGTCAGACCCCAGGCATCGACGGCCGCACGCACACCGGTTGCGATCCGGGTGTGGCGAGCAAACACATTCTCCAGCCCCTCGCCCAGCAGCATGTCGCAGGCCATCTTCAGGCCGTTCATCAGGCCGACAGCGGGCGTATAGGGGTAAGCGTTGTTGGCATAGCCCTTGGCCATGTCGCGAACATCGAAGAAGGTGCGCGGCAGGGTCGCGGTTTCCAGTGCCGTCATTGCTCGCGGGCTGAACCCGACAATCGCCAGACCGGCAGGCAGCATGAACCCCTTCTGGCTGCCGGTCACGGCGATATCGACGCCCCATTCGTCCATCCGGAAATCCATCGACCCGATCGAACTGACGCCGTCGACGAACAGCATCGCAGGGTGCTTGGCGGCGTCCAGCGCGCGGCGGACGGCGGCGATGTCGGATTTGACGCCGGTCGCGGTTTCGTTATGCGTGGCCAGAACCACCTTGATCTCGTGGCCGTTGTCGGCGGTCAGGATTTCCTCGTAGCGATCGGCGGGAAGGCCCGCACCCCAAGGCGCTTCGACCACCTCTACGTTCAGACCCGTGACGGTTGCACATGTCGATCCAGCGATGGCTGAACATGCCGTTGCGGGCGGCCAGAACCTTGTCGCCTGCCGACAGCGTGTTGGTCAGCGCGGTTTCCCAGCCGCCGGTCCCGGTCGACGGGAAT
>CAVYHT010000028.1:0-73340 GCA_963768355.1 uncultured Alphaproteobacteria bacterium
CCTACCAGAAAGACGCAGTGATCCGCTATGCGCGCAACGACGATTACTGGGGCGACAAGGCCAAGGTCGAGGCTTTGATCTTCGCGATCACAACTGACGCCTCCGTGCGTTATCAGAAGGTGCAGGCGGGTGAGTGCCATGTCACAGCCTATCCGAACCCGGCTGATGTCCAGGCAATGAAGGACGATCCGAACGTCGTCGTGATGGAGCAAGAAGGCCTGAATGTTGGCTATCTAGCCTACAATACGCTAGTGGCGCCTTACGACAATGCCAACGTCCGCAAGGCGCTCAACATGGCCATCGACAAGCAGGCAATCATCGACGTTGTATTCCAGGGCACTGGCCAGATCGCCAAAAACCCGATGCCGCCGACCATGTGGTCCTACAACGACGCGATTGTGGATGATCCTTATGATCCCGATGCTGCCAAGGCAATGTTGGAAGCCGAAGGTGTCACCGATCTCAACATGAAGATTTGGGCGATGCCGGTGCAGCGTCCATACAACCCCAACGCCCGCCGCATGGCCGAACTGATGCAGGAGGATTTTGCCAAGATCGGTGTGACGGTAGAAATCGTATCCTACGAGTGGGGCGAGTATCTGTCGCGCTCGCGTGCACTTGACCGCGACGGGGCCGTCCTGCTGGGCTGGACCGGCGATAACGGTGATCCGGACAACTTCCTCGCCGTCCTGTTGGGCTGCGATGGTCTGGAAAATTCGAACCGTGCCAACTGGTGTTATCAGCCTTTCGAGGATCTGATTCAGAAGGCCAAAGTGTTGCCGACCCAAGCGGAGCGCCAACCGCTTTACGAAGAAGCGCAGGTCATATTCAAAGATCAGGCTCCTTGGGCAACCATTGCCCATTCGGTCGTCTTCATGACCTTGCGCCCCGAAGTTGAGGGCTATGTGGTGCACCCGCTGGGCGGCCACATCTTCAACAGCGTCGGACTCGCCGAGTAACACAGATTGGGCGGGGCCAGACGGCCCCGCCCGCTTTCCTTTCCGGATCCCCCAATGCCTGATCGCTACAGCGAATTTCGCGAAATCGCGCGCGACCTGAATGTCGATGCCGTGGCGCTGGTGCCGGGGTCCAATTTCACCCGGCTTTTCAATCAATCATTTCACAGCCATGAACGCCCGCTTGTCATTCTAATCCCGGCATCGGGCCCGCCCGCCGCGATCGTTCCCAATCTCGAACTCCGGTCCTTCGATCTATTGAAGTTCGAGGGCCAGGTTTTCGACTGGCGTGATCAGACCGGCTACACCGATGCCTTCAAAGCCCTTGCCAAACACCTGCCGCTGACCTCTGTCGCCGTCGAGGGACAGGTCATGCGGGTCTTCGTCCATCATGCGCTGACCAGCGCCTATCCGGGCTTGCGCGTCGTCGATGCCGAACGCCAGATCGCCGGGCTGCGCATCCGCAAATCACCCACGGAGGTCGCAGCATTGGAAGCGGCGATCCGGATATCAGAGGCGGCCTTCTCGGATGTGCTGGATCAGGTCCGCGCCGGAATGACCGAAACCCTTGTCGAATCACTGCTGACACAGGCGCTCTTCGCCCACGGCGCGGATGAACATGCCTTTGGCCCGATCGTTGCGGCGGGCGACAATTCGGCCCGTCCGCATGCCCATGCGCGCACCGACTACGCGATCCAAAACGGGGATGCGTTGCTGTTCGACTTCGGCGCACGAAAGTCGGGCTTTTGTGCCGATATAACCCGCACCGTTTTCGTCGGCCATGCCACTGATGAGGGGCAGGATGTCTATGACACCGTGCTGCGCGCCAACCTCAAAGGTCACGAGGTCACCAAGGCCGGTATCACCGCGCATCAGATCGACGATGCGGTGACGGGTGTGTTGGAAGCCTCGCCCTTCGCCGACCGCATCCGCACCAAAACCGGCCATGGCCTTGGCCGCGACGTGCATGAGGCGCCCTACATAATGCGCGGCAATCACGAGGTGCTGGAGGCGGGCGCAGTCTTTACCAACGAGCCCGGCCTTTACAAGATCGGCGCGTTCGGCGTGCGGATCGAGGATGACGTTCTGGTCACCAACACCGGATGCCGGTCCTTGACCACCTTCCCGAAAACCCTGACGGTGGTCGGATAATGCTACGATATATCCTGTCCCGTCTGCTGACCTTCCTGCCGACCTTCTTCGGTGTGACGCTGATCTCGTTCTCGTTCATCCGGCTTTTGCCCGGCGATCCCATCGTGGTGATGGCCGGCGAACGCGGCATTTCCGCCGAACGCTATCAGGAGCTGAGCGAACAGTTCGGCTACGACAGGCCTTTGATAACCCAGTATCTCGACTACCTCTGGGGCGTGTTGCACGGCGATCTCGGCCAGTCGTTCGTCACGAAAAAACCGGTCTGGGATGAGTTCTTTGCGCTGTTCCCGGCCACGCTGGAACTGTCAATCTGCGCGATGATTTTCGCGGTCGGTCTTGGCCTTCCCGCCGGGGTGATCGCCGCCGTGAACCGCGGCAAGTTTTTCGACCGTGCGCTGATGTCCACCGCCCTTGTCGGCTACTCGATGCCGATATTCTGGTGGGCATTGCTGTTGATCATCGTGGTCTCGGGAATGCTCGGCTGGACCCCGGTTTCGGGCCGGATCAGCCTGCTTTATTACTTCAACAACAGCACGGGCTTCATGCTGATCGACAGTCTGATGTCGGGGCAGAAGGGCGCGTTTGCATCCGCGCTGCATCACCTTGTCCTGCCGACCATCGTGCTGGGCACGATCCCTCTGGCGGTCATTGCGCGTCAGACACGCTCTGCCATGCTCGAGGTTCTAAGCGAGGATTATATTCGCACCGCCCGCGCCAAAGGCCTGTCGCCCTACCGTGTGAACGGGGTTCATGCCCTGCGCAACGCGCTGATCCCGGTGATCACGGTGATCGGCCTGTCGGTCGGCACGCTTCTGGCCGGTGCGATCCTGACCGAGACGATCTTTAGCTGGCCGGGCATCGGCAAGTGGATGGTCGACAGCATCTTCCGCCGCGACTATCCGGTCGTTCAAGGTGGGCTGATGCTGATCGCGGTCATGGTAATGATCGTGAACCTTACCGTTGATGTGCTTTACGGCCTTATCAACCCCAAGATACGGAAACGCTGATGCCAGCCGCCGACACCACCGCTGAAGCCGTCGAACGGCCCGGTCGTCTGGCCGAGTTCTGGCATTATTTCCGCGAGAACCGGGGGGCGGTGTTCGGGCTGTGGGTCTTCGCGGCCTTTGTCCTTGTCGCTCTGCTGGCCGATATCATCGCCCCACATGACCCGACCGCGCAGTTCCGCGCACATCTGTTGCAACCGCCAGTCTGGCAAGAGGGCGGCAATTGGACCTACCCGCTTGGCACTGATGCCGTCGGTCGTGACATGCTCTCGCGCCTGCTGCACGGCGCGCGCTATTCCTTCTATGTCGGCATCGTCGTGGTCGTTATCGCGGCGTCCGGCGGCATCCTGCTCGGGCTGATCGCGGGTTTCGCGCCGAGATGGCTGGATACGATTATCATGCGGCTGATGGATATCATCCTGGCCTTCCCGTCACTGCTGCTTGCGCTGGTGCTGGTCGCGATCCTCGGCCCGTCGCTGACCAATGCGATGATCGCTATCGCCATCGTGCTGCAACCCCACTATGTGCGCCTGACTCGCGCTTCGGTGATGTCGGAACGGTCCAAGGACTACGTGACCGCCGCCAAAGTAACCGGCGCGAAACTGCCACGGCTGATGTTCATTACGGTCCTGCCGAACTGCCTGTCACCGATCATTGTGCAGGCGGCGCTATCGTTCTCGACCGCAATCCTCGACGCCGCTGCACTTGGCTTTCTCGGCATGGGCGCGCAACCGCCGACCCCGGAATGGGGCACCATGCTGGCAGAGGCGCGGGAGTTCATCCTGCGCGCCTGGTGGGTCGTTACCTTTCCTGGTCTCGCGATCCTGATCACGGTGCTGGCGATCAACCTGATGGGCGACGGACTGCGCGACGCCTTCGATCCCAAGCTAAGGCGGAGCTAAATCCATGCCGCTACTGGAAATCCGCAACCTCTCGGTCGACTTCGCGACCTCGTCAGGCCAGTTCCGCGCCGTTGACGGTGTCGATGTCTCGGTCGATACCGGCGAGATTTTGGCGATTGTCGGCGAAAGCGGGTCGGGCAAGTCGGTCTCGATGCTGGCATTGATGGGATTGCTTGCCGTGGAACGCGACGATCACCGCCGATCGGATGGCGTTCGGTGGCGAAGACCTGCGCAAGATCGGCGCGCGTCAGCGCCGCCGGATCATCGGCAAAGATATGGCGATGATCTTTCAGGAACCGATGTCCTCGCTGAACCCCTGCTTCACGGTCGGATTTCAAATCAAGGAAGCCCTGCGCCTGCATCTTGGCCTCGACCGCGCCGCGCGCCACAAGCGCGCGATTGAACTCTTTGAGATGGTCGGCATCCCTGCCCCCGAACAACGCCTTGCTACATTCCCGCACCAGATGTCGGGTGGCATGAACCAGCGCGTGATGATCGCGATGGCGATTGCCTGCAAACCGAAACTGCTGATCGCAGACGAGCCGACCACGGCGCTTGACGTGACCATTCAGGCGCAGATTCTCGATCTGCTTGCGGACCTGCAAAAAGACACTGGCATGGCGCTGATCCTGATCACCCACGATATGGGCGTGGTCGCCGAAACCGCCGAACGGGTCAGCGTTCAGTATGCTGGCCAAAAGGTCGAAGAACAAAAGGTCGATGATCTGTTCTCGACACCCGCATCATCCCTACACCGCAGCACTGCTGGCAGCCTTGCCGGAACGCGCCACCACCAAACACTTGCCAACGATCCCCGGCGTGGTTCCCGGCCAGTTCGACCGACCCGCAGGTTGCCTCTTTTCACCCCGTTGCCAGTTTGCCGACGACAAGTGCCGTACCGTTCCGCCGAAACCGCAATCCGATGCGCTGGGGCAGGCCCGCTGTCACTATCCTTTGGCGGCAACCGAGGAGGCTTCCGCATGACCGCCCCCGTCGTCGTCGCCAAGAACCTCAGCCGGCATTACGAGGTCCGCAGTGGCCCGTTCACAAAACCGCATGTCATTCGCGCTTTGTCCGAAGCCAGCTTCACCTTGCATCCCGGCAAAACGCTTGCGGTTGTCGGCGAAAGCGGCTGCGGCAAGTCGACATTGGCCCGGCTGATCACGATGATAGAGCCGCCCACCGAAGGCGAGTTCAGCTTGGGCGGCGAAACCGCGACGCCCGACAAATGGGCCAAGCTGCGCACCGATGTGCAGATCGTGTTTCAGGACCCCTATGGCTCGCTCAACCCGCGCCAGCGCGTCGGGGCCATTCTGGAAGAGCCGCTGAAGATCAACCGCCCTGAACTGGACGCCGCCGCCCGCACCGCCAAAGGGCGCGAGATGCTGAAGCTGGTGGGGCTCCGGGAAGAGCATTACGACCGCTACCCGCACATGTTCTCGGGCGGACAGCGACAGCGGATCGCGGTGGCGCGGGCGCTGATGCTGGAACCCAAAGTGCTGGTGCTGGACGAACCCGTTTCGGCGCTCGATCTCTCGATCCAAAGCCAGATCCTGAACCTGCTGGTCGATTTGCAGGAAAAGCTTGATCTCGCCTACCTGTTCATCAGCCATGACCTGTCGGTGGTCAAGCACATGGCCGACGATATCATCGTGATGTATCTTGGCCGCCCGGTCGAAATCGGCACCAAGGCCGACCTTTTTGCCCATCCCCGCCATCCCTACACCAAGGCCCTGCTGTCGGCCACACCGATGGCCGATCCGCGGGCCAGAAAAGAACGCATCAAGCTGGAAGGCGAGCTGCCCTCACCCAGCAATGTCCCGCCCGGCTGCGCCTTTGCACCGCGTTGCTGGAAGGCGCAAGACAAGTGCCGCAAGGAACGACCGCTGCTGGATGACGGCCCGCAGCCAGCCGCCTGCTTTTTCCCCGAAGCCTGATCTGCCGATCGATTGACGGTGCGGGTCAGGGCACCTTCGCAAGGGCCGGCCAGTGACCGTTCAGGATCCGAGATTTCTCGGTTGTCCGGATTATGGTATCCTCTGCCATGGCGTGATTTCACTGGGAGGAGATTCTGATGCTCAAGAAGCGGCATTCTGCGCTGGACGGCGGACTGTATGAATTGACCTGTGCGCAAAGCAAAACCGAACTGCTGATCAGCGATACCCTTGACCGACCGTCGGGCACGGCCGCTCTAACACTGGACGGTGCCGCCTTGGGGCGCGGCCCTGCGACACGGCCGCTGGCGGCGATGCCGTCAGAGAAGGTGACGATCAAGCTATTGGTGGCAAGCGGATCCGAGGCCGCGCTGGCCGCCCGGTTAAGCGATCTGGGTGGCGAGATTATCTCGACCGGCCCACAGGTGCTGTTGGCCAATGTGCCTCCGGACCGTCTGCTGGCAATCGGTGAATTGCCGGGGCTCCGCCGCGCAGAGCAATCCCGACGTCTTCAGCTTCGGCTGGACGAGGCACGCGGCCCCGCTACGCGCGCGGATCTGGCGCTGGCTCAGCATCCCAGCATTCGCGGTCAGGGCGTCGTGGTCGGCATCATGGACAGTGGCACGGACTGGCGCCATGACGATTTCCGGCACCCCGATGGCAGCAGCCGGATGGAGATGTTCCTGCATGCCGTCAACGATGCAAATACCGGAACCGATACGTTCAGCGAATTTTCTGCAGCCGATATCAACGCAGCCCTGAACGGTGCCGGCACCGTGCCGGTCGGTGATACCAACGGGCATGGGACGCATTGCGCCTCTATCGCGGCGGGGAATGGCCGTGCCTTTGCGGGCCAGCAGTTTCGAGGGCTGGCGCCCGAGGCGACGCTGATGGCGGTTCGGTCCGACACGCTGCACGACACCCACTCGATCGAAGGCATCCGGCGGATCTTCGAGCGGGCGGGGAACCGACCTGCGGTCGTGAACCTGTCGCTTGGCGGCCATATCGGGCCGCATGATGGGACAAGTGCGCTGGAAAACGTGATTTCGCGCGAAACCGGGCCGGGGCGTATCGTTGTGGTGGCCGCAGGCAACGAAGCGCAGGACCGGATCCATTTTCAGGGTCAACTGGTCGAAGGCCAGGATCTGGATATCGAGTTCACTATCCGCGATGGATTGCAGTTCATCGATGTCTGGATCCCGCGTGGCGACGAAGCCGATATCACAGTGATCGACCCCAACGGCACTGAAACCATCCCCGACGGCGACGTGCAGCAGACCACAGCAGGCGCATTTCGCGCCGACTTGCGAGAGGATCAGTTTAACCGGGACGTTAATCTCTTCTTCGCGGTGGCGGCAAACGAGCTTGGCCGGCGCTGGCGTTTGCGTCTGCGTGCGACCACTGTTCGGCAAGGTGTCGTTCATGCCTGGGGGCAGACCAGCGATTTTGCCCTTTCAAGCAACATTTTCATGGCCGAAACATCGCCGCTGCACAGCCTTGGGATGCCAGCAACCGAGGAACGCGCAATCTCGGTCGCCTCTTTCGTCAGCCGAACCAGCATTCTGCCCGGCGATGTGGCGGTTGCAGGGCTGGCCGCAGGCGCGATATCGCCGTTTTCGAGCCATGGTCCGACGCGCAACGGTATCCAGCGCCCAGACATCGCTGCGCCAGGTCAACATGTCGTTGCCGCGCTCGCTGCCGGCAGCAGGCTGGCAACAGAGCCGAACTTTGCCGCGCGCCGCCTGCCGGGCGATCAATACATCTCAATCCAGGGCACAAGCATGGCGACACCCTTTGTAACCGGAACAATCGCGCTTATGTTGCAACAGGAGCCCGATCTTGCACCAGAGGACATCCAGTTGAGGCTGGGCGCCACTGCGCAGCGTGACGATGATACCGGTGCAGTTTGGAACCCCGCCTTCGGCTACGGCAAGATCGACGTCGAGGCGTTGTTGAACTACTCCATCGTGATCTGACACGGAAAATTGGATGGCATACAGCACAAGACAGGCAAAGCGGCAGACAATGTCCGCAGAATTGCGCGACTGGTGCGCCACGGCAGCGCCTGACGAATCCCGCACATTGGTGCTGAAGCTGTCGCCGCAAGCCGATGTAGCGCAATTGTCGACGCAACTGCGCGACTTGGGGGCAGAGGTGGTCAGTGCCGGACCCGCCGTGACCGTTGCCAACATCGCCTGCAAGACCGTTGAGCGGGCAAGCAAGCTACCGGGCGTCGTCGAGGTCGATACACCGGGCATGCTTTTCCCCCGGAACATAGGTCCGGCGCAAGACCCGGACCGGTCGTGAAGCCACTGGATATGCGGCCTTTCCCAACTGGTCTCTGGCCCGACTTGGTCGATCATGCATCTAACTGGACCGTCAGATCAGTCGTTGTCGCTTGTCCCTGCCCCGGCATCAGAGCGGGATTTCTCTGACGGTGGAACAGTGGTGCACATCGCGAAATCGTTGAGCTGGCGTAGCGTATCGGCGGGAACCTCGACCGCGCTGGCGGGCGACGAATGAAAGTCCCCGGTGGAATGGCAGAGCGAAATTCGCGCGACAACCGAGGCCGCCACGGCAATCGAACGGATATCGCCGGCGACCTGACCCTGCCCAGAAACAATTACGGTTCCCTCTGACCAGTTGAATTCCACAGCCTCGCCTCGCGCCGCAGCCAGGGCCGACAGGAACGGCAGCAAAAGGATTGGCTGGCTGATTGGTCCGACCTGCAAAGGGGCCTGCGTCATTGCCACCTCGGGCAAAGCGACGAAATCGCACAGCGCCGCGCCGAGCGCGATTGGGCACAGGCACCCGTCGCCGAGGGGTCGCATCGCGCCAACCTCGACGACCGGGCAAATTTCGCCCCAGGCCAGTCCGGCGGCGCCTTTGAGTTGCGACAAGAGCGCGGTCGGGCCATCAATCCCCCGCTTCGCCAGCCATGCCGCGGCAAAGCCAGCCTCCTCGGCCAGACCCCAACTCATTCCAGCCCCTCGTGCGGCCTTGAGGCAAAGCAACTCGATCTCATTCAACGAGAGCGTCGCCACAGCCCCCGCTGGCAGCGACACCCCCGACCGGGTCGGATCATTCGGCTCGACCGTCATGACCGATCTCCTGGGTTCATCTCAGAGGGATAGGGCTGGCCCTGAAACAGGCTGATCCTTACCCACTTGTCAGAGCGCGGGTCAAAACGGCTGGCACCGAAAAAGGCCAGCTTGCAACGCATCAGATCAATCGGCAGCATGTCCTTAGCGATCAGGTTGTCGCGAACCTCAGCGAAGGGGTGGCGCTGCGCGATCTGGGCACGCCGGACCATGAAGCGGTGTTCGGGGTGTGCGAGCAGGAAGGCAGCCACCGGCTGGTCGTCAGGCCAACTGGCCAAATCCGCGTCAAGTTCGCTTGCCAGCCGCGCGATACAGAGTGGCTGTTCCTTGTCAGCGCCTTCCTCGTCAAAGCGATCGCCCAGACGGGGTTCGAGTTTCTCTTCTGAAACATACCAGAACCGTGCGGCATTGCCCGGCAGTTCGAAGTCTATCGCAAGCGCCCAATCGTAGTGTTCGGCGATGATCGAGCGGATCTTGCCAACGGTCATTGCGCCATCCAGACGGAAGGCACCAGCTTCGTCGGCGCTCATGCAATCTGTCAGGCCGTCAACCAGATCGCCGTGAGGTTCCAGCATCAACGCAAGCAGCGCCTCTTGCCCTTCCAGCGAAAGTTGCGACTCTCCCCAACGCCAGAGCGCATCCCAGGGATGCCGGTCCGCGGGGTCGGGCCAGTCCAAAAGACGGTCGGCAAGACGATCCAGATCGGCGCGCAGATCAGCCAGCTTCGAAACCTGTATCGGATGTTCGGAACGCCAGAGTGCTGCATTTTGCTGGGCGGCCACCAGCGCCGATCTGAATGCCGCTACCATTTCCGGTTCGGCAGTCGATTGCGCACGCACCCGGGCCAGGGCTTCTTCGCGCGCCATCATCCAGTTGTTCAGCAATACCGGATGACGCACCAGAAATGGCGCCATGCCGAGGCCGGTGGAATTACCGACGCCGAGGTCTCGCTTGATTTTCGGGTCCAGACGGACAGCCGCCTCCCCACCCTGCACGCCCGCGAGGTGTTCGGCGATATCGACCGTGAATTCCCTCGTCAGCCAGACCGAAAGCATCTCTGCCTGAAACGGCGAGCTCAACTCTGGCCTATCCGCGATCAGCGCACGGTCAGCGGCGCCGAACTTACCCGTACCGTAAACGGCGGTGGTCCGCATCAGATAACCCACCGCTTCAACCTCGGACAGTGTCGGGCTGTCGACCTTTAGAAAGGCGATCGACCACATGCGCGAACAGCCGCACCGACCGGTTCGCACGGCTCAGCGACAGTTCGCGCGGGCTGATGCGGCCAGCTTCCTGCAACGGCACATTTGCCTCAAGCCTGTCAAGATCCGCAACGTTCGGCTCTCCGTCGAACAGGGTGAAGGTCGCATCCCAGGCAGTGGCAATCACCCGGTCGGACCGCATTTCAGGCGGCAGGTCATGAGCGAAGGCAACCAGGCAATAGGTACGTTCTGGCCCGGCGGCACGATAGACAGCGCGCCCGACGCCGTTGTCATCAATGTCCCAGACCGGGCGGTCAAAGTGCCAGCCCTCCCGCTTCACGCAGCGCAGAAGCGTGTGCAGAAAAGACAGGCGCATGGGATGCGCGCTGCCCATCCGGGCAAGACGCATCACCTGAGCAGGCGACCGGCGAAAAGCCTTGGCTTCGGGGACCGGATTGAGGTGGGCGCAAGTCATATCGTCCTCCTAAGTCATCTGGCTGGTTGGCGGACAGCCTCGCGCCGCTCCTTGCGGCAAGGTCAGGCTTTCTTGCCAAGTGCGAGCGTGATCCGAAGCGCATCCCAGAGCGACGGCAAGAGCACCAACGAAACCGGCACTGCGGTCACGACGATGAAGCTTTGCAACTTGCCGATGCCGCCCGCACCCGTCGAGATCAGGATCAGCGCCATGATCCCCATCGCGATGCCCCAGAAGGCGCGCAGCAGGGTCGAGGGATTGTCGTCAGACATAGATGTCGCGATGACATAGCTCATCGAGTCGCTGGTGGTGGCGACAAAGATCATGGTCAGCACCAGGAACAACATCGACAGCAAGAAACCGAGCGGCATCGCCTGAGTAATCGCCAGCAGACCGGCTGGCAGGTTGAAGCCTTCGAACGGGCCAGAGATCACGCCCGGTGTCACCTGCTCCAGCTGGATGCCGGTGCCGCCGATGATCGTGAACCAGAAATTGGTGATCAGAGGCGCAATGATCGACAGCATCAGGATGATCGACCGGATCGAACGACCCCGACTGACCCGAGCGATGAAGATTGCCATCAGCGGGCCGTAGCCCATGAACCAGCCCCAGAAGAACACGGTCCACCAGCCCAGCCAACCGGGTGCGCCAAAGATACCGGCGTCGCCGCGATACATCGCCATATCGAAGAAATTCGACAGATAGACACCAAGACCACCCGCGAAGCCATCAAGGATGAAGTAGGTCGGCCCCGCCACCAGCATGAAGGCCAGCAAGATGAACGCTAGAATGACGTTGACCTTCGACAACAGCTGGATGCCCTTCGACAGCCCCGAGATGGCCGAGAGGGTGTAGACGCTGACGAGCGCAAGAATGACGACGGTCTGCGTGGCAAAGGTGTCTGGCACGCCAAAAAGCGCGTTCAGGCCATAGGACATCTGAAGCCCCAGAAAGCCGATCGGCCCCACGGTCCCGGCAACGACGGCGATGATGCAGCTTGCATCTGCGATCAGACCAATCGGTCCATTGATCGCCCGATCGCCGAACACCGGATAGAGCAAGGTGCGCGGCGCCAACGGCAGGCCCTTGTCATAATGGTAGTGCATCAGCATCACGGTGGTCAGCGACCCGAGGATGGCCCAGGCCAGAAAGCCCCAGTGCAGATAGCTTTGGGCAAGGGCCGCATGCGCCGCGCCTGCGGATCGCCGCTGAGATCACCGAAGATCGGCGGGGTCGAAAGATAGTGCGCAATCGGTTCGCCTGCGGCCCAGAACACGCCGCCCCCGGCCAGCAGCGTACACATGATCATCGAGCCCCACTGAACAGGCTGAATTCGGGCCGATCCAGATCGCCCATCATCGACGCGGCTACCAGGCAGCACGCAAAGAACGAGGCCGATCAGGAAGGTCGCCAGCAACAGCATCTGCCAGTACAGGCCGAAATAGGTCGCCGCGAAATTGAAACCCCAGTCGACCATCGCCGACAACGCGTCGATATCGAACAGCGCGAGCGACGCAGAACAGCAGAGATGAACCCGCCGGTGATCGCAAACAGCGGCTTGTCCACTCGGCCAAGGCTGCGCTAGCCGTTCCGGCTTAACTTGACGTATCGGTCATCGCGTTCCTCCCTGAACAATTGTTTTCCCCGCCTAGCCGGGCGCCCTACTCCGCGCGCGCGCGGTCTCTCGTCAGTCGGGCCGTCGGCTGCGCCCCGAAACTCTTCTCGAAAAACCGCAGCCAATTGCCGCCCATCACGCCGTCGACATCGGCGGCGATCCATCCCCGTCGGCGCGCAGCCCGCTCGGCAATCTTGCCAAAGTCACGGTTGTCGTGGAACCAGTCTGGCATCGGCGGGAAACCCCGCAGCATCCGCACTGCCCTCGCCGTAGTCGATCGACTTGGTCCAGCGCCCGACTCGCATCCATTCCACGATGCTGTCCGGCTGGTCCTGGCACAGATCCGTGCCGATCCCGATCTGGTCGATGCCCATCAGATCCGCGGTGCGGGCAATCATGTCGCAGAAGTCTTGCAACGTGCAGGCGCTGCCGCCCTTCAGGTGATGCGGATAGACCGAAAACCCCAGCATCCCGCCGCTTTCACCAAGCGCGCGCAGCACCGTGTCGGATTTGTTGCGCAAGGCCGGATGCCAGCTTGCCGGATTGGCATGGGTGATCGCAATCGGGCGGCTCGAATGCTCGATGGCCTCCAGCGTCGAGCGCTCGCCGGAATGGCTCATGTCGACGACCAGGCCGACCCGGTTCATCTCGGCCACCACGTCGCGGCCCATCCGGGTCAGCCCGCGTATCCTCGGCCTCGTAGCAGCCGGACGCCAGCAGCGACTGGTTGTTGTAGGTCAGCTGCATGAACCGCAGGCCCAGCGTGTGCAGCACCTCGACCAGACCGATGTCGTCCTCGATGCAGGACGGGTTCTGCGAGCCGAAGAAGATCGCGGTGCGACCGGTCTCGCGGGCCAGCGTGCACGTCGGCGGCCGTGCGGCCCTGAAAGATCAGTTCGGGAAACCGCTCGAACCACCGGTTCCAGCGCTCGATGTTCAGAACCGTCTCGCGAAAGGTCTCGTGATAGGTGATCGTGACGTGAACCGCATCGACGCCGCCCTCGCGCATCTGGCGAAAGATCTTTTCCGACCAGTTGGCATATTGCAGCCCGTCGATCAGTGGCGTCATTCCGGCGATCCTGCGGCGACATAGGCAGTCTTGACGGTTGTGTAGAACTCGGCCGCATAGCGCCCTGCTCGCGCGGGCCGTAGGACGAGGCGCCGCGCCCGCCGAAGGGCACATGGTAGTCGGTGCCCGCCGTCGGCAGGTTCACCATCACGCAGCCGGCCCGCATGTTGGCGCGGAAATGGCTCGCCCGGGACAGCGAGCGGGTCATGATCCCAGCCGTCAGCCCGAACGCGCTGTCATTGGCGATCGCCAGCGCCTCGTCATAGCCGCCCGCGCGGATGACGCAGGTCACCGGCGCAAACATCTCTTCGCGGTTGATCCGCATGTCATTGCGCGTGCTCCGCAGAACACCGCAGGCGCCATGTAATAGCCCTCGGTCGGACGCTCCAGCCGCTCGCCGCCGCAAAGCAGCTCTGCGCCTTCGGCTTTGCCGATCTCGATGTAGTCGAGGTTCTGCGTCAGCTGACCTTCGCTCACCACCGGGCCGATCTGCGTGCCGTCCTCCAGCGCATGACCGACCTTCAGCGCCTTGGCCGCCTTGACCAGCCTTTCGACGAAAGAGTCGTGCGACCGTCTCATGCACGATCAACCGGCTGGCGGCGGTGCATTTCTGACCGGTGCCACCGAACGCCGCGCTCGTCGCATGAGCGACCGCCAGGTCGAGATCGGCGTCGTCCATGACCAGCATCGGGTTCTTCGACCCCATTTCCATCTGAAGCTTGGTCATGTTGGCGATCGCCGCGGCCGCGATGCCGCGCCCAACCGGAACCGAACCCGTGAAGCTGATCGCATCGACATCGAGCGCTCTCGACCAGCCGCTGACCGACATCGCGCCCCGGCCAGCGACGAGATTGAAAAGGCCGGCCGGAATGTCCTGCCGGGCGATGATCTCGGTCAGCGCCACGGCGCTCGCAGGCGTCAGGTTGGCTGGTTTCCAGACGCACCGCGTTGCCAAACGCCAGTGCCGGCGCGATCTTCCAGGCCGGCGTCGCGATGGGGAAGTTCCAGGGGCTGACGATTGCCACCACGCCCACCGGTTCGCGCCGCACGTCGATCTCGATGCCGGGGCGCACGCTTTCGGCCAGATCGCCGTGCAGGCGCAGAGCCTCGGCCGCGAAATAGGTGAAGAACTGGCCGGCGCGATAGACCTCGCCCTTGCCCTCGGCCAGCGGCTTGCCCTCTTCGCGCGAGAGGATGCGCGCCGATCTCTTCGGCCCGCGCCATCAGTCTCGGTGCCGATCGCCATCAGCACGTCATGCCGTTTCTGAACTGCCGGCGGCCCACCAGATGGGCTGCGCCGCGCGCGCAGCGTCCAGCGCCTCGTCAAGCTGCGCCGCGCCGGCCTGCCCGTAGCGCCCGATCAGATCCGAAACATCCGACGGATTGCGGTTTTCGATGCTGCGAAGCGCCGGTTTCCCAGCGCGCCGTCGATGTAAATTCCGGTCTCGGCCATGCTCGATCTCCTCATCTTGCTTCAGCGCCCAGACTAGACGATCCGATTGATTTCAGGCAATCTTAAATATCTTAAGAAACTTTCAGGAATTCTGAAGTGGCGATCAAACTCGAAATGCTCCGGGTCTTCCGCACCGTCACCGAAGCAGGGAACGCTTGCCGGCGCGCCGAGCGGCTCTGGGCCGGACGCCGTCGGCGCTGTCGATGACGCTTAAGCCAGCTCGAGGCCGAGATCGGCGCGCCGCTCTTCGAGACCGACCGCAAGAACCGCCTGACCCCCCTGGGGCAGATGGTGCTGGAGGAAGGCAGCGCGCCACCATGCATTTTCGACGACAGCCTCGCCGCGATCGGTCGCCACGCGCAGTCGACTGCCGGAACCGTACGGATCGCCGCTGTGCCTTCGGCGACAGTCACGTTGCTGCCCGGCATCATTGCGGACTTTCGTCGGTCACGCCCCGAGGTCCGGCTCGAGATCAGCGACGTCGACAGCGAGGCCGTTCGTCGGCGCGTCATGCTCGACGAGGCCGATATCGGCATCCTGTCCGTCTCTTGCGATGATGCCTCAGAGGGCGATGTGATTATGGAAGATGATCTGGGGATCGTCTATCGAGCCGACGGGCCTATTGCCCAAGCCGTCGCGGATGGGGCAGATCGCCTGTGGGAGTTGCTGGATATGGAGCCCCTGATCACAAATCCGCTTTGCCATTTGGTTCCCAATCCGTGCGTCTCAAGGCTGCTAACGGAGTCCAATCTCGAAGCCAAAAACACGACCGCTCTTCTGTCCTTCGTCCGAAATGGCCTCGGTGCAACGATCCTTCCGCTTAGCACGATGCGGGATCGAACCGATACGCTGGCGTTCTTTGCGCCCGAGAATCCGGCAACCCGGCGCCAGCTGCGAAAAATCCGCCGCTCTGACGGCCATCTTGGCCCGGCAGCACAGGCGTTCTGGTCATCTCTTCAGGGATCACGAGGCTGATCGCCGTAGGACGTCGTGCACGAGGCGCTCTCGAACGGTGTCAATGACATCGTCCGGGCGAACAATACCCCGTCGACTTCGATAGACAGGCCGGACACTATCAACATGCATCGCGACGTGGCCGATATGATCGCGGGACCGATCGAAACCGCCGAGTAACAAAAAACCTATAGGTTTCGAGCATTTGTTTGAAAGCACACTTAGGCAAAACTATATCTACCGCAACTGCGACAGATCACAGCCGCCTCAGGAGCAGCGATGAATTCGGACGTTACCGATCTGCGGAGTGAAGCAAAGTCGCTTTTCGCTGCTGCTGTCAAAGCCGCTGATCCGGCTTTTGCCCTTAGCCGGCATCTGAAAAAGACGCCACTTCCTCGGTTGGACGGCGGCCGCTACGTCCTCATCGCGCTTGGCAAGGCCGCATGCACGATGATGGCAGAGACGCTCGCCCACATTCCGCCCGGCACCTCGGTCCACGCTCTTGCCGTCCCGAACTATGAGAACGCGCAAGACATCCCCGGCTGCACCGTCATGCCCGCTGGCCACCCGGTGCCGGACGAAAACGGCGCCCGCGCCGCCCGGGCCGTAACTGACTTGCTTCAGACCACCACTGAGAGAGACCGGGTCATCGCTCTGATATCCGGCGGCGGTTCCGCCCTGATGCCTGCCCCGGTGCCAGGCATCAGTCTGGATGACAAGGCAGAGGTCAGCCGTATCCTGTTGGGCGCCGGTTTCGACATAACCGAAATAAACATGGTGCGCCAACAATTGTCGCGACTGAAAGGCGGCGGCTTGGCCCGCCTGGCAGCGCCCGCGCCGGTGCAGGCCTACATCCTGTCGGACGTGATCGGCGATGACCTGCGGGTGATTGCCAGCGGCCCGACCGTTGCGCCGATCGCAACACTGGCAGAGACTGTCAAACTTCTGAAAGATCGTGGTATTTTTGACGGACTTCCAAGCTCGGCTCAGTCCCACTTGAGCCGGTCAGAGGCCTCGTTTGAAGCATTCAACCCATCCGTTACCAACATTCTGATCTGCTCCAACCACCAGAGCCTGCTGGCAGCCAAGGCAGCGGCGAGAGGACCGGCACGGATCGTCGAACCGCCGCTTGTCGGCGACGTCGCCGGAGCCGCGGCCCGTCTTCTTTCCGCCGCCAGACTCGCGTACGGATCCGGCACGCTGATCTTCGGAGGGGAGACGACGGTCAAGCTGACCGGCACTGGTACTGGCGGACGCAATCAGGAATTGGCCTTGCGCTTTGCCTTGGGCGCAACTGACATGCCTGGTGACTGGGTTTTCCTGTCTGGCGGCACGGATGGACGAGATGGGCCGACGGACGCAGCGGGCGGGCTGGTTGATCCCGGCAGCATCGCGCGGATGATTGGCGCGGGTGCAGACCCGCAGGCACTACTGGACAACAACGACAGCCACGCCGCGCTGAATGCTTCGGGGGATTTGCTGTTGACGGGGGCCACGGGCACCAATGTTGCGGATGTGCAGATCTTCCTGCGGCGTTAAGCGCTCTTTTGCCACAAGCTTCTGCACGACCCATTCAAAGCGGAAGCGAATTGACGCGGAGCACCCAATCCCCCAACCCCACAGAAATCAGGTTTATACCAGCTGTGGACATCTTCGAGAATGGAAACGCAACGGCCTGACCACCCTCGCACCACTTTTGAAAGTGATAACACCGGCAGTGGTCAATACCCTCGTCGAAAACAGCTGGACGGCCGAGATGAATCCGCTTTCCAATACCCCCTTCAATCGTCATTTCTTTGACATGCTCCCACGGGCTGGCCCGGTTTGATGGGCAGTGCATGACCAAGACCCTTCGGCTGGTGACCAGCAGAGATACAAGATAAGGACTGGACCGTGAAACAGCCGCTGACCGGAATACTCCCCGTCGCACCCACCCCATTCCACGACGATGGCAGCGTCGACGAAGTGGGTATGCGCCGCGTACTTGATTGCCTGATCGACCAAGGTGTCGATGCTATCTGTATCCTGGCGAATTACTCCGAGCAATTTGTGCTGTCAGACGACGAACGTGCCAGGTTGATGCGGATCAGCCTGGAACATGTTGCGGGCCGGGTTCCGGTGATTGTGACGACCAGCCACTTCTATACCGGCATTGCGGTGGAACGCGCACGCGCGGCGCAGGCGATGGGTGCGGCCATGGTGATGATGATGCCGCCCTATCACGGCATGGGCCTGAAAGCGGATGATGAAGGGGTTGTCGAGCATTTCGCCGCGGTGAATGATGCGATCACGATCCCCATCATGGTGCAAGACGCGCCGCTGTCAGGCGTAACCCTGTCAGTTCCGTTGCTGGTCCGGATGGCACGGGAGCTTGAGAACGTCAGCTACTTCAAGATCGAATGCCCGTTCGCGGCCGACAAGATCGCCGCCTTGATCGACGCCGGCGGCGACAAAATCGTCGGCCCATTCGATGGCGAAGAGGCTGTTACGCTGCTGGCCGACCTAGACGCGGGCTGCACCGGCACGATGACGTCGGGGCTGTTTCCCGAACATATCGGCCCGATCGTTGCCAGCTATCTTTCCGACGACAAGGATAAAGCGCTGGCGGGTTGGCAAAAATGCCTTCCGCTGATCAATCACGAGAACCGGCAATGCGGACTGCGCGCCTGCAAGACTGTATATGCCGAAGGCGGCGTGATCGGCAGCGATCACGTGCGCCATCCGCTACGACCGATGTCGGAACGTACGAAATCCCGGTTGCTGTCTTTGGCGCGGGATCTGGACCTGATCGCCCTTAGGTGGGGCAAGTAAACGGAGGATGAACGATGCCGGACGAAAGCAAGCACAGGCCGCATGGCAAGCACCTGATAGCGAGGGGAACGGGTTGCCGGAGAGAATACGTTCCGCTCCGACCCCGCGCACGGCCCGACGCATGATTTCAGTGTCGGCACGCCGGATCTTGTGTCGCGCGCCGCCGAAGCTGCGGAAGCTGCGTTTCTCAGCTTCGGCTACTCCAGCCGAGAGGATCGCGCCGCTTTCCTGAACGCCATCGCCGACGAGATCGAGGCGCGCGCCGAAGCGATCACCGAGATCGGCACCCAGGAAACCGGCTTGCCCGAGGCGCGCCTGCAGGGCGAGCGCGGCCGCACGACCGGCCAACTGCGCCTGTTTGCCACTCACATCCTCAAGGGCGACTATCTGGACCGCCGGCATGATCCGGCACTGCCTGATCGGCAGCCCCTGCCGCGCCCCGACCTCAAGATGATCCAGCGGCCGATCGGCCCGGTCGCCGTGTTCGGCGCCTCGAACTTTCCGCTCGCCTTTCTCGACCGCCGGTGGCGACACTGCCTCGGCGCTCGCGGCGGGCTGTCCGGTCGTGGTCAAGGGCCATTCGGCGCATCCCGGCACAGGCGAGATTGTGGGCGAGGCTATTGTGGCCGCCGCGCAGGCCTGCGGTATTCACCCCGGGGTCTTTTCCCTGATCCAGGGCGGCAAGCGCGACGTCGGGCAGGCGCTCGTGCAGCATCCGCTGATCAAGGCGGTCGGCTTCACCGGTTCGCTTGCGGGCGGCCGGGCGCTCTTCGATCTCTGCGCCGCACGGCCCGAGCCTATCCCGTTCTTCGGCGAGCTGGGCAGCGTCAACCCGATGTTCCTGCTCCGGCCGCCGTCGCTGCGCGCGGCGAAGCCATCGCCGAAGGCTGGGCCGGGTCGCTGACGATGGGCGCCGGTCAGTTCTGCACCAATCCCGGCATTGCCGTCGTGAACGAAGGCGATGCGGGCGATGCCTTCGTCGCCAGCGCGAAGAGCGCCGTCGGCAAGATCGGTGCGCAGACCATGCTGACCGACGGCATTGCGGAAGCCTATCGCAAGGGCCGCGAGAGGGTTGCGGGCAGTGCCGGCGTTCGCGAGGTTCTGACTTCGGTTTGCGATCTGCGCAATGCGACACCCTATCTGTTTGAAACCACCGCAGAGGCCTGGCTTGCAGACGAGGAGTTGGGGGAAGAAGTTTTCGGCCCGCTCGGCCTTATCGTGCGGATCAGAGACACCGGTCAAATGGAGGAGATTGCCGGTACTTTGAAGGGTCAGTTGACCGGCACCCTTCACCTGGATGATGAGGATACTGCGTTAGCCCGGAAACTCGTGCCGATTCTGGAACGCAAGGCGGGTCGCATCCTTGCCAATGGATTTCCGACCGGTGTTGAGGTTGCCGACGCGATGGTTCATGGCGGCCCCTATCCGGCCTCGACCAACTTCGGCCACACGTCGGTCGGTACGCTTGCGATCCGCCGCTTCCTGCGGCCCGTCTGCTATCAGAACATGCCCGACCTGCTTTTGCCGAGCGACTTTGCCGATCAGTAGCTGGTCTTCTGTGTCGGCATCAGAGCTTTCGCAAGAACCATTCGTCGAGGGTGAATCGAGCTCGATGTCGGCGGCCCTAGTCAATATCGCCATAGTTCAACGCCGCTCGGCAGCGCCGCGATTACCAAACTGGTCGGGCATTTGTCAGCCGGCGTAGCCGAACACCTGCGGACGCCCGAGCACCAAACCGGGCCAAAGGATCATGAAGCCAAGCGCGCAAATGCGTACAGCGAGGAAGGGCCAGATCTCTCGGTTAAACGACAAGGATCCGTTCGGCCGACGCCTCACACCTCGACGGACTGTTTCCCTGACGTAACTTTGCTTTCCCACTCAAACAGCGAATCGTCTATACTGGGATTTGTTGCAGTTAACGAATTTGACCTTGCGAGCACGTTTTGGGCTCAGATCTGGCAAGGACGCATTGGGGTTTAAGTTGTTTTGCCTGGGGGGGCTTCGGTATGTATCTTCAGCATTTCGGGCTGGCGGATTTTCCATTCAAGATCACTCCGGATCCCGAGTTCCTGTATTGGACGCGAGATCATCGACGGGCCTATGACGCCCTTTCACTTGGGGTTTTTCAGCGCGAACCGATCACGGTCCTTACCGGAGATATCGGCGTTGGAAAGACAACGCTGTTGCGCCGCTTTATTAGCGCTGCAACACCCAACCAGACGGTTGGTCTAATTTCGAACTTCAGTAGTGGCGACGGTAGCCTGTGGCCATGGGTTGCGAGTGCATTTGATCTGCCGACAACGGACACCGAGATCAAGCTGTTCGAAACCTTCAAGCAATTTGTCGTTGATGAGTTTGCCGCAGGACGCCGGGTGATACTGATTCTCGATGAGGCGCAGAATGCCTCGGATGAAGACCTCGAACAGTTGCGAATGCTGTCCAACATTAACGATGGCAACGATGTGCCATTGTTGTTGTTTCTGATCGGCCAACCAGAATTTCGGAGCCGCCTGAAAGAGCCGCAGAATCGCAAACTGTCCCAGCGGGTGGGCATCACTTTCCACATCGGCGTGATGACCCCTGCGAGTACGGCTGACTACATAAAGCACCGGCTTCAAATAGCAGGAGCGCAACGCCCGATCTTCGACGAAGACGCCCTTGGTATGATCGCGGACTACTCGGGTGGTATTCCGCGCATGACAAACGTGGTTTGCGAGATGCTGCTTTTTGCCGCGTTTCGGAAAGGAGTGCAGGCGATCGACGGGGAATTTGCGCGTATGCACCTGGAGGAGGCGAAACAGTCCGGGGTTTTATCGCATTTCGGAGAAGCTGAATTGCCCGTTAGTATTGCCAAGGTTAGCGGGCACAATCGTCGTGGCCAAGTCAAAGATGTCAGCATTTCAGGACCGAAGGTTGTTCAGGACGACAGCAAGGCAGAAACGAAGCCTACTCCGCTTGTGTTGTTCCCAACGAAGAATGCAGGCCGCGACCCGGACGCGTTGAACTTGGCGACCGAGGCTACCCTTGCAATTCAAAGAACGAGGCCGGCGCGCGGACGGTTTGGTGTAAAGCTTGGCGCTATCGGCGCAGTTGCTGCGGTGGCCGTCGGGCTGGTTGTCGCCAACGTTTTCGATGGTGCGTCTACAGGCCCTCGAACATCCTCGACGCCTCTGCGCGTTTCGTCTGTTCCGATGACCGCGACCGAGCCACCCGCACCGAGCATTCTTCCCAATGCCTCCGGTCAATCGTTGATCGATGATGCGTTGGCGCCGAACGATTTGACTCCGCAAAGCGAAGCGATCGCATTTGCCAGGGCGGCACTCCGCGGCGAAGCAATGGCGGCATATTTCCTTGGACAAATGTTCGAGGCCGGAGATGGATTGCCATCCAGCCCGGCGCTCGCCCGGATCTGGTATCAGCGGGCCGCACCTGAAAGCCGCGGTGCAAGACACCGGTTGGCAAACCTTGAAAAACAATCGACTGACGGAAGCCTTGTTAAGCCGCCTGTGCCGCTTTTGGGCGGGATGCGCGCAGATGGCTCAGCAGAGTTTGTCTGGGCGGCGGGCGAGGGCTCGGGTCCCGCTCAGTTCTTGATAGAGACGGCCAAGGCGCCTGACCAAACCATAGCACAATTCGGCCCTTTCGATCTTTCGGCCGCCGTTGTCGCCACGAAAGGCGAACCACGAGTCTGGCGTGTGCTTGCCGTGTCACCCGATGCAAAGGCGGCGCCGACGATGTCCGATTGGTACGAACTCGACGCCACGCCCGTCAGTCTTCGCTAGCACCCCACCACTGCACAGATTCGAGCGCGGTAGGCAGCGTTTGCCGCGCTTTCCGCGGTCGGAGCAGCGCTCGGAACAGCCGTCGCTGCGCTCTCGCAGTTCAGCGGATAGTCTTCGCGCAGGCCCTCGTTCACACATCCGCTTACGCTCCACCCAGGCGGCAGGTCCGCCAGATCCACCTGGTTCCATTTCGGATGTCCGCTTTTCTGAAACTCTTTCAGCTGGGTGCTGATGATATGCACGACATCTGAAACGGCGCGGCAGCTTTCGCGATGATAAGCATTCTTGTTCGGCGTGTACTCATAGGTCATCAGCACCGCCTTTACAGCGACGACATCCGTCGGGGTCGACTGAAACGGGTAGGTCCCCGCAGGGATTGTTGCGGGCACATAGACCGAACGCAGTGTATCATCCGAAATTGGCAGCAGGTGAAACTTGTCTGCGACGATGCGGAAGTCCTCGAATATTGCTGCCGGCGCACCAGCCACATAGAAAAATGCATCGATCTCGCCCGCCAGCAGCGCTGCAAGAGACGCGTCCGCGTTGATCGTCAACTGTTCCGAAGGCCGGACCTGCACAAGGTCCAGCACAAGCGACGCGGTAAGAAATGTTCCGCTGTCCTCAACCCCGATCGCGACCTTCTTTCCGGACAGGTCTTGAAGACTGCTGATATCTTTGCGTGCAAGGATATGAACCTCTTCATTATAAAGCGGCAGCGCAATGCGAACACCAAATATTGCCCGCGCAACCTCGGGATTATCAGCGGCGAACGTGTTGAGATACTCAAGCACATCCGATTGCACGATTCCGAGTTGCGTAAAGCGCCTTTGCCTTACACCCAGGAAATTCTCCAAGAGAACCGGCACTTTCGCGGACGGTAAGTGGCGGCACCACAGCGCGCGGCGGCGTCAGAAATGTTCCGTCCAAACTGAATGTAAGTCCCGGACGGACCGCCAGTCAGGATGTTTCGTTCAAACCCCTGCGCGGTGGCCGACAAGGAAAGAAAAAGCACGGCAAGCAAGGCCGTGATTAGTCGCACGATGAATGTCAAAATGAATCCTCCTGAATGGTTCTAGCCTCAACATGATCCGAGTACCCTCACGAGGGCGACAAGGGTCTGGCGATTGATCTGTCCGAAAGTTTCCCGAAGCGCATCAACTGGGCATGCCCCTGCCTCAAGCAGCCGCCGAAGCTCTCGTGTTCTCTGCTGTTGCTTCAAGGGGCAGTCCTGGTGCAGACCGCAGCGCGGCATCGACGAGCGCGGGCGCCCGGATCGGGCTGGCAATAGTTGGATTGCGAGGGTGAGGCGATCACCACGGCAGCAAGTGGCGCATCAGTTACGGCATTCGCGCTCGCGGCAACTTTCGTCTGCACTCCTCGTAGCCTGGAGACTGGTCAATTCGACCTGCGTCGCCTCTATCTGCCTTTCAAGGTCGGCAAGCTCTGTTTTCTTTTTCGCAACGCTGCCTGCCAGTGCATCATCACGTGACTTTGCGTCGGCGAGTGTATCGTCCGCCTGCTCCAACAGCGCCGTCCGCGCAGAAATCTGCTTTTCCAGATCGGCCAAGCGAGCCGCGCGATCCACAATTACCGTTTGCAAGCCTGATTGAGAGTCTTCCAGAACTCGAGGGCTACATGCTGTTTTGAAAGATCCATTGTCAAAGTTGCTTGCTTCAACTGCATCTCATCAAGAACGCTGTTTCGCAGAGCAATTAAGTCTTCGATTTCAGCCAACTCCTGACTTGCTTCTTCAAGGGCGGCTTGTTCGACCTCTAGATCAGACTTCCGATTGCGCACTTGTGTCTCGATCTGGCCAAGTTCTGCGCGCCCCTCCTCAATCTTACCCGTCAGATCAGCAAATTCGCTGTGAAAGCCCTCAAGCTCGGTCACTTCCCCTTTCGCCTTGGTCAATGCAGCCCGAGCTTCCGTCAAGCGCGCTTCAACATCGACCAACTCAGCATTTTTTGCCGCGAAATCTTCGACTTGCTCCATCAGCGACGCCGAGGTCTCTTCCAGTTCCTGAACCGATCGCTGACGCTCCGCAATCGTCGCGTCGAGCTCAGCGATCTCGGCCAAGCGTTCGTCCTTGGCATTTTGAGCCTCAGTCAAAGCTTGCTTTGCCTGTTCGCTCTGCGACAACAGCGCCGCAACCTCCGATTGGCCCGCCTCTGCGGTCGAAACCTCGGATCTGATGGCGTCGAGGCGGCTTTCGAGCGTGCCGATCTCGCTTGAAAGGGCATCGCGCTCTGACAAACGGGCAGAAAGGCCGGCCTGCAACTCGTCGAATTCGCGTTTGGCTTCCTCCAACCGGGCGATTTCCCCGGCCTTGTCCTCCCTCAGCTTGTCGAGGTCTGCCTTTGCGGATTCGATCTCTGAAACCGCCGAGTCGCGCTGAGCCGAAAGGGTGGCAATCTCACTTTCAAGCGCAACGATGTCTTCTTCAAGCAGCGTTATTACTCGCCGGGACGCCGCCGCGGACTGCGAGGCATCAGTGGAAATTGTCTGACCTACGGCGATCGAAGTGGACAGTATCAGCCCAAATAGAGCAATGGTCGGAATTCGGAAACAGCCAAGCAACATTTCTATACAAACTTGCAAAGGATCATAATGAATCTCCCGTAATCGTTACATAATTTCTCTAAATTGTCGACTGAACTTTGGCCGGTAGATCAATCTGCTCGGCTTGCTTGTCACGCCGATCCCGGGCAGGTTCTGACCGGACCGGTCAAGTCGCGTACGCCTGAGGCCTTCTATTCAGGGTACCAATATTGGGCATGCGCTGACCCGCGCTTCACGACAACAAAGTTGTTCGTAAAGACGCGGTAGGGTTGGCTCCACTCTCCGTCAGGCCATTGCACACGGATCTCCGCCCGCTCGGCAACGCCGGTGCCGACATGTACGAAGCCGGTCTGGCCCGAGGCATGCCCGCCCCCGATCTGCACCTTTCTGGTTCTGGTCTCGTTGCCGGACTTGACCAGAACTGTTGCACCGATAGCGTCACCGTTGACCGCGCCATTCTGAAGCTCGATTTCAAGCCAGTTTCCCATTGGGCGTGTCTTGTTTCCAACGCGGCCGCCGGTGTTTCTGAACAGGCTTACGATGTCCTCACGATTGACGACCACGAGATCGAGTGATCCATCCATATTGAGGTCGACCAAAGCCGCCCCGCGACCGCGGCGGGGCAGAGCGATGCCGGCAGCATGACCCGCTTCAATAAATCTTCCGTCGAACGCGCCAAGCAATAGATTGTCGGGGTCGAAGAACGCGAAATCCGGCATCTGCTCGACATTGCCCTTGGCGATGTAAAGATCCTCGCGGCCATCGTTGTTGACGTCAGCAAACTGCGCGTGCCAGCCAGTTGATGGCTTCAGGTCGTCGCCGATATAGGGACGATGTGCAGTGGCACCGCGCTCAAACGCGATTTCGCGGTAGGAGGGAGTGCCTTCATCGGCTTCCTCGTCGCGGGTCTGCAGCCGTGTATCACCCATCGAGGTCAGCGCGTATTCCGGGAATCCATCGGCATCCAGATCAGCCTCTGCAATGCCCATGCCCCAAATCCTCACATGCTTCCAACCATCATTGGCGCGGTAGGGCGTTGGCGCGCGGCCTGGCGGCATGCGCCATAGCTGCTCTTCGCCATCGCGGTAATACTGACGATCATTGGTCAGGCGCAGCGACGGTTCACCGGACCGATTCCAATCGGTGAAGATCATTGAGAGTGCACAATATCCCGGCGCAAGCGGCATCGGATCGTCATACATGACGCCGCTCTCGGTCTGACGCGGGCGAATTAGAACGTTGTCGTGACAGGTGCCCCATGGCGAGCCCGGGGCAGAGCGGTCGACGTAGTTCCCGAAAGCGAGCGTAGGGTATCTGGCGTCTTTCTCGAAGGTTGCCGCAAAGGCCGTGGTCCATGCGCGACCGCCATCGAACCCGAACAACCGGTTCGCCGTTTCGAAGGTGCAGTCAGGGCCGCCCTTAAGGATCAGGTTCTCGCCGACACGCAGCGAAACCAGATCGGTCACCCCGTCCTGATCGATATCAAGCGGGTAGAAACCGATTGTCGACGTGGTGGCCTGTTCCGGAAGCGCGCCCTTGCGCTCACTGAACTGCAACTCCCCGCCGGTCTTGCTCTGGTTGACATAGAGCTCCGCAGGTGAGGATCCTCCGGCAATCGGCCAGGTCCGGTCTGCGGTCGCCGTTGCAGTCAAATGCCGCAACACCGCCCCCGACGAAATGCTCCCATGGACCGGTATAGCTGTGATCGATGCCGGCAATGGCTGCCTGTTCGACGAAGGCAGGAACATCCATCGGAAACTCCGCGGGATCGGGTAGGCCGGCCCCGACCGCCGGGCCGATCAGAACAGCGCAGGATCGCAAGACGGGCGACCAGCCGCTTCATGGCTCGATCACCAATGTCTTCAGGAAGGCGATCAACGCATCGCGGTCAGCATCGCTGGCGCTGACGTAGGCATCGCGCGCCACACGCGCGTCACCACCGTGCGCGCGGATTATTTCATCGAGCATCGTGAAATCGCCGCGATGCCCATAAGGCGCTGTCGAAGCGATGCCCCAAAGCTCGGTCGTCTGAAAAACGTCACGCTCGACAAAGCGCTGTGACAGCAGCTCATTGCCCAGTGCGGCGATCTGCTGGTCGGTCATCTTGTGGCGTTTAAGATCGCCGAACAGCGGCACCAATATCTGGCCGACTTCGTTGCGGGGCAGGTCTTGCAGCCCAATCCAGCAGCCCCAGGTCGATGATAGTCGGGTCGGCTTCGCCGCTTCGCAGCGTGCCCGCGGCGTCGAAGGGTCCGGGATCGGAAAAGGTCAGGCTGTCGAGCGGAAGCGTCGGGATGTGGCAGGTGCTGCATTGGAAGGCCCCGAAGAGACGAATACCCTCGGTCGCGGCCTCCTGCCAGGCTTCCTGAGACGGTGCGATCGTCATCGGGGGCGGCAAGGTCGCCTGCCAGGCAACCAGCGCAGTCACATCGCCGTCGGTCATTTCGTCGATCTTGCCGTCTTCGTCGAAATCGCTTTCGCCGGTCCAGCGGACGCCGAACCGTTCGGTGGCCTGCATTCCATGATGATGATTGAGCGCGTTGATCGTGAACTGGCGGAGCGAGGGAAAACACCCTTCTGGCTGAACGGACGGATCACCAGATCGCTGTCCACACCGTCGATCTTGTCGAGATCAATCATGCCATCGGGGTAAGCGGTGATCAGGCCAAAAGAGACGCCTTTCGTGACAAGTTCGGCGCTCTGCGGTTGACCGCTTTCACGCGCCAACGCCAGAGTGCCCGCACGCTGCCGGTGCAAGTCAGCGGTCATCTCTCGGGCAAGCAGCTCGACAAGGCCTGCGCCCATAAGATGGTTGGTGTTGCGCTCATTGGAAAATTGCGGGTCGGTCGTATCGAAGTCCGCGTTGGTGAAACCTTCGGACACGAACACATTGGCGACAAAGCCGCCTGCACCGCCCACGCGGGGCTCGTTGTGACAGGAAGAGCAGGCATTGGCATCGGCGCCCGCGGTGCGCTGGAACGTGTCTTTCGCCGCGCGCTTGCGCTTGGTTGGAATGATCGCTTGCGTCGCCATGTGCCGGCCCGCGCCATCGAGTGCCGTGAACCGAGCGGTGAATAGCGCCTCGCCCGCAGAGGTCAGAAGGTCCAGCGCTTGTCGGTCAAGTGTCCCGGAGAAAGAAGATCGGTCAACATGGGACTTGATGGCGGTTTCTATCCAAGGCCTGGCGGGGTCGGCAAAGGCGACCGCAAAGGGCGCCAAGAAAGCAACGACGAGGAGCGCGCGGATGAACCCTTTCATCCGCCCGGCCTCCATTCAGATACGAAATCCGCGCCACGCTTCTGTCCGCAACTGACAAAGACATGATCCTGCCAGTCGAAGAAGCGAAGGTTGACGAGACGCACCTTTGGAAAGCCTCTGAATTTGTTCAATGAATCTGTCTGGCGCTGCGCAGCCATGTCTAACTCCGGAGCCGCCGAATTGTATGACTTCCGGCCCCGAGCACCGCTTGTCTGACCGATATGACTGACGGCACCGGTCGTCCGACTGCTCCGCTTTCGGCATGCGTTTTTGTGGTCCAATTTATCTTTCAACTCTAGGCGCTTACGAGCAACCATCGTAGATTGACATACGCTAACAAGTGAGTCACGATTTTTGTCGGGTGACAATGAAAACAATGCCCTTGGTGGCCCAGCCGGGGCTGGACTGCTGCAAAGAAGAATCCACGGGAGGATCAACATGAAGACTTTAGCAGGCGGTATTGTGACCGCCGCCCTGATTTCAACATCGATGGCCGGAACCGCATTCGCGGAAGGCAAAACCATTGCCGTATCCTGGAAAACCTTCCAGGAGGAGCGTTGGAAAACCGACGAAGCCGCGATCAAGGCCGTCGTCGAAGCTGCCGGTGACACCTATATCTCGACCGATGCTCAGCTGTCTGCACAGAAGCAGGCCGCCGATATCGAAGGCCTGATCTCGCAGAATGTCGATGTCATCATGGTCGTCGCCTACGACAGCGACGCGATCCTGCCGTCCTTCAAGGCGGCCTCGGATGCCGGCGTGACGATGATCTCTTATGACGTGCTCGTTGAAGATCCCGACGCGCTTTACGTCACCTTCGACAATGTCGGCGTTGGCCGTGCGATGGCCAAGGCGATGCTGGAGAAGGGCAGCACGGACGGCAACTTTGCCTTCATCAAGGGCGACAAGGGCGATCCGAACGCGACCTTCCTGTTCCAGGGCATCATGGAAGTGCTTGGGCCAAGCATCGAGTCCGGCAAGATCAAGAATGTCTGCGAAACCTTCACCGATGGCTGGAAGCCGGACAATGCCCAGAAGAACATGGAGCAATGCCTGACCTCCGTCGACAACAAGATCGATGCGGTCGTTTCCGAAAATGACGGCATGGCCTCTGGTGTCGTTGCGGCGCTCGAAGCCCAGGGCCTTGCCGGTACCGTTCCGGTGACCGGTCAGGATGGCGACAAGGCTGCGCTGAACCGCGTGGCACTTGGCACTCAGCTTGTGTCGGTCTGGAAGGACGCGCGTGCGCTTGGCAAGGTGGCCGCCGAAGCCGCTGTCGCCATTGCTGCCGGTACGGACCCGGCTGACATCGAAGGCGTCGGCACGTTCTCCGACGGGCCAAAGGGTGTCGCGGTCAATGCAATCCTTCTGGAGCCGAACCCGATCACCAGGGACAACCTGGCTGAGGTGATCGACGCTGGCTGGATCTCCAAGGAGGAAGCCTGTGCAGGCGTGTCCGCCGGCACCGTTGCAGCTTGTGACTGATCATTGTCACACTGATCTGACGTAAGAAACTTCGGGCCGCGCATCCGAATCTAGATTGGCGCGGCCCGTTCTTCCTCAAATGGCGAGATAGAATACGCCATAGTGATCCTGACCGGGAGGCGACATGTCTATGTCCACTGAAGAGAAATCAGCAACGCAAGGCAGAGTGCGCGGCAATCCCCTGCAGCGTTTCCTGTCTGCTACGGAAATCGACACGCGGATGCTCGGCATGGTCGCTGCGCTGATCTTCGTGTGGTGCGTCTTTGATATCTGGAGCGGTATAATCAGGCCCAGCACCGGGCTGTTCGGCGGCTCGTTCCTGACGCCGCGAAATCTGTGGACCCTGCTCGTTCAGACCTCCTCGATTTCGATCATGGCAACCGGCATGGTGCTGGTGATTGTCATGCGCCATATCGACCTTTCCGTTGGCTCGATGTTGAGTTTGGTGGCGATTTCGACCGGCGTTTTGCAGGTCTACATATTGGGCCCCGCCATCGGGATCGGTCATCCGATGATCTGGATACTGGCCGTCGTTTTCGCGATCTGCCTTGGCACGCTGATCGGCGCCTTCAACGGTTTCCTGATCGCCTACGCACAGATTCCGGCCTTCATCGTCACGCTGGGCGGACTGATCGCCTATAGCGGCATCGCCTTCCTGGTTTCCCAGGGCGTCACCGTCGCGCCGATGGACAAGACCTTCAAGATCATGGGCGGCAGTGTCAATCAGGGCTGGTTCGGCCCGTTCTGGAGCTGGACATTGGCGGTGGCCGCCTGCGTTGTCATCGTGCTTTCCATTCTGAATGGGCGGCGGCAGCGGCTGCGGTTCAAATTCCCGCTACGGCCGGTCTGGGCAGAAGTGACGCTGGCGGTCATTGGCAGTGGCGTTGTCCTCGGCATCACTGCGGTTATCAATTCCTATCCATGGCCGTTTGGCGTTATCCGACAATATGCCGCGGCCAACAATCTCACCGTGCCGCCCGGTGTCTCGGATCGCAGTGGCGATGCCATATGCACCGAGGGCGAGAGGATTGTGCAATGCGTCGATGGGCTGGTTCAGTATACCGGATACGCGCTGCCGGTGATGATCGCTGCTGGCCATCGGCATCACGATGTCCTTCGTCGCAACCCGGACGCGCTTTGGTCGCTATATATATGCGGTGGGCGGCAACCCGGAAGCTGCTGAACTGGCAGGCATCAATACCAAAAGCGTTGACGGTCAAGGTTTTTGCCGTGATGGGCGCCTTGGTTGCAATTTCGGCCGTTATTTCCTCGGCTCGTCTCGATGCCGCAACAATCGCCCTTGGCACTTTGAACGAACTCTACGTGATCGCCGCCGCGGTTATTGGAGGCACCTCGCTGGCTGGCGGTTTGGGGACGATCTATGGCGCCATGATTGGTGCATTGATGATGCAGTCGATCCAGTCCGGCATGGCGTTGCTGAACCTGCCTGCCTCGTACCAGAACATTGTGGTTGGCGCAGTTCTGGTGCTCGCGGTCTGGCTTGACCAGGTCTACCGTCGGCGAGTGAAGTGAGGGAGAAAGCCATGACCGAAGCACCTCTCGTTGAAATGCGCGACATTTCTATAGCCTTCGGCGGTATCAAGGCCGTCGACCATGCATCCTGCGATTTGTTTCCAGGCGAAGTCGTGGGCCTGCTTGGCCACAACGGCGCTGGAAAATCGACGCTGATCAAGGTCCTGTCGGGGGCCTATAGGCGCGATCACGGCGATATCTTGATCCGCGGAGAAAAGGCGGAAATCTCCAATCCCCGCGATGCCAAGGATCTTGGCATCGAAACCATCTATCAGACCCTCGCACTGGCCGACAATGTCGATGCGGCGGCGAACCTCTATCTTGGCCGGGAACTGCTGACCAGCTATGGCACGCTTGACGATGTCGCCATGGAGGCCGAGGCGCGCAAGGTGATGGGCCGCCTGAACCCGAACTTCCAGCGGTTCAAGGAGCCGGTCAAATCGCTTTCCGGCGGTCAACGTCAATCCGTGGCCATTGCGCGGGCCATTCTATTCAATGCACGCATACTCATTATGGACGAGCCCACCGCCGCACTTGGACCACAAGAAACAGAGATGGTCGGCGACCTGATCAAACAATTGAAGAAAGATGGTATCGGCATCTTCCTGATCAGCCATGACATCCATGACGTGTTTGACCTCGCGGACCGCGTGACGGTCATGAAAAATGGCAAGATTGTCGGGTCGGCGAAGACCGGTGATGTCACCAAGGACGAAGTGCTTGGCATGATTATCCTTGGAAAGTGCCCGCCGGGCGCCACTCCGGGACCCGGCGCGCTTTCTTCAGAGTGAATGGCGCTGGCCGCCAGTTGAGCAACGTGTTTTCGGTTTGCCAGACAATACCAAGATGGCTGCACTTCAAGCCCTTCAGGTATGATGGCTTCAAATTCTTGGTGAGAGGAACGACGACGGCAATGAGTGCCTCGCGGTTCTTCCGTTATGTTTTGGACCGTGTGGTTGTCTGGCAGGATTCCGCTTGAATCGGTAAGTAGCCTGTCCAGATCACTTCGGGTAAGCGAATTGAGCTCCCCGCCCTTCGGTCTTCGTTCGAACGCCAACTCAGGTCCGGTTTAGGCCCGTTAACTGGCCCGAATGCCCCTATTGAATTGACCCCGCAACTGGACCTCCGAACCGGCTTCATTTACAGCAGCATCAGTAGCAAAAAATGCGTGGATCTCATGGCCGACCTGAACACTCCCGACATCATCTACACCAAAGTTGACGAAGCGCCTCAGTTGGCCTCTGCGTCGCTTCTGCCGATCATCCAGGCATTTGCAGCCGCAGCCGGAGTATCGGTGGGGACGAAGGACATCTCGCTTGCGGGCCGCATTATCGCGGCTTTTCCCGAAAAGCTGACCGATGCGCAGCGCCAGCCAGATGATCTGGCGGAATTGGGAGAGCTGGTAAAGACCCCCGATGCGAATGTGATCAAGCTGCCGAATATCTCGGCCTCGGTGCCGCAGCTTGTCGCCGCGGTGAAGGAATTGCAGTCGCAGGGCTATGACCTGCCGGACTATCCCGAAGAGCCATCGACCGACGCCGAAAAGAAACTCCGCGCTCGCTTTGACGCGATCAAGGGCTCGGCGGTGAACCCGGTTCTGCGCGAAGGCAACTCGGACCGCCGCGCGGCGGTGGCGGTCAAGAACTACGCCAAGGCCAACCCGCATTCGATGGGTGTCTGGTCGACGGACAGCAAGACGCATGTGTCGACCATGTCCGGCGGTGATTTCCGATCCAACGAAACTTCGGTCACGCTAGCCGAGGCGCAGGCAGGGCCAGCCCGGATCGAGCTGGAGCGGGCCGACGGCTCGGTCACGGTGCTGAAAGACGGGGTGCCCTTGCCCGCAGGCACGGTCGTCGATGCGACCTTCATGTCGGCCAAGGCGCTGGATGCGTTTCTGGCCGATCAGATCGCGGCGACGAAGGACGAGGGCACGCTGTTCTCGCTGCACCTGAAGGCCACGATGATGAAGGTCTCGGACCCGATCATCTTTGGTCATGCGGTCAAGGAATTCCTGAAACCGGTCTTCGAGAAGTATGGCGAGGCGCTGGAGGCCGCCGGCGTGAATCCGAATTCGGGTCTTGGCGATCTGCTGGACCCGAGTGTCGGCGATGCCGGACGGCGACGCGATCGAGGCAGAGATCAAGGCGCTGATGGCCGCGCGCCCACCGATGTACATGGTGAATTCCGACAAGGGCATCACCAACCTGCACGTCCCCTCTGACGTCATCATCGACGCCTCGATGCCCGCGCTGATCCGCGCCGGCGGCAAGGGCTGGGGCCCGGACGGCAAGGAAGCCGACACCAATTGCGTGATCCCCGACAGTTCCTACGCGCCGGTCTATGACGAGGCGATCAACTACTTCAAAGCAAACCGGCGCACTTGATCCGTCGACCGCCGGCACGGTGCAGAACATCGGCCTGATGGCGCAGAAGGCCGAGGAATACGGCTCGCACCCCACCACGTTCGAGATCCCCGCCGACGGGACCGTGCGGATGATCGCAGCCAACGGCGATGTCCTGCACGAACACTGCGGTCGAAGCGGGCGACATCTGGCGCTCTGCCTCGACCCGCAAGGCTCCGATCGAGGATTGGGTGAAGCTGGCGATCGACCGTCAAAAGGCCGAAGGCTGCCAGGCGATCTTCTGGCTGGACGAGACCCGCGCCCATGATGCGGAGCTGATCAAATACGTCACACCCATACTGGACGCCGCAGGCGTGGCCGACAAGTTCCAGATCCTGGCCCCCCGCGAGGCCACCCGCCCGACGCTTGAGACGATCCGCAAGGGCGACAACTCTATCGCGATCACCGGCAACGTGCTGCGCGACTACCTGACCGACCTGTTCCCGATCCTCGAACTTGGGACGTCGGCCAAGATGCTGTCGATCGTGAAGCTGATGAACGGCGGTGGGCTGTTTGAGACTGGCGCGGGCGGGTCTGCCCCCAAGCACGTGCAGCAGTTGATCGAGGAAAACCACCTGCGCTGGGATTCATTGGGCGAGTTCTGCGCGCTCGGCGAAAGCCTGAAATTCCTGGGCGAGGGTAAGGGCAACGCGAAAGCCAGAGGTGCTGGGCAAGGCCGTCGATGTCGGCGACACAGGGCATTCTGGACAACAACAAGTCGCCGGGCCGCAACGTCGGCCAGCCCGACAACCGTGACAGCCATTACTACTTTGCGCTCTATTGGGCGCAGGCGCTGGCGGAACAGACGGATGATGCGGAACTGGCCGCTCATTTTGCGCCGATCGCCAAGGCGCTAAGCGAGACGCAGGACGCAATCGTGGCCGAACTGGCAGCCGCTCAGGGCGCACCGGCGGATTTGGGCGGCTACTACCACACCGATCCGGACAAGACCGGTGGCCATAATGCGCCCCTCGTCTACACTCAACCGACTTGTTGGCTGACAGGAAATAACCTGCAACCTCATCAACGCCCGTTCCTGGCAAGGCGCGGCGGTCCCTCTTGGCGACGAAATACGACACCTTGCGTTCCAGTTTAGCCAGAAACTCTGGCCTGAGCCGCAAGTATCCTCGTCCTCGCGGAGAAGTCCGTGGTTTCAGTTTGATGACCTTAGGCGGCCAGCTTGTCCATCTTCCTCATCTCTGCAAGTTCCTTTGGCGCCAGATCACCCAATGCCGGGAGCGGTATGAGCCAGTTGTAGTCCTCCCGCCATGCGTCCAGCGTCTTCCTGGCTGCCGTCGGTGAATTGAAGAGCGTTTCGTTCAGGCGTTCATTGCGCGGTTGCCGTTGAGGCTTTCGATGAACGCGTTCCATTGAGGCCGACCCGGTGCGATGTAATGCCAGTCCATTGCAGCGTCCTGCTCCCGGCAGGATTGCCTAACTCGCAAACTTGGTGCCGCTATCATCGACGATGGCTCCCAGCGTGCGCCTTTCCTCAACAACCCGATCCAGCTCCCGCGTGACACGCTGGTCAGGCGGCGATTTGTCGGTGAACTCGCGCCAAATTCTCACGGGTGCAGTCATCCACGACCGCCAAGACGCAATTCATGCCCCCCATTTTTGCACCGCCTCAAGCAACGCCTTTTTGTTTATCGGTTTGCTGAGGAAGTCATCCATGCCAGCTTCCAGGCAGCGCTCTCGATCCTGGGGCATTGCGTTGGCGGTCAGCGCAATGATTGGGCAATACGTCGTCGTTTTCTCCCCCTCCATCTTTCGGATGGCATGGGTTGCTTCAAGACCGTCCATTTGCGGCATCGACATATCCATTAGAATTAGATCGGGCTCGATTTCTGTGTACTTGCTCAGGGCCTCCACTCCGTTATCGGCAAAGGTCACAGCTATCGACGCATCTTTCAGCATGGATTTCACGATTAGCTGATTTGTCTTGTTGTCATCTGCAACCAATATGTTGAGGCGATTGCTTCACCCACCGCCTTTTGCACAGACTTGGCTTGCGCGATTTAGCGGAGGCTTTCTGAAGTGAGTGAGCGACCACGCTTCTTAGCTTTTCCGAGCGTACGGGCTTGAGCAGTACGCTGGAAAATCCGATTTCTTGCTTGGTCACGGCGCAAACTGAATGATCAACCGATGACAGAATAACCAGTGGGGTCTTCTCGAACTCAGGAATGCTGCGGATATGTTTTGCGAGTTCGATGCCATTCATGTGCGGCATTTCATAGTCCAGCACTATAAGATCGAAACCGTCTTCCGAACTCTCGTGATGCATCTAGTATTTCAACGGCCTCGGCACCGGACGCTGCAAGAACAGGTATCATGTTCCAGCTTGTCAGGCGTTCGGAAAGGATCGTTCTGTTTACCGCCAGATCGTCCACCACGAGGGTTCTTGATTCCCCTCAGATCCACCTCATGGCGCGGACTCGTGGCTCAGTTGGGCGTCACTCTTCGAAAGATCGAGTTCCAAAGTGAAGACTGATCCACGGTTGGTTTCGGATTTCACCGAAATGCGTCCCTCCCATCAGAGCGACAAGTCCCGACGATATGGCAAGCCCAAGTCCTGTGCCCTCGAATCTTCGATTGGTGGCTCCGTCAACTTGTTCGAAAGCTTTGAAAATCCGATCGATCTCAGACGGAGGGGATACCTACCCCAGTGTCAATCACATCAATTTTGAGATCGTGACGATCACCAATTTCCTCTCCCGTCACATCGATGTAGACATAGCCATCAAGAGTGAACTTCACTGCGTTCCCGACCAGGTTGGTGATAACCTGCCGCAAGTCGTCCCACGTCGCCGTCAAAAATCGTTGGCAGGCTTGGATCATATCTAAGCGTAACCTCGACACCTTTTTCACTCGCCTGAGTTGATACCAAAGTAACGACATCTTCCAAAGCCGCCTGCAGATCGAATGGAGCGATCTCCAACTCCATCTTTCCGGCCTCGATCTTCGAGAAGTTCAGTATGTCGTTGATGATCGTCAGCAGCGCAGTCCCGGATTTTCCGATGGTTTCCGCATACATCTGCTGCTCTTCATCAAGATCCGTTTCCAGAATGAGTTCGGCCATCCCTATGACGCCATTCATCGGTGTGCGGATCTCATGGCTCATGTTGGCTAGGAACTCGGATTTTGCGCGGTTTGCCGTATCGGCCTTTAGCCTGGCATTTTCGAGCGCTCGCTCGCGTTCGTCACGTTCCGCAAGTGTCTCCGCCAGCACAGTTACAGACTTGTCGAGCGCACGGAACTCTCTCGAAACAAGCTCGCGAGTGGTTTGGTTTGATACGCGGTGCCAGCAATGACCGAAGACATTCTCTGGTGGATATTTCGCAATGGCTGCATTGCAAGGTAGTTGGTCTGCAAAAGGAATATGAAGGACAGGACCAGAACGGTCGTCGCAATCGTGACTTTTGTCTGGCTGACATTTTCGCTGATCAGCGCAAGTCCTTCTGCCGTCGACCAATCGACTTCCATCACTCCGAAGGATTCGCCTTCAAGAAGTATGTCCTGTGAGAATTGTCGTACAGACGTGGCGTCGCTCCACTCGTCGCGCAACGATACGGGCTATCGGTATGCCGTCGCTACTCATTATGCTTACGGCCAGACAGCTTTGGATTACGCAAGACCGCTTCCTGAAGTGTCGTTTCAAGAACCGGCGTGTCTTCGGTTATTATGGGTTCGAGCATCAGCCCAGCTAAGAAGGGAGACCGTCAGCTTCGCCTGAGCCAACAGTTCCTCGTTCATACGCTTGGTTTCCGCGCGACGCTCGAATTCTCCCACGACGAAAGTGACGAAAAGAGCTGCAAGCACCATAGAGAGCGCAATCTGCGCGTTTATTCCCATACGCTTCATGTGCCCGCCCATCGGTCAATCAGAAATTGCGGCTATGATGCATCGCCTGTCGAATGAAATCATAGTCAGCGTCATGTGCCTTCCAGGAATCCGTCTTTGGCGAGGCTGGCCGCAACTTCGTCTGTTGGTGGAGACAACATGACCTGACGCATCGCGTGTCAGGACCCTTGGATCAAGGTCAGACGCTGCGAGCCAAGGTTTGGTGACATTGTCGAATTCGATGAGGACCTTGATCGGAACGCCCTGTTTCACCAATTTCTGGAAGGTGTCTTCTTTCAGAGCACCTGCTGTGAACTTCTTTGAACCGACTGCGGTTCCAACAACGTCGTGGCGACCAAGGTATTCGAAACCGCTCAGATCACCACTGGTAATACCAGCATCGAGAAGATGGCTTTGCGCCAGATAGCGGCCAATGGTCGAAAGTTCGCTTCCAAAAGCGAAGCTTCTCTGCTTCAGATCCGCCAGGGAGTGTGCATCGCTTTCAGAGTGCACCGCGATCACGCCCTTGAACGTCTTTTCGCCGCCGTTCGACTCAATTGCAATGATCTGAACGCCTGGATTGCGTTCCACCACGGTTACATAAGAGGCCGGTCCGAACCGGGCAAAGTCTACGTCACCGTCGGCCAAATGACTGATGCCGGTGTCATAATCCTTTGCTATCTTCATGCGTATCGTAACTTTTTCGCCCAGTTCTGCTGACAGCTCGCCAGCAAGGTAGTTCAGGAACGGCTTGTGCTGTTTGACGGTCGCGGTTGGTTTGTCCGCAGCATATGTCCCGAAGACCAGCGTGATGTCAGCGGCGGCGGGCATTGGCAAACTCAGGAACAAGGCCGCAACCAGGGTTTGTAGATACGGCGACGGTTGCGGCGGACAGTTGACCCTCTGAGCATCAGTTTCGGCAAAATTTCAAAGCGTCTCTGTCGTACCTCGATCATGGCCATTTTCCTTCTATGCCCGAACGCGACGTGTCCATGACACAGTCACCGAGGCTATTGGTTGCAGATCAAAAAGAAGATTTCGTTAATTCACGCTGAACTGCAGAGCAAACACCCAGCAGCTTTCATCACTCCGAAAATTATCTGTTAACCAATTGTTTTTGAAATGATTTCTTAACGGAAAATTAACGACGATAATACTTCACTAGGGGATTGAAGCTGACAGGACGAATTGTGAAGAATATCATGCGGTCAAACTCCCCATCAAAGAGCAAATCGGGTACGAGCTGCGTGTTCGTTACGGGCGCGCTCGTGTTACTTACACCATCCACCGCACTGGCAATTCCGTCGCCGGAGCTGGTGATCGGGTCGGTCTCTTCGTTGTCACAGGTTTTCGCGGTTGGCCTCGCCGCGATTACCGGAGCAGGAGCATTGGCAGCCAGACGATTGGGGTTCGATCCGCGCAAGAGCGGACCAGAGGTACGTTTTCCGACCCGGCTGATACTTGGTTTGATCTTGGTGTCGCTGACCTTTGGGGCGCTCAATATCTGGCAGTATCGGACGCAGAATGCCCGCGAACTGACCCGCCTTCAGGCCACACTTGTAAGGCCGGCGCAGTTTGACGGGACGAAAATCCAGGACAAGGCGTTGGTCGAAACCAGCTTTGATCGGCAATCGCAAAGCCCCTATGCGCTTAGTACCGATGAAGCCGAACAATTGCTTCGGGGCGAAAACGGTGCCAGCGGCGCACTATTCTTCGATATCCGCGAAACCGCAGAACACGCCATGGGCACGTTACCCGGCGCAGTACATGTTCGGTATCCCGACTTCCTGCAATCCGACATCCCGTTGGATGGGAAATCAGTGGTCCTGTTCTGCCATAATGGCAACCGCAGCAGCGAAACCTGCGCAGAACTGGCGGCGCGTGGCGTGGATTGCCGCTTCATCAGTGGTGGACTTGAAAAGTGGATCGTCGAAGGGCGGGAATTCAGCGACAAGACGGTCAGATCCTTGTCTGACCTGCGGGCGATACCTGATTATGTCAACAAAGACACCCTACTGGGCACAGGTGATTTCGAGCACCTGTTGTCGAGTGAGGATCTTCAGATTGTCGACACCCGGTATCCCGGCGATTTCGCGACTGGTCACTTTCCGGGTGCGATCAATATTCCCCTTCGGGCCCTGCCAACGGATGAGCTGAAACGGCGGATCGCGCTAGTTGCAGGACAAGCCGACCGTTGCTGCCTGCTATGATCGGCGCAGCTGTTTCATGTCACAGGTTCTGGGATTGGAATTAGCCAGGCAGGCATTGACTTTCGCGGTCGATATACGACCCCATGGGAGTATTTCGTGCCAACGAAACCCAAGCCGCATGTGCAGCAATGGTTGGCCGAACAGGAAGTGACCCTTTGGCAGGAAGGTGTGTCCAAACTTGCAGACATGTTGATCTGGTTCGGTAATCAGACCCACTTTGTAGTCGGGTCTGATTGCCCTTTCACTGCTGTCACGCATCCTTGTCTTGCCAATCGCATTGAAATCGGAGCGCGATCAGATCGTGACCGCAAAGTACGCCAGCGAGTTGAAGGCCCTGAAAGAAGACCTGAGCGGACGATCCTACGCGCAAGGCCCGCGCGGTTCAGCGGTTCTATGCAGACAAGGGCCTGACCCCGATGCGAAATCTGATCGCGCTGCTATTCCTGCCTGTCATGATGCTCGGACTTGGCGCCGCAGAAGAGGCAAGCGCCTGGCTTCAACGTCCTTTCTATGGGTGCAGAATATCGGGCCACCGGATCAAACCAATGTCCTTCCGGTAATTTTTGCGTTGCTTGCTGGTATCTATCTGCATTGGGCGGTGGCAAAGTCGCCAAGACAGGCGGCCCTGTGGTGGTTCATCGGTGCGCCAGCGATGTTCGGGCTTGTTTTTCAGCTAAGCGCAGCAGGTAACATCTACCTTTGCTCAAGCCTCACTTTGTTGCTTATTCAGCGGGCTTATGTCGTGGGTGTTGTCGGGCGGGCGGCATCTGTCATCGGGCATATTTGGCGCGGGTGGAAAGTACGCAACCTTTTCCCTGGTGTCCTCCCTCTCAACTACACTGAAGAGTTAAGGGAAAGCGGCAACAAATCCTTCCGGCTGTCAGTTCTCAAGAATGCGGGGGTGCCTGTTCCGGATGGTTTGGTGATCAGATCCGAGGCGATCGAAACCTACACTCAGATGAGCGGACCCGAAAAAGAGGCGTTTTCCAGCATGATCTGGCAGATGGTGGGCCGGAAGCCCTGCGCTGTTCGCAGCTCCGCCTCAAACGAAGACGGCGCGGATCAAAGCTTTGCGGGCGTGTTCGATAGCGTTCTGGACGTCGAGGAGGCCGGCATGCGGCGGGGTCTGGATTCCGTCGTTGCCTCCTTCTCTTCCGAACGAAGCGCGAGCTACAGCGCTGACAAAGTTTCGCGCCGAGAAGGCAATATCCTCGTACAGCAAATGGTCCGCTCGGAATATGCCGGCGTTCTGTTCACCGAGGATCCGACGGCACCGGGTCTGATGATGGTTGAGCTGGTCGAAGGTTGCGGCGACGACCTGGTCTCTGGACGGGCCACACCACAAAGCCTGCGCTTTGGCCGGTATTCGCTGTCACCGGCAAACGACGAAGATGCGCCCATTGATCTTACGCCGCTGCTCGATCTGGGGCGGAAGATCGAAGATATCTTTGGATGCCCCCAGGACATCGAATGGGCCTATGCCGAAGGGGCCTTTCAGATCGTACAAAGTCGCGACATCACCACCCTTGCCACTGGGAGTGCGGTCGAAAGAGCGCGCGTGGATGAGTGGAGACGTATTCTGGGCACCTACGGTGATGCTGAGCCCGACCAAGTGATCCTTGCCCAGGACGAAATGTCGGAGGTTCTTCCGCGCGCCACTCCGCTGTCGTTCTCGCTGATGGCGACTCTGTGGGCACCGGGGGGAAGCGTCGATCTTGCATGTCGCCATCTGGGTCTGCGCTACGACTTGCCCGAAGGACGTCCGGGACATTTGGTCAATCTGTTTGGCCGAACCTATGTGGACTGCGCATTAAAAACGCAAATGACGCTGCGACTTAGCAGTGCCAAAGCCAGAAAATTGCGCAAGGCGGCTGTGCCGATGATAGCGCAGTTTCGCGAGAAAGTGATGCCTGCGTTAGAAGAGGATATGGTCATTTGGCGGGCAATCGACTTCGCCGCGCTGCCCGAAAAGCAGATCGTCGCCAGCATCAAGAAACTACATGAAAAGCTCCTTCGCGAGATCTATGTCGAGGCCGAGAAGATCAACATACTCGCTGGCTTCACGATGACTGAAGCAGAGGCGTATTGTCAGGGGAATAACGCCGCGCGCCAACGTCTGTTGCATCCTGTTCTGAGTCATGCGCCGGTGAACTTGATCGACTCCTGCGCTACTCTTACCGGGGAACATCAAAGGACCACGCTTATGTCCTTGATGGGGCACAGGGCGGTCTTTGACTACGAGTTGAGAACACCGCGCTACAGTGAAGCTCCGGATCTATTGTGGCCATTGCTTAAGGGTGCGAGAGCGGCACCAGCCAATTTACCCGACGCGAAAGCATTTGGCCCAAGCGGCGATCCTGTCGATCTAGCGATTGAGTTCCAGGACCTGAAAGAACAGGCCAAACATGAAGCCCTCAAGATCGTGGCCGAGATCAGACGCGCGGTTCTGGCCCTGTCCAGCCAAGACCGGATTGGACAATCTGATCTTCCAGATGGACATCCACGATGTCTTGAATATTCAGCAACTGGATCTGGAACGTGTGAAGGCTGATGCGAAAGCACGCAAATCAACCTCCGAAAACCTGAACAAATCGGCGCCAAAGCAGGTTTCTCTGACGCTGAGGGATTGCGAAATGCTGTCGCTGAACGGCACCGCTCACGCCAGCACCAAAGGCAAGGAACTGTGCGGGATCTGTGTTTCCGGAAGCAACGATGCCAGCGGCAGGGTCTTCATCGTCGATGACGAAACCACGTTTGAATCAAGTGCATTCGAAGGCTTTCAAGATGGAGACATCATCGTATGTCGCATGGTCAGCCCGGCTTGGTTGCCGTTCGTTGTGCGCGCAGGCGCCGTCTTATGTGAGGTCGGGGGCTGGCTTAGCCATATGGCCATCGTCGCCCGCGAAAAGGACGTCCTGATGCTTGTTGGGTGCAACGGCCTTGACGGCTTGGCCAACGACGCAATGATCAACGTCGCGGTTGACGGAGCGATTGAGGTTATCGAAGTGACGATGGATGAACGGCTCAGGACAGCCTGACGTTGCACAGGCCCGCGAACACCGGAACTCAGGCTAAGCATTGGAAATAGCGTAAAAGCGCACGACTTGATCTGGCAGCTCTGCTCTTCAGGCGCGCGAGCGAGGTGCGGTGAGAAATGACACGCACTCACGACAGGATTATCAAGCCCCAGCTGGGACAGGCTTTCTCTGCGACGGCATCTCATGTAATTGGTTGGCGGTGCTTCACACGCTGATTGTCGCCTGCACGGCCCGTTTCCAAGCCTGCAACTTCGCCTCGCGGATGTCAGCATCCATCGCCGGTTCGAACTGGCGCTCTCGCTGCCACCCAGCGGCAAATGCGTCCATTTCAGGATATACCGCGGCACGCATCCCAGCCAGCCATGCTGCACCCAGCGCGGTGGTTTCAAGGACAGAGGGACGATCAACCGGTGCGCCGATGATATCCGACAGGAATTGCATCGCGCCGTTGCTGGCACTCATCCCGCCATCGACCCGCAGCACTTCGGCTTCAGCTTCCCTAGCCCAATCGGCTTGCATCGCTTCCAGCAGGTCGCGGGTCTGGTAGCCAACACACTCCAGCGCGGCGCGGGAAAACTCGGCCGGGCCGGAATTGCGGGTCAGCCCATAGATCGCGCCACGGCAGTCGGGTTTCCAATGGGGCGCACCGAGCCCGGTGAACGCCGGCACCAGGATCAGCGATTGCGCCGGGTCGGCGGCATCGGCCAGCGCCTGCATCTCTTTCGCATCGCCGATGATCTTCAGCCCGTCCCGCAGCCATTGCACAACGGCGCCCGCAATGAAGATCGAGCCTTCCAGCGCGTACGTTGGTTTGCCGTCGAGCTGATAGGCGATTGTGGTCAGCAGCCGGTTCTTGCTGGCGACCGGCGTGTCACCAGTGTTGAGCAGGGCGAAACACCCTGTCCCATAGGTCGATTTTAGCATACCGGGTCTAAAACAGGCCTGACCCACCGTGGCCGCCTGCTGGTCACCGGCAACGCCGAGGATCGCGATCTTTCCGCCAAGAATGTCGGCCGCGGTGGTGCCAAAATCGGCGGCGCAGTCTTTTACCTCGGGCAGCATCTGCATCGGGATGTCCAGAAGCCTGCACATCGTGCTGCTCCAGCGGCCCTTGCGGATATCAAAAAGCAAGGTGCGGGCCGCATTGGTGGCGTCGGTCACATGTGCCTTACCGCCGGTCAGTTTCCAGATCAGGTAGCTGTCGACCGTACCGAACAGCAACTCGCCTTTTTCAGCCCGCTTGCGGGCGCCTGGCACCTGATCTAGGATCCACTTAAGCTTGGTGCCCGAGAAATACGGATCAAGCAGCAGGCCAGTCCTTTCAGTAACCACCGGCTCTTGGCCCGCATCGACGAGCGCACGGCAATAGTCGGCGGTGCGCCGGTCCTGCCAAACGATGGCGTTGTGGATTGCCTCGCCCGTGGCGCGATCCCAGACCAGTGTGGTTTCGCGCTGATTGGTGATCCCGATTGCAGCAATATCGCCCGCAGACAATTCGCTCTTGGCGATCACCTCTCGGCAGGTTTCGACGGTTGTTCGCCAAAGGTCTGCAGGAACGTGCTCGACCCAACCGGATGCAGGAAAGTGCTGCGTGAATTCCTGCTGCGCACTGGCGGCAATCCGCATGTCGGCGTCGAAAAGAATTGCGCGTGTCGATGTCGTGCCCTGATCTATTGCCAAAACATAGGTCATTGTTCCGCCTCCGCTCGTCCCCGATGTCGTCGTGCTAGTCAGTCGCTGCCTGCATCCTAAGGTCAAGCGCGGTGATCTCTCCAGTGCTCATTCTCTGGCCCAACCGCGAGCGACACCAAACCACATCCTCTGCCCGGCGAGCGTATTCGTGAACCATCAGCCAACAAATTTCCCGGGCCGTAAGATTCGCACCAAAGACCTGGCCCAGATCTTCGGGGCTCGCTAAATCGCCCAGCATCGCAGTCGCCTCGGTGCCCAATTCTCCGACTAGCCGCTTGGCCCAGAAATCGGTCAGAGAAGGATAACCGGCTTTCAGTTATTCAATCAATCGCGCGACGCGAATTTGCACAAATAGGCCGTCTCTTCGTCGGTGCACTGCGGCTTGATCGCGGCATCTGCGTTGTCGACGTCGGTGGTTCCGTCATAGTATAGTCGCCTTCGTAAGGGATGGCGAAGATGACCCGCTCATCTTCACCCCAAAAGAAATGGGCCTGTAGTGATCATAAAGCTTGCGGGTCACGAAATGGCTGCCGCGCACCCGACGCACGCCCTCAGCGCTGTCGATCCTCAGCGAATCCCTGATCACGTCTCCAACCCAAGGGCCGCTGGGATTGCATTCTGGCCTTTCGTCAGCCAGAAATCCTGGAAATCGCCCGGCACGAGGGCAAAGTGGTGGTCGAGGATCCGGTAGACCGGTTCGAGGTTGCGGTGCAGACGACCCGCCGCGATTTGTCCGAGTTTGCGGATGCGGGAAAGCCGGGCCGGGTGCATGGCGGCGCGGTCTATCCGTCCGGCGTGTCGAATATTGGTTACAACGATCGAGGCGAACTGAACGAATACGCAAAGACCAAGATAGCTCGTAAATGCGCACAGTACATCCTTGAAGGCGCCTCACTTTTCCTGAACATCGGGTCGCGCGCCGAGGCGGTAGCAGGGGGGGGTGCTGAGCCATCGCAGCCTGATGGTCGTCACCACCAGCATCAACGTGGCCAATATTCTGGTCGACAATCCTAATTGCGAGTTCATTTTTACCGGCGGTTCGTTACGGCGATCGGATGTGGGCCGGTCCGCAACCTGACCATCCGCGCGATCGAACAGTACAAGTTAGACTTCGCAATCATCGGTTGTTCGTCGATTGATGAGGACGGCGATCTTCTGGATTTTGATATTCAGGAGGTCAACGTCACCCAGATGACTATCCGGCAGGCGCAAAAGGGATTCCGGTTGCGGACTACTCGAAATTTCAGCGCAGCGCCCAAGCGCGCTTTGGGTCGCTGTGCGAGGTCAACACTTGCATCACCGACCGACCCTTTCCGCATGCCCTGTCGCAAGAAATGCGCAGAGTGGGGAACCCGGATCGTTCTGCCATGAGGCCGGTGCCTGCCCCGGAAGGTCGGTGACTTGCGGAAGCTACCCCCCGCGGTGTGTTGCTGTCGATCACCAGCCGCTGCACCTCTGTTCCGTCGTCAATCACAACGCCGGCCGCCAGTTCGAGCCTGCCGGAGGACCCCTGCCGGCTCTAGCGTCAATCCGCCGACGGTTTCTGGCCAGTTGTTGTAGTTGAACCAGAACCGCTCGGCCCCGCAATCGCGGATACGCACGCCGTCGGGTAGGTCGCGCGTATTAATCTGTGCGACGGCGCAAGCCCGCCCAATCACCCGCCGCAGAGCCTTCGGGCCCAACCAAGCGCCGACATAGGTCAGGTTGCCCTCTGCCATGACCACAGGCGCGCCGGTTTCGGTGGTTTCGAGAACCGCCGCACCGCCTTCAAGCGCCTCGCGGTAAAGCTGCGCGTGACCGCCACCAGTGAGTGCAACCGGCATATCAGGGCGCAGACTTTCCACAAAGGACACTGTTACGTCCAAACCGGGAATGCTGGGCGGCAACGGCACCGGGATCGCCATTTCACTATCGCGCGCGCCGCTGCGGGGGCCCAACAGAATTTGTGCACCCGTTGCCGCCAGCGCGGCTTTCAGCGCGTCCGTCATATGCATCAGGCCGGGTGCAACGATCATACCGTAGTCGGTAAAATCACTGGTGCTGGCGGGCAGAATGTCAATCGAAAGACCGAGGCCCCGCATTGCCCGGTAGGTATCGAAGACCAGTCCGAAATAGCTGAGTCCGGCACCATGCGGCTGGGTTGCCCAGGCAAAATCGGCGTCATAGTCGAAGATCAGCGCGACCGGGGCACGGGCATCCACGACGGCTGGCGCGTCCTTCAGATCCTGACGAACCGCCTGCACTTCCTTCATTGCCGGGGCGTCGGCGCTGTCGGGGCGCAGCAGGCCAGCATGCATTTGTTCCTGAGCGAATGGGGCCTGACGCCAGCGAAAATAGCAAACCACCTCTGCGCCGTGGGCGAAGGCCTCCCATGTCCACAGACGCACCATGCCGGGCAGCGGGGCCGGGTTGTAAGGTGCCCAATTCACCGGGCCGGGTTGCTGTTCCATCACCCACCAGCGGCCACGGCCCACCGCACGGTAAAGATCATGGTGAAAAGCCTGGAAATCCGGGTCTCCCTGGGCGGCGAAGCGGCGTTGCCACTCAGCATCTGCGCCAACCCGATCCTCGAGGAACCCAAGCGGATAGCTGTCCCAGCTTGCGATATCGAGGTCCGTCCCGACCGCAAAATGGTCGAAATCGGTGATCCGGCCCATGTAGTTATGCGCAATCGGCGCATCAGAATAGGCACGGATAATCTCGACCTGCACCCGGTTGAACGCCGCAACCTGATCCGAACTGAAGCGGCGGAAGGCCAGCATATGCGCTGGGTTCGGCTCAGTCACCGTCAGATTGGGCAAGTCTATTTGATCAAACCCATCATACTCCATCGACCAAAACACATTCCCCCAAGCCCGGTTCAGGGCATCAATGTCGCCATCATTGCCGTCCCCCCGATAGCGCACCCGCAGCCAGTTTTGAAACGCGGTCCGCGCGGCATTGCTGTAGGAAATCGTGGTGTCGTGGCAACCGTATTCGTTGTCGGTCTGCCAGGCAGCCACATGCGGGTTCCGGCCATAGCGCTTTGCCAGCAGCTCGACGATCCGTGCGCACTCCGACTTATAGCCTTCGTGGCTGAAACAGTAATGCCGCCGCGAGCCGAACTTACGCGCCCGCCCGTCGGCATCAACCGCCACCATGTCCGGATGCCGGTCCAGCATCCAGCGCGGTGGCGTGGCGGTTGGAGTGCCCAGAACCACGCGCAGGCCCACGTTGCCCGAAACCTCGATGGCGTCGTCCAGCCAGCCGAAGTCATACTGGCCCGGGGCAGGCTCCAGCCGCGACCAGGAAAACTCGCCGATCCGGACCCAGGTCAAACCGGCATCGACCATGCGGCGCGCGTCGTCTTGCCAGATCTCGCGGGGCCAGTGTTCGGGATAATAACAAGTGCCCAAAGTTCGTTTCATCACAACCTACGAGTAACGCCGGGCTGGGCCTGACCTACAGCGCGTTGAGCCCGTACAATGGCCGACCGATCCTGCGGCCCATCACTCGGCGCAAAGGCATCGCGATCCAGGATCTGCACCGTCACCGGACGATCGCCACGTCATAGGCTGCCACGATCTCTGTCGCGCGGTCACGCACTTCGTCCGCAGTCAGGCCCGGCGTGTAGATACCGGTTCCGATGCCGAAACCGGCCGCACCGGCCGCGATCCATTCGGCGAAATTCTTCGGGCCGACACCACCGACGACATAGGTTTCGGTGCCTTTCGGCAGCACTGCACGGATGGCCTTCAACCCTTCGGTCCCCATCAGAAAGGACGGAAAAATCTTCAGCCCGTCCGCTCCGGCTTTCAGGGCAGCAAAACACTCCGTCGGGGTCAGAACCCCGGGGTAGGATACCAGCCCGGCAGTTTTGGAGGCGGCAATTACATCCGCATTGGCGTCGGGTGAGACAATCATTTTGCCTCCTGCCGCAGCGACATTGGTCACATCGGCGGTATTAAGCACGGTGCCGGCGCCAATCAGCGCTTCTTGTCCGAACGCATCGGCCATGAGCGCAATGCTTTGCAACGGTTCGGGCGAATTCAACGGAACCTCGATCCGGCTGATGCCGGCGTCGATCAGCGTAGCGCAGATTGCGGTGGCTTCATCTGGCTGAATGCCGCGCAGGATCGCGATGATTTTTCGGCTCACGAGGTGACTTCCTTCAGCGATTGATGTGCAGCGGCAAGGCCACTCAGGGTCATGTCGGTGACGTCGGCAATTGTCGTGTCCAATCCTTGCGCGTCAAGACCGGAACGGTAGAGCTCGGCCACGCCGCTTGCGCCAAGAAGAACCACGTTTTGCCCCAACCAATACGGCCTCGCGGCGGCAAGCTCGGCCCCGATCAGCAGCCCCGACAGGCGCGCCCGCGCTTCTGCCGCGCTCAGATCGGCGACCAGCGCGCCTGCGCGCAAACCGAACAACCGGGCAGCCAGCGCCTGCGGTCGCGTCATAGCGTCGGTCAGCGAAGCGTCAAACCCGGACTGGTCAAATTCATCGGTGGTGACGCTGTGGCGCAGCACCGAATGTTTTGACAGAAGTGCAAACAACTCGCCAGTCATGAAAGTCTGAAAGCTGACGATTTCGCCGGCGCTGATATGGGCCCATTTGGTATGGGTGCCCGGCAGGCAAATCACCCCGTCAAAAGAGGGGTTCTGGCCCAGATATCCGGCGATCTGGGTTTCCTCACCGCGCATCACGTCCGGGGGAGCGGTCTGTTTGACGCCGGGCAGGATAGACACCGACATGCGCCTGTCGCCGCCAGAGATGCGGGTCGCGTCCCGGCCGCCCGGGGGAGCGCAAGGCACGCTGAGGTAAGCGGCCTCGGCCCAGCCTTGACGCGAGCCGACCATTCCACAACAAACGACCGGCACCGTCTGGCCCGTAGTCAAATACGGTTCGATCAGATCCAGCAGCGCATCTTCGAATTCCTGCCTTTGCAGCGCGCTCATGCCACGGTCAGAACTGTGGCTGGCAAATGGCTGGCCATCGGCACCAATAACCCACACACGCAGGTTGGAAGTGCCCCAGTCCACGGCGATCCAGTTGGCTGTTCCGGGCTTATCCTCCATCAGCCGGTCACCACGACGCCGCCATCCACGACCAATGCCTGACCGGTCATCATCCGGCTGGCATTCGAGGCTAGAAACAGAACCGCGTCGACCATGTCCTGCGGCGCAAGCGTGTCTTTCAGACATTGCCGCGCCAGATGCGCCTCAAGTGCATCGGGGGTTACCCACAGCTCTTTCTGCTTGTCAGTCAGCACCCAGCCCGGCGCCAGTGCATTGACCCGGATCTTGTCGGGACCGAATTCGCGCGCAAGGCTGCGGGTCATGCCGTTGATGCCGGAATTCGCGGTCGTGTAGGATGGATAACCGGCATTGCCCATCATGTAGGAGATCGAGGTGAAGTTGATGATCGAGCCGCCACCCGCGGCCCGCATACCTTCGATCACCGCCTGACATGCAAAGAAATAGGCCTTGAGGTTGATCGCCTGGTTCAAGTCCCAGAATGCCTCGTCCACTTCCTCGGTGCTGTGGCGTTTGTCATTGGCGGCGTTGTTGACCAGGACCGTCACCGGACCATGCGCCTCGGCCGCTTGCGCGATAGAGGCCTTTAGCTGTGGGATATCGGTGATATCGCACTGGATGAAGAGCGGCCGCACGCCATGTTTTTTCGCCATCTCGTCGGCGAATTCAGTCGCGTCCGAGCGCTGCACAAAGGCGACTTTGGCACCCTGCGCCATCAACCCGTCGGTCAGAAAGGCACCGATGCCCGCGCCGCCGCCGGTGACAAAGACGCTCGCGCCTTTCAGGTCGTGGAATGTCGCCGTCAGGTTCATCGGTGGCTCTCTTTCGTTTCGGGGCGGGTACTGCCGCCAATCAGAAAATCCAGGCCGGCATATTTTGATCGGCTCATGCCGGAATCTTCAGTCAGACGACAACGCCGGGCCGGGCTTCGTCTTTGACCGGTCACAATCGCCTTCCTTCGACAACCCACATGGTTTCCGGAAAGCTCCACGGCAGAGTCAACCCGTGGCTCATCAGATAGCTCCCGCTCAGCACGACCGGCCCCTGTTTCAGCGCCTGTGTCCCGCGGGACAGAGCGCCGGCATCATCGCGGTTGATCAGTTCGACGCGATACTTCACGTCGGGCGACAGGCGGGACAAGCGCAAGGGCCGTGGCGCGATCTGGTCGGATGTCGCGGCCTTGCCGGCGAAGACCACGAAATTGGCGCCGCCCTCGGCCAGTTGTTGTTCGGCGATCACCGCCGGGTCAGGGCTGTCCAGCCGCAGGATGTCGGCGCGGAACATCCAGTCGCGGTTGGCTTTCCACCACCGGGTCACGTCTGTCAGAACCTGCGCTTCCTCGTCGGTCAGCTCTCGCGGGTCCATCTCGAATCCCATGTGCCTCTGAGCCGCGACCCAGGCGCGAAACCGGATATCCAGAACCCGCCCCGATGTGTGGCATTTGCGGGGACCGACATGACTGCCAGTGACCCCAAAGGGCAGGAACAGCGCGGCGTTATGCTGCATCTTCAGCCGCTCCAGCGCATCGTTGCTGTCGGACAGCCAGATCCGGTGAGTGCGCGACAGAATACCGAAATCTATGCGTCCGCCACCCGAGGCGCAGCTTTCAATCTCGACTTGCGGGAATTCGCTACGCAACCGGTCGATAAGCTTGTAGGAGCCGCGGGTTTGTGCCGCATCCGGCATCGGCAGAACGCGGTTGTGGTCCCATTTGATGTAGTCGATCGCGTGATCGCGCAGGATCTTGCCAATGCGGTCGAACAGGAACTCTCGCACCTCTGGCAAGGCCATGTTCAGGGCCTTCTGATTGCGGCCCAGAATCTGGTCTTCGCCGCCGAGGGCCCAGTCGGGATGCGCCCGGTGTATGTCACTATCCGGATTGATCATCTCGGGTTCAAACCAGATGCCAAAGGTCATCCCCAGACCGTGCACATGATCGATCAGCGGCGTCAGGCCGTCGGGATATTTGCGCGGGTCAACCTCCCAATCCGACAGCGCCCGGGTATCGTCATCACGGCCGCCAAACCAGCCATCGTCAAGGACGAACCGCTCCGCACCGAGCGCGGCGGCGCGGGTTGCAATGTCCCTCAACGCTGGCAAGTTGTGATTGAAGTACACCGCCTCCCAGCAGTTGAAATGCACAGGTCGCGACCGATTGGGGTCTGGGAAATTGACGATCTCGTCACGCAGATGCCTTTGAAAGGCCAGCGCACAGCCATTCAGACCATCATCCGAAAACACGGCATAAAGCGGCGCAGTCTGGAACCGGACCTGGGGGTCGGCCTCCATCCGCGCGGCATGGCCGAACTGGATCTGACGACGACCATCGGGCAATTCCTCTGCGACCATCCTGTGTCCGCCCGACCAGCCGTAGTGAAACGCATAGGCATGACCTTGAGTGTTGGTAGCGCCGCGGCACGGCACGATCAGGCCGGGAAAATGTTCGTGCCCGGTGCGCCCGGTGCGGTTTTCGCGATAGCGCATCCCCGGCGACCACGGGGTCCGGTTCAGCTGAAATTCACCGCACCAGCGCCCGGCGACGTCGATCATCTCGTCCGAGTGCTGCGGTGCGGGGAAGACCGGCGCGGACAGCCAGTGCAGGTGCACCGGTTGGCTCGCCTCAAGTGTGGCTTGTGCCGCGATCACATGGGTCCGACCATTGATCGCAAATTGAGCACGGTAGGTCAGCCCATTTGCTTTGTCCCGATAGGTCAGCAACAGGCTGTCGGTGTCTTCCTCCGCCATTTCAAAGCAAAATTTCGGCAACAGCGGCGTGCCGTCACCGGCACGCAGGATAAGCCCCGGCTGGCCCGGAAACGTGCGCGTTGCTTCTGGGCAAAGCGACAATTCCGGGTTCATATCCAGCATACCACCAGTCACATCGATGGCGAGAGCCTCGTAGAGTGTCTTCAGATCTTCATCGTCTGGCAGCCTCGGGCCCCAGTAGACCACCTCGGCCAGGTGGTCCCTGTGGGAACCAAGCACCAGTGTCTGACGTCCATCATCCAGTCGCCAGCATTGGATCACTTTACGGCCCCCAAAGTCAGGCCGGCGATGAAATGCTTTTGCATCAGGAAGAACATCGCGACAGGCGGCAGAGCGGCAACGATCGCACCGGCGCTCATCAGATGGTAGGCGGCCCGGTACTGGGCGTTGAACGAGGTGATCCCTGCCGTCACGGGCTGCGATTCAGCCCCTTGCGTCAGAACTACGGCCCAGAAGTAGTCGTTCCAGATGAAGGTGAAGATCAAGCACCGACAGGGCCGCGATCGCCGGCTTCATCAGCGGCAGCACAACATAAACAAAGATTTTCCATTCGGCGACGCCCTCGACGCGCGCGGCCTCGATCAGCGCGAATGGCAGACCCTTGATGAAGTTGCGCATGAAGAGCGTGCAGAATCCGGTTTGGAAGGCGATGTGAAACAGCACTAGGCCGGTCTTGGTGTTGTAAAGGCCAAGATCCAGCGTCAGGTCACGCACCGGCACCATCAGGATCTGGAACGGTACGAAGTTGCCTGCCACGAACATGAAGAACAGCCACAGGTTCGACTTGAACCGGTAAATGCCCAGCGCAAACCCGGCCATGCAGGACAGTGCGACGGCACCGATGGCGGTGGGCACCGTGATCAGGATCGAGTTCATCAGGTATCGTGGCATGTCCGATTCCAGGAACACCTTGCCGTAGTTTTCCAATCCGCCGAAGGCCGAGGGCAGGTTCCAGTAGTCGCCGGTGGAAAAATCCGCAGCCGGTTTGACCGAGAACAGAGCAACAGCGATCAGCGGCAGCAGCCAGAGGATCAGCGCGACCGGCAGCATCGACTGATAGCTGATCTGAACGGCCCGAGAGGATTTTTCGATTGGCTTCGGAAACATCTCAGTGTCCCTTCTCTTCTTTGTACATCGAGTAGAGGAAATACGCGATGAAGCAGAGCATGATCAGGAACAGCACGACGGCGATGGCGGCGCCATAGCCCATGCGGAACCCGTATTCGGACAATGCGACCTCGAACATGTAGAAACTCAGCACCCGGCTTTCGCCGAACGGTCCGCCGTTGGTCATGATGGAGATCAGGTCGAACGAACGTAGCGCGCCAACGATGGTCACCACGAAAGCGATAAAGGTCGCGGGCTTGAGCTGCGGCACGATAACGTACCAGAGCATCTTCCAGCCCTTGGCACCGTCAAGACGTGCGGCCTCTACCTGCTCGGGATCGACCGCGTTCAGACCGGTCAGATATAGGATCATGCAATAGGCCGTCTGCGGCCAGAGGCCCGCGGCAATGATGCCGTATGTCACGTAGGTCGGGTCACCCAGAACATTTATCGGCCCCAGGCCGATCGCACCGATCAAAGTGTTAAGCAGTCCAAAGGTGGGATCATAAAACCAGGTGAAAACCAGTCCGACCACAACTTGGCTGATCACGAACGGAAAGAAGAACAGCGACTTGTAAAGCCGAATGCCGGTGACGGTCTGGTTCAGGAACAACGCAATGAACAATCCGGCGGGAATTGCCAGAAGATACAGGATCAGCCAGATCAGGTTGTTGCGAAGCGACGTATAGAACGCCGGATCGTCCCAGAGTTCCTTGTAGTTATTGAGGCCGACATATTCCCTTTCGCCAAGACCGTCCCATGCATAAGCCGAGATGTTGAAGCTCTGGATGATCGGATAAATGACATAGACGACGAAAAACAGGATCGCAGGAAGCAAGAACAGCCAGGGCGTGATCCTGATCTCGTTGCGCTTGTACCAAGAGCGTCTTGGCGGTTCGCTTTCGGTTTGCGGAAGCGCTGTTGTTGTCATTTTGAACCTCAATTCAATTTCGCGCCAGCGCGATGACCGGTCGATCCAGGTGCCGAATGACAGGTCTCAGCCCGTGTCGGGCTTCACGCCGGAGGACGAACTCTTGTGGCGGGCCAGGTTGGTCAAGGACCAAAATGGGCGGGCGCAGGGCCCGCCCATTCCACTACAGATTACTTGTAGATGCGTGCGCGGGCAGTTTCCAACCGCTTGAGGATCGCGTCCAGATTGTCAGGGCGCACCATGAATTCCTGCAAGCCCTCCATGCCAACCTTCGCCATTTCAGCCGGGAAGTCGCGGTCGAAGAATTGGGCCACGCCACCCGGCGAGTTGCTCGACAGCATGGTGAAGCCCTGCTCCAAGAACTTGTCGTCATCGACGGCTGACTGCGCGTTGACCGGCAGCTGCCCCAGTGCGTCACCGGCATTCACTTCCGTTTGCACGTCGGCCGAGACCATGAAACGCAGGAATGCCCTGGCGTTATCCTTGTTGGCGGCACCCGACGGGATGTGGAACGTGTCGGTCGGTGCATCTTCGGCCAGCGCGACATCCGGGTTGATGACCGGAAACTGATAGAAGTCCAGTTGGTCATCGGTCAGCCCCGCCTCGCGCAATGGTGCCACGGCGAAGTTGCCGATCAGATAGGACGCAGCATCACCCTGAACCATGAACGGCAGGGCTTCCTGCCAGCTATAGCTCTGGTGGTTCTCAAGAAAACCGCCCATGTCGATCAGCTCACGCCAGTTGGTGAAAGTCTGCTTCACGCGATCGTCTTCCCAGCTGATCTCGCCGTTGGCGAGCTGCATGTGGAAATCAAACCCGTTGGTGCGCATGTTCAGATAGTCAAACCAGCCACCAGCGGTCCAAAGGAACTTGGTGCCGATCGCATAGCAGGCGCGGCCGGATTCGACGATCTTGGCGCAGTTGGCCTTTTCCTCTTCCCAAGTCGTAGGTTCGGTAAGTCCGAGTTCGTCGAAGATGTCTTTGCGGTAGTAGATGCCCCACTGGTAGTAGGTATAGGGCACGCCCCACTGCTTTCCGTCGATGGTCATCGCGCCCTTGGTCGAGGCGAGGTTATCGCCAATCTCGGGTTCGGCCCAAAGATCCGATACATCCTCGAACAGGCCAGCCTCGACATACGGCTTCATCCGGTTTGCGGCATACCAAGTCGCGACGTCTGGCGCGTTGGCGGTCAGAAAATTGCGGATCTGGGTCTTGTATGCCTCTCGGTCGATGATCGTGGTCGAGATGTTAAGGTCCGGGTTCATCTCTTGGAACTTTGCGATCTGGCCTTCCATCACCGCCCGCGGCGCGGGGTTGGAGGTGTCGAGAAAGATGTTCAGATCGCCGGTCAACGGCGCGCTGTGACTGTCGGCAAACGCACTGCCGGCAATGACAGCAGTCGTCGCGAACGCCGCAAGCGACGCCTTAAGAATGGAACACATATTGCTCTCCCGTGTTGTTCCAAATAATGGAATGCTGGTTTGCATGTTGAAACAACATCACGAATCGCCTAAGGATGTCAATAGTTGCCTCGCGGGCCCTGGCCCCTGAACGGCATGGAGGAGGATCAGCCAATGGGATCGATGCAGACCCACAGCGGTACCGTCGGAAAAGCGATGGAAGTGCTTGAGCAGGTGGCGTCTTTCGCGCGTCCGGTCCGCCTGAAAGAGCTTCTGGATGACTCGCCGTTCCCAAAGGCAACGCTGTACCGCATGCTGCAAACTCTTCGAATCGAAGGCTTGCTGTCTTTCGATGAAGAAATGCAGACCTACTCGCTTGGTCTGCGGCTGGTCCGTCTGGCCCATGCCGCCTGGACCCATTCGTCGCTGGCGCCGGTCGCACGCCCCTATCTGGATGCATTGAGCAAATCGATTGGCTCAACCATTCACCTGGCTCAGCTGGACAACGCACAGGTTCTGTATGTCGACAAGCGCAATGCCGAGCGCCCTATCGAGATGTTTTCACAGGCTGGCAAGGTTGGTCCTGCCTATTGCACCGGTGTCGGCAAAGCGATGATGGCATTCCTATCTGACAAGGCGCTGAAGCAGGTGCTTTCGCAGCAGTCATTTCACAGGTTCACGCCCAACACGCTGTGCTCGCAACGCGATCTGAAAGCCGAACTGACTGGCATTCGCGAAAAAGGCTATGCTTTTGACCGCGAAGAACATGAACCCGGAATCATCTGCGTTGCGGTTCCCATTGTTACGAAAACGGGACAACTCATCGGTGCAATCTCGGTGACCAGCACCACAACAAGAACCACGTTAGAGCAGCTCGAAACACTCGTTCCCCAGATGCGCCAAGCCGCAGAAAACATAGCTGGAACGGTCGGGTACTGGCGTTTCCCTGTCGAACCGAAAGCCGCACAAGAACTGGAGAACTGAGCAATGTCAGGTGTAAGACTGCAAGACGTCATAAAGCGCTACGGCGATGTTCAGGTAATCCATGGGGTGGACCTTGAAATCGCAGACGGCGAGTTCTGTGTTTTTGTCGGCCCGTCGGGCTGCGGCAAGTCCACGCTTCTGCGTATGGTCGCGGGGCTAGAGGAAACGACCGAAGGCTCCATAAACATCGGGTCGCGCGATGTCACCAGAATGGATCCCGCCGAACGCGGCGTGGCAATGGTGTTTCAGACCTATGCGCTTTACCCCCATATGACCGTCAAGGATAACATGGGCTTCGGCCTGAAAATGAACGGCCATCCCAAGGCGGAAATTGAGAAAAAGGTCGCCGAGGCGACACGGATTCTCAAGCTTGAAGAGTATCTGAAACGCAAGCCCGCCGCGCTGTCGGGCGGGCAGCGCCAGCGCGTCTCGATCGGCCGCGCCATCGTCCGCGGCCCGGAAGTGTTTCTGTTCGACGAACCTCTGTCCAACCTTGACGCCGAGCTTCGCGTCGAGATGCGGGTCGAGATCGCTCGGCTGCACAAGGAAATCGGCGCCACGATGATCTACGTGACCCACGACCAGGTCGAGGCAATGACACTTGCCGACAAAATCGTCGTGCTGAGGGCCGGTTATATCGAACAGGTGGGCGCACCGCTTGATCTCTATCGTAACCCGGAAAACAAGTTCGTCGCCGGGTTTATCGGGTCTCCTGCAATGAACTTCCTGGACGGTACCAGCAAGGGCGACCTTGTAGAGGTTCCGGGCCTGAAAGGCAGCTTCAAACTGGGGGTCACCATGCCTGCGAGCGGAACCAAGGTGTCCATTGGCGTCCGGCCGGAACATATCGAACTCGATCCCAGTGGCGACACCCATACCGTCGACCTGACCGAAGCGCTGGGGGGCGTGTCGTATGTCTACCTGATTTCGGAAAACGGCGAAAAGATCATCGTCGAGGAGCGCGGCGATGAGCGTTCGAAAGAAGGGTCGCGGGTGGGGGTCAAGTTCCCCGTCGAGCGCGCCATGCTCTTTGACCGCGAGACCGAAGCCCGCATCCGTTAGCCTGGCCAGGTTCGATTTCTGTTGCGGTGGCGGAGACGAAGGGATTCGAACCCTCGAGACGGTTTCCCGTCTGCGCCCTTAGCAGGGGCGTGCCTTCGACCACTCGGCCACGTCTCCGCTGACCCGTTTAATGGCAGGCCATCGTGGGGACAAGTGGGAATTCCGGGTCGGTCGAAGTTGGTCCGTCAAGCACTGAACAGGAAGTGCAGCACGTCGCCGTCCTTGACCTCGTAGCTCTTGCCTTCGACACGCATCTTGCCGGCCTCCTTGGCGCCGGCTTCGCCTTTGCCAGCCCAACGTAATCATCGTAGGCTATTGTTTCAGCGCGAATGAAGCCGCGTTCGAAATCGCCGTGGATGACGCCTGCGGCTTGTGGGGCAAGCATGCCTTTGCGGATCGTCCAGGCGCGGGCCTCTTTCGGGCCGACGGTGAAATAGGTCTGCAGACCCAGAAGCTCGTGGCCCGCCTTGATCAGACGGTCGAGGCCGGCCTCTTGCAGGCCCATCTCTTCGAGGAACATCTCGGCCTCGTCGGGGTCGAGCTGGCTGATCTCTTCCTCGATCTTGGCAGAGATCACGACCGCCGCAGCACCCTCTTCCGTGGCCATCTTTTCGATGGCTTGGGAATGGGCATTGCCGGTGGCGGCCTCGGCCTCATCGACGTTGCAGACATAGAGGATGGGTTTGCTGGTCAGCAGTTGCAGCATCCGCCAAGCCTTTAAATCTTCGTCGGAAATTTCGACGGTGCGCGCGGGATTTCCCGCTTCCAGCGCAACCAGCGCCGCCTTCAAAAGACGCTCTTGCTGCACCGCTTCCTTGTCGCCGCCGCGGACCTTTCGGGACAGACCCTGAAGGCGTTTTTCGATGGATTCCATGTCCGCCAGCATCAGCTCGGTTTCGATGGTTTCGGCGTCTTCGACCGGGTTGACACGGCCCTCGACATGGGTGACGTCGCCATCCTCGAAGCAGCGGACGACATGGGCGATGGCGTCGCATTCGCGGATATTGGCGAGGAACTGGTTGCCCAAGACCCTCGCCTTTCGAGGCACCCTTGACCAGTCCGGCGATATCGACGAAGGTCATCCGGGTCGGAATGATCTGCTTTGATCCGGCAATTTTCGCAAGGATTTCAAGACGTTCGTCGGGTACGGCAACTTCGCCGACATTCGGCTCGATCGTGCAGAACGGGAAGTTCGCGGCCTGTGCGGCGGCGGTCTTGGTCAATGCGTTGAAAAGCGTCGACTTGCCGACATTCGGCAGCCCGACGATGCCTGTCTTGAACCCCATCTTGCGAAACTCCTGCTCTGGTCGCCGGGCGCTTCTAGGGGCGAAGGGCAGGCAGGGTCAAGCTTTGCCGAGCACGGAAGCGACGCCATTCTTGTACGTTTTCTTTAAAACACGGCCACAGGCACTAACGCGTTTGTTAAAGGTTTAAAGAAATGTTCGGCAGATGTTCCGCCTGTTTTTTGGGCAGTTTCCGGCGCGCGGTGGAGTGACGGTTTCTTGGGGTTTGGACATGCGCGCAAACCCGGTCAGTCGGCGATGCCGTCGCCTGATCTGGAGGCTGCCGGTTTGCCCCACATTCAGAAACTATCCAGCTGCCCGCCGCCGAACGAACCGGCGGCGGCAAACATTGCGCTTAGACGATCGGACGCGGTTTCAGTGACATTTCCAGATAGTTCTTCTTGTAGGCGCTCTCGCCGACTTTGCGCAGTACGCCACGGCCCAGCTTGTAGCGGTAGTTGCCGGTAACCGGATCGGGCACCGCGTGACAGACCGAATTCGCCATCGAACCGGGATAGTTGAAGGCCGCCTTGGCCACGCCCGGACGCATCTCGTCGGAGACGATGGCAACGGCGACGAACTGGCCGGTGGTGGTCTTGATGTGGCCGTGCTCCATCAGCTTGGTGAAGCTGAGGTCGCCATCCTTGACCCCGATCGGCTCGCCCGTCTGGACATAGACCGTGTCGTTGAAGCCTTCGACCAGATCGCCGGACTCGATGCCCTTGCGGGGCGGCGTCGTCGGGATGGATCACGATATGCGGCCACGGCCAGCGCTTCGCCAGGTAGGGCTTGCGCAGGTCGTCGAAGCCCGACTGCCAGGTTTCGTTGACGCGACCGTTGGTGATCCAGATCTCGCCCTTTTCGGCGCGCGGCTTGATCGCCTCGTAGAAGTCGATCCAGCTGTCGGTGCTCCCACGGCGTCTTGAGCATGATCGCCTTGCCGCGTGTGGGTGCCGAAAGCATAGAGCCATTTCTGGTCGTAGGTATCGCCCTCGACCTCGCCCCATTCGTTCTCGGGATCGTGCAGGCGCTTGGTGCCGACCATCTGGCCGTCGATCAGCCTGATCGGCGTCTGAATGCCGGTCGGTGCCAAGCTCGCGCAGCTTTTCGTGGGCCTTCTTGCCTTCCTTCTTGGCCTCTTGAGCCAGCACGTGGTAGCTCAGCACGCCGCCGCGCGAGAAGCGCGAGGCTTCCTCGAAGACGTCGTTGGAGTCCTTCCAGTCGAAGCCGGAAAAGCCCATCTTCTGCGCGAACTGCCCGACTGCCCACCAGTCGGGCTTGGCCTCGCCCGGTGCGTCGTTGAACTTGGCGTATAGGCGCAGCCGCCGCTCGGCGTTGCAGCGGGCGAAATCGACCTCGCCCCAGCCCGCCGCCGGCAGCACGATATCGGCGTATTGCGTGTTCAGCGGATCGACCGGGTAGATGTCACTGTCGACCAGCACCATGCCGCCGCTGTCGACCCGGGCCTTGAAGACCTCGATCAGGTGATCGCGGTCGACCGAGCGCGGCTGGTTGGGATTGCGCACCGTCAGATCGGCAACGCGGCTGGCGAGCTCCTGGCTGGCCAGCATCGCCGCGAACCAGGTGGAGCCGATGATCCAGAAGAAGCGCACCTTGCCGTCCATCACCCAGCGGTCGACGTTGAGCGCCTTCTTGCGCCGGCCGGGGTGCTTCTCGGGCGAGAGATAGCCCTTGCCGCCGCCCGGCGCCCATCCCGCCGCGCTGGTGCCCGCCACCGCGGCTGATGACCTGGCCCGGACGGTTGCCGGCACCGCAGATCAGGCCCAGCGACGCCAGCGAGGCGGTGTTCATGTAGTTGTTGGACCAGTAGTTGCCCTTTTCCAGCATGAACGAGGTCTTCGGGCGCGACCCATCCTCTCGCGGCTTGGCGATCATCTCGGCGGCCTGCTGGATCAGCTCGGCGTCGAGCCCGGTGATCTTGGCGGCCTCGTCCAGAGCCGCGACCGGCTCCTCGGCGATGAACTTCTGGAAGTCCTCCCAGTCGGACTGCCAGCGGCCCCAGGTGGTGCGCCACTGCCAGCGGGTGTTGCGGGTGCCGCGGCCGATAGCCGCTTTCGATCTCCCACTTGTTGTTCACCCACTTGTCGATGAACTCCTGGTCCTGCCAGCCGTTGTCGATGATGATCTTGGCCATCGCCAGATGCAGCACCGTGTCGGTGCCGGGGATGATCGGCAGCCACAGGCCACCGTTTTGCAGGCCGTAGGCGACACCCATCGTCTTGTGCGGCGTGACGAAGATCATCTTCTTGTCGGGGTTGTCGCCGTACATCATCCATTCGGTGAACAGCACCGTCTTGGTCTCGTACGGATCGACGCCGGACAGGAAGGCGACATCGCACTTGCCCCAGTCGTCGTAGGAGGCGGCGAAGGAGTTTATGCCGGCATCGTCGAGCCCGGCCGCATCCTCGGCGTTCTGGGGCTTGTCATGCGGCGCATAGACCGGCGTCCCGATGGCGCGGTCAACCAGCTTGCTGATCGCGTAGGTGTTCTCGAAGTACTCGTAGGAGTAGGTCTTCATGCCCCAGGCATGTTCGCCGTAGGTCTTCAGCACGTGCTTCGACACTTCGGCCATGACATCGGTGGCCAGATCCCAGCTGACCGGGGTGAGGACGCCGCCGATGCGCATCATCGGGTACTTCAGACGGTCGCGGGTCGGCGTTTCCGGGTTGTAGATCTTCTGCGCCAGCGTGCCGCCGCGCACCGAATGGTTGCCGCTGGGGTTGACCGCCTCGGCATCGGGGTCGGCGATGATGACGAAGTGGTGCTGTCGGCCTTCGTGCATGCCGATATTGTGCTGGCTTTCCGCGATCCAGGGTGCGCCACCAGTGGGGAAGTCAACGCCAAAGGCGTTCTGGTCGGCCTGCGAGCCCCCTTCGGTTCCGACCGGCCAGCGGTAGACCTTGTAGGAACAGGCGACGATGCAATAGCTGCAGGCCGTCGTCAGCACTTCGGCGTCGGGCGGCGGCAGGGGAACGTAATCGCGGTTCTGAACGGTGGAAGTCATTTCTTGTTCTCCTTGCTCACGCGCCCGAGGGGTTCTGGCTGTAGCCGTAAAACAGCCCCATCACGCCGGTAGCGACGATGTCGTCGCCGTCGATTTCCAGCACGATCTGCGGCAGGCTGTCCGCCGAATGGCCCGAAACGATCATCCCGTGACGGACAGATCGAAGGTCGACAGATGCAGCGGGCAAGGCCCCAGCACCGAATGCTGCGACTTGAACTCACTCTCGCCCATATAGCCGCCCATATGCGGGCAGATCGTGTTGAAGGCGACGATGTTGCGCCCCTCGCCCACGCCGCCGCCGGCCTCTTCGTTCAACATCATCACCAGGTTCTCGATGTCGTCGGTCGGATAGTTGAAGGCCATCGCCTTGCCCGGTTCCAGTTCTGACACCTTGCCGATCACCTTGCGGGCATAGGATGAGGACACCAGCTCCTGCGCCTCTGGCCCCGTTGCCCATAGGTGGCCAGCACCGTGACGGACGCGCCGCCGAGGATCAGGAAATTCCTGCGGCTCAGTGAAGGACAGGCGTGATTTTGGCCCACACCCTTGGCTGTCATTGGCTTGGTCATTTCGGCAAACTCCGCCCAGGTTGCAGTTGCCGGGAAGCTCGGGCTCTTCAAGGATCAGCGGCTCGTCCATCGACAGCGCCTCAAGGAAGGCGACCAGATCGGCCTCCTCCGTCGGCACTCAGGCCAAGCGGTTGCAGACCCGCGGTTTGCGCCTCGCCGCCGCCGGCGTTGTAGAAGGCGACCACATCGGCCAGCGTCGCGAGGCTGCCGTTGTGCATGTAGGGTTCGGTCCAGCGCAATTCGCGCAAGCTGGGCGTGCGGAACTTGTGCTTGTCGTCCGGGCCGCTTGGTCTGATGATAAAGCCCCAGATCGTCGCTGCCCGTCCGGTAGACGTCTTCCGGATCCGCCCTTCTGGTAGAGCTCCCAGCGCAGGGTGATCTGATAGAGCGGTCCTCGTTGAATTCCGCGGCGCCGGAACGCCGGTGTTGTAGAACCGCTGATCCGACACCAGCGCGCCGTTGTGGCAGCGAGATGCAGCCCGCCTTGCCGTTGAACAGCTCCATGCCCGCGCTTTGCTTCGTCGCTCATCGCGGCCTTGTCGCCGGCAAGAGACCGGTCGAACGGCACCTTGGTCGCATCGGTGACGATCGTGCGCTCATAGGCGGCGATCGCCTCCCAGGCCTGTTCCGATACTGCGGCCAGTCGGTTCCGAAGACCTCTTTGAAGGCCGCGACATATTCGGGGACGAAGCGCAGCCGCATCTCCATCATCGACCCGTCGCCGTTGCCCGCCACGGCGCCGCCCGCGGCGACCCTTGGCCTGCGCTTCCAGCGAGGTCTCGTTGCCCTTCCCAGAACAGCTTGTTGTAATAGCCGGAATTCAGGATCGTCTGGCTGTTGCGCCAGTGCTGCGTGCCCGGATAGCCGAACGAGATCGGCCCGCCGGTGCCCCAGCCCAGATCGGGCAGGTGGCAGGCAGAGCAGGGCATCGAGCCGTTGCCCGACAGCCGTCCATCCCAGAACAGTTTCTCGCCCAAGGCGATCTTTTCCGGCGTCATCGGATTGTCGACCGGGATCCGGCACCGGCGCCAAGGCTGGCCAGCGGCGGGATGTCCTGTGCGGTCGCGGCCGCGCCGACTACAGCAAGGCCAGCGCCAGCGAGCCGCACCAGTGCATCGTCTTGCGTGTCATCTCTGGCACCTCCTCAGTTCTCGCCGACGACGCGCATGGCGTAGTCGGGCAGTTCGGGACGCTTGACGCCAGGCGCGTCACCGGTCAGGCTTTCGAGAAAGGCCACCAGATCGGCCTTCTTCCTCGTCGCTGAGGCCCAGCGGCGCGCATGCGGTCGTTCGCCGGCATTGTAGAAGGCCACCACCTCGGGCAGCGTCGCGAAGACGCCCGAATGCATGTAGGGCGCGGTCTGACCGACATCCCACAGGCCGGCGTGGCGAACTTACCGATGTCCTCATCTTCCTTGTTCACCGACGTAGTGACCGACATCCGCGCGCAGGTTCATGTAGTTGGGCGTGCCCATGCGTCGCGAAGAAGCGCAGCATCACGATCTGGCGTTCGGCGTTCTCCTGCAACTCGGGATTATCCGGGCACGCCGGTTGCGTGCACGCCACCATCCGACAACGTCGGTCCGTTGTGACAGGAGATGCAGCCCGCCTTGCCGGCGAACAGGTCCATGCCGCGTGTCGCGGCTCTTCGGAAAGTGCTGCGGTATCGCCGTTCAGATAGGCATCGAACGGCGCATTCTGGTGCGGATCGTCTTGAGGTATTCACCGATCGCGCCGTAAATCTTGCCGCCATAGGGATCGCCGCCAAATCCTTCTTCGAACAGCGCCGCATATTCCGGAACCTGTTTCAGCCGCTCCTGCGCCAGCCGGCTGTCCATGTTCATTGTATGGCTTTCGGTCAGCATGTCGCGCGTGACGGTGCCCATGTCGGCCCCGTCCAGCCGGCCGTCCCACATCAGGACGTTGCTGTAGGACGTGTTGAAAAGCGATTTCGCGTTGCGAAAGTAAACCCCGCCCGCATAGCCGTCTGACAAGGCCTGACCGTCGCCCCAACCTTGCGAGGGATCGTGGCAGGTCGAACAGGAGTTTCCGGTATCGCCGGACAGGCGGTCGTCGAAGAACAGCATGCCGCCCAGTGTGGCACGGACCTCGTTGACTTCGTTGGGCTCGGGCAGCGGCGCAAAGCCCGCGTCCTGGCCGGACGCCGGGACTGCGGCCAGAACCAGCAGCAGGGCTGCGGTACCTGCCAGCCCACGCTGAACGACTGAGTGGCTGTTTCGCATTATAGAACCCCTCCATGCGGCATCGGTTCGAAACCTGTCGAGACAGCGCAGGAACCCCTGCAACCCACACCCGACAGATGTCCGAAGGATAGGCCCCCACTTTCGGTCATATGTTTCGGGCGGGGTTACAGTTTGCTATTTTTTGTGACGGATTGTGACGGCGCGACGCAGGTTACGCGTCGATGGACTCACCCTGGCTGGCGCCGTCCAGCATCGCGCGCACGCGCTGCGCCAGCAGCGTCGGCTCGACAGGTTTGTCGAGGAATCCTGGCTCTGGCCCGATCAGGTCCAGATCACTCTTGCGATAGGCCGAACAGAACAGGATCGGGCAATCGGGGCGCAGCGCACGAATCTCGGCGGCCAGTTCATCGCCGGGCAATTCCGGCATCACAAGGTCGAGAGTAATCAGATCATAACGGTCTGGGTTGTCGCGGAAGCGATCCAGCCCAACTGTAGCGCGGCTGAATGCGTCAACCTGATATCCGAGCCGCATCATGAGGCGCCGGAACATCGACGCGATCTCGGCTTCGTCATCGATGATCAGCAACCGCTCGCGTCCGCGGGGCAGGCTTTCTTGTACTGCGGATTCGGCCAATGCAAGGTGATCTGCCCCCTGCAACCACAATGTGAACCGCGCACCTTGTCCCGGCACGCTGTCCACGGTGATCTGTCCACCCATCTCCTGGACCAGCCTCTGCACCACCGCGAGTCCGAGCCCCGTGCCCTTGCCGATTGGCTTGGTGGTGAAAAACGGATCGAACACATTGTGCAAGGTCGCCGGCGACATCCCCGGCCCGTTATCTTCAACCACCAGCCGGGCCCAGCCTTCGCTGCGTGGACCGAGCCCTTCTGGCGTCGCCTCTGCCAAACCAACGGATATGGTGATCCGACCTGGGCTTCCGCCGATTGCCTCTGCCGCATTGCCGCAAAGGTTCATCAGGATCTGATGCAGATGGGTGGGATCGGCCAGAACGGGCAGCGGGCAGGACGGGTCGGGTGTCTTGATGGCGATGGTTGGCGGTATGGCGGCGCGCAACAACCGCGCCACCTCAGCAATGACGGCACAAAGGTCGGTTGCAACCGCAATCCCCGGTTCGCGACGCGCAAATGTCAGAAGCTGGCGAACGAGGCTTTGCGCCCGCCGCGCGGCGATGTCGATCTGCTCGACCTCGCCCGCAAGGTCGCTGTCCTTTTCGGCATCGAGGGATGCCAGATGAGCCGCGCCGACGATGGTCGTCAGGATGTTGTTGAAATCATGTGCTATGCCACCCGCCAGTAGCCCGACAGCCTCCATCTTCTGCGCCCGCGCTACTTGTTCCTGCGCGCGGCGCTTTTCGGTAATATCCTCGCCGATGCCGATGAAGTTCCGAACGTCGCCATCCGGCCCCTTGAGTGGAAGGATCGTTGTCTCGGCCCAGTAACTGCCGCCGGATTTGCGACGGTTCCGGAAAACACCGTGCCATGCCTCGCCGCGCAACAGGGTTTTGCGGATTTCAGAGTAGGTGGCATCTGGTGTATCGCCCGATTGAAGCAGTTTCGGGGTTTGGCCCGTAAGTTCGCTGCGGTTCCAACCCGTGATCTCCTCGAACTTCTGATTGGCGTATTGAATGCGGCCGTCGGTATCGGTGATCAGGATCGTCGCAGGACTTTGTTCGACCGTCTCTGCCAGTAGCTTTTCGGATTGTTCCAGCCGCCGCCGATGGATCAATTCCTCGGACAGGCTGACCATCGCCAACCGCATGTCGCGCAACAAAAGCGCCATCAGAAACCCAAGCGAAAGCGCCACCACCACAAGGGCGAACATCGACACGAATCCAACATCGATCAGCGCCTGCCCCTTGGTCACTGCCGAAATGATCCGTTCGGTGCTCTGCGCCCGGTTCTGGCGCCAGATCTGCTCCAGGTTGGCAAGCGCAAGGATCGCGGCGCTGTCGTTCACCCGGACCAGCGCATCGGTTCGCTCGGCAGGCCATCCCTCGTCCGCCGCCTTTGTCGCCGCCGGTAATTTCGCCTCATACTCCGCAATTGTTGCAGCAATCGAGGCAAGGGCCGCGCGTTCCGGTTCGGGCAAGGGTTCCGCAAGATATTCGTCTAGCACAGTATGAAATCGCGTCAGCTGCGCCACGACCCGCTCGCGATAGACCTCTTCGCCGCGCAAGACATAGTTCTTGAAGTTGTGGATGATGCCGCCATATCCCAGATAGCCGCGGATCGAGCTGATCCAGACGCCCTTCTTCTCGGTATCGTCGGCATATCCGGTCCAGCTGGCAGAAATTTCCTTGAACTGCGCGCGCGTCTGCACACCGAGGAAAAGACCAGTGACAACCGTGGAAACCAGCAAGATCGCCGCCGCTAGGCCGATCAGTCTGCTACGTTTCATGGGCTGCATCGTCACCCCCGGGAAGCGAACCGGTTGCGTAACCGGCGCAATTGCGCAACATCGAGAAGGACCGAACGCGGGGTGAAGGTCAATGGCCGAGCGAATTCTGGTCGTCGATGACGACCGACAGCTGATATCGTTTCTGGAACGTTTCCTGACCAAACAAGGTTATCAGGTTTCCACTTCTGCCACCGCGACCCAGATGGGCCTCGTAATGGAGCATCAGGAGTTCGACCTGATTGTCCTTGATATCGGCCTGCCCGATGGTGACGGGTTCGAGGTCACGCGCGAGATCCGGAAGTCGTCGGAACTGCCGATCATCGTCCTGACCGCACGCGACGAGGTGTTTGACCGGGTCATCGGGCTGGAGCTGGGCGCCGATGATTATATCACCAAGCCGTTCGAGCCCCGCGAATTGCTGGCCCGCATCAAATCCGTCCTGCGCCGAAGCCGCACGCGCGCGTCAGCGCCGGCACACGCCGCGAACGTACGATTTCGCTATTTCTCCGGCTTTCGAATGGACCTTGTGTCGCGCACGCTCTGCCGCAGTTCCGACAACACCGCGATCGGCGTGACCTCAACCGAATATGCCCTGCTGCTGGCGCTGACCGATCGTCCCGGCAAGGTACTGTCGCGGTCAGAGATCCTTGATGCGCTATATGGCAATTCGACTGCCGTGACCGACCGGGCGATCGACGCCCATGTTGTCCGTCTCCGCCGCAAGCTTGGCAATGGCGGAAGCGGGACGTCGCTGATCCGCACGGTCCACGGCGTGGGCTATACGATCGCGGCCAGTATCGTGCCTGTAGCGTAGCCGTTCGTCACGACTGCTCGCCGCAGCATGGCTGCGGAATGTCGCCGAATTCGCGGGCCTCACCGTCTCCGGCCATGACGCGAAACCGACCTGGCGACAAGGCGTCGGGTGCTGCGTGCCGCCCCAGCCGGCGGGCAGCACCAGGTAGAGCAGTTTCGCGCAATCCTCGCGGCTGGAGATCGGCATCGAAGGCGCGGGCGGCGCAAAATTTTCGCCAGACAGGTCGATATCGATATCCGCGAAATGCGACATGCCGTCCGCGTCGTCGGTCAGGTGAAGATGGTGCATCGCCCGGTCCCTCGATCAGCCCCTTAGTGACTGAGTGACGGTTTCCCGGCGGTTCTGTCAAATTCGGCGGATCATGCGACGGCCATTGATTTCCGGCGAGGATTTCTGCACATGGGGCGGATTGAAGACTGGGGATCGCCATGACACGTATCGACGCCAAATTCGCCGACCTTAGGGCCGAGGGGCAAGAAGGCCTTTGTCGCCTATGTCATGGCGGGCGATCCGGATTACGAAACCTCGCGCGAGATCGTAAGGGGCCTGCCCGGCGCCGGTGTCGATATCATCGAACTGGGCATGCCGTTCACCGATCCGATGGCGGACGGGCCGACGATCCAGCTGGCCGGGCAACGGGCGCTGGCAGCCGGGCAGACCCTGGCACAAGACGCTGGATATGGCGCGGAGTTGCGCGCGACCGACGACGACAACGCCGATCGTGATGATGGGCTATTACAACCCGATCCATTCGCGCGGCGTCGACCGGTTTCTGGTCGACGCGCAAGGCGGCCGGGATCGACGGGCTGATCGTGGTCGATCTGCCGCCCGAGGAGGATGACGAGCTGTGCATTCCGGCGCAGAAGGCCGGGCTGAACTTCATCCGGCTGGCGACACCCACGACCGATGACCAACGGCTGCCGAAGGTGCTGACCAATACCTCGGGCTTTGTCTACTACGTCTCGATCACCGGGATCACCGGGGCCGCCGCCGCCGAGGCGGCCGATGTCGCCCCCGAAGTGGCGCGGATCAAGGCGAAGACCGATCTGCCGGTGATCGTCGGCTTTGGCATCCGGACGCCGGAAACCGTCGCAGGCGATTGCCAGCGTCGCGGATGGCTGCGTCGTCGGCTCGGCGATCGTCGGCGATGATCGGCGAGGGCAAGCCCGGTGGCCGAGGTGCTGGCCATGTGCGTTGCAAGGGCGCTGGGCAGACAGGCGCGCATCGCGCCTGAGGCCGCGTCTAACCAGGCATGCGCCTGAGGCAGCATTGGCCGCAGTCATCCGCGCCTACGCCCAGCGTCACGTCCAGGACCATCATCAGGATCAGCCCGATGCGATCAGCCCGGTGGTCGCCGCGTTCTGGTGGCCGTGGCGGTGGGTTTCGGGGATGATCTCGTGGCTGATGATGTAGATCATCGCGCCGGCGGCGAAGCTCAGGCCCCAGGGCAGCAGCATGATCCGAGGCGTGGATCACCGCGACGCCGATCAGCCCGCCGACCGGCTCGATCAGCCCGGTCGCCAGCGCGATCCCGAAGAACGATCGGCCTTGCGAATAGCCCTGCCCGCGCAGCGCCACCGCCACGGCCAGCCCCTCGGGCGCGTTCTGCAGCCCGATGCCGGTGGCCAGCGACAGTCCCGTTGGCCATGTCGCCGCCGCCAAAACCGATGCCGACGGCCATGCCTTCGGGAAAGTTGTGGATGGTGATGGCGATGCACGAACAGCCAGATCTTGCGCCAGCGCCGGGCGTCGGCGCCTTCGCGGCCGTGGATGAAGTGTTCATGCGGCACCAGCTCGTTCATCACCGCCACGACCAGCGCGCCCAGCGCGATGCCGCCCGCCGCGATGAAGGCGGCGTATCGGTGACGCTGCCGTATTGCTCGGTCGCCGCCTCGAGTCCCGGCAGGATCAGCGAAAAGAACGACGCCGACATCATCACCCCGGCGGCAAAGCCCAGCAGCGTATCGTCCAGCGCCGCGGATGCCGCGACCGAACAGCACCGGCATGCGCGCCGACGCCGGTCATCAGACCCGCGCCAAGGCTGGCCAGAACCCCGATCAGGATGATGTCTCACCGGGATTGCCCCTTCGCTTCTCGCTCTGCGCCCTGCCTAGACGCAGACGCACCGGCGCTCGCGCCAACTGGCGCATTGTGGACATCCGGCGCGATTGGCAGTGAAATGCCTGACCAATTCCGCGAAGGACCGCCCATGCCCGTCATCACCTGCATCGACGATCTGAAGCGCATCTACCGCCGCCGCACGCCGAAGATGTTCTACGACTACTGCGAAAGCGGCAGCTGGACCGAACAGACCTTCCGCGAGAACACCAGTCGGATTTCGACAAGATCCGGCTGCGCCAGCGGGTCGCCGTGGACATGACCGAGCGCACCACCGCGACGCACGATGATCGGCGAGGAGGTGTCGATGCCGGTGGCGCTGGCCCCGGTCGGGCTGACCGGGCATGCAATCGCGCCGACGGCGAGATCAAGGCGGCGCGGGCGGCCGAGAAATTCGGCGTGCCGTTCACCCTGTCGACCATGTCGATCTGTTCGATCGAGGACGTGGCGCGAGGCAACGACCAAGCCGTTCTGGTTTCAGGTCTACACGCTGAAGGACGACGATTTCATGCAGCGGCTGATCGACCGCGCGCGGGCGGCGGGCTGTTCGGCGATGGTGATAACGGTCGATCTGCAGATGCTGGGGCAGCGCCACAAGGACCTCAAGAACGGGCTGTCGGCGCCGCCGAAACTGACCGTCAAGTCGATTGCCAACATGATGACCAAAGTGGCGCTGGGGGCTGGAGATGCTGGGCACCAAGCGGCGGTTCTTCGGCAATATCGTCGGTCATGCCAAGGGCGTGTCGGACCCGTCGTCGCTGTCATCCTGGACGGCCGAGGCGTTCGATCCGTCGCTCGACTGGGACCGGATCGCAGAAGCTGATGGAGATGTGGGGCGGCAAGGTGATCCTGAAGGGGATTCTGGATGCCGAGGACGCAAAGAAGGCCGCCGAACGTCGGGCGCGGATGCGATCGTGGTGTCGAACCACGGCGGACGGCAGCTGGACGGGGCGCTGTCGTCGATCCGGATGCTGCCGCCGATCGTGCGATGCGGTGGGCGACAAGATCGAGGTCTGGCTCGATAGCGGCATCCGCTCGGGTCAGGACGTGCTGAAGGCGCTGGCGATGGGGGCCAAGGGCACGATGATCGGGCGGGCCTACGTCTACGGGCTGGGCGCGATGGGCGAGGCGGGTGTGACCAGCGCGCTGGAGGTCATCCACAAGGAGCTGGATATCTCGATGGCGCTTTGCGGCGAGACCGATATCACCGAGGTTGATCGCGATATCCTGCTGGTGCCGAAGGGGTTCGAGGGCGATTGGGTTTGAGGGGCCCTGGTCCGCGCGCGGGCAGTAACGAATACTCTTTATATTCAACATGTTGCGATTTTCGTTAGGGATTTCTCAACGAATCTCTTGCGGCGCGCGGTATAGCTTGACGCGAAATATGGCCCCGGTCCGCGGATCGGACGGCCCGACCGCCGAGGCCGGGTGATCGGCATCAAGGCGGTATTCTTCCAGAGTATTTCGGCTTCAACCTGAATCGCAAATTTGCCGTCGCTCGCTTGCGTTCGAACGTGAATTGCGATGCGTGAGGTTTCCTGTAGGAGCCGAAACGCCTTGGTGGCCACATGGATTGACCTTTTCGGGCAGCGAAACTGGCCCATACGGGCAAAGCAGGCGTTCGCGAGCCGCGCGGCGAATTCATGCTTCGAGCCCATATTGACCGCCTGTGATATTGCGGGCAATGTCCGCTTCTTTCAACTTTGGAGATTGATGTGACGTTACCCGAAAGGATGCACGGCGTCGTTCTGACGGGTCATGGCGGACCTGAGATGCTGGAATGGCGCGACGATCTGGCCGTTCCCATACCGGGTCAGGGAGATGTGGTGATCCGGGTCGGCGCTGCAGGCGTGAACAACACCGACATCAACACGCGCACCGCCTGGTATTCCAAGGGCGACGCGGATGCCAAGGACGCGGCATGGTCCGGAACGCCGCTGGCTTTTCCGCGTATCCAGGGTGCCGATGTCTGCGGCGAGATCGTTGCCGTTGGCCAGGGAGTAGCATCCGCGCGCATTGGTGAACGGGTCTTGATCGAGCCGTGTCTTCGTGAGGCTGACGGAAAGACTGGAGACACCGTGGTATTTTGGTTCCGAGTGTGATGGTGGTTTTGCGCAGTACACGCGTGTTTCCGCGCGTCATGCCCATGCGATCAAAAGCGATCTGACGGACGTCGAATTGGCTTCCTTTCCGTGTTCCTACTCTACGGCCGAAAACATGCTGACACGTGCAGGCGTTCAGGCGGGTGAGACCGTGTTGGTCACGGGCGCATCGGGCGGTGTGGGGTCCGCCACTGTTCAGTTGGCGCGCGCACGCGGTGCGCATGTCATTGCAGTGACAAGCCCGTCAAAGGCGAGAACCTTGCTGGAACTGGGTGCAGAGCGAACATTGAACCGGGACGATGATTACCTCTCCAAGGTTGGCACGAACAGTGTCGATGTCGTTATTGATCTGGTCGCTGGCCCGAAGTGGCCGTCATTGCTGGACGTCCTCCGATCCGGCGGTCGCTACGCAGTTGCCGGTGCAATCGGTGGCCCCATTGTTGAACTGGACGTTCGCACGCTTTACCTGAAGGACCTCAGTTTCTTTGGTTGCACGGTTCTGGAGCCGGAAGTCTTCGGCAATCTGATCGGACGGATCGAGCGGAAGGAAATCGCGCCACTGGTAGCGGAGACTTATCCGCTCCGTGAAATCGGAGCCGCTCAGGACGCCTTTGGCAAGAAAGGCCACATTGGCAAGATCGTGCTGGAATGGAACTGGCGGACCTACTGATGATGTCCTGAGCGAACGTCCCGGCGTGGTGACAAGGTCCGCACCTTCCGCACAGCTGCTCTCCAACGATTGAAAACGCTGCGCGATGAACGAATGGCAGATCTGGGGAAGCGGCGGTGCGGCGCTTGACGGTTCAATGAGAAGTCGGCAATGGGCCGTCAGCACCGGCAAATGGAGGCGGCGGGATATAGGTTTACTGCGCCGCCGAAGGCCCCTTCCGAGACCGGGTGATCGGCATCAAGGCGGTCTTCTCCCCGAGCATTCCGGCTTCAACCTGAATCTCAATTCGCCGTCTCTCGCTTGCGCTCGTAGGTGAATTGCGATGCGCGAGGTTTCCGGTAAGAGCCGAAGCGCCTTTCTGGCCACATGGGTAGACTTTTTCGGCGGCGAAACTGGCCCATCCGGGCGAAGCAGCCGTTCGTGGGTCGCGCGGCGAATGCGT
>CAVYHT010000029.1:0-55965 GCA_963768355.1 uncultured Alphaproteobacteria bacterium
CCCATAGCGCACCCGGCTTTCGGCCAATTCCTCCAGGCGCATCCGCAGTTCCACCTCCGGATCACGTCTCGATTGATACCTGTGAGAAGCCCGCCCGAAGCCCATGGCGCTGCAGGCTCGACGTTCCGACACTTCAAATACATCCTGATAGTGCTGAACGACTTCGCGGCGGCGGACAGGTTTCACCACTTTTTTCTGAGCGCGTCCTGCAGCACCGCCTGGTCCAGCGTCAGATCGGCGAACAGCCGCTTCAGCTTGCCGTTTTCGTCCTCGAGCTGCTTCAGCCGCCGGATCTCGGACAAGCCCATCCCGGCATAGACCTTCTTCCAGCGATAGAACGTGGCCTCGGCAACACCCATCTTGCGGCAGATCTCGCCGGCCATCGTGCCAGCTTCCGCCTGCCTCAGCGCAAAGGCAATCTGCTCGTCCGAAAATCGTTTCTTCGGCATAGGTACATTCCTCCTTCATCGGAAATGTACCCAAAATCTAGCATTCAGTTCGGACCAGTTTCAGGGGTCAAGACCACCGTCAAGCTAAGCTCGCTGCGGCTTGCTGGATATTTGTCATCATTTCCAGACCCAGGCCCTTTTCTCGTCTGTGGTTTCTCGACAGCGATGGAAGACGCGGTACAGCGCCGGGAAGGCCTCGGCGCCGCTGCGTTCGTCTAAGTTGGCAAGCCAGGCGTTGAAACGCTCGTTCAACTCGCTGTCATGGTCGACCCAGAACTGGGTCGACGAGGCCAGCGTTCATCATGTTCTCTGGCGAGGTCGGCAGGTGCGGTGCCATATCGGTCTTGCCGTCGTGCGACTTCCCGATCAGCGGTGCCGAAGATTTCCGCGGCGGCCCGTAGCTGATCCAAGAGGCTGCGACTGCGAGAGGCTCGGTCGAGGTGGAGAACTTGACGAACTCCAACGCGGCTTCTAGGTTCGGCGCGCCCATAGGGATCACCCAACCCTCCCATTCGAAGACCTGACCATCCCATAGGATGGCGAAGGGTTTGCCCTCTTCCATGGCGGCGTTGAAAATCCGCCCATTCCAGGCCATGGTCATAGCCACTTCGCCGTCGGCCAGTAATTGCGGCGGTTGCGAGCCTGCCTCCCACCAGACAGCGTCGGCTTTGATCTCGTCGAGCTTGGCGAAGGCGCGGTCGACGCCCGCGTCGGTCACGAGCAGGTCATAGACTTCGGCTGCGGGTACTCCGTCGGCCATCAGCGCCATTTCAAGTGTCGCCTTCGCGCCCTTTTTCAAGCCGCGCTTGCCGGGAAAACTGGTGGTGTCAAAGAAGTCAGCGATGGTCTGCGGAGCGCCGCCCTCAAATTTGGTGGTGTCATAGGCGATCGCCGTCGCGAAGACATCGGTCGATCATCCAGTCGCTAAGGGTTCCTGCGATGAAGTCATCGACCGCTGCGGTGCCGTCGGGCGCGGCTGGCAAGGTTGCAGGATCGATCTTAAGGACAAGACCCTCGTCACACAGCCGGATGGCGTCGGCGATTTCGACGCTGGCAACGTCGATCGACACATTCCCAGCCTCGACCTGTGCCTTGATCGGTGCAGCCGGGTTGTCGGCGTCGGCCGAGTTGACCTTGATCCCGGTCTGGGCAGCGAAGGGTTTATGGTAGGCTTCGATCTGGCTCTGGGTGTAGGCGCCGCCCCAACCCATGACGGTGATCTCCTGCGCCGAGGCCGCAAAGGCAAACCCGGTCAGAGCGGTTGTCAGAATAAGTGTCTTCTTCATCAGCTTTCATCTCCCAATTCAAAGCCGTCGGTTGAACTCAGGCATCCTGCCCCAAAAGTCTTGGTCACTTTAACCGGTCGAGCGCCCGAGGATCTTCGACATCCCAGCTTGCGCGAGCGGTCTAGTCAACTTCGAATGACCCCCTTCTCGGGCGGCGTAGCGCACCCTCTCCACAAATCCGTCATCGCCATGCACGATTATTCTGCGCCGAATAAAGCACTCGCTATCGTGAAGTAAGGAGAGAGGGCGAACGCCATCATTATAGAAAGGGAGACAATCCAGAAACGCCGCTTGCAGCACCAGAAAGCTGCCGCCTATTATGAACCCAATGGAGAACCAGAGTCTCGTTCAGCAAAACGCTCAGTTCTCCAGAAAACCCTGACGACCGACAAGATTAATGCAACAGATCTATCTAATGAGATGGTGGAACACCCGATGAGGTTTCCAATGTGCCGCAGCAATGTGTTCAAGCGGGTACAAGTTCCAGCACTATGCAAGTGTTCTCTATCTGCGGTCATTGTTTCAAGGGCGGATTCTGTCGCATCGGGCTCATGGTTCTTCTATGGTTGCCGCCCGTAGTGCAAGAACTCTTTCCCTTTTTTGGCGAGTGATCGAGTGCGGTCTTCTATGGTTGCCGCCCTTAGTGCAAGATGTCTTTCCACGTCTGGTGCGTGATCGAGTGCGGTCTTCTATCAGGCCTTTCTGTGCGGCATTTCATGGCCGCTGGCCGGTATGGTGATCAGCGGGTCGGGTCCAAATCTCTCCGCAGAGCTCCGTGGCTCACAGAACCAAGCTGGTTTTCCCGATCCAGATCTGTTCGATCATTTTGCCCATTCGAGGGGTCGACTTCCTGGACTATTCCTTTTTTCCTAATTCTGTCTGTTGCCCGCCGGTCTTTTGTTAGATCGCTGGCTCCCGATAGTCCTCACCTTTCGTCAGCATCGCCCAGATTGCCCGCGCCATTTTGTTCGCCAACGCAATGGCGACGATGAGCCTTGGCTTCCTGTTCAGCATTCTTGCCAACCACGAGCCTGGCCGGATCCTTTTGCGACCAAGCCAGTTCAACCGCGTCATCGCGCCGGTGATCAACAGCCGCCGGATGTCTGACTGCCCGGCCTTCGACATACGGCCTAGTCGGGCCTTTCCGCCTGACGAATGCTGCCTTGGTACTAGCCCTAGCCATGACGCAAAGCTGCGACCGCATTTGAAGATCTGCATGGGCGGGGCGAATGTCTCTATCGCCAAGGCGGTGATCGGACCGACGCCCGGCATCGTCTGCAGCCTGCGCGCGGTGTCAGCGTCTTTCGCTAGAGCCGTCGCAGTTTCGGTCTTCTTCCGGATGCGGTCCGTCTTCTCAGCGATCTGATCGATCAAGTCGAGGCATTCGTCTCTGACAGCAGGTGATATCGCTACATCAGGGTCCTCTAGCGCCGCTTTGATCCGGGCGACATGATCGAAGCCGTTTGGGAAGGTCAGCCCATGCTCGTAGAGGATTGAGCGCAAGACGTTCACCAGTTCAGTTCGCTGGTGCATCAGGCGCTCTCTTGTCCGGAAGACGACCGCTCTCGCCTGCTGTTCTTCGGTCTTCGGCTCGACGAAACGCATTTCCGGGCGTTGCGCAGCAATGACAATCGCTTCCGCGTCTGCCGCGTCATTTTTCTGACGCTTAACAAACGGTCGAACGTACTGAGGTGCTACGAGTTTGACATCATGGCCCAGCCCCATCAATTCCCTTGCCCAGAAATTGGCGCCGCCACAGGCTTCCATAACGACCACTGCTGGATCGTGTTTTTCCATGAACCGTGCAAATCCCTGCCGCGAGAGTTTCTTTCGGAACTTCAGTTCACCCGTCAGTGATGTTGCATGGAGTTGGAAAACCGATTTTGCCAAATCCACGCCAATCATTGTATCCTTCATTTCGCCGTCCTCTCTTGTTGATCATCAGCGCTATCAACATGGCACATTGCGATGCCGTTTCGGGAGGGCGGCAACCATCCCATCTCTACGAAGTCGGCTTTGCCGCTTCATGATGGCGTCGGTGACTGAATGCCTCCTTTGGTCGGCTGCGAGGTCGCCGGTTGGGCGCATCGACATTCGACAGCGGGGTCATTCTGCCTCCGACCCAATGGGACATTGTTCCGCGGCTTAGCGGATCTCTTCTGTTCAGGTCATGCGGGCAGATCCTCCTTCGTCCATGCAAAGGTTGTGCCGTCCCCGCCGAATTCGTGTCAGGATCACAGCCAGCTTTCGGGCGGTTGCCACGGTCGCTTTCTTCAAGCCCTTTCGTTGCACCAAACGCATTGCCCAGGCTTTCAGCGGGGAGAAGCCTGGGACACGCTGGATCAGGCTGTTGGCTGCCTCATAGAGCAGCTTGCGCATAGAACTGTCGCCCCGCCTTGAGATCCGCCCGGACCAGCCGGTCTCGCCGGACTGGTATCGGCGTGGCGTCAACCCAAGATAGGCACCTACATCCACGGCGCGCCGGAAGCGTTCTACATCATCGATGGTAGCGATGAAGTTAAGCGCGACAATCGGGCCTACCCCTGGGACACTTGTCAGCCGACGTGCCAACAGGCTGTCTTCGGCGATCTGCTGGATTTCCGCATCAGGGCCGTCGCCTCAATGCAGACGGTCTCGTGCACAACGATCAGGGATGCCAAGACAGCCTCCAGGATCGGGTCGCCTTCCGGATCGACTTGCGCCATTTGGTCCCGGAAGTTCCGGCGGCTCCGGTCTGCACGGGCCGGCCCAAGCCGGATGCCGAAGGTTTTCAGGCTGCCGCGCGCCTGGCCGTCAATGTCCATGCGGATACGGATGAGCCGTTCGCGGGCCGAGAGCAGAAGGCGCAGCCGGTCACTCTCCTCACTCTTGATACGGACTTCCCGAAACCAGCCAGTCCCAGGGCAAGTTGTGCGAGGGCTTCCGCATCGCTCCGGTCGGATTTATTTATTCGTGCCGACAGCGCCTTGTGTGCAGCGCGCGCATCAATGCACACGACGGGCGCACCGCGCTGAGCGAGCTCACACGTCAACCAGATCGACAGCGGTCCGGATTCGTCTACGATTTTCTCAACCCGCCCGGCGTGATCAGCGATGGTTCGAAGTTGTCTGACGTCAGCGCCTGTCGGACAGATTTAGGGGTTTGCGCAACGGAGATGCGGTCATCGGGCTAAGTCGCCGCAGTGGATGCGGTGATTTGGATAGCTCAAGGGAGATGACCATGACCAGTTACGTTGGACTTGATGTGTCCGTTGAAAGCACCGCGATTTGTGTGCTTGACGCTGTGGGCAACGTTGAGAGAGAGAGCTCACGACTGTAAGCCATCCCGATGATCTCGTGACGGCATTGAAGCCATTTTCTGACCGGATCGCCGCGATTGGTCTGGAAGCGGGACCGATGTCGGAGTTTCTGGTCGCAGGTTTGAAGCAGCGCGGTATGGATGCAACACTGATGGAAACGCGGCGCGTTCACGCTGCTTTATCTGCCATTCCGGTCAAAACTGACAGAAAAGATGCCAGAGGCATTGCCGAACTGCTGCGCATGGGATGGTTCCAACCGGTTCACATGAAGACGCCCACCGCCCGGGATTTGCGGCTTTTGCTATCTGCGCGTGAATCGCTTGGTCGTCGGATCAGAGATCTTGATGGTTCGGTTCGAGGGCTTCTCTGGGGATTTGGCCTCCGAATACCGACTGGCGCACGTAACCGGTTTTGCGCCTTGGTCCGCGAACTGATCGAAGGCAATCCGGTTCTGGTTGTGACAATGACACCGCTCCTGAATGCACGCGACGCCCTTGCCAACGAATTTGTCAAACTGGACAACGCTTCAGTTCAGGGACAGGTCTCGTAACGATTCTGTATGTCGTCGTCTGATGACGGTTCCGGGGTAGGTGCGGTTGTCGCCATGACTTTCCGGGCGGCGGTCGATGATCCTGCGCGTTTTCGATCTTCCAAGGCAGTCGGGGCCTGTTTTGGTTTGACGCCTCGACGATATCAGTCAGGCGAAACAGATCGGGTTGGCTCGATCACAAAAGCCGGAGATGCCAGCGTTCGGGTCGCGCTATATGAAGCGGCACATGTGATGTTTGTTCGATCGACCAAATGGACGCCGCTGAAAGCATGGGCGATGCGTGTCGCGGTCCGCAGAGGAGCTAAGCGCGCCAAGATCGCATTGGCGAGAAAACTTGCAGTCATCATGCATCGCAGTGTGGGTGGATGGCACTGAGTTCCGAACAACCTGAGAAAAGGACAACCAATAGACTTCCGCAAGGAAGACGGCCCTGAAGGGACATGGTACGGGAAAAGCCGACAGAAATCCTGGCATCAACTACAATGTCGCAACGGAGATAGGCTTTCCTGCGCCAGGGCCAACCGCATCATGTGAGTGCAGAACGCAGATCACGGACAGAAGCATGCACCTTCAGAAGCCTGAAATGCCTTGCAAAAAAACGCCCGAGTACAGAAGGATTTCTGGTTCATCGTAGCCATCAAGGAGCGAAGATGAGACAGAAATCCGGAACACGTAAGAGCCACGGCTGAGAAGGTCGTCAAGGACATCCGCCGGGCCACGCGCAAGCACTATTCGGCTGAGGAGAAGATCAGGATCGTGCTGGACGGCCTCAAGGGCGAGGACAGCATTGCCGAGCTGTGCCGCCGCGAGGGTATCGCGCAGAGCCTGTATTACAGCTGGTCGAAGGAGTTCCTCGAGGCCGGTAAGAAGCGGCTGGCGGGCGACACGGCGCGGGCTGCGTCGACGACCGAGGTCAAGGACCTTCGCCGAGAGGCACGGGATCTGAAGGAGGTCGTTGCCGAGCAGGCCCTGGAACTGCGGCTGCTCAAAAAAAGCATGGTCGCGGATGGGGAGCAACGAGGAATGAGGTATCCCGCAACCGAGAAGATCGAGATCATTCGGCTGGTCGAGCAATCGCACCTGCCGGCCAGGCGGACGCTGGACAGGCTCGGCATTCCCAAGACCACGTTCTACCGCTGGTATGATCGGTATCAGTCTGGTGGCCCCGAAGCCCTGGAAGATCGCATCCCCACGCCCTCACAGGTTTGGAACCGCATTCCCGAGCCGATCCGGAAGAAGATCGTGGACCTGGCGTTGAGCGAGACCGAACTGTCGCCGCGCGAACTGGCGGTGCGCTTCACCGACACGGAAAAATATTTTGTGTCAAATCTTCCGTGTATCGCGTCCTCAAGGAGCACGATCTGATCACCAGCCCAGCCTACTTGGTCTTGTCAGCCGCCGACGAGTTCAAGGACAAGACAACACGGCCGAACCAGCTGTGGCAGACGGACTTCACCTATCTCAAGGTCATCGGCTGGGGCTGGTTCTACCTGTCGCACGATCCTGGATGATTACAGATGGGATGGTTGCCGCCCTCCCCGAACGGCATCGCAATGTGCCAGTAATGTGGTGTTAGAGCCACGAGATAGAGAGGACGGCAAGATGAAGGATATGATAATCGGAGTGGACTTGGCAAAGCGGGTTTTCCAGGTTCACGGCACTGCGTTGAGCGGGCAGGTAAAGTTCCGAAAGAAGCTGACACGGGAGCAGTTCCGAAAGTTCATGTCGGTGCATCCACCAAGCGTTGTGGTATTTGAAGCCTGTGGAAGCTCCAGCTATTGGGCTCGGGAGATGATAAAATTTGGCCATGAGGCCAAGCTCGTCGCGCCACAATACGTCAAGCCTTTCGTAAAGCGGCAAAAGAACGATGCGGCCGATGCGGAGGCGATAGCTATTGCTGCCCGTCAGCCTGAAATGCGCTTCACTTCTCCCAAATCTGCGGAACAACAAACCAGGGTAGTGCTATTCCGCAGCCGGGAGCGACTTGTCCATCAGCGCACCGAGCTTGTGAATGCGCTGCGATCGGTGCTTTATGAATTTGGCCACGTGTTTTCCACCGGCCTCGCGCAATTGAAAAAAATTGCGGCACTGGTGACAGATCCAAGCGGCGATCTTCCGACGTTGATCATCACGGAATGCCGAGACCTGCTGGAACAGATCACCGAGAAAACGGACAGGATTGACGCGAAGACAAAGGAACTGAAGGCGATTGCGGCGGCAACCGATACGGCCCGCCGTCTGCAAACGATGCCGGGCGTTGGTCCCATAACAGCATTAGCGGTCGAGAGCTTTGCTCCGGCAATGACTCAGTTCAAATCGGGCCGCGCATTTGCAGCCTGGTTGGGCCTTGTGCCGCGACAGCACTCTTCGGGAGGGAAAGAGCGATTAGGTCGCATGTCGAAGGCCGGGCAGTCCGACATTCGAAGGCTTCTGATCATCGGGGCAATGACGCGACTGAACTGGCTGGGCCGAAAATCGATCAAACCCGGGTCGTGGCTTGCACGAATGATTGATCGAAAGCCGCGGATGCTGGTGGCAATTGCATTGGCGAACAAGATGGCCCGGCAAATCTGGGCGATGGTGACAAAGAACGAGGAATACAGGGAACCGGCAGTGCCGACTGTGGCATGAACCACATGTCACAATCTACCCATGCCGGCTGAAAGGGGTGTGTGAGAAGACGAGGACCTGAATGGGCAATTGATCGAACAGATCCGGACCGGGAAAACCAGTTAGCGGCTACGTGTCTAGAAACACGCACTACAGATTTGGACCCGGCCTGCTGATCACCATACCGGCCCGCGGCTTTTGACAGCGCCGCAAACAGAGGCCTGAAAGAAGACCGCACTCGACCATCCGCCGACTGGTTCAGAAAACTCTTGCATTATGGGCGGCAACCAAAGAAGCCGCTACATCATCGCCTGGAAGCTCTGCACGACGATGAAGACGACAGACGTGACCGACACGCTGGACCTGGCGCTGGAGGCATCCGGCTGCGACAGCGCGTCGGTCGTTCAGAAGCCGAGGCTGCTCAGCGATAATGGCTCATCCTACGTTGCTGCCGATCTGACTGACTATCTCGAAGACAAAGGCATGGATCATGTCCGTGGTGCGCCGCATCACCCGCAGACCCAGGGTAAGATCGAGCGGTGGCACCAGACCATGAAGAACCGGGTGCTGCTGGAAAACTATTACCTGCCGGGCGATCTGGAACGGCAGATCGGCGCCTTCGTCGATCACTACAACAACCATCGCTACCACGAGAGCTTGGCCAACCTGACCCCAGCCGACGTCTATCAAGGTCGCGGCGCGAAGATCCTGAAGATGAGAGAGGAGATCAAGAAGCAGACAGCCCGAAAACGCCGGTTGCAGCACCAAGCCGCGGCCGCCTAAACTGACACAGAAACCGAACCAGAGCCTCCGTTACGAAACGGCCCCAGCTCTCCGAAAAATTCTGACGACGGACACTGCCGCTCGCGGAAATTTGCGGCCATTAAGGACGGCTGACGCGGCGAAACCGCCGGACCGCCAGAAGGACTGTATCCTTGGGAAACGGTGACCTTTGAACGAATTGTAGCGGCGCGTTGAAAACCTCATCGGCTGTCTGACAACACATCCGACGTCTGACCGGTTAACGCAACAGACCCGAACTACCGGCCCCACAGCATCGTCTGATTGCCGCCAAGCTTCGTGTAGATCAAAGGCCGGAGGCTGGCCGCGATCGCCTCAAGTGTCGCATCGCGCCGCAGCAGCAGATATTGCTCGACCCATGCCAGCTGATAGGCGGTCAGGTTCTCTGTCCCGTCGAACAGGCTCTGATCGACCCCGGTAATCGCCTTGCTCTGCGATCCATCGACAAGGTCTGCTGTCGCGAAGCCGACGATCCGGTGCAACGCGCCGTTGCAATTGCGGCTTGTCGGCAGACCCTGTCGTTCCAGCAAGACCGCCGCTGTCACGAGCGGAGCGATAGCATGAAGCTGGTAGTGCAACGCGTATTTCCCTCGACCCATCTCTTGCGGCAGGCTGCCGTCCGGATTGGCCGAACACATGACCACGGTGGCCGAGGCATCGGCCCAGTCGCGCAGCCCGGCGTCGTTTGACTGCATCGCGACGGCGGCGGCGGCCAAAGCCGCCCAGGCGCGCAGGTTGCCCTGTTGTGCACCCGCTGGTGCCTGCGGCCAGAATGCCATTTGCTCTTGCATGCGGCGGTCCAGCCAGCTGACTATCGGCCCGCGCATCTTGTGGTCGGCGGCATAGGGCAAGGTCTGCCAAAGGATCAGCGCGAAGGCGGCGTAGCGCGAGCCAACGGTCAGCCGGACCGTCTCGGTTCCGAGGTCTGACAGGGCATTCGCCTCGGCCCAGCTGCCCAGCTGGGTCAGGATGCACTCCGCAGCACTTTCACGGTCACCCAGGTTACCGGAGTAAAGCGCCTGGGTCCGATCGGCGAGTTGGTCGATGAAGCCGTCAAGCGGCGCCAATGCGGCCTCGACCTCGGCCTCCCTGTCCTCGTCCAGCTTGGCGCGGTTCTGGTCGTCATCGGCATAGCGGCTGACATAGCTTAACGATATCACGGGCGGCGGCGGCGCATCGCAGGCCCACCCGTCCTGTCCCAGGGCAACACCACTTGAGAACACGCTCGCCAACACCCCATTCAGAGCGCGTGCAAAAATAAATCTGGCAGGGCGGAGGCTCACTCTTCGGTCATTGCGGTAAACAGCGTGATCAACTCACCTGCCTGCTTGCCACCCAGACGCTCGGCCTTTTGCAGCCAGATCAGGGCCAGTTTCGGATCAGCCGGCAGGCCCGCGCCCAGCCCCAGCGCATAGCCATATTCGACCATTGCGGCACTATGCCCGGCCTCTGCCGCCTTTCGCAGCCATTCGGCCGAGGCTTTCAGATCCTCGATGCCCCCTGCCTTGCGGCGCAACAGCATCCCAAGCTCGTACTGGGCCGATCCGTTCCCCGCCGCCGCTGCATTCTCCAAAACTGTATCCATGTCCAGCCGCTGTTCCAGCGCCCTTTGCACCCTCCGATCCGCCTGACGATACCGGGCAAACCCCCAGTTCATGGCCGGTATGTCATCGCCACCGATAAGAGTTGCCAGCTGCTCTGCCGCCGCCTCGGCATCGAATGTCGGCGCGCTGGCATCGGCAGTCAAAAGATACTGCTGACGCAGGGCATCGCCGTCGTTTTCCGCCAGTGCCCGCGCTTCGGCCTGGTCGATCGAAGCCGGCTCTCCCCGATCGTAATCAGCCATCTGCCAATCACTCAGGCCCAGCTTCGAAAGGGTGTGCCCGCCCTCCATCGCCAAACCGACCAGCATCCAGTGATGGGCAGCATCGGGGCGATTGCGGATCGTATTTGCGTCGGCCAGTTCGGCGACATCCTTGCTGTTACAGTTCATCACCGCAACTGCACGGCTCATGTATTTATCGAAGGTTTCATCATCGACATATGGGGCCGCGAACATGAGGGCGAGGAAGTCGCCGCGAGCGTCAATCGCGCTTGCGAAATCGCGGTAGATCTCGACACCATCCTTTTCGGTGAGACGCTGCAGCAATCGGATCGCAGCACCTTCGCCGCGCCGACCCGCGATATTCAGCAGCTTGCGGATTTCTTCGGCGACCCCTGGGTCGCGTCCGGAATGCTTGACAAGTACGATCGCCAGATCAAGCGCGCTGGTCGCACCAGTATCCAGATAGACCCGGCGGAACAGTTCGATGGCGCTGTCGCCCTCGTCACTGGTCAGGGCAAGCTCGAATTCCTGTTTTGCGTATTCCTCCAAGGCCTGATCGTTGCCGCTGACCCGCCCGGCCCAGGCCCTCAGCGCCAGGTCGGTGGCCAGCGGGTCGGATTGCAAAAGTTGCAGCATGTCGGCAGTTGATCCGCCATGGCCAAGCAGGGCTAGACTCTGCAGTTTGGTGATCGCCTCTGGTTCCTTGCTCGCGTCGATTTTGACAAGATCCGTTGGTGAAACCGTCACCGTCGCAAGGTCGGCCGCGCGGTAAGAAGCCGCCCAGAATTCCGCTTCTTCCAGCATGGGCGATTTAGGCAGACGGCAGCGATAGACATCAGCCAGCGCGTTCATCGCCACGCCGTATCCATGTCGCGACACAGCATCGATCAGAAGTTCTTGGGCGCGGTTTGTTCGCGCGACATCTTCCCCCTGCCCCAGCAACATTTCGGCAAGCATGGCCGTGGCTTCCGGGTCATCCAGCCGAACCGCCCGTTCCAGAACCTCGATGGCCTCGGCCTCGCCTGCCCAACGCCCCTGACGCAATAGAATCTCTTTTACCAGACGGATCAGGATAAGGCTGGGCGCGTCCGGACGCGCCGCAACCTCGCGCAGATAGCGCAAATACTCACTGTCCTCGGCCTGAATCTCGCTGACCGGATTAACGTCGAGTTCCAGAAAAGGCACCGCAGTATGCCGCCGGTCAGATCCGACGCGGCCATAGTTGAACCCCAGATGCTTGAGGATCTCGACCTCGGTCTTTGCGCCGCTTTCAAGAAGCTCCGTCACATCGTCTGGCTCGACGACATAGGCATTCGCCACCGCCAGTTGCAGGTAGTGCAGCAGCTCTTCATCGTCCTTCGCCGACGCAGTTGCGCTTAGGTTGTATTCGACCACGCGCCACGCGGCCTCCGCGCCACCCATATCCGCAGCGAACTTGCGCCAAGCATAGGCCAGATCGGGATTAGGGGCGAGGATATCACCGTCGATATATTCACGCGCCATCCGCTCGGCGCGGTTGCACAGGCCTTTGTTCAGCTGCCCGATCATCCCGCCAAAGGCTAGTTTTGCAGTCTCTTCCAAAGGCAGATCCCACCCTGCAACGGTCTCGCCTGCAGTTTGCAGTCGCAAGAGTTCCAGCAGAGCATCGGCGTTGCCGGCAAATGCCGCCTGGATCAGCAAGCGCTCGGCGCGGTCGCGGTCTACATCGACACCGATCCCAGCAAGATAGAACCGCGCCAGCAGAACAAGCTGGCTGTTGGTCAGCTCGTTGACCCGCAGCGTGATGCCGTCAATGAGGGCGCGTTCGCGCAGCTCCTCCAACCGCGCCGCAGCAAGGAACAGATCAACGCGGGCAAAGGCCTCGTCGATCCCGGCAAAACCGGGATCAAGTTCGGCCTGCCAGCTGATCAATTCCATGATGAAATCGAACCAGCGGTCGGCCCCCTGCCGCGTCAAATTCCGAATGTCGCGCTTCAGGAACCCAAGCCGCTCTGCATTATCCAGCGTGATTTGTTGTGCTGGGTCCGGGTCGCCTTCAAGCAGTTCCTCAGGTTCCAATTCCAGCGGTGTTGCGCTGCAAACGTCGCTGGGTGGAAAATCTGGTGGCAGATAATTCAGCACCAGTTTTTCCGCCCATAGAGGCTGAACACCGGCCATGAACCACAGCGCCGCGCAGAAAAGGGAAAGGGGTCGATACCGCATGCGCCCTACCCGCGACAGAGCGCTACGCGCGGAAGATCGTCAGGCTCGAATGTGGTTTCGATATCGACGAAGGCGCTGCCCTCTGCCCAAAGCCCGGTCAGTGGCATATAGAACTGCCCGGTCAATGGATCGCCAGGACCGCGCTCGACAGCCCGCGATCTCGTTTGTCCGCCGTCATTGTAAAAGCGAAATGCGGCGCGCGGCGCAGCACTGCCGTGATTGTCGAGCAACATCGTGATTTCCGGTCCCTGCTCAATCTCACGCAGATCCACGCGCAGAATGTTTGGCCCCGCTGCTTCAGCGATCAACTCCTGCGGACAATCGTCACGCGCCGCCGCGATGACCTCGCGCAATGGCTGATCGCCATGCACCGCCATATTGGCCCATACAGGGATTTCCCAGACCAGGTATTCCGGCCGGTGCTGCCGATAATCGTCCGAGGTGAGGTAGGCCGAAAGTGCCGCCACGGGATCGCTGCCAACGCTGTGCTGGGCTATCGCCAGCCCAGAAAGTTCTGCCAGAAAACCCGCTAGGTTGAGCGCCGGCGCCGCTGTCAGATCGGTCCCCGCCACAACCACATTTACGGGGTCATTGGTGTCCCCTGCCTCGTCGCGGGTCGTCGCGTATCCCATCGTCGCAACCTCCGGCAAAGGTGCCGAACAGTTCATCTGCAGGAAGACCCGCTCGGCCGAGGGCAGCGTGGTCATGCCTGTGGCTTCCGTCATAAAGGGCGTGTTGACCTGCTTGCCGCCACGCATTCTTTCAGCGGCAGCGCGGGCCAAAGCGAAGGTTCCCGCACTGCTAAGACGCTGATCCGTCTTGAAAAAAACTGGCTCTCCCGCCACGTTCGCCCGCAGCGCAAGTCGAGCGTCCACAGTTACCGCGCCCGCAGCGGTCAGCCTTGCGAGTGTGTCGCTGTAAATTCTTGCGGCAAGAGTCGGGTCGTAGCCAAAAGCAGCCGCGTCGGGGCCAAGGTATTGCGGCATCGCCAGGGCCTTGGTCGGCACCGGCACGACGATCAACGTCGTGCCCTGATCCGCCAGCACGCCCGCCAGTTCCCCGATCCGGTCCACAACGGCGGCTGAAAGGCGGTTGTAGTTCAAAAGGTCGGGATCAACCCGGTAAAAGACGCCCTGCCTGCCCTCATAGGCAGGTATTTGCGCGTAAAGCAGATCGCGGCAACCAAAAAGCGATTGTGCGCCGGCCATCGTGGGCAAAGCTGTCATGGCTGCCACAAGACCGGCCAGCGCTTTCAGCTTTGCGCGCTTCCGGGCGTTTCTGCTCAGCTGCATCGTTACGAATCCATTGCCCATTGTCGCGGTGCTGATACCGTCATTTCGCTGCTCGGTGCCACTTTAGAGTAAGGGTTGAACTTCCGCCAGAAATTCGGTGCCGGGCGCGGCTAGTCGACGCAGTCGCGTGGCATCAAATCGTCGGTCGGCTGCGCGCCGCTCGACCCAAGTAGCACGGGCGCCCTGCCCCGAAGATCGGCGACGATCACGCGGAATTGCTGCGTGATGTCACCGTCCAGAAGCCGTGGAAACTGGTTCGAAAAATCGTTCCCCCGCAATGCGATACCTGCACCGTTGGCCGAGGCTAGCCCGGACCCGTTTTCGCGCAAGAGATTGTCTGTGACGTAAGTTACGCTGGCCTTCGTTTGGCCCGAGATCCAGACGCCCGCGTTCCTGTTGCCGACAATCGTATTGCCATTCACCAAGGCATTCGTGCTGCTGCGCACTTCGATCCCTTTCTGCTTGTCGTCAAGGATGATGTTGTTCTGAACACTTCCGCAGCTGACGTTATGCAGTTTTACACCGCCGCCATTACGCCGCCAGATCAGGTTACCGCTGACCGCGACATGGTCGCTGCCGGAACCAACAACCAGCCCGGCCTGGGTACCTTCCAGAACAATGTTTCCGACCAGTTTCGCGCCATCGGATCCGTTCCAGACCCGGACGGCGTTCGTCGGTGATGTCCCCGAGAAGAGGTTGCCGGATACGAGCGCATTTTGTGAGCGCGACAGCAAAAGCGGGTTGCGCCGCATGTCGAAAAACCGATTGTCGCGCAATTCGGCATTGACCACACCGACCATCGCCACGGTGACCAGATCGTCAAACCGGGTGTTTTCGATGACCGTGCGTTGCGCCGGCCGCATCGTCGGATAGGCGACGACCGAAAAGCCTGCAAACTTCGCCGTGTTGCGAAAGCCCAGACCTTTCAATGTCGCGCCGGAAAGATGCGCCGACCCCGAACCGACCGATACGATGAACGGAATGAAATCGCCGATGCCGTCATCGGCTTCGCGCATCGCCGATATCTCGGCGCCAAAGATCTCCAGCCGCCCGAAATTGGCGATAAAGGCACCATCACGGCGGCTGAGTTCCAAGATATCCGCAGGACCAAGGCGCAGCGTCGCCTCTTCACCGATGATCAAGGGAACGCGCAAAAGATCGGCGCCAGTCTCGAAGTTGCGCCCGATTTGCCGGTTGGTCAGTCGGCTGCGCAACTGGGCAAGCGTTGCGACCCCGGTCTCGATCTTGAGCGCCGCGTTGCCGCCCGCGCCTGAGACCCGCAGGATATCGTAATTGTCCTTGCCGCCATAGACCTGCGCCAACGGCAGAAGGGCGTAGCGCCGATCGGTCCAGCTAATCTTCGCCCCTTCCTCGGGCTCGGCAAAGGCCGGCATCTGGCCCGCCGAAACCTCAGGCATCGGCCAGTCGATTGCATCCGTGAGGCTATCGACACTCTGCCCGCGCGCCGCGTCGTCAATCGCCAACCTGGTCGACAGGGCAGCAAGCTGACCGCGCAGTTCGACCAGTTTCCAGTCCGGTGCGGCGACAGCAGCCACCGACATGGCAAAAAGGCCAAGACCAGCGGCCAGAACCATTTTCACCCAGGAATGGCGGCGATGTTTTACATCAGCCATAGCTTGCGATTGGAACGGATTTAGGGGATTCCACCGGGATGTCGAATGTCATGAACAGCAGTTCGCTTTCGGTATCCGCGCAGTTTGTGATGCGGATCGGCCCGTCGGGGTCGGAATAGATCCGCCCACCTTCGCGCACGGTTTTCTGCCATGTCGAACCCTGTGCGTGAACCGAGCCTTTCACCACGAAGACCTGCCGGCCATGGCCCTGCTCCATATCGACACAGGCGCCGATCGGGATCTGGCTGGTGCCAAGATTGAAGCTGTCGGTCTGCAAAATCTGCTCCAGCCCAGCAGGCATCGAGAACGGCACCATGGTCGGGGCCGCACCGGCATAATGTTCCGCCTCAGAGCGCCCGCGGGTCTTAAGTCTTTCAACTACCTCCTTGACGTTCTGCGATGCGCTTCGCCGAGTCACCAGGATGGCGTCGGTGGTGTCGACAACGATGACATCCGAAAGTCCGACCACGCTGATCAGCCGGTCTGCGGAACGAACCAGTGAATTCTTCGAAATCGACGACAATCACATCGCCTTGAAGCACATTGCCGTCTGCATCGGGCTTCGAGACTTCGTACATCGCGTCCCAGCTACCAACATCGCTCCAGGTGACGTCCAGCGGCACGGTTGCGATCCGGTCGGTCTTCTCGAAAACAGCCTTCTCGGTCGACTCGGCCACGGTCTGGCTGAAGGCGTCCGCGTCCAGATACAGCGCTTCGGGAAACGGGCTTGCGCCCATGACCGAGCGACGGACATTGTTTGCCGTTTCCGGATCGAACTTTTCGTATTCCTCGATGATCGTGCGCGCCGAGAACATCGAAATGCCGGAAGCCCAATAGGCCGATTTACCCTCGACAAGTTCCGTGGCCTTTTCCAGTGGCGGCTTTTCGATGAAACCGTCAACTTTGCAGAGCCCCGGGAAGTCAGCCAGCTCGGCACCCTTGGCGATATAGCCAAATCCGGTTTCCGGACCACGCGGCGTGATCCCGAAGGCGATGATCTGACCGGCTAGGGCGGCATCGATCTGCGCGGTGATCACATCGTTGATCTCTCCGTCGATGACGTGATCAGCGGGAATGACAAGGATGACGGCATTCGGATCACGACCGAACAACGTATGGGCCGCGGCCAGAACCGCCGGCCCGGTATTGCGGCCCATCGGCTCGCAGATGATCCGCGAGGACACCTGGATGTCGCGCAACTGGCTGACCACGGTGCCGCGATGGCGCAGGCCGGTCACGATGCAGGGATCGTGGAAATGCTCGCCGGTATGTCGTTTGATCGCGTTCTGAAAGAAGGTCAGTGAGTTCTTGCCACCGATCTTCTGGAATTGCTTGGGGCTGCGCGTCCGTGAGATCGGCCACAACCGCGTCCCGCTCCCGCCGCACAGGACCAGAGGATAAATCTTCTTCATGCCGTCTTCCCCTCGTATGTCTCGGTCAGTTCCAGAAGAACGACTTTGTCAGCCGCAACTGCGCAAACTTACCGATATCAGCGTCGCCGAGGGCTCCGTCTTCCGCCACCAGTTGTACCGGGACAAAAAGACTGCCGCTCATCGCTGCGGCATTGGCCATAGAGTTTGCGATGATCTGGACCGGAACGGACCGTCCGTCCGTCAATTCCAAGTAAACCCGGTCACCCTTCATCGCTCTCGTCACCCCTTCGACACTCATCAACGCCTCCACCTTGAGATCAAAGTTATTAATCAAGATTGTCGAAATTACGTCGTCGGGAAGGACAGTTGAACCTTCGCTAATACCTTGACTTATAACGGCTTTACAGTCGCATGGCATTTGGAAGTTCAAGACATCGCCACTATTGGCGTTAACGGAAAACAGAACTTCACCCTTCGTCGCATCCGCATTGAGGTAAGATATCTGGCCCGCCGTCGTGGCCTGCATCGGCTGACCGGACCGCTCGATCAGAACCGGGTGCATTTCATAGCCGGTTGTTAGCCGGGTAAAGAGCGCCCCGGCGGCCAAAAAAACCAGCAAAGCCGAAACTGCCGCCACCACCATACTGCGGTAGCGATCGGTCCATTTCTGCTCGGCCGCCTTCTTTTCCTCTTTCGGCTTGGTGGGCCCAGAATAGCTCATCACCGAGCCAAGCGATACGAAATCGCCGGCGATGAAACTGTTCAGAACAAACCGCAGTTGCGCGACGTGGTCGCCTGTCGGGTTGGAGAATTTCAGGATCAGCTCGTCATTCTGTTCGCCGACCACCAAAACTTCGGGATAGATCGAGACCGAAAAGTTCTCGAATTCGAACTGCAGTTTGACCGCATGCTGGGTGCCGCCGATCAGGTAGACATCGTCCCTGGTCGCGGCGTGGATGGTCGTCAGCGAGATTTTCCGGCCATCGATCTTCTGCCCGTAAAGATACAGGCTGAACGGCAGCGACACCGCGGGATGTTCGCTTTCATAGCCAAATTCATACGGCAATTGCGACGCTGGAAGTGCCAGGTTCAGATTGCCGAGATCAACGTTATGCAGCCCCATGGGAAGTACCTCAGATCGTATTCAGGAACAGGATGACAAGTGTCAGCCAGCTCAGTGTCAAAACGTGGTGTGCGGTGGATTCAGCGGCCTTCAGCCGGTCATAAAGTGCGACGACAGAGGTGCCGCCGGAAGCGTTCTGCCGGGTCCATTTCTGCTTATCGAGGCGGAACAGGACGAAGGTCTTGATCGCCGCGCCGACAATTTGAGAGAAATACAGAATTGGCGCATGGGTCACCGGGAACCAGACGCCGTTGAACAGCGCTATGAAGGCGCAGAACAGATAGCGCGTTGCCAGAACCCAGCCGATATAAAGCGGAACCACAGCCGGGGTGACAAGAAGCGCTGTCACCAGGACCGAAATCGGACCGACCAGCGTCGTGAACATGCTGACGCGCTGGTCAAGGATCGACCACCAGGTGAACCAGCCCATCGAATTGGGATTCAACCGCAAAGCGCGGCCATTGGTCCGCATCATATTGCCGAACCAGCGCACCATCAGCGTCTTGGCGCTGTCAAAGAAGGTCGGACGCGGCTGCGTCTCGACCGAGGCTGATATCACATCGGGCAGATAGAGCGTGTCGTAGCCGTTGCGCAGCAGCCAGTACCAGGTCGATTTGTCGTCGCCGGTCAGAAAGTTCACCCGGCCAAGTCGCCAGTGATCCAGAAAGTCTTGACCGACCCCCTTGATGAAGCCGGGGTCGGTGGCGAGGCTGGCGCGAAAGACCGACATGCGGCCGGTCAACGTCAGAACATGGCGCGACAGACCCATCGAGCACATCATGACTTGCCGCTGATTGAACCGCAGGACGAACCAGTCCTTGAACAGACCCTCTTCTTCGATGATCGCCGCCTCATGTGTGGTCATCGCGCCGACCTTGGGATCGTGGAACCAGGGTGCGGCCTGCTCGACCACATCCTCGGGCACAACAGTGTCGCCATCGACGAAGATCATGATGTCATGTTGAGTCGGCGCAAAGCTGGCTAGGATGCGTAGGGCCTTGGCCATCGCATCGCGCTTGCCGCTCGACTTGATACGGTCGATTTCCAGCCTGACATTAGACATGTCAATCGGCATGGTCCGGTAGATTTCCCGGATCAGCCGTTCATCCGCGCCATCGACCACAGATGAGACGATGGTCGCGCCGTCGCGCGCCCGCGCCGCGGCGCGGAATAGCTGACGGTAGACCATCAGCGTCGTGTCCTGATCGACCATGTAAGAGGTCAGCATGAAATAGGCATGGCTGCGCACACCGCTTTCGCTGAACTTGCGGAAGGCCTGCGCTTTGCGGCGCGGATAGGCGAACCGACGGAAGATGATCGCGCGGCTGAAGTTCAGCATCGCCCAGGAATAGCGCCAGGCCCCGAGGAACCCGATCACGATGATCGCATTCTGCGCCGCGCGCGGATCGCCCACGAAACTGGCGGGGACCGACAGCATCAAAAGCGCGATTACCGCGAAATAGGCAAGGTGGGTCATGGCACGGGTCATGGCGCGATTACCAGCAGATGCCCGCGTAAGACCCGTTGCTGACCAGATCGCGATGCAAACGCGTCAGATCCACGACGGGACGTTGCCCGGCTGCTGATTTCAGCTTTTCAACCGTGTCCTTGTAGTAGTTGCCCACCACAACCGCACCGGCATCATTGATCAGCTTGTCCAGATCGCCGACCATCCGCAGTTGCAGATCGTCAATGCCCTCGTTGCCACGGCCCGCACCCGGCGTTCCGGTGTCAAAGGCTTCCTGCACGAAGGGGTCATAGATATCGACCTCGATCCCCTTGCCGATCAGCCGCGCGGCCAGCGCAACAAGCGGGCTTTCCCGCAGATCGTCCGTACCGGGCTTGAAGCTGATGCCGACGAAGCCGACCTTCTTGGCACCCGAGGCTTCAACCATCTGTTCGGCGCGGGCAATCTGGGCCTCGTTGGCCTCCAGAACCGATTCAAGAAGATGCGCCTTGGTGCCGGTGCTGCGCGCTAGAAAGCGCAACGCCCGCACGTCTTTGGGCAGGCAGGATCCGCCGAATGCGAAACCGGGGCGCATGAAATACGGCGACATGGCAACCTTGTCGTCCGAACACAGGATCTCCATCACCGTCTGACCGTCAATGCCCGCGGACTTCGCGATATTGCCGATCTCATTGGCGAAGGTCACCTTGACAGCACGCCAAGCGTTCGACGTGTATTTGACCAGTTCGGCCGTGCGAATATCGACATGGTGGATTTCGCAGGGCAAATGTTCGTTCAGCGCTGTCAGCACCTCTTGTGTCGGCTTGTCCATCGACCCGAAAACGATCAGGCCAGGATCGTAGTAATCTTGGATCGCCGTGCTTTCGCGCAGGAATTCAGGATAGTAGCCCAGACCGAAACCTTCACCGGCCTTCTTGCCAGAGGCTTCTTCCAGCACCGGAATGCACGACTTCTCGGTGCTTCCCGGAACGATGGTGGAACGAACCACGACCGAGTGATAATCTGGCTTGTCGGCAAGTGCTGCGCCGATATTGCGGCAGACATCTTCGACATAGCGCAACCCTACCGAGCCGTCCGGCGCAGAAGGTGTGCCCACACAGATGAAGGACGCATCGGTGTTATCGATCGCGTATTTCGTGTCCAGCGTCGCGCGCAGCTTTCCCGCGGCTACCATGTCCCGGACAAGTTCGTCGATGCCATCTTCGACGATCGGCGATACTCCGGAATTGATCGCCTCGATCTTTCCCGGATCCACGTCGACCGCAATCACGTCATGGCCGTCCTTGGCCAGACAGGCTGCGGATACCACGCCGACATAACCAATGCCGAATACGCTGATTTTCATTATTCTTCGCCCCTTCACACAATTTTAACGTGATCGGTATCGCGAACAAATTGGCTATTTTTTTGTTCAAATTAAGCGAGACGAAGGCATTTGCAGGACAATGCGGCCCGAAGGGACAGACGGCCTGCGGCAATCCAGGTTCTCATTCGCAGGATCTCTCGCGGGAATCTCGCATGGATCCGCCAAAAAAGGCGGCTTGGGCGTTCATCTCATCCGCTGGTTCGGGCGGCCTCGATGATCAGTCCACTCTTTTTCGCAGTATCAACGGCTTCTCCGCCCTGTCGGCCTTTTTCCTCTTCGCCGATGAAAGGATCAGATGCGTCGCAAGCCGAGAAATGCGATCCAGCGACGGTTCATCATCCGGCAAGAACGCGATGTCGATGACGAAGTCGTTCCGCTGAGCGGCGTCCAACGCCTCGCTTACGGCATCGGCCACGGCGCTGCGATGTCGCGCCTCGACCCCCGAAAACGCCACGACGAAACCCGCCTTGCCATCAAGATACTCCGCCCATAGCAAAAGCGCCTTGTCGACAAGCGTGTCGACCCGACGCAACTTTTCGTTCAGCATCAGAAAAAGGGTGTCCGGAAAGTTGCGCGGCGCCAGCAGGGCCTTGAACTTTCCACCCCGGACCGTCGGCGTCGGTGTTGCCGTAGCGGCCGGCACGGGCTCTTTGTCTTCGTTCAACGTTTCGCAAACCCAATCCACCGCGTCGCTCGAGATCAGTATCGGCGTGGCGCCGTCGCCCATGTTGACCACCATGCCGATGCCCCGCCCGCGCAGCCGGTTGAACAAACTCAGCCCGGTCTGGCGCGTTGTCGGAGCATTCTCGCCTGCGAACCCGGATAGCCGCTCCATCAGGTCGAAGACCAGAACATATTCCGCATCCTCGATCGGGAAAATCCTGGGTTCCGTCGGCTCGTCCAACAGCACAAACAGGTCTGCCTCGGCGAGGGTTTTGTAGAAGTCGAACAGTTCGGCCTCGCCGCCATCGGTCATCGCGGCATTTGCGCGGTCAATGTCTGTTACCGGGATGGCTTTGATTTTGGTGTCTTTTACGTCATCTGATGGAGCGAGTGACCGCTCACCGACGGCCTCCGCGCCCGGCATGTCAGCCAATTGCCGTCTCCGCGATTGGAAAACGACTTTGTCAGGTTCCGGAAGCGGGACTGGGTTCCGCTTCATCGACCTACCCTCTTATCCAATCCGGCCCCATCCTCAACAAACATCCCCAAAGGATGCCAAAACGTTTTCAGCGACAATGCTGAGTTGAACCCATGTCTTACGTTTTTCCGCCGATCATACAACAGATGCCCAGCCAACCACGGCATTTTTTGTAGCTTTGATGCTTCAGATGACGATCGATGCGCCTTCGGAGGCTTGTTATGTTGGTCAGCAAAGAGGGCGAGAACGACCCGTCAGCCGCCCACCGCACAAGCGGTTCGCAAAACTGGCGCGCAATGTTGGATTTCTGCGGCCAGTCGTATGTGCGCGGGTCGTTGATGTCGAGAACCTGCTCCGATCCGTAAGACGCTGCCCATCTTGGGCTCTTTTGCGGCTGCAAACATGGCCAGCATGCTGCCGGCGACAGGGGCCGCGACACCTGGGATCCTGGCCAGCGTCATGAACTCGCGCCGGTCCGGCCCGCGCGTACCGATTGCGCCATTCTTGAAACCCGTTGAATTCGGTCTTTCATTTTGCGCTCCCTGTTTTGCGTCGGTGAAGGATCATGTTACGGGCGTTCAGATCAAGCGCCCTTCCGAGCCTGATTCATAAGGGTAATCCGAGATTCGCGCCGCTCCAGTTCCGATGGTCAGAGCCCGATGCCTCGGCCGGCACCGTCAGCGGCTCTACTCGGCAGGTTTGGATATGGACGCCTTGGTGCGGTCCGGTTGTACGGGCTTGGAATTGCGCCGGAACCAGCGCCGATTCTGTTTCTCGCCGTCGCGCGAGACGACCATCAGCATTGAGGGTGTCACGATCAGGGTCAGAACGGTCGCGAAGGCCAGGCCAAAGACGATGGCGCTGGAAAGCGCGATCCACCATTGCGTAGAGGGCGCACCATATGTCGTCTCGTGGCTCATCAGTTCCAAATTAAGGCCGAAGGCGATCGGCAGAACGCCAAGGATCGCGGTCATCGCGGTCAGCACCACGGGGCGCGCCCGTTCGCGGCAGGTCTCGATGATCGCATCGACCTTTGCCATGCCTTCGCGGCGAAGCGTGTCATAGGTGTCGATCAACACGATGTTGTTGTTGACCACGATTCCGGCCAAGGCGATCACCCCGATACCGGTCATCACCACACCGAAGGGCTGGCCCATAATCAAGAGACCCAGGAACACGCCGATGGTCGACATGATCACCGCAGACAGCACCAGACCAAGGGATATGAACCGGTTGAAATGCCAAAGCAGCACGGCGAAGATCAGCGCCAGCGCAGCGCCAAAGGCTTTCGACAGGAACGCGCCGGCGGCCGCCTGCTCCTCGTCCTCGCCGGCCAGTTTCCAGCGGATACCGTATTGTTCAAGGTCCGCGGCTTCGAGCTGCGCGGTGATCGCCTCGCGGACCGGAGCGGCCTGCACGCCCTCTCGAATTCCGGCCTGAACGGTCACCGTGCGCCGGCTGTCGATCCGCGTCAGGGTTCCGGTCGTCGGCACCGCTTTTCGTGTGACGAAATTCGAGATCGGAACAGCGCCGTTCGCGGTTTCGACCCGCATCTGGTCAAGCGTCGATATCGTGCGCTGATCTGGCGGCAAACGCAGCACGATATCGACTGCATCATCCGCCCCGGCTGGCCGGTAGTCGGACAGCTTCAGCCCTGTGGTCACAAGCTGAACGATGGCCCCGGCAGCGGCGGGCGACACCGCGTACCGCGTGGCAGCTGCCCGGTCAATCTGAAGCTCCCAGTCGACACCGGGCGGCGGCAGACCGTTGTCGATATCAATCACGTCGGGCATCTTTCCCAGCTCGCCAGCCACCTGTCGTGCGACCTCCGTCAGCCCCGACGGATCTTCTGCCGACAATTGGATCTGGATCGCCTTACCAGTGGGCGGTCCGGCCTGCGGCACTGAAACTTCGATATCAGCACCGGGAATGCCTTTCATCGCTTCGCGCAGATCGGCAAGGATCGCATTGGCTGGCTTGCGCTCGCGCCAGTCAACGAATTCGTACTGGATCACCCCGACGACGTCGGGCGCCACTTCATTGCCTGCGCCGCCGGCCTCGCCGAGCGGGTATAGACCGTCTTGATGCCGGGCCAGCCAAGGATCCGCTGCTCTGCCTGTCGCACCAGCGCATCCTTTTCGTCGATCGACAGATTGCCACGGGCATGGACATAAAGCAGGCCGTATTCAGGTTCGACATCCGGAAAGAACTCTACCCCGTTACCGAATTTTCCATAGGCCACGGGCACCGCCACCAGTGCGCCGATTGCCAGCAGGATCACCAAGACCGGATGGCGGATCGCGCGGCGCACAACGCGCATGTAAAGTCCGTCAGGCGGGGTTTCCTGCTTCTCAGTGCGGCCGGCGAAAATCGCCCCAAGCGTAGGCGTGAAGATCAGCGCATAGAGCATTGAGGCCGACAGCGTGGCGATCAGCGTGATCGGCAGGTATTTCATGAACTCCCCGACGATGCCGGGCCAGAACAAGAGCGGCGAAAAGGCCGCCACGCGAGTGAGCGTCGCGGCGATGACGGGGCCCGACATGCGATGCGAGGCCAGCGCGAAAGCCTCGCGCTTGTCCATGCCTTCGGCCATGCGCCGCTCGGCATATTCGGTGACGATGATCGCGTCGTCGACCAGCATCCCAACTGCCAGGATCAGGCTGAACAAAACCACGATATTGACCGTCAGCCCGGCCAGCGACAAAACCAGAATGCCCATCAGGAAAGACGCCGGGATCGCCAATCCGATCAATATCGACGCCCGCCCGGAAAGCGCAAAGAGGATGACGATGAAGACCAGCACCACCGCTGTCAGCACACTGTTCTGCAAGTCGGTCAGCAGTTGCCGGATCGAGGTCGACTTGTCCTGACTGAAGCTGACAACCGTGCCTTCGGGCAACCGGCTTTGGAACGCATCGGCGACCACCTTGACCGCATCCACCGTCTCGATCAGGTTCGCGCCGGTCCGCTTGGACACTTCAATCGCAATCGCCGGATTGCCATCAAGCCGTGTGATCGTCTCGGCGTCCTTGAAGGTTGCGCGAACAGAGGCAAGGTCGCGGGCGCGCACGATTGCGGTTCCGCTGGACAGGATCGGCAGGTTCGCAACATCTTCGGGCGTTTCGATCAGCGAGGGAACCTTGATCGCGTAATTGCCTTCGGCGCCTTCCAGCGATCCGGCGGCGACCAGCTGGTTATTGGCGTTGAAGCCCGCGATCAGAGTGTCGAGCCGCAGCCCGTAAGAACTCAGTTTCACCGGATCTATGACCACTTCGACCCGGTCGTCGCGCACCCCTCGCAACGCGGCATCCAGCACGCCCGGCACCTCTTCGATCCGGTCGCGCAACTCTCGCCCGGTGCGAAACAGCGCACGCTCCGTCACATCGCCCGACAGCGTAACGACCAGCACCGGAAACTCCGAGATATTTACCTCGTTCACCGTCGGTTCATCTACTCCGGACGGCAGGTCCGGGCGAGCCTGATCGACCTTCGTGCGCACATCGTCCAGCGCCTTGTCCAGATCGGCGCCGGCCTGAAACTCGATCAGAACGTTGCCGCCGCCCTGGTAGCCGGTTGAGGTCATCTTTTTGATGCCCGAAATTGACTTGAGCGACGTTTCCATTGGACGCAGAAGCAAACGCTCGGAATCCTCAGGCGAGATCCCCTGATACGACATACTGACATAGATGATCGGAATCTGGATGTCCGGCTCTGCCTCTTTCGGGATCGACTGATAGGCCAGAGCGCCGGCCAACATCAGGAAGATAAGCACCGAGATCGTAAGGCGCGCATTGCGTATGGCGGCTTCAACAATGTTCATTCTGCGGCCACCGCGGTGCCGACGGCTTCGGTATGCTGTGGCTTGACCACGTTCACCTTCTCGTTATTGCGCACCAGATCCTGCCCGGAAACGATGATCCGAACATCTTCGGGTACGCCGGTCAGGACAAGTCCTGCCGGGGTGTCATCAATCATCTCCACCGGCACAAAGCGCGCGACATCATCCGCGCCGACCACGCGCAGCCCGATCTCTCCACCCTCTGACAAGGTGATGATTGAACGCGGTACAATGATGGCCGGAACCGGTTCGGTGAACAGGCTGACCTCGGCGGTCATTCCAGCGGGAATTTCGCGTTTCGGGTTCGGCAGCGCAATCTCGACCGCAAAAGTGCGGGTTTCAGCCGAGGCGTCCTCGGAAATGAACCGCACCCGCCCATTCATCTCGATGCCCTTGATCAGCCGGACATGAGCCTGCGCACCGGACGCTATATTGCGCACGTCATTTTCGCTGATTTCGGTCTTTATCACAATCGGGTCAAGCGCCAGAATCGAGGTAATCGGCGCGCCAACCTGAACCCATTCCCCGATCTCGACATCGACCGAGTCGATGACACCGCTGAACGGCGCCCGCAGCGTAAGGCGGTCCACGGCGGCTTTCGCCTGGCTCACCTGCGCTTCCGCGGCGGCTTCGGCTGAACGGGCACCGATCAGGTTAAGTTCTGAAGTATTGCCCTTGGCAAAGAGTTTCTGTGCCACTTCAAGTTCGCGCTGGCGCTGCTCCAATGCGACTTCAGCCACCCTTGCCCCGGCGATGATGTCCGCCCCTTCCAGCGTCATAACCACCTCCCCGGCCTTGATCGGTGCGCCCTTGACGATATTCAGCCCGTCGATCACGCCATTGGTCCGTGCTGCAAGACGCGCCCTCTTTTCCGGTTCGGTCACGCCGAACAGGCGAATTTCGCGGGCATGGGGTTCCACCACCGGAGCGATCGCGGCAACGGTCCGCAGGTTGCCGGCCGGGGCCGGGTTTGTGGACTGCGCCGCTTCGTCCTGGGCAGGCGGCGCCGATGCACTGACCTGTTCGCCGCCTACGGTCGAAAACTCGCCGGTCGCAACCCAGGCAACGGCCGCAACAAGCACCAGTATGGCGACAATTCTGTGGGTTTTCGTCTGCAAGGCCATGGAAAGAAGGTCCAACTAATGGTTCTGATTTTGGCTGTTTGAAATGTGCCGCGCCGACCGACCGGCCATAGCGCATTTCATCCTGATCTTAATGCCAGTTTGGCAGGAATTGAAGATATCATGCCAACTCCTCTTGCCGTCTGATCCTTTGGATAAGCAAAGCAATATCTACATAATACAACAATTATGGCGATCAAGACATTTCGGCGGGACAACCGGACCACGAGATCAGCCCCCTATGCCTCGCCGGTTGTTCTCTTGGTAGGCACACTCCGACATTCAGCGGCAGAGGACATCTTTACCCTCAAGGGTGGCACAGCCATCAACCATATTTTGTGCGATCCGCCGCTCCGACCGGCGCTACTTAACGCAACAATCTCCCGCAATGCGCGTCAACGATACGCTGCACCATTGGCCCAAAATGCGCGAAGGGTGGCGTTTCCATGTCGGGGTGTTTGCCCGCTTCATCCAGATAGCGGACCTGAATGAGCTGCTCGAGATTGGGGTTTTTCTGAAACTCTGCCACTTCGTCGGCGTCCATCGGGCCGCCTTGAAGGCTGAGCGTATGGACCGAGGCGGCGGAAAGACGGTCGAAATATTCCGGCTTTGTTGCACAGAGATAGCGTTTGGCCGCGACATGGTGCCGGACGCAATCGGTAACGAGGGTGGGAAAGAAGGCCGCTAACACCTCAGCTCCCGCCTCTTCGTGGTGGCGGTCGTGGGTGTCATCGGGCGAATAGGTGCCGAATTCCGAGGTGAAATGGCCAATATCGTGCAGGAGCGCCGCGACAATGACGACGTCTGGCATCCCGTTTTTCTCTGCAATCGTAGCCCCTTGCAGCATATGCTGCGCCATCGTGACGGGTTCGCCCAAGTATTCTTCGCCACCGCGACGTTCAAAGATATCCTCGAGGAAGGCCACGATATTGCCGGAGTCAAGATCAGTCATTCGGCGGCCTCGGACGGCGCCGACTGAAGGGCGGCAAGGGTCGAATAAAGCCCGTCCTTGTCGGCGTAGCAACCTTGCAGCCAGCGGGTGCCTGCACCGGAATAGCCCTTGCGGGCGTGCAGAACACGAGTGTTATCGACCACAAAACTCTCACCAGGGTTAAGGCGGAAGGTGACCTCCATCGCGGGATCGTCAATGATTTCACCCAAACGGCGATAGGCGGCGTAGTAGGCCTGCATATCTGCGAAGGGCACATCGGTTATGGCGGCGGCGGAGCGGTTGTTGAAACGCACGGCGATCAATTCGCCATCCGGGGCAAGTTCGATCATCGGGCGGCGGGAGGTCAGGCGTACGCCCGCCTCGCCCGCATATTCGAACCGTGCGCAATAGCGGCTGAGCAGATCGAAAGCTTCGGGGTTTTCCGAGCGCAGGCGCAAGGCTGCGGCAAAGCCGTCCACCACCATATTTTCACCGCCCTGCAGCAGAGCTTTCGAGACAATAGAGCACCTGAATCGTCGGCACCGGATCACGGTAGGGGTTATCGGTATGCGCCTGCAGCCCAAGGCCGGTATAGGCGAGGTTCGTCGGGTTGACCTCGGTCCGCACTTCAAAGTGCCGCCCATAGTTGGTTTCGCGGACATAGCCGAAAAGGTCGACGACCTGCATCAGGGCCTGATCTTCGACCGGGCCGTTGACCAGCTTGCCAAAGCCATACCGCACGACGAGTGCCAGCCAATCCCGCCGGGCGGCGGGGTCAGCCTGAACCTTGCGCAGGTCGGCAACCGGGACCGAGCCCATAAGCCCCGCATCCCAAGGTTCCACCTGCGGCGCGGTCCAGCCTTTTTGGGCGGTGTTGGCATGGTCATAGCGATGCGCCATGATCCAGCCAAGATCGTAGCGTATCTCCTTGTTTTCCGGTTGGAATGTCAAAACGAGCTGATCACCCTGTACCTGCGCCGCGCTAATCCGCGTCTCGGCCGGGATGTCGCGCAAGGCGATCAGGCGCTGGCCATTGCCCGGTGCCCGTGTCGCCGCATCCCAAGCATTGTCGCGCAGCCAGATCGCGTGAAAGCGCGCCGTCGTGTCGGACCTGGCAAGAGTGATTTCTTGCCCATCGGGGCTTGGGGTGACACTAAACATCGCGGATCCTTTCGCAGGTTTCTCTCGAGTAGTCTTGCCTGTGAGGCCTATAAACGCAAACAAGCAATATCGCGGTCACAACCTCGTTTTTCTTATGCTAGAACATCCGTTAACCAGCCTTCCGCTGGAATTGATCCGCGCCTTGGAGGCGACAGGGCGTCTGGGGAGTTTTGCGGCGGCGGCGACCGAGGTTTGCTTTCGGATTTGTGAAGCGGTCGAAAGCACAGGGCTTCGATGGGCCCTGTCAAGTTGACGGCAACGACGGGTGGGTCTGGCTGGATCGCACTATGGGCACTGCCCAATCACCGCCCGCGCCAGGCCTGTGTTGTGCCCAATATCCGCCGCGAGGCGAACAGATGCAGCAGGCGTGCGGCCGCATTGGTGTAGAAAATCATCATCCCCATTGCAGCCGCTGGCGCGATATCACCCGCATCATCCATGTTCAGCACGGCGACTGAGGCCAGTGCTGTATGTGTGGAATACAAGAACACCACGGCCGATACTGTCGTCATCGCGTTGACGAAAAGATAGATCGATATGTCAAGGATTGCGGGTAGGCAGACCGGTACCGTGACCCGCGAAAACAGCCGATAAAATGGTTGGCGTAGCGAACTCGCGACCGGTTCGAACTCCCCGTCGATCTGCTTCAACGCTGTCAGCGCCGTCAGATGGCCCACTGTATAGAAATGGGTCACGGTGGACACGACGAGGATTGCCATGGTGCCGTAGATGAAGTTCAGCGGATTATCGGGGTTGTTGAAGAAAAAGATATAGGCCAGCCCCAAGCACCATGCCAGGTACCGCCATCGGCAGCATGGCCAGAAACTGAAACACGCCGCGTCCGGTTTTGAAGCCGTCGATCTTCTCCACCATATAGGCGCCGGTGAAGATGATCACCGTACCGATAATTGCCGTCAACCCGGCCAGCAGGATCGAGTTCCTGTAGGCCGCCCAACCGCCGCCATCCATCTTGTTGAAATCATAGTTGTTCAGGCTCGAGGCTGAGGTCATAGGGCCAGAACTTGATCAGGGCCGCATATTGGCAGATCGCAATCATCCCGACGATGAACACGGCCATCGCGCCGCACCATGCCAGACAAATCGCCTCGAAACCGCGGGTTGGGTCTCGGCTGATAGGGCACCGAGCGGGCAGACAACAGCGAAACCTGTTTTTTCTGAACCTGTCGGTCGACGATAGAAGGCCAGAACCGCCGGGATCAACAGGATCACGGAAACCACCGCGCCCATCTCAAAGTTCTGTTGACCGATCACCTGCTTGTAGATGTCGATGGCCAGCACGTTATACTGCCCGCCGATCACCTTCGGCAGACCGAAATCGGTGATCACCAGCGTAAAGGTCACGAAAGCTGCCGAAATCAGACCATATCGGGCACCGGGGATCGTAACGGTCCAGAAGGTGCGCCATTTGCTGGCGCGCAGGCTTTCGGCGGCCTCATACTGGCGCTGATCGGCGATCGAAAGGGCTGTAGAAACGATGATCATCGCATGCGGAAAAGTGAAGAATACCGAGCCAATGACGATGCCCAATGGCCCGTAAATGCGACTGGCCCATCAGAAGCGATTTCAGCATGCCCTGATTGCCGAAAAGATAGATCAATGCGATGCCGGGCAACAGCGACGGCACAAGGATCGGCATCATCGCAACCAGCTTGAAAAACCCTTTGAAGCGCATGCGACTGCGATTCAGCGCATAGGCAAAACCGAAGGCGAAAAGCACGGTCAGGATAGTGCTGACGGTTGCGATGAACAGTGAGTTTTCTATGGAGGAAAACAGCGCCGGGTTGGAGAAGTATTCGACATAGTTTTGCGGCCCGACCGATTTGACCGGACGCAGGTTGATACGGCGGAAAGTGTTGCCGTCATACTCCTGCCAATCGGTCGAGTTCTGCAGGTCCAGCCCGACAAGATACGGCGCGTCCGCCACTGTGCCACGCAAGCGGTATTTCACCGGGCTGCGAAAGCTGAAATCCGGAAAAAGCTGCGTGACCGACAGGCGGCCATCGGAGCTTGAGCGCAGATCGTCGCTGCTGATCACCCCAAGACGTTCGTTGATTGCGGCGGCGGATTCCGACGGGCCCGAAATTTCCGGCCTCATCGCTGACCTGAAATTCGTAGCGCGTCAGATCAAAGCTGAAGGTCACAAAGCTTTTCGACAGCATTGCATAAAGCGGCAGGGCAAGGGCGACGATCAGGTAAAGTGCGATCACGCCCATGAAAAGCCGCTTGATCACCGCATCACGGTCGAGTTGCAACTTGACGGTGCGGCCTGGAGGCAGGCTTGCGTCGCTCATGCCGCCGCCCCTTTCGGGAAAACAAGCACCCGATCGGCGGGCAATTCAACTATCATTTCCAGGCCGGGTATCAGATCCAGCCTGCGCAGGGCGTTGATGGAGAAATTGGCAATCAGTGGCACGTCACCCAGTACCGGGCTGCGCAGATGGCAACGCCAGAAAGAGCCAAGGAATTCCATATCCGTCAGGGTGACGGGCAGCATGTTTGCAGTTCCCTTGTCCGCGTCTTCAGAGCTGTGCGGCACCACATCTTCGGGGCGTACGGCCACGGTCACTTCTGTCCCTTCGGGAATGCCTTTGACTTCCGTTACCAGAGAAATATCGCCCAGCTTGACCTGAGAACCCTGGTATTTGCTGGTTACCTTGTTGGTTTCGCCAATGAAGTCGGCGACGAAAAGCGAGGCGGGGTGTCGGTAAATCTCGGTCGGGGTGCCGACTTGTTCGACGGTACCGTGGTTCATCACCACGATCCGGTCAGCCATCGAAAGCGCTTCTTCCTGATCATGGGTGACCATGATCGTGGTCACGCCAAGCTGGCGCTGCAACTCCTTGATTTCATGACGCAAATGCACACGCACCTTGGCATCCAGCGCCGACAGCGGCTCGTCCAGCAGCAAAAGACCGGGCTTGATGGCGATGGCGCGGGCCAGAGCGATGCGTTGTTGCTGGCCGCCGGAAAGCTGGGCGGGGTATTTATCCGCCTGTTCGGGCAAGACCGACGAGCGCCAGCAAGTTCAGCGACCCGCGATTTGATCTCGCCGTCGGGCGACCGGTATTTTCGAGCCCGAAGGCGATGTTGCGCGCGACCGTCAGATTGGGAAACAGCGCATAGGATTGAAACACGATGCCATAATCGCGTCTTGACGGCGGCAAGTTCGAGATATCCTGCCCGCCCTGATGGATCTCGCACCCGGGTTTGCGGATCTAGCCCGGCCACGGCCCGCAAGAGCGTGGTCTTGCCGCAGCCGGAAGGACCCAGAAAACAGATGAACTCCCCCGCCGCGATATCAAGATTGATGTCCTTGAGCGCCAGAAAACTGCCGAATGCCTTCCAAAGTCCGTCAATCCGTAAATAGGGAGCAGTGCCGTTGCTGGCTTGGTCAGCCGAAGCGACATTCGCCAGGTCTGCGTGAAATGACGTCATCAATTCCATCCGGTTCGGGACATGAGGGTACTGGGGCGCGACGGTCTTGCCGCGCGCACCCCGTTGCAGATCAAAGGCGAAAAGGATCAGCCCTTGGGTTCGGACTTGGTATCATAACGGTTGGTCCATTCCTCGAGAATCGAAGAACGGTTATTTGCAGCCCATTCGAAATCATTGTCGATCATTGCATCGACGATGCCTTCGGGGAAATGCTCGACCGGCTTGGCGATGCCCGGAATGGCGACAACGGCATAACCGACATTGTACATTTCCATGGCTTTTGGGGTGATCGTCCAATCCAGAAGCGTCTTGGCGGCTTCTTCGTTGGCCGTGCCCGCGACGATGGCCGAGGCCTCCATGTCCCAGCCGATACCTTCGGTCGGAACAACGATTTCAATCGGCGCGCCTTCAGCCTTGGACTTCGCCCCACGGAACGCGAAGGAAACGCCGATCACGGTTTCACCCGCCGCGGCCATCTTGCAGGGTTTCGATCCGGAATGTGTGTAGGCCGCGATATTCTCGTGCAGCGCGTCCATGAATTCCCAGCCCTTCTCCTCGCCAAAGATCTGGAGCCAGGACGACACGTCGAGGAAACCCGTGCCTGAAGATGCCGGGTTCGGCATCACCACATGGCCCGCATATTCCGGTTTGGTCAGGTCCATCCAGCTGGTTGGGGCTGTCAGGCCAAGCTTGTCGCCTTCGACCGTATTGTAGCATATCGATGCAACCCAGGCATCCATGCCGACCCAGGATGGCGGCGTGTCGCTGTCAACGAACTTCGGGTCCAGCTTATCGAGGCCAGCTGGTGCGTAAGGCTGCAGCATACCTTCGGTCTTCAGCACCAAAAGCGAGGTTGCAGCAAGGCCCCAGATGATATCGGCCTGTGGATTGTTCTTTTCGGCCAAAAGCTTGGCGGTGATAACGCCGGTAGAATCACGGACCCAGTTGATCGTGATATCCGGATGATCCTGGTTGAAGGTTTCCGCATAGCGGGCAAGGTCCTCGGCCTCTACGGCCGTGTAAACCGTCAGCTCGGTTTGAGCGAAGGCCATGCTGGCGAACAGTGCCGATACGGCGGTGCCGAGGCTCAGAATTTTTGTGATTGTCATGTAGCTCCCCTTTTGATCTGCAAAGCAGTATTGAGTTCGAAGATTGTTTGGCGCGGATTTGTGGCCCGTCTTCGTTTGGTCTGGTAGTTTCCCTTTGTAATCGCTTCGTGACGAAATCCGAAGAGTTTAAAGAGAAACCAATCCCTAGCGGAGTGTGAGAAACCGCAGATAATAAGTAAAATCTATTTATTTTATAGTTGTAACGATTTTGACCATGGTGTCGTTCAGTGTGATGACGAAAGCGCTACGACGCCTGCTACCACAATAACGGCGGCAATCAATCGGCCGCGCCACGGCCGTTCGCCAAATAAAACCAAGCCGATCAAGGCCGCAATAATTACAGAAGATTCGCGTACCGCCGAAACCGCCCCCAAAGGTGCGATGGTCTTGACGTAAAGCACCAGACTATAAGCCGTAACCGCAAAGAGCCCGCCGATCAGCCCGAGGACCACCGTGCGTGGCGCGAAATTACCGCCGATGCGGCGACGTTGCAGAGCGATCGCAACGGAGACCGGGGATTCGCAGAGAAACAGCCAGCCCATATATCCGGTGGGCGTTCCGGCCTGGCGAATGCCGATGCCATCGGCGACCGAATAGGTGCCGATGCAAAGGCCGAGCATCAGGGCCAGCCCAATCGCGGCACCCGATGCTTGCACCGCCCCGCGTTGCAGCGCCAGAAGGCAGATTCCGAAGCTGACAGTGGCAAGCCCGGCCCAGCCAATTGTGCCAAGATCCTCGCCCAGCAGCAGATAGGCCGAGATCGCCACAAAGGCCGGCGCAATGCCGCGCGATATGGGGTAGACTTGGCTAAGGTCGCCATGGCGGTAGGCGCGAAAAAGTAGCAGATAGTAGCCGTAATGCACGACGGTAGAGATGAAGATGGCAGGCCAGCTTGCCCGATCGGGGATCGGCGATAGCGATACCAGCACGATACCCGCCAAGACATGCATCAGCGAAACCGCCGCCAAGACCCCCGCACGGTCATCCACGGCCTTCAGCATCGCGTTCCAGGACGCATGGAGCAGCGCCGAGAACAACACAATTCCAAGCGCTAATGTGCTCACTTGCCTTGCTCGGCCAGTATCGCGGTTTCAACGATTCTAAGCGCACAATCCAGATCATCACGGGCGATGGTAAGCGGCGGCGAAAGCGTCAGCACACAGCCTGCGCTGATCTTGAAGCTCAGACCCGCCTCAAGACAGCGATAATAGATCCGTTCCGCGCGTTCGCGGGCCTCCGCCCGGCTGTCGCGGTCTTCGACGATCTCTATCCCGAACATCAGTCCCCGGCCCCGCACATCGCCGATAAACCGGCTTTGGGGGGCAAAGGCTCGCAGCCGGTCCAAAGCGTAAGATCCAAGCTCGGCAGAGCGGGCGACAAGACCCTCCTCTTCGATGATCTGGATCGTGGTCAGGGCGGCGCGAGCCGTGACCGGGTTTTTCTCATGCGTGTAGTGGCCGATGGCAAAATCGCCACAAACATCCAGATCATGACGCGCGATGACGGCGGCGATTGGCAGGATGCCACCACCCAGAGCTTTGCCCATTGTCACGATATCGGGGATCACCTCATCATGCTCAAAGGCGAACATGCGGCCGGTCTTGCCCAGCCCGGTCGGGATCTCATCCATGATCAGCAAAGCGCCGTGGCGGTTGCAGGCTTCGCGAACCGCTTTCCAGAAACCCGGCGGTGGTACGGTCGGCACGGCCCGCATCGGTTCGGCAATCACGGCGGCGACATCGCCTTCGCGCCCCAGCACATAATCCACCATTTTGGCACAGGCCAGGCCGCAGGTTTCAGGACCGGGGTGGTTATAGGGGCAGCGATAGCAGGCAAACGGGGCGACATGCTCGGTGCCGGGGATCAACGGCCCCGCGATATGGCTGCGAAATGTCGCCTCGCCGCCGACACTGGCAGCCCCCAGCCCGGCGCCGTGGAAGGCGTCCCAGAAGCTGACGGTCTTGAAGCGCCCGGTGGCGGCGCGCGCGATCTTCAAGCGCAACCTCGTTGGCATCTGACCCGCCGGTGGTGAACAGCACCTTGTTCAGATCGCCAGGCGCAATTTGCCCCAGCTTTTCGGCCAGTTCGACGGCGGGTTCGTTGGTAAACCTGCGCGGAGCGAAGGAAAGCTGATCCAGCTGGTCCTTGATGGCGGCAACTAGGCGCGGGTGGGCATAGCCGATATGGTGAACCGAGTTGCCGTGGAAATCCATGTAGCGGCGGCCTGCGGTATCTTCGATCCAGATACCTTCGGCCTTGACGATGGTGGAAACACAAGGACTGGACAGGCTTTGATGCAGGAACGCTTCGGCGTCACGTTGCAACAAATCGCGGGTTGCGGCATCGGGGTGCTTGGCGGCCCAGGCGCGCCGCGCGGCTGAGGTATTGGATTCGCCTTCGGTGTGGGTGATTTTCATCTGGCATGCGCCCATAAGGGAAAAAACGCGGCCCGAAGGCCGCGCGGCGGTAGGTTGAAACCTGTCGCCTTAGCGGGGCCAAGGCAAGGAATAGGTTTTGACATTGGTGAAGAACTTCATCGCCTCCAACACGCCTTCCTTCACCGCATTGCCGCTGTCCTTGATACCGCCGAATGGCGACATTTCAATCCGGTAACCCGGTTGTTCCCAGATGTTGCAGGTGCCGACATCAAGCCCGTTCACATAGGCAATTGCGCGATTTAGATCATTGGTGCAGACGCCCGATGACAGCCCGAATTGCGTGGAGTTCGAGATTGCCATCACCTCTTCATCATTATCGGGCACACGAACGATGGGAACGATGGGGCCGAAGGTTTCTTCCATCACCAGTTCACTATCATGCGGCACGAAATCCACCACGATCGGCGGCAGCAACGCGCCCTGACGGCCAGGATGATAAAGTATCTTGGCGCCTTGCTTTTCCGCGTCATAGACCCGGTTTTCGAAGGTCTCGGCGGCTTTGGCATGGACGACGCAGCCCAGTTGGGTTTCTGGGTCCATCGGATCGCCGAATTTGATCGCCTTGGCCTTGGCCAGAACCATCGGAACGAATCTGTCAGCAACAGATTCCTGCACCAAAATCCGCTTCACGGCAGTGCAACGCTGACCCGAATTACCGGTGGCCCCGGCAACCGCAATGGTGGCCGCGCGTTCAAGATCGGCATCCGACAGGTCATTGCAGATGATCAGCGGATCATTGCCCCCCAATTCCAGCGCCATCCGTTTGTAGGCGCCTTTGGCCGCGATCATTTTACCAACCGGCACGCCACCGGTGAAGGTAATGATGTCGATATGCTCATTGGTGATCATCTCGTCGCCAATGTCGTTCGGCCAACCGGTTACGATCTGGAACATTTCATGCGGCAGACCTGCCTCATAAAGAATGTCGGCCAGTGCGATCGCGGTAAGCGGCGTCAGTTCGGTCGGCTTGCAGACCATGCAGTTATTGGTCGCGATTGCCGGCGCGATCTTATGGCTGACCATGTTCAGCGGGTGGTTGAACGGGGTGATGGCAGAGATGGCGCGCACCGGTTCGCGCAGTGTGAAAATCTTGCGCTCCTTGCCTTGTGGCGTCAGATCGCAGGAAAAAATCTGCCCGTCATCCAGAATGGCCATCTGGCCCGCGAGGGTGAAGACGTCATAGGCGCGCCCGGTTTCATACAGCGCGTGTTGCTGGCAAATCCCCAGTTCCAGCGTCAGCCAATAAGCCAGCTCATCCCGGCGCTCCTTGATCAACTCTGCGGCGCAAAACAGAATTTTCTGACGCTCATAGCGGCTGAGTTTTGGCTTGTAGGCCGCGGCGATTTCGAACGCCCGGCGGACGTGTTCGGCCTTGCCCGCAGGCACGGTGCCGATCACTTCGTCGGTATAGGGGTAGCGCACCTCGACCACGTCGTCGGTAAAAACCTTTTCCCCGCCAATGCGCATCCCCTCATGGCAAATCTTGATCTTGCGGTTCATGGGTGAGTCCTTCATGTCAAAGCGCCGCCGCCGTCGTGGCATAGAAGAACGCATCAAAGTTGCGCAATTCCGGCTTGCTCGGCAGGTCGATCACCCGGTTCACGATGAACGGCACCACCTGTTCGGTCAATCCGCCATGGCTGCGCAGCGGTTCATTCAGGGCTGCAAGGTCGTGCCGATGGGCAGAGGTGCCGATAGTCATGTTCTCGGTCGAGATCATGACGATGTCGCCTATCCGGTCTGCGGGCAGTTCAAAGCGTTTGACGGCTTCGGCTTTGTCCATCACCTCCAGAACCTCGGGGCGAGCTGCGAGACGAGCAACGATATCGGCCTGATCTGTACCGTTCGGCAGATATGCAGTGGCAAACCCACCCAGCGCGCCGTGGTGAACCACGTAAGGGTCGGTGATGGGCAGGATCACACGGGCCGCAGCCTCTCCCAGCCATTCATCGAGCAGGTCCTGAACATAAATGACCTTCGGGTCGCCATTGGCATCATGCTTGGGCTTCATGCCGTGATCAGCGGTAACGACAATGGCCGCGCCCATTTCATCAAGTTGAGCCAGATACCTGTCGAACATCTTGTAAAAGCTCTGGGCTTCAGGCTGCTCCGGCGCGTATTTGTGCTGCACGTAGTCGGTCGTGGTCAGATACATCACGTCCGGCTTCCATTCGGCCAGCAACTTGACACCTGCCGCGAAGACAAACTCCGAAAGCTCCGCCGAGTAAACCTCTGGCTGCGGCATTCCGAGCCATTTGGAGGCAGCTTCCTGACCATGCTCTGCCTGGGTCGAGGTATCGGACTTCTCCGCCGAGAAACACTTTGCGCGGTCATCATCGAACTGCAATCCAGCGCCCAACAGTGCGCGTAGCTTGTCCTTGGCGGTGACAATGGCGACACGGGCACCTGCATCGTAGAACTTCTTGAAAACGGTTGGCGCGCGCAGAAAACGCACGTCATTCATCATCACTTCTTCGCCGGTCTCCGGCTCATAAAGGTAGTTGCCGCAGATGCCGTGCACGATCGGCGGACGACCGGTGGCGATGGAAAGGTTGTTGGGATTGGTGAAGGACGGGATCACAGAATGGGCCAAGCGGTCGGTGCCGGATTCGCGCATCCGCTTCAACGTGGGCATCAGGTCCGCCGCAATCGCCTGCGTCAGGTATTCCGGCTCGCAGCCATCAAGGCAGATCGCAATCGCCGGGACTTTCGGCCAAGGATAAATGCGGTCATTCGCCTCAACGGCGGCGTGGGTGGTATCGGTCATTTCGGGTCCTATACTTTAATGTTTCGTGGCCGTCTCAGGCAGCGAGTTTGGCGCGTTCAGCAATGGCTTCCGCAGGCGGCGCGGCGGTATCGACACCCATTTCCACCAGCGATTCGTCGGCCGCCTTGACGACACGGGCCATGACATGTTCATCCATCCGGCCAATGCAACCGACGCGGAAACTTTCCACCACCGTCAGCTTTCCGGGATAAATGATGAAGCCCTTTTCCTTCATCAACTCATAGAATTCTGAGAAGACGAAACTGGGATGCGCCGGACAGAAGAATGTCACGATGATCGGTGACAACCAGCGGTCTTTCAGCAGCGTCTCAAAGCCAAGGCCCCGCATGCCCGCAACCATCACATCGCGGTTGCGGGTGTAGCGTGCACCACGGCCCGCAACGCCGCCTTCGGCGGCATGAATGCGCAGCGCTTCAAGGAAAGCCGCAACCACGTGCGTCGGCGGGGTAAACCGCCACTGACCCGTTTTCACCATCGCGGCCCATTGTGCATAGACATCCAGCGAGAGCGAATGGCAGTTGCCCTTGCAAAGCTCAAGTTCCGACTTGCGGGCAATAACGAAGCCAAAGCCCGGCACGCCCTCGATGCATTTATTCGCCGAGGACACCATCGCCTCATAACGGATCTTGTTCACATCCAGATCAATCGCCCCAAACGCGCTCATGCTGTCGACCAGTAGTTTGCGACCGCGGGCATACGTCGCCTCGGAAATTTCGGCCACCGGATTGAGGATTCCAGACGATGTTTCGCAGTGAATTGCAATCACATGGGTGATCGCGGGGTCCGCATCCAGGGCTGCGCCCACCTCATCACCGCGCGGGGGCATGTAATCGCCCTTGTCGATCAACGTATAGGCCCGGCCCAGATAGCGCATGGTTTCGGCGGCGCGCAGCCCGTAGGCGCCATTCGCCAGCACCAGAACCTTGCCGTCTTTGGGAACGAAAGTGCCCAGCAGCGCCTCGACCGAGAAAGAGCCGGAACCCTGCATCGGCACGCAGGCAAATTCGCCCTTGGTATCGCCCGCGATCGCTACCAGCTGATCACACAGCGATTTGGTCATCGCCCGAAAATCAGCGTCCCAAGACCCCCAGTCGCGCAGCATGGCTTGTTTCACGCTAAACGCCGTGGTCAGCGGCCCCGGCGTCAGAAGGTAAGGTTCTCCCAACGCGGGATCGGGGAAGGCAGAAGTTGCGTCTGAAGCCATCTGAGACATCGGATTTCCTTGCTGTCAGATCATTGGTCTGGCTCGGTTTTTCACGTCATATAATATATGTAAAATCGTTATTTTGTATCCATCTATAGATTTTGCTGTCAGCCTGGCTGCGCGAGACGACTTTGCAGCAGATGCCCGCTTTCTGTGAGGATGGGATAGGCCACCGTCACCAGAAGCGAGTTGATCTCTTTTAACCCGCGAACAGTTTCGAGATGGATGTCACTGGTCGCAACGCTCGCCGCTTGACCAGCGCGCAGACGTTCCAGATGCAGGTCGTGACTTTCGCGCTCCAGCTTGCGCATGGCTTCCTTTTCTTTCACCAGTTGCCGCGCGCTTTCGATATCTCCGGAAATCAGCACATTCAGCGCCAGTTGCAGGTTGGCCTCGACCCGTGCATGCATGTCGCACATCTCGCCCCAGCCCTCGCGTGAGAAGCGCAGGTTTTTCCGGGCGCGCTCTTCGGCCAGCGTCAGCAGGCTCTTGGCAATGATATCGCCGATATGTTCCAGATTGATCGAGAAATCCGTCAGTTCGATACCCTGCCGGATTTCACGCTCTGACAGATCGCCCCGGTTCACTTCGGCGATGAAGAGTTTGATATCTGTATGTTTACGATTGACCTGATCATCCAGCGCCCGCACCCGCGCAATCTGTTCCAGATTGCCGCCATCCATGAGTTCCATCACCGGGAGGTACATGGTCGCCACCGTTTCCCCCATCCGCAGCAACTCACGCTTGGCACTGGCAAGGGCAACGCTGGGTAGCTTGATGGCGTTGCGGTCCAGCATGCTGGCCATCGGATCAGGCACGCCGTGATCGGCCTCGACCACTGGCTGCGGCAAAAGCGCGCCCGTGAGGCGGGCCATTGGCCCAACAAAGGGAACCGCCAGCAGCACCAGGAGCAGATTGAAGCCCAGGTGGAAATTAACGAGTTGTACCGCCTCGGTTGCGCCAAGATAATGAATTGGCAGGTCAATCACCTGCAAAACGCTTAGGACCAGAGCCGCCGCCGTCCCACGAAAGATCAGGTTCCCCAAAGGAATGCGCCGTGCTTCCAGTTCCATCCCGCGGGTCAGCCAGACCGCAATCATCCCGCCCCCGACATTTGCGCCCAGCACCATTGGCAGGGCCACCTCAAGCGGCAGAAAGTTGCTGGCCGCGAAGGTGACAAACAAAAGCACCGTCGCGACCGAACTGTGAACGACCCAGGCAATCAGTGCCGCCACCACGAAAGCGGTTAGCGGATCGCCTTTCAGATAACCGATCAGCCCCGGCAAGGCGGCGCTATCGCGCAGCGGCTCGGTCGCCTCACCGACCATTTTCAGCGACAGCAGGATGAATGCGATGCCCAGAATGATGCGCCCGGTCTGACGCACGGTGCGGGCCTCAAACTTCAGGAACATCGTGGCACCGACCAGCAGCAAGAACGGGACCAGCCCGCTCAGCTCGAAAGACAGGATTTTGACCACAAGCGCGGACCCAAGATCGGCCCCCAGCAATGCCGCAATCCCCGTGGCAACTGTCAGAATGCCGCTGGTCGCAAATCCGGCGGCCAAAACGCCCACGGCAGTTGAGCTTTGCAAGACGACGGCCAGTATCATGCCGGCCACGGCGATCTGTGCATTACCCCCACGTGCTTCGCGCAGTGCAGATTTCAGGCGCGTACCATGCGCACGCTCCACACCTGTCCGCACCATGCGCACAGACCAAAGCAAAAGCATGATTGCCCCTGCCAGATGCACAAGAAAGGCCGCTGGCTCCATTCACTGTTCCTCATTCGCTGTTCGCGCAGCTAGCTAACCACTAGGCGCGCTTGCGCTCCATAAAGCAAATCGTTAGTTTCGATGAAAGTATAGTGCCAGCCTATAGGTTTTCGGGTTCCAATGCGCTTTGTGCAGCTACGCGCTTTTCATTTCGTGGCCATTTGTGGCGGCTTTTCCCGGGCGGCGGAAGAGCTTTGTCTGACCCAGCCCGCGATATCAGATCAAGTCCGAAAGCTGGAAGAGGAATATGATATCCTCTTGTTTAATCGTCATAAAAAGCAGGTCACCTTGACCCCGGCCGGGGACAGATTGCTTGAGATTACGCGACGTCTGTTTGACAGTGTAAGCCAGGCAAGCGAGCTTTTGTCGGAAAGCCGTGCGATGCGGGCCGGCACCCTGCGGATCATGGCCGATTCAGCACAGCATGTTCTGAAAATCCTTGCGCATTTCCGGAAGAAGTATCCCGGAGTAGGGATTTCGGTGCGGGTCGGGAATACCGAAACCGTCATCGAAAACCTGTTCAGCTACGATGCCGATATCGGCATACTGGGCGAGATACCGCCGGGGCGGGAGTTCGAAACGATCTTGCTGAATGCAACGCCAATCTCGGCCTTTGTGGCAGCGGAGCACCCGCTCGCTAAACGTAGATCTTTAAGTTTCGGTGATTTGAAAGATCTGCCTCTAGTGATGCGCGAACGGGGATCAAAGACCCGGAAGAAGTTTGAAGAAGCCGCGACCGCAAAGGGATATGATTTCACGCCCTCCATAACCGCTGAGGGGCGCGAGGCCGTGCGGGAGATTGTGGCCTCCGGCGCTGGGATTGGCTTTGTCTCAGCAGCCGAGTTCGGCGAGGACCCGAGGTTAGTGCGAATCCCGCTTGAGGACGAAGAAACCATGATCATGGAAGAGACGCTGATTTGCCTGCGCGAACGTCGCAGCGGCAAGCTGGTCAGCGCCTTTCTTGAGATCGCCAAAGGGTTTGCCGCAAAACCCTAAAGCGGCTGGCATTCAAAATTCATCTGGTTGAATGCAAACCAAAGCAGACGATTGCCGGGTATAGTGACGGCTTGCTTGCGGTTCGACGCAACAGATCACGAGCGAAACGCTACAGAGTCTCAGACCGCCGGTTTCAAATGAGCCCGCGCGCTGAACCGATCGCCCGCGAGGTCCACCTCAAACCGCCCTTCCGTAAGGTAGGGACGATCGATTACCCGCTCCGGCTCCGCAATCCACGCAAGGGCTACGGCCCGGCCAAGCATATGTCCGTAAGCGGCTGACATCAGCTTGCCAACTGCGATGCCATCGCGCAACAACAGCTCGCCGCCCCAAAGCTGCGGCATCGGATCCTCAAGGCTGATCTGCACGATACGTTGATGCAACCGTCCGGAAGCGCGCGCAGCAAGCAGCGCGTCCTTTCCGATGAAGCCGCCGGGTTTATCGTAATCGACAGCAAAGTTCAGACCCGCCTCCAACGGATTGATATCAGGTGTCAGTTCCCGCCCCCATGCGCGATAGCCCTTTTCAACCCGCAAACCCTCCAGCGCGTAGTATCCGGCGTCAACCAGCCCTGCGCCCGTACCATGCAATGTTTGGTAGACGCCAAGCGTGAATTCGACCGGCACGAACAGTTCCCACCCGATTTCGCCAACATAGCTCATCCGGTTGGCTAACACCGTCGCATAGCCAAGGTCGATTTCCTGGACAGTGGCAAAGGGGAAGGCGGCATCCGACAGATCAACGCTGGTCAGACCCTGCAATAGTTCGCGCGATTTCGGCCCCATCACGGCCAGAACAGACCAGGCATTGGTGACATCCGAGATCCACAGATGAGCGTTCTCTGGCGTGTTTTTGCGGATCCAATCCGCATCATGCACAGCTTGCGCAGAGCCGGTCACGATCATGAAACGCTCCTCTGCCAGCCGGAAAACCGTCAGGTCGCTTTCATAGCCTCCACGTTTGTTCAAAAGCCCGCAATAGACTGAACTGCCGATTGGCCGGTCCAGATTTGCGGTGCAGATATGGTTGAGAACACTGAGTGCATCCTTGCCCTCCACCATCAGCTTGGAAAAAGAGGTCAGGTCAAACAGCGCGACATTGTTGCGGGTTGCGTCATGTTCCGCAGCAACCGCCTCATGCCAGTTCTGGCGACCAAAGGAATACTCAATCCTGGCCTCTTCACCCTTTGGCGCAAAGTAATTCACCCGGTCCCAGCCCATTTTCGATCCCCAAACAGCGCCCTTGACGTCAAATGCCGGAAATAGCGGTGAGCGGCGTAAAGGGCGGGCACTTTCCAGTTCGAGATTGGGCCATGGCATCGAATAATGCAGGCCCAGCACCTCTTTGATCCGGTCGTGCAGCCATGTCATGTTATTGTTAAACTTGGCAAAACGGCGGATATCGACGGGCCAAAGGTCCATCGTGGGCGCACCTTCCACGATCCACTCGGCTAGGGCCTTGCCTGCCCCGCCTGCCGAGGCAATGCCCATGGAGTTGAATCCGGCACCAACATAGAAATTCTTCAGCTCGGGCGCTTCGCCCAACAGAAAATTGTTATCCGGCGTAAAGCTTTCCGGCCCGTTATAGAACTTCTTTACCTCGGCCTTTTCCAGATCAGGCACCCGGACCAGCGCGTTTTCCATCAGGATCTCAAACTGATCCCAGTCATCGGGCAGCAGCCGAAACTCAAAGTCATCCGGGATACCGGCCATCCCCCAAGGCTTGGCCGAAGGTTCAAACCCACCCATCGCAAGGCCGCCGACCTCTTCCTTGAAATAGATATATCCGTCCGGGTCACGCATCACCGGCAGGTCGGGATGGACCCCGTCCACATTGCCGGTAACGATATACATATGCTCTGCCGAGTGCATCGGCACCGACACACCGCACATCAGCCCGACCTTGCGGGCCCATTGGCCTGCACAGTTTACCACGATATCCGCTGTGATCGTCCCTTGCGCGGTTTCGACGCCTGTGACGCGCCCCTTATCGACCTGAATTCCGGTGACGCGGACGCCTTCAAACACCTTCGCCCCGCCGATGCGCGCCCCTTTCGCCAATGATTGCGTCAGATCGGTCGGGTTGGCCTTGCCGTCCCCCGGCAACCAGATCGCGCCTTTCAGATCATCGATTGCCATCGGTGCCCACATGGCGCCCGCTTCCTGTGCGGTCAGCAATTCGACATCAATGCCCTGCGAACGCGCCGATGCAACAGTTCGCTTCAACTGGATCATTCGCGCATCGGTACGTGCCACGGAAAGCGAACCACATTGCTTCCACCCGGTTTCCAGCCCGGTTTCAGCATGAAGCTCGGAATAGAGCCGGGTCGAGTACTGGATCAGGGAGGTCATCACCGAATGGCTGCGCAATTGCCCCACCAGCCCTGCCGCGTGCCAAGTCGTGCCAGAGGAAAGCTGCCCCTGCTCCAGCAAAACCACATCGGAATAGCCAAGTTTTGTCAGGTGATAAGCGGTCGAAGTGCCGATCACCCCACCTCCGATGATGACGACATGGGCGTGGGTTGGAAGGTCAGTCATGGCAGCTCCCTCATTTGGTTTGAGGCAAGCTAGGTGTATTTGGCTTTTTTTGGAAGTTTTTTTATTTTATTGGCATATCGCCTTTTCTGTGGCATCCATAAGCCCGACGAAGCCGGAGGAGCGATCATGTCCGAACTACCTATCCGGCGGCACGCGCTGATCTTGCAAAATCTGGAACAGCATGAAGGCGTGCGAACCACCGAATTGGCCACGCAACTGGATGTGACACGGGAAACCATCCGCAACGATCTGGCACATCTGGCCGGGCGCGGATTGCTGCGGTTGGTGCATGGCGGGGCCGTAGCCATTGCCCATCATGAGCCTGCCCTGTCGGATCGGTTGACCGAGAACGCGAAGGGCAAGGCCGCAATCGCGGCGCGGGCTGCGGCACTGGTTCCCGATGGGGCGCGGGTCGTACTCGATTCCGGTTCCACAACCCAAGCGCTGGCGCGTGAATTGCAGGCCCGCAGCGGGCTGAGGATCTGGACCTCTGACATCACGATTGCGCTGGATCTGATGGGGCGGGCCGACGTCACATTGCTGGGCGGTCAACTCAACCCGAAAGAACGTGCCGTTGGTGGCCATGACGCTATCGAGATGATGTCAGGCTACAGCACCGACTTCGCCTTTGTCAGCCTTGGCGGCCTCAGCGAGGATCAGGGCCCCAGCGATTTTGACCGGTCGGGACTGGTGCTGCGGCAGGCAATGCTGGTCTCTGCGACACAAGGGTTTTTCCTCGCTGACCAAACCAAGTTCGACAGAAACGCGCCGCTACGCTGGAAAAAACCGCATAAGGCCCAAGCTGTCATTTGCGACGTGCAGCCCGGACCGGGTATTCAGGACCTGCTTTTGCGACATGAACTGTCGTTGATTGCAGCCTAAAGGTTTGGCGATTGTATGCTTAACAAACCTAGCGATCAGAAGAGCAATGTCGCCGCAGTTTGGTCAGCTTTGCAGGTTCGAACGTGTTGATTTCATACGCTGCCACAGGCTGTCTAGTTGGGGCTCCACCATTTATCTATTAGAAGCGTAACCGTTTGCTCGTTACATGACCTGTCGTGTGTCGGCTTGATATGTCACACAGTGACTTTGACAGACCCTCAAGTAGCGAAGCCGCTTTCGACCCCTCTCAGAACCTTGGTCAGAGCGCGGCGAATGATCGCTTCCTGCACCCTGCATTGCACGATAAGTTCCATATTGTTGCCCGAAATCTCGTGGTATCCCCGCGCATCGAGTGCGAAGAGGGTCGCAGGACCAGAGGTAAGGGGCAGGAGCCAAAGGTGATCATTCCCTATCATGTTAGCGAGATGCTGCGCCGTGTCCGCGAGCGGTTCGACAGAACCTCGACCGAGCGGCAGATGGTGGCTGATCCTCAGAGCGTCGCAGCGCTGCGGCCCGTCCGCGCTGCGACGAAGGCAAGCGTTGGCAAATACTGGGCGCGGCTTGTCGGTCCGGGGCGCGCCTCAGCCACGGATCGCGACGCATTGGCGGACCACGATACGTTGGCGCTGACGGAAACCTACAGCGCGAATATCGAGAATTTCATCGGCACGGTCAAAGTGCCTGTCGGGGTCATCGGGCCTCTGCGGATCAACGGGTTGAACGCCATTGGCGACTTTCACGTCCCTTTGGCCACCACCGAAGCGGCGCTGGTCGCGTCCTATGCCCGCGGGGCCTGGGTTGCCACCAAAGCGGGCGGTGTCAGCACGGCGGTGCTCTACGAAGGCGTGATGCGGACGCCCGCCTTCCGCTTCGACGGATTGCTGAAGGCCGGGCTGTTCGTCGAATGGGTGGTGGCGCATATCGAAAGCCTGAAACAGGCCGCTGAGGCGACGACGCGGCACGGCAAGCTGATCTCGGTCGAGCCGATCATCGACAACAATGTGGTGTTCCTGATCTGCCGGTTTACGACGGGCGACGCATCGGGGCAGAACATGGTTACCATCGGCACCAACGCTATCTGCGAGGATATCGCGGCCCGCTGCCCGGTTCCGATCCAGCGATGGTATATCGAGGGTAATTTCTCGGGCGACAAGAAGGCGTCGTTCCTTGGCCTTGTGACCGGGCGGGGCCGCAAGGTCAGTGCGTCGGTCGTGCTTCCCGCAGGGCTGGTCGAACGGCATCTTGGAACGACCGTGGCCGAGATGCTGGACTACGGCCAGATCGCCAATCTCGGATCGCTGTTATCCGGCCAGATGGGCGCGCAGGCGCACTATGCCAACGGCTTGGCCGCGCTTTACATCGCAACCGGGCAAGATGCGGCCTGCGTTGCCGAAAGTGCCGTTGGTTTCACAAGGATGGAGGCGCGGGGCGATGATCTGTTTTGTTCCGTCACCATGCCGAACATCCTTGTCGGCTCTGTCGGCGGCGGCACCGGGTTGCCCAGCCAGTCGGCGGGATTGAACATTCTGGGCCTGAAGGGCAACGGCAAGGGCGCGGCCCTGGCGGAGGTGACGGCCGCGACCTGCCTTTGCGGAGAGATCTCCATCGTCGCGGCAGTGGCGGCGGGTCATTTCACGCGGGCGCATCAAAATCTGGCGCGGCTAAGATGACGCAATCACCGGCCGCCCGTCTTTGGGTCTATCAGGCAGAGCGGTTTCCTTTGGCGAAAACCGTTCCGTTGCTGGCGATGTTCTCTGCCGCCAGCATCACGATTTCGGCGGTTCTGGCGGGGCGCGATCTGCCCGGCGCTGGCGTTTATCTGATTGGCTTCGGTCTGGTTTTCATCTTGTTCTGGCAGCTTCGGGTTTGCGATGAGGTCAAGGATCTGGACGATGACAAACGCTACCGCCCGGAACGCCCGATCCCACGCGGGCTGGTCGGCCTGACTTTGATCATCGGGCTTGGACTGGTAACGGTGCCTGTCGCTCTTGCGTTGGCGCTGGTCCACGGATCCGGACTTGTCTGGTTGCTGATCCTCGTCTGGCTTTGGCTTGCCGCGATGACGGCGGAATTTGGCGTCCCCTGATGGTTGAAGGCGCGGCCTGTCCTGTACCTGCTCAGTCACATGGCGATCATGCCGCTGATCGACCTGATGCTGACCGGATTGGAATGGTTGCCACATGGTTCGCCGCATCCGGGGTTGTGGCTGTTTATCGGTCTGTCCTTTGCCAATGGTTGTGTTCTGGAGCTGGGCCGAAAAATCTGGTCACCGACTAATGAGCGCGAGGGGGTCGAGACCTATTCGGCCCTTTGGGGCCCGCGCCGCGCAACCGTGATCTGGATCGGTTTCGTAACCGTCTCGTTCTTGCTGCTGGCGGGCGTCGGCGTTGCAGTCGGCCATATGATTGCATTGACGGCTATAGGGATGGTCGGTCTGGTTGCTTGCTTGCTGGTGGCGAAGGCGTATGTTCGACGGCCCGATGCAGCAGCACAAAGCCGGATTGATACAGTTGCCGGGTTGTGGGTCTTCCTGTGCTATGCGACCGCCGGTTTCGTTCCACTGCTCCTGATGGCAATGGCATGACGTTGCTGATCCCGCAAAACGAAGCGACCGATGTGTCGCGCGTTGGCGGCAAGGCGGCCTCGCTTGCCCGGCTAAGTGCTGAAGGCTTCACACCGCCTGCATTCCTCGTTATCCCCGCCGACGCATTCCGTGTGGCCAAATCTGGTCCCGTGGCGAAGGCTGGGCTGCAGACCGAACTTGGTCCGGCCTTGGCGGCACTTGGTGTTGGCCCCTATGCGGTTCGCTCGTCCGGTCAGGCCGAGGACGGGGCAGAGCATAGCCACGCCGGGCAGTTCGATACTTCTCTGAATGTGCCCGCAAGCGGGGTTCTGGACGCCGCGAAAAAGGTCTGGCTATCCGGCTTTTCCGGAACGGTCGAGATCTATCGCACGGTCAAATCCGGGGGAAAGGCGGCAGCCCCCGCCATCGTCATTCAACGGATGATTGCGGCCAGAGTGTCCGGCGTGGCGTTCTCGGCGGATCCAGTCAGCGGCTTGCGGAACCGGATCGTCATTTCTGCCATCGGCGGCTTGGGCGATCGGCTGGTTTCGGGCGAAGAGGACGGCCAGACTTGGGTGATCGAGGCTGGTCGAGTTGTCAAAGCGCCTGACGCCGAGCCTGTGCTTACGGAAACCGAGGTAAAGCAGGTTGCCGATTTGGCGCAGCGGGCCGAGGCGGCCTTTGGCGCGCCGCAGGATATCGAATGGGTGATTGATGCCGATGGTCTTCATATCCTTCAGGCCCGTCCGATCACCACAGCACTTAAACCCCAACCATCGCCCGACGAAACCCTGACGATTTTCGACAATTCCAACATCGTCGAAAGCTATCCCGGCATGGTCAGCCCGCTGACCTATTCCTTTGCGGTGCATGTCTATGCCCGGGTCTACCGCGCCTTCGTGCGCTTGCTGGGCGTCCCCAATCAGACCGTCGCCGACAATGCGGCGGTGTTTGACAACATGCTGGGGCGGATCGACGGGCGGGTTTATTACAACCTTGTTAACTGGTACCGCGCACTGGCTTTGTTGCCCGGTTTTTCGCTGAACCGCGCCCATATGGAAACCATGATGGGTGTGTCCGAACCACTGCCCGCCGAGGTAACAGATCAGATCGGCCCGCCCCCGGCCGAGGGCATTGCCAAGTTTCGCGAATATCTGCGGATGTCCGGTGTTGCCCTGCGGCTGGGTTTTGAGGCCATACGACTGCCACGCACCCGCGCCGGGTTCTACAGGCGTCTGGAACGCTCGCTGAACAGCGGTCTTGACCTGAAAACGGCTGGTCCGAGCGAACTGGCACAGGAATATCGGCGGATCGAAAGCGATCTGTTGGATCGCTGGGATGCGCCGCTGATCAACGATTTCCTGTGCATGATCGCGTTCGGCGCGTCGCGCAATCTGCTGCGGCGGTGGCTGGGCGAGGACGGGCTGGCGCTGCATAACGATGTGATGATCGGGCAGGGCGATATCGTTTCGGCAGAACCCGCGCAGCGGATCGCCGCGATGGGTCGGCTGGTGGCCGAGGCCGGGCTGACCGATGATCTGAAAGATCGCGGGTTGATCGCTTTGGACGGTCATCCGAAGATACGGACCGAGGTCGACGCCTACCTCGCCCGGTTCGGCGACCGCTGCACCGAAGAGTTGAAGCTGGAAAGCATTCCGCTGACCGATGATCCAAGCCAGCTTCTGGCGGCCATCGCGTCCCACGCCGACCGCCCGCCTTCGCCGCCAGCCCATGCGGATCAGGCGGACTGGGCGGGGCTTTTCGCGGGCAAGCCGTTGCGCCGGGTCGTTGCCCGAACGGTGATCGGCTGGACCAAGGCGCGTGTGCGGGACCGGGAAAATTTGCGGTTCGAGCGGACGCGCATCTTTGGCCATGCCAGGCGGGTTTTTCTGGCGCTGGTACGTGAACTGGCCGCGCGAGGTTTGCTGGCCGAGGATCGCGACGTGCTGTTCCTGACGACATCCGAAATTCTGGGGGCCATCGAAGGGTTCGGACTGTCCCACAACCTTAAGGGCATCGTCGCACTGCGAAAGGCCGAGGACGCAGCTTCCGCCAGCCGCCCTGACCCTGCCGAGCGGATCGAGATGCGCGGTATAGCGATGATGACCGGCACGGCAGAAGTTTCGACTAAAGTGGCCGAGGGCGGCACATCGCGTACCGGCGTACCGGATGCTCGGCGGGGTTAGCGACGGCCAAGGCGCGGGTGATCCGCGATCCGCGGACGGAACGGCTCGATCCCGGCGATATTCTTGTCGCGCGGCACACGGATCCCGGCTGGATCGCGGTCTTTGCCAACGCATCGGCCATCGTGGTCGAGCGGGGGTCGCTGTTGTCGCATTCAGCCATCGTCGCGCGAGAGCTTGGCATCCCTTGTGTGGTCGGGCTTAAAGGCGCGACAGACTGGGTTCAGGACGGCGAGCGGCTGGAAGCGAACGGGGCCACAGGCATGGTGCGAAGACTTGACGCAAAGCTCTGAGATTGCCGCAAAGGCACGGTTCGACCACATCCGTTACGCACAATTGTGGGAAGATGCGGACGTCCTGACCGCTGCGCTGGCCGGGAATGCGGGCCGGACGCTGGTGTCGATCTGCTCGGCGGGGGACAATGCGCTGGCGCTGCTGACGCTTGATCCTGAAAGGGTCGTCGTCGTCGATCTGTCGCCTGCGCAGATCGCCTGCCTGCATCTGCGGATCGGGGCGTTTCGCGCCTTGTCGCATCCCGAATTTCTGGAACTGATTGGCGCGCGGCCCAGTAACAGCCGCGCCGAACTGCTGCGTCGCGCGCTTGCGCATACTGACGCCGCGACCAAGGCGTTCTGGCATGGCTTGACGCCAGAGGTGGTTCGCTATGGTGCTGGCGGAATTGGCAAGTTCGAGCGTTATTTCCGCATCTTCCGGCGCTATCTGCTGCCGCTGGTCCATTCCAAGCGGACGATTGACGACATTTTCATTTCGCGCGCATCCGCGGATCGCAAACGCTTCCTGACGACGCGGTTCGAAACGCTGCGCTGGAAACTGCTGCTGAACGTGTTCTTTTCGCGTTTCACGATGGGGCGTATGGGTCGCGACAAGGCGTTTTTCGATCATGTCGAGGGCAGCGTGGCAGACCATGTTTCCCGCCGTATCCGTCATGCGGCCATCGCCTGCGATCCGTCCGAAAATCCCTATCTGCACTGGATCATGAAAGGGACGCATGGCGCGGCCCTGCCGATGACTTGGCGCGCGGAATACTATGAGTTGATCCGCGACCGCCTTGAGTGTCTGGATATCCGGCTAGGATCGCTAGAGGCGTTTGTGAGCACCGGTGAAAAGGCCGATGGGTTCAACCTGTCGGATATCTTCGAATACATGTCGCCAGAGGTTTTTGCCGAGGTTTACGGGCAGGTTCTGACAGCCTCCAATTCGGGCGCGCGGCTGGTTTACTGGAACATGATGGCCCCGCGCCGGGTGCCCGCGCCATTTGCGGACCGGGTGATGACCCGCACGGAGGATGAGTTGCGGCTGAAGGCAATCGACAAGGCGTTCTTCTATTCCGACTTCGTGATCGAGGATGTCGCCGGATGAGCGCGGTTTTGCAGATCGGCATGGCCATCGGCTCGGTTCTGGTTCTGCTAGGGCTGATGGCCATGGTGCGGTCTCAGGCACGCGCCTACGGATTGTCGGCAGAGGTGCAGCGCAAGCTGGTTCACATCGGAACCGGACTTTATGCGCTGACGCTGCCCTGGCTCTTTCCGGACCGCTGGCCGGTTTACATGCTGATCGCGCTGACGCTGATCGTAATGGCCGTGCTGCGCCTGCCGCGCTTTGCCAAGGGCGGCATCGGCGAGACCCTGCACGGCGTCGAGCGGCGATCCTACGGGGACATCTTGCTGGCGCTGGCAATCGGCGTGGTTTTTCTGCTGGCGGAAGGGCAAGCGGTTCTCTACGTCCTGCCGATTGCCATTCTGACCCTGGCAGACGCCGCGGCAGCGCTGACTGGCAGTCGCTACGGGCGCGGGTTCTTTCAGGTCGAGGACGGCCAGAAAAGCGTCGAGGGCTCTGTCGCCTTTTTTCTGATCAGCCTGATCCTGTCGATGATCTGCCTGCTGCTTTTGTCCGACGTCGCGCGCCCTAACGTCATTCTGCTGTCGATGATCGTCGCTGCATTCGGCACGTTGGTCGAGGCTGACAGCTGGCGCGGTTTCGACAATTTCTTTCTGCCAGCGGGCCTGATGGTCTTTCTGCAAAGTCATCTTAACAGCCCGCCGGGTGAGATCCTGTTCATCATGGCCGCCTTTGTCGCCGCGATCTGGGCGTTCCTGTCTGCCGCTGCCACACTAGGTCTAAGCCGCCACGCCGCGCGGGTCTATGTGATCGCGATATTCCTGCTTCTCTCTGTGGTTGCGCTGCAAAACACCGTGCTGCCGGTGCTGGTCTTCGTGGCCCATGCCCTTAGCCGCCGCCTGAATCCCTGCGATGCGACCTATCCCGAGCTTGATGTCGTGGCGGGCGTCGCGCTGATCAGCTTTGGCTGGCTATATGTCGGGCTCTTGGCTGATTACAATGCGTTGCAGTTCTACGGCCTAAGCCAGCTTGGCCTGATAACGGGGTTCATCGTTTTGTCCTGTGCCGTGTTGTCGGCGATATCGCGGTGGGCTGCGATATCCGTCGCCGTGTTGGCGCTGTTCTGGCTTTATGCCTGGCTTATGGGGTTCAATCCCGACTGGATCAAAGGAGCGGTCTCCTGGCCCCTTGTGCTTGCGGCTGCGGCTCTGCCGCTCGTGGCAACGGCCATCAAGCCAGCGTTCTTCGCCTCGGCACGGGTTGCCAAGCTGGCCATTCTATCGTTGATCGTTCCGGTCCTGGGGTATCTGTGGGCCGTTGGCGTTGCGAAGGCATGGACCTGATGAGCAAAAAGATGAAGATCGACGGCGCTAGGCTGACCCTGAACCGCAACGCACCCGACTGGAACGGTCAGGCGGCGTTTGCGGTCGGCGAGTTTGCCTGCGAGACACCAGAGGCCGGGGCCGCGTTGTTGGATCAGGCCGCCGAGCTTGCGGCGGGCGATGGCGCGAAGGCGCTGATTGGCCCGATGGATGGCGATACCTGGCACAGCTACCGGTTGGTGACCGAAACTGACGGCAGCAAGCCGTTCCTGATGGAACCGGGCAGTTAACCGCATGATCGGGCCGCGTTCGAGGCTGCTGGCTTCACGCCGATCAGCAGTTACTTTTCGGCGTCAGCGCTGCTTGCGGATGTTGCAAGCGACACGCCGCCAGAGGCAAATGGGATTCGGATAGAAAGCTGGGACGGTTCCGATCCGGAAAGGCTGTTCACGCAGGTCCATGCGTTGTCCTGTCAGGCCTTCGCCGAAAATCCGTTCGATAAACCGATCAGTCTGCCGGATTTTCTGGCGATGTATATGCCGGTCGTACCGATGCTGAAACGCGAGCTGATCCTTTTCGCCCACGCCGAGGATGACCATCTGGCGGGGTTTCTGTTCGGTATCCCCAACTATGCGGAAGGCCAGCAACCGCAAAGTGCCATTCTGAAGACCTATGCGAGCCTACAAAAAGGGGCGGGACATGCGCTAAGCGCCCGGTTTTATCGAGCGGCGAAAGCACTGGGGTATCGGACCGCGATTCACGCGCTGATGAATGACGATAATCTGTCGGCGATGCGCAGCGGGATGAATGGTGCAAAGGTGTTCCGCCGCTATGCATTGATGGGTCGACGCCTCGGCTGATCATTTGCCGGATGCCTTCGCCGAAGCGGTCGCCCGGCACGGCGACCGTATCGCATTGGTGGAAGGTAACGGCACCAGGGTCAGTTTTCGCGAGCTTCAGGCGCGGGCGCAGGGATTCGCCGCCAAATGGGCGGCGGCAGGTCTGGGGCCGGGGGACAGGCTGATGGTGGCGATGCCGATCGGTGCCGATCTATACGCCGCGCTGGCTGCACTCGGTTGCTTGGTGCGGTCGCGGTACTGCCGGAACCCGCGATGGGTCTGAAGGTGTGCGGCATGCGGTGGCGATTGGCGGCATCAAGGGACTTGCGCCGCGGGTGGCTATCGCTGGTTGCGGCCTGCTGCTACCTGCGCTATGGGGCAAGCCTTTGTGCAGCCCCGGGATCGCTGACGTGCCGAAGCCCTTGGAAAATATGGCATCAGACGAAACCGAGGATCTGGCGTCATCTCTTCGGACCTCCGGATCGACGGCGTGGCCAAAGGCGATCCGCGTACCGATGTCTCGATGGGCGCAAAAGCGAGCGGTTCGCCGCTGTTGCAAGCTCACGGCAGAAGTTGATCCTGTCGCCTTCCCGGTTTTCGTGCTGATCAATCCGGCCGAAGGGCGAACTCGGCGCTGTCGAACGGCGGATGAACAGGCTGGACAAGCTTTCGCCAGCGCAGTTGCGGGGCTGGATTGCAGCACAAGATGTCACGCGCCTGCCGTTGCCGCCTGTGCTTTGCGAATGCTTGGCGCAGGTCGGCAATACCGGGGTGTCACAACACTTTTCACGGGGCGGTCGGTCTCCGGATCTGGTCGCAAGCTGAAGTCCGCGCGCCGGCTTTGGCGCGTCGTCTCTGTCTCACGGTTCGACGAAGCCGAGCCGATCGCCGAGGTTCAGGCAAGCGATACTGATCCGGCTGATCTGGAAGCGATGGAAACTGGAAGCGGCCTTTGGGTGGGTGCGCCTGTGCGCCGTACAGGTTCGGATCGAGGACGGTGAGTATTCGGCTCGAGTGGGCCGCATGCGAAATCGAGGCGACCTCGATT
>CAVYHT010000030.1:0-5981 GCA_963768355.1 uncultured Alphaproteobacteria bacterium
GGCGCCGCTCCGGATCGGGATCGCCTGCGGCGGGATTGGTTGGCATATCGCGCAAGACGTTCAGCGCATCAATCACCGGCGGCAGATCAGTGTCGCCAACGGGACTGCCCGGCAAGGTCGAACTGAGCTGCTGATAGCTGTCAACGTATGTACCCGCCTGCGCGATCAGATCCTGATTGCCCAGATAGCTGCGCGTAAAGAGCGTGCCGGTGACCGACGCGACAACGACCGTTGCGGCAATTGCCGCCCGCTTGGTCCAGCGATAGCGACGCTCGACCTTGTCATCGGCGCTGACCAGCCCGGCCTCGCCGAAGATCACGCTTTCGAATAGCCGGGTCAGGAAATACGACCGCCCCAATCCGCGCCCGGTGCCGATGGCCTGACGACCGATGCCGAAGGTCCGCGCCATGCCCATCATCAGCCGGTCGATCGGGGTGCCTTCCTGTGTGCCGGAGGTGAAATAGACGCCGCGCAGCAGGTGGCGATGTTCATACCGGTTGTCCTGAAAGACCTCGTTCAGGAAATCGCGCGCGACCTGTCTGACGGCGGCAAGCTGCATCGGAAAGCTTGCGATCAGCGACCGGCGCTGGTGATCGGATTCGCCTGCAGCCGGTCCAGCGACTGCGCGTTGACCTGCCCCAGCAGCAGCGAGAATTCCTCGTCAAAACCGGCGATGGGGGAAAGCTCGGACTTGGTGGCCTTTGGCAACGGTAGGGTGAAACCCCAGACCTGTTCGCGGTCTTCGCGGCCCAGATTGTCATAGAACTCGGTGAACCCGGCGATCAGATCGGCCTTGGTGAACAGGACATAGACCGGGAAACGCACGCCCAGCCGTTCGCGCAATTCATGCAGCCGGCGCCTGATCGCGGCGCGCATGGCTTTTCTGGGTCAGCTCGTCCTGGTTCGACAGATCGGACAGCGAGATCGCGATGATCGCGCCGTTGATCGGCTGGCGTTTGCGGTCTTTCTTCAGCAGCGCCTAGAAAGCCGAGCCATGCTGCGTTGTCCGCCTCTGCATCGCTTTCCTGCGTGGTGTAGCGCCCGGCCGTGTCGATCAGGACCGCGTTGTTGGTAAACCACCAGTCGCAGTTGCGCGTGCCGCCGACACCGCCGATCGCGGCCTTGCCCATCTCGTCGGCCAGCGGAAACTGAAGCCCGGAATTGACGATCGCCGTGGTCTTGCCCGCCCCCGGCGGACCGATCATCACGTACCACGGCAGTTCGTAAAGATGCCGGCGCCCCATCTTCGACTTGCGCAGCTTGACCATCGCGCTTTTCAGCTTGTCGCGCATGTCGCCCAATTCGGCTTTCACGACCTCGTCGCCGGGGTCAGCCTCTAGCGCCGCGTCTCGACGATATCCTCTGCCATGTCCTTGTCGCGCTTGCCGCGACGGATCAGGATGATCAGAACGACGGTCAGCGCCAGAAGCCAGATCAGGACAATCGCAAGGATCGGCCGCGCCCCGTCCAGCGGGCGGATTTCTCCGAACCCGATGAAGGGGCCGAAGAACCAGATGACAAGACTTGTCGCCAGCGCCAGGAAGATGCGACGGGAATGATCGATTTAAGATATACGCAGGAAACGTCTGCATCATCCCGCTCCTCCCGGACCAGCACGATCTCGATGCGTCTGTTAAGCGCGCGGCCCTCGGGGGTGTTGTTGGGCGCGATCGGGTCCTTGTCCGCGCGGCCTTCGGCCGACATCCGGCCCGGATCCACGATCGCGCCCGCCAGCGATTTCATCACCGAGGTCGCCCGCGCCAGCGACAGATGCATGTTAGAGGGGAACCGCGAAGACTTGATCGGGACGTTGTCGGAATGGCCAACGATGATCACCGGCCCCTTTTCCTCGTTCAGCGCCGAGGCGACGCGCGACAAGGGCGTGGAAAAGGTCGATTGCAGCTGATCCGATCCGGACGCGAACATGCCGGTGCCGACGATCCGCATGGTGATCGTATTGGCGTCCTGGAAGACCGATACGATGCCTTCGTCGATCTCGTCCTTCAAGAACCCCTTGACCTGTTCAAGCTGGGCGTCGGTCCTGACCGGTGGCGGCGGGGGTGGCGGCGCGCGGCGCAGAAGCTCTGCCACCTGACCGGTATCCAGAACCGAAAGCTGCCCCAGAACCCGCTCGGTCGCGCCCGACAACAGGTAGGACAGTGTCAGAAAACTGGCCGTCAGAAAGATCGCGACCGTCGCCGTCGTGATCCAGACCGGTTTCCAGGCCGAGAGTACCTTGAGCGGTTTGTCGACACCTTGCCAATGCGGCGACAGATCACGCTCGACCACCGCGCGCTGCGCTGCGATGATCCGCGCCAGAGCCCGCGCGGATCTGCATATGTTTGTCGCCGCCACCCTGCTCTACGCGCAACCGGCCCTGAAAGCCCAAGCGACAGGCACATGTAGAGGAATTCCAGCAGGTCAATATTCTTGCCGGGCTCGGTTTCGAGCCGCGCCAGAAGATCGTAGAAGCGGTCACCGCCCACCGTTTCGCGGTGGAACGTGCCGACCATGGATTGCTGCGTCCAGACAGACTGTCCGCCCCAGGGTGTGTTCAGCACCACATCATCCAACGTTGCGCAGATCGCATAGCGCGCGACCTTGACGTCCTGCGCGTCGATCCCGGCCTGCAGTGCGCGGTTTTCGAACGCGCGCACTTCGGCCACGACTGAGCGGCGCAGCTTTTCGGGATCCATGTGCTGCGCGCGATTGCGTATCCGGCTGACCAACGAAAACAGCGTGGCGGCGCAGGCATTCAGACGGTTCATACCCGTCATCGCCTGTTCGACATCTGCGGACCCGGCACTGTCGCGCGGCGCCGCCCGGCCGGACGGCACGCCGAACCGGCATCCTTGGGTGCTGCGTCGGGTTCGGGCATCGGCTTTGGGCGTGGCGACAGGTGCGGGTCGTGCGACGACCGCCGGGATTCGGCCTGATCACAGTCCGTTCGGAATCGTCCGGTTCCGCAAATGGGTCTTCGTCAGCCATCGCCCACTGTCCTTGTCAAACCTTTCTCTGTTGTCCTTAACCCTGTCGGATCGCCCATAGCTCCATCTTCAAGCCCGGGATAGTCGCCCGACACATGCACCGCGATACCGCCCGAGGTCGTCATCTTGCCCCAGTATGGGCTGTCGGCATCGAGTTCGAAATAGACCACGCCAGCATGATAGGGGATCTGGCGCGGCGCGACTGGCAGCGGCCGCAACGTGATCCCCGGCAGGGCCGAGTTGACCAGCTGGCGGATTTCCTCGACCGGGCCGATCTTGGCCTGGCCCGCGAAATGGCGCCGGACGTTCTTCGGCGGGCATATCCGCCTGACACGGCCAGCACGAAACCGGCGGTCGAGATCAGCTTGCGATCCGCGATGACGCCGACGCTGATGCCGTATTTGCGCGGCGTCGAGCGGGATCGAGATTGCGGTCTGTTCCAGCACCGACGACAGATATTGCCGCGAGCGTCCGGATCACCGGGTTGAAGGTCGCGGTCAGATCGTCGTGCTTGTAGGGCGGAAACTCCGGCGGATGCTTTCTCGTTCGTCATGAAGCCGGCAAGTTCGCCCGGCAAGTGCCAGACATTGGCGGTAAAAGGCTGCACCGGGTGCAGGTTCTCGATCTGGTTATAATGATGGATCATCGGCATCATTCGGTTGATCACAGATCAGCAGCAGGAAATCCGAGATCTCGGCCACGCCCTTGGTCGATCCGCCTTCCGACAGACGACCGGCCAGCGCCGTCATCCGGTGGCCAGCAATCCGTCAAGCTCGCGCAGAAAGCCTTCAAGGGGGTGCGCGGCGCGGACGTCGACGCAGGACGGGATGAACGCTTGGTCGAGGATGATTTCCTTGTCCGGGCGCACTTCGATGATCCGGGCGATCGGGATGACCAGCCGGTCGGCCAGGTCATCGACCGCCAGCGCGAATTGCAGGCGCAGTCTTGCCGACGCCGATCGTGACCGGCTTTTGATCCGTTGCCCATCGTGTCCGTGATCTCAAGCTCTGCCGGGCGCAGACGCGCGGCGGATAGCTCTGCACCGGTCAGATCAACCTCCAACGCGCCTTGCCGGCGCTGCGGAACCGACAGATAGACGACGCAGTCCTTGATCGTCTTCGGGCACTTCGAGCGCCGGCGGATGATCCTCGGCTGCGGGCACGCGGAACACCGTTCCGTCCTGGGTCAGCCCGGAACAGGCTTTGAGCGCGAATTGCCCGACTTTCAGGACATCCTCGTCGATCTCAAGCGCGCTCACACCCCAGGCATAGGGCGAGATGCGCCGCGCCAGCCCGGAAACCAGACTTTCGGTGTAGCGGTCCGACTGCTGGAAATGATGCGGCTGCAAGAAACAGCCCTTCCGTCCACAGCACCTTGCTGTCCCAGGACATCAGCGCTTCCCTTTCGATCGTGCCCATTGAGGCGCGTTATTTTAACTTGTCCAGTTGTTCCTTGTACGCACGCGCAAATTCGCGGCTGAACAGTTCATGAAAGTCATTCTCGGCCTGATCGGATATCTGCGCATACATTTTTTCGTAGATTTCCCAATAGCGGGCCTTCTTCGCACTTCAGCAGGCCGCCAATACCGCCGTCGGATTCGAATCTTGCTCTTCCAGCACTTCCGGGTCGAGCCGCGCCAGGACGCCTTTCAGCGCGGCCTCCATGCCGGTGACCATCGCGACCTCATGCGCCTTGATGTCGGACAGCGCCTGTTCGGCGGCCTCGGCGGGGTCCAGATAGCCCTTGGTCCTCGGCTTGACCAAGGCCTCGACGGCCTGTTCGGGGCTGATCGAGAATTTCAGCGGGTTGTTGCCGCCGGCGCTGATCTGGGTCTGTTCGATCCGAAACTCTGACTTGATCGAGGTGCGGGTCATCAGAATTTCGCGCAGGCCAGTGATCATCGACGCGCATCACCCGGCCCATGCGCTCCATGGTGGTGATCAGATCCTCGTCGGCGATTTGAAGCTCGTCCACATCGAGCGCGTCAAGAAACGCACGCGCTGCGGCCTGATCGCCGCTGACCACCACTGGTTCTTCCTTGGCGGGGGGCACATCGGCTTTCGCTTCAGCCGCAGCTGGTGCTGCAGCAGCCTGAGGCGTTGGTACCTTGGTGTCGCTGGACGGCGGGGGCGCTGCTGGTTCAGGTGGAGGGGCGGCTGGCGCTGGCGGTTCTTCTTTCGCAACCGGTTCGGGTTCTGGCTCTGGCGTGGAGGGTGCCAGTAAATCGTCGTCCCAGTCATCCGGGATCAGCGCGGGGCCGGTCGAATGAGCGGGCCGAAAACTGTCGCTGCTGCTGGTGTTGTGCATCGCTTGGCTGGGGCCAAGATCATCGCCAATCGCATCGGCGGGCTTGGCAAAGAACGGGTCTTCCTCTTCACCCAAAGGTGGCAGCAGATCGTCTATTGGATCGGCGGTCTTGATCTGACCGGGGCCTTTGGGCCCTTCGGGAGCGCCCAGCAAATCATCCAGAAAATCGCCACCTGGGCCAACATCGTCGAGCAATTGCATGGGATCGGGCGCGTTGCCTGACTGGCCATGTGACACCGGATCGTTGCTGACTGGATCGGGAATTGGGGGCGGCAATGCCTCAGCGATTTCCACCATCAACTCGTAGGGGCCAACAGACAGGATGTCGCCATTGTTCAGCGGTGTCGGCGTGCGGCCAAGTGGGGTTTTGGAATAATTGAGGAAAGTGCCGTTGGTCGAAAGATCTACCACCACGACATTGCCATTATGGTCTTCGATCACGCAGTGGCTTTTTGACAGTTGTCGCTCAGGATCAGGCAAAACAAGGTCGTTGGCAGGCCCGCGTCCAAGGCTGAGAGAACCACCCGCAGGCATCTGCATCAGACCAACATCGCCCGGCATGGTCCCAGAGGACTGGAAAGACAGCTTGACCGGCATCCTTTGTGTCAGCCTCCGATCAGCACTGTTGGGCAGCAGGGGGGAGTGATGGCACCACCACAGGCCAACTGGTCGCCGACCCTTGCTGCT
>CAVYHT010000031.1:0-5644 GCA_963768355.1 uncultured Alphaproteobacteria bacterium
GTTCGCCCGCCCTGCGCAGGAAAGGCAGTCCGGGCCAGTCCGGACGGCGAGCCAGAAAATCCTGATAATCTTCGAAGTTACCCTGATCGTACCTTAACAGGTGCCAATCCATGATATCGCGGCCGATCGTCCCGGCGGGGCCAATCGTCGCGCGCGCGCGGGCCCAGTCACGTTCCTCGATCGCCTGCAATGTCGAGGCGACGGCGGCCACCGCCACCTTGTCCTGTGCCGTTGCCCCGGTGCAGAGCGCCAGCATCAGCGTCAGCCCGAAAACCACACGCTTCATCCCGCTTTATCCTTTGGTCAACCCGACAGTCACCCACTTTATCTGCCTCACGCAAAACGGCAACTCACAAACTTGGCAATCGCGTAAAGTGAGGATAGGGTCCGCGCGTTTACAAATGGTGACTCGAAGGGGTCGCTTATCCTGAAGGAGACGTGTCATGTTCAGAGGGTCAATGCCTGCCCTGGTGACGCCGTTCAAGAACGGCGAACTGGATCTTGATACGTTGAAACAGCTGGTCGAATGGCACATCGCCGAAGGCAGCCACGGACTGGTGCCGGTGGGCACCACCGGCGAAAGCCCGACACTGACGCACCGCGAGCACGAGACGGTGATCGAAGAGGTCGTCCGGATCGCTGACGGTCGGATTCCGGTTATTGCAGGCGCAGGATCGAACAACACGATCGAGGGAACCCGGCTGATCCAGCACGCCCAGAAGGTCGGCGCCAATGCGGCACTCGTGGTAACGCCCTATTACAACAAACCGACCCAAGCGGGTCTGATCGCGCATTATACAGTGCTGCACGACTGCTGCGACTTGCCGATCATCATCTACAACATACCCGGACGTTCAGTTGTCGACATGTCCCCCGAGACGATGGGAGAGCTGGCAAAGCTGCCGCGGATCATCGGCGTCAAGGACGCGACAGGGGACGTGACGCGGGTCTCGAAACAACGCCAGACCTGCGGCGCGGATTTCGTCCAGTTGTCCGGCGAAGATGCCTCTGCCATCGGCTTCAACGCGCATGGCGGGGTGGGCTGCATATCGGTGACCGCGAATGTCGCGCCGAAACTCTGTGCGGAGTTCCAGAAGGCGATGCTGGCGGGTGATTATGCCAAAGCGCTCGACTATCAGGACCGGCTGATGCCGCTACACACCGCGATCTTCCTGGAACCGGGACTTGTCGGTGCCAAATACGGGCTGTCGTTGCTGGGCAAATGCTCTGAGGATGTGCGGCTGCCGCTGGTCGGTTTGACCGATGAGACCAAAGGGATGATCCGCGCGGCGATGGTCCATGCCGGGCTGTTGATCTGACGATCCCGCACGCGCGGGCGTTAACTGCGAAACAGTCACTTTCTCCGGCTTCAATGCGCCATCAGGATCGGCACCTTGGAGATTTGCAGCATATTCCGCGTTGCACCACCCAGGATCGATTCCCGGAACCGCGAATGGCCATAAGCCCCCATCACCAGAATATCGGCAGCCTGATCCTGAACATGCCGGGCGATCACGTCCGAGACGCGCGGCATCGTCTTGGCCAATACCGAAATCTCGGCGTTCACGCCATGCCGGGCCAGCATCTCTGACAGGGCGCCGCCCGGATCGGATCGGTTGCTGGCATGCTGTGGCGGGTCGATGATCGCGATATTGACGGTGTCCGCCGCGATCAACAGCGGCAACGCGCGGTGCACAGCGGTCAGCGCCTCTCGGCTTTCGTTCCAGGCCACGACGATGCGGTCGATCTTTTTGGGAAATCCGACGCCATCAGGCATCACCATGACCGGCGCACCGGCATCGAACAGCGAGGCCTCGACGATCGCTTCGCATTCGTAGCCGCGACCCTCGCCGTAGGGCAATCCCAGAACCACCAGATCGCTGAACCGCATGAATTGCGACAGGAACGGACCGATCCCGGCCGATTGTGCCGCCAACGCATTGGCGGTCCAGGAAATGTCGCGCTTTGACAGATGCTCTTTCACCGACGTCTCTAGCGCCAGCGCCCGCTCCTCGGCTTCGGCCAGCGTACTCTGCATCGCCATCGCGCCCGCTCCGGCGTAGTAGAAACCGGGCTGGGTATGATCGATGCCAAGGCAAAACACGTCCAGATGCCCGTCCTCGTGGGCGGCTACATCAGCAGCAGCATCCACGACCGAGCGGTGCAACTCGATATCCGTAACTACGGTCGAAATGGTCTTGAAAGCCATAATCCATCCTCCGGGAAAAATCTACTCAGCCTCGGGGTCGCCGTCGCTGATCGTGTTGCTTGAAGAGTGCGGGATGCGCTGCTGCTTCTCTTTGACATGGATCAAAGCGGCTGGACCTCCGGCGGTCCAGATACGACCCTGCCGAACCGGGTCCGGTCGCCTATTGGCTGAGGTCCGGACAGTAACGAAGGAACGCGAACGATGTGGGACTATCTGAAACTGGCGATTCTGGGGCTGACCGCTTTGCTGGCCGCCATAGCCGCCAATTACGCGCGCGATCTGGCTTACCAGATCCATGCGATCATTATCATGCTCGTTGCGGGCGGCGTGTTCCTCTGGACCTTGCGCCAGACCGATGAGCCGAAGCCTGCGGCAGAGCTTGGCTATGCCGACGGCGTCATCCGCGCCGGGGTTATCGCAACCGCCTTCTGGGGCGTCACCGGGTTTCTGGTCGGCACCTGGATCGCGTTCCAGCTGGCCTTTCCGGCGCTGAATTTCGAGTGGCTGCAAGGCTATGGCAACTTTGGCCGTCTGCGCCCGCTGCACACCTCCGCGGTGATCTTCGCCTTCGGCGGCAACGCCCTGATCGCCACGTCCTTCTACGTCGTGCAGCGCACCAGCGCCGCGCGCCTGTGGGGCGGCAATCTGGGGTGGTTCGTGTTCTGGGGCTACCAGCTGTTCATCGTTCTGGCCGCCACCGGCTATCTGCTGGGCGCGACCCAGTCCAAGGAATATGCCGAACCGGAATGGTATGTCGACCTTTGGCTGACCGTCGTCTGGGTCGCCTATCTGGCGGTTTTCCTCGGCACGATCATCAAGCGGAAAGAGCCGCATATCTACGTCGCCAACTGGTTCTACCTGTCGTTCATCGTCACCGTCGCGATGCTGCATGTCGTCAACAACCTGTCGATCCCGGTCTCGATCTTCGGCTCGAAATCGGTGCAGGTCTTCTCCGGCGTGCAGGACGCGATGACCCAGTGGTGGTACGGCCACAACGCGGTCGGCTTCTTCCTGACGGCCGGCTTCCTGGGCATGATGTACTATTTCGTGCCGAAACAGGCCGAACGTCCGGTCTATCAGCTACAAGCTGTCGATCATCCACTTCTGGGCGCTGATCTTCCTGTATATCTGGGCCGGTCCGCACCACCTGCACTATACGGCGCTGCCCGACTGGGCAGGCACGCTGGGCATGGTGTTCTCGATCATCCTCTGGATGCCGTCCTGGGGTGGCATGATCAACGGGCTGATGACGCTGTCGGGCGCCTGGGACAAGCTGCGCACCGATCCGATCATCCGGATGATGGTGATCTCGATCGGCTTTTACGGCATGTCGACCTTTGAGGGTCCGATGATGTCGATCCGCGCGGTGAACTCGCTGTCGCATTACACCGACTGGACCATCGGCCACGTCCATTCCGGCGCGCTGGGCTGGAACGGCATGATCACCTTCGGCGCACTCTACTTCCTGACGCCGAAGCTCTGGAACCGCGAGCGGCTTTACTCGCTGTCGCTGGTCAACTGGCACTTCTGGCTCGCGACCATCGGCATCATCCTTTACGCCGCGTCGATGTGGGTGACCGGGATCATGGAAGGCCTGATGTGGCGCGAAGTGGATGCCAACGGCTTCCTGGTGAACAGCTTTGCCGACACCGTCGCCGCCAAGTTCCCGATGTATGTGGTTCGCGGTCTTGGGGGTGTGTTGTTCCTCACCGGTGCGCTGATCATGTGCTACAACCTCTGGATGACCGTGCGGTCTGTGCCTGCCAAGGCCACCGTCATGGCTCCGGCTGAATAAGGAGGGTCGGAGAAATGGCAATTCTGGACCGACACAAGATCCTGGAGAAAAACGCGACGCTGTTGCTGGTATTCAGCTTCCTCGTCGTGACCATCGGCGGCATCGTAGAGATCGCACCGCTGTTCTATCTGCAAAACACCATCGAGAAGGTCGAAGGCATGCGGCCCTACTCGCCGCTGGAGCTGACCGGGCGCGATATCTACGTCCGCGAAGGCTGCTATGTCTGCCACAGCCAGATGATCCGCCCGATGCGGGACGAGGTTGAGCGCTACGGCCATTACTCCCTTGCAGCGGAATTGATGTACGACCATCCGTTCCAGTGGGGATCCAAGCGCACCGGGCCGGACCTGGCCCGCGTCGGCGGCCGCTACTCGGATGAATGGCATGTCGACCACCTGACCGACCCGCAATCCGTGGTGCCCGAATTGGTGATGCCGAAATACGGCTTCCTGTCGAACCGGCTGATCGACGCCGAACATACCGCTGACCTGATGCGAACCCACCGCATGGTCGGTGTGCCCTACACCGACGAGATGATCGAGAATGCGGCCTTCGACTTTGCCGTGCAGACCGATCCCGACGCCGACTGGGAGCAGATGGTCGAACGCTACCCCAACGCCGTGGTCAGCAATTTCGACGGCCAGCCCGGCATCTCCGAGATGGATGCGCTGATCGCCTACATGCAGATGTTGGGCACGCTGGTCGATTTCTCGACCTTCACACCAGATGCAAGCCGGTAAGGAGGCGATCATGAACTACCACATCCTCCGCGAAATCGCCGACAGCTGGTTCTTGCTGGTCATGTTCGTCTTCTTCGTTGGCTGCGTCCTCTGGGCCTTCCGCCCCGGTAGCCGCAAGGTTCACAGCGACACCGCCAACATCCCGTTCCGGCATGAAAATGCGCCCGCACCGGACAGCCATGCGAAGGGGGCCGAGTAAATGGCCAAGAAACCGATCAATCAGGATCCCGAAACCACCGGTCATAGCTGGGACGGGATCGAGGAATTCAACAACCCGCTGCCGCGCTGGTGGCTCTGGACCTTCTACGCCACGATCATCTGGGGCGTTCTTTATATGCTCGCCTATCCGGCCTGGCCGCTGGTCAACAAGGCTACCGCGGGTTTCCTCGGCTACTCGACCCGCGCCGAGGTAGCGAAAGACATCCAGACCTTCGCCGACGCCAATGCGGCGATCGAGGCGAAACTCGCCGCCGCAGACCTCACGACGGTTTCGGCTGATCCCGACCTGCAAAGCTTTGCCCGCAACGCCGGCGCTGCCGTCTTCCGCACCAATTGCTCGCAATGCCACGGCTCAGGCGCTGCGGGGGCCAAGGGCTATCCGAACCTGCTGGACGATGACTGGCTTTGGGGCGGCGATATCGAGAATATCGCCTTCACCATCCGTCACGGTATCCGCAACGAGACCGACGAGGCGCGCTATTCGCAGATGCCCGCCTTCGGCGAGATCCTGAGCGAAGAGGAAATCGCGCAGGTTGTGGCCTATGTCCAGAAACTCTCGGGCGCGGAACATGATGCTACGCTCGCCGCCAGCGGAGAGACCGTCTACATCGACAACTGCTCTGCCTGCCATATGGAAGATGGCACCGGCGACCGAGAGCAGGGCGCACCCAACCTGACCGA
>CAVYHT010000032.1:0-92393 GCA_963768355.1 uncultured Alphaproteobacteria bacterium
CGAGTCCAAACCTACCGCGCCGTGTCGAACAGCTTTCCTAGGAACCCAACAAACCATTTTGCCTGCGCTTCATCATGTTTCAACATGAGGCGGTTCTGAGTTTCCCTATCCTGAATGCCCGGCCGTCCCTTCCGTTCTTCTTCATATAGGTCTTGCCAAAGGTGGAACCCATCCATCGTTTGTTAGGCGTGGAATTGGAACCCATAGACCTTATCACCAAATCGGAAAGCTTGGTGCTTGAACAGTTCGCTTTCAGCGAGGTTCTCGGCCCCCACAGGCGTATGAAATTCATGATAGTGGGATTGTGCGACGACGAGGTGCTGGGGAAAGATATCCTTGCCCTTTTCGGCTGGTCTAATGCCATAGCAACCAAATTCGGTGACGTCATCCGCAACGGGACCGACGTTTGCATTTAGATGCCAAGCAATTTGCTGAGCACTTTGGCAAATCCCCAACATGGGGACATCCGCCCTTAAACATTTGGCGATCCAAGTGTCTTCGTATTTTAGAAAGGGGTGTTTCTCTATGTCGTAGGCATTGAACGGTCCGCCATAGATAACTGTGCCAGCGACATTTTCGAGAGACTTATCCAATGCGTCGCCATCGAACGGACGCCGAATATCGACGTCAAATCCGTGCTTCAGGAGATAAGAATAGGCGTGGTCCACCATTGGTTCGTGGTCATGGCGTATCAGCAGGATTTTACGTTTCAGGGAGGCCCCAGATATTTGCGGTGGAAGTTGTGCCAAGCTGTTGTTTTCCTGAATTTCTAAAGTGGCGCATTCTCGAACCTCACCACAATGAAACCTACGCTGATAAATTAGGCAATTGTTTAGAACCTAGTTTGCCGTCGACAGGCGCAACAAGCTCTTGTTTGGCAATCTCAAATGTCGGTTTCGTCCCGCACACCTGACCTTGCGCAGCAGGGAACTCACAGGCCCCGACCCCAGCCCGCCTACTCCCCCGGTCGCTTCAAACTGAACAGATTATCCACGCAGCAGTAGTCACGATAACCCAGCCGCGCCATCGGGCGGAACGTGGTCACATCGAACCGCCCGTCGATCATGCAATCGTCGCGCATGTAAACGCCTGTGACCTTGCCGAAGACGCAGTAATTCTGCTCGCCCTCCAGCGTCAGGATCTGCGTCAACTCGCATTCCAGCGCCGCTGGACCCGCCGCCACCCGCGAACAGGCGATCGTCTCGCACGCCGCGCGCTCGATCCCGGCCAACTCGAACTCATCGACCTCGGCCCCGTAGCCCCCGGAACTGACATTCATAACGTCGCGCATCGCATATTCGACGATGTTGACGCAGAAAACACCGGTTTCGCGGATGTTCGATACCGAATCCTTGCCCATCTCGCGATCCGCCTTGCCGCTGGTCGAGGCGAACATCACCTGCGGCGGCACGTACGCCACGGCGTTGAAGAACGAATAGGGCGCCAGGTTCTCGCGCCCATCCGCGCCGCGGGTCGAGATCCAGCCGATGGGTCGCGGGGTGACGATGGCGTTGAACGGGTTATGCGGCAGGCCGTGGCCGTCTTCGGGGCAGTAGAACATGAGAGGCTCCTGGTTCGTTGCCCCTGACCTATCCGCGTGCTAGCAGGCTTTCCAGTCCTGAATGGGAAAAAGCGGGGGCAGGGGTGTATCGCCTCGAAGAGGAAACGCCAGACGATTGGTGGGAAGTAGAGGCGCTGATGGACCTGTGTTTCGCACCGGGGCGCGAGGCTTTGTCCTCGTACCGGCTGCGCGACAACGTGCCTCCGGTCAAAGCGCTTAGCACGGTTGCGCGCGACTATGACGGCACGATGGCCGCAGCGATCCGCTATTGGCCAGTGAAGGTGGGCGACCACCCCGTCCTCTTGCTCGGCCCCATCGCGGTCCACCCGACCCGCCAGGGCGAGGGGCTGGGCGCGCTTCTGATCGTCGAAAGCATGGCCGAGGCGCTGCGCGAGGGCTGGACCCGCGTCCTTCTGGTCGGCGACGCGCCCTATTACCGCCGCTTCGGGTTTGCCAAGCTGCCTGATGTTGTGATGCCGCCGCCGACGAACCCGGACCGGGTGCTGGGGCACGAGCTGGTGTCGGGCGCGTGGGAAGGCGTCGCAGGGCAGGTCACGAAATGGCCCGAGGTGGCCCGCTCCGTGCAACAGGGTCGATGATCCACGGACGATGGAGCCGCAACGCGGGAAAGCGGTCGACGTGGACTGAGTACCCCACCGCTGGTGAGGCAGGGGATTGCGTCGTAGCCTCGACACGCCGTTTTCGATCAAGCAATAGAAAAGGTAATCATGAACCCGGCGCGGAGCCATCTTTTCGCGTTTCAGATGTTCGATCGCCTTCAGGACCTCCGGCTCGATCACATTTACCCCCGGCAATGCCGCTTTCAGCGCTTCGGCGGACTGTTCCAGAATGGGGAATGTCTTGTAGTGGCAGGGGATGACGGTCTTGAAATCGAAGAAGGTTTTCGCTGCGTAGGCGGCTCGTTTCATATCCATCGTGTAGTGCCCGCCGGCACACAGGATGCCGATATCGGGATGGTGCAAGTCATTGAAAACCTTCATATCCGCCATGACATCCGTATCCCCGGTAAAGTAGATCGTGTGGCCGTCGCCCGAGATCATGTAGCCGGCCTCGGATCCGGCATAACGCGGTCGTCCATCCCCGAAATCAACACTCGACGAATGCACCGCATTTACCATCGTGACCCTGACCTCCCCCAGCGCAATCGTCCCGCCTTTGCCGAACCCGATCGTGGTCACCTTTTCGGTGCTGCCCCAATATTCGGCAAGCTCGTGGATGGCTGCGATCGGTACATCGAGTTCGCCTGCCAAGCCTATGGCATTGCTGGCATGATCGCCGTGACCGTGGCTGATCAGGATATGCGTCGTACCCTCGATCGCTTCGGCTTTCCGCCCCTTTGGAAAGACGGGATTTCCGTCCAGCCAAGGGTCCACCAAAAGCACCTGATCGGCAATCTCGATGCGAAAGCTGGAATGTCCAAGCCAGATGATTTTCATGTGTCCCTCCTGCAGTGACTCAGTTGAAAACCTAGCAGGATTGTGTGCCCTGTCACCTGCGTCCGCGCGCCCGCGCTTGCAGGCCGAAGCCGGGAAGGCTAAATGACGCACCGACGACCAACCGGAGCCCGCCCATGTCCATCGACACCGAAACCGCCGCCCGCGTGGCCAAACTGGCCCGGATCAAGGTCGAAGAGCAGGACCTGCCCGCACTGGCGCAGGAATTCAACACCATCCTCGGCTTTATCGAGCAGCTGAACGAGGTGGATGTCGAGGGCGTGGAGCCGATGACCTCGGTGACGCCGATGCGCCTGAAACGGCGCGAGGACGTGGTGACCGACGGCGATCAGCAGGACAAGGTCCTGTCGAACGCGCCCGATGCGCGCGAAGGCTTCTTTGCAGTGCCGAAGGTGGTGGAATAATGTCTGATCTGAACACACTTGAGCATTGCCGACGCCCGCGACAGCCTGCGCAGCGGCGAGACCAGCGCCGTGACACTGACCGAGGCCTGCCTGAAGGCCATCGAGGGGGCAGGCGCGCTGAACGCCTTTGTGCACCACACGCCCGAGATCGCGCTGGAGCAGGCCAAGGCGGCCGATGCGCGGATCAAGACGGGCGATGCGCCTGCTATGTGCGGCATCCCATTGGGCATCAAGGATCTGTTCTGCACCAAGGGCGTGCCCTCGCCAGGCCGGCGTCGGCATTCTCGAACGGCTTCAAGCCGGAATACGAAATGCACCGTGACGCAGAACCTTTTCGACGCGGGCGCCGTGATGCTGGGCAAGCTCAACATGGACGAGTTCGCCATGGGCTCCTCCAACGAGACCTCGATCTACGGCAATGCGGTGAACCCGTGGCGGCGCGGCAATGACGATACCGCGCTGACGCCCGGCGGCTCGTCCGGCGGCTCGGCCGCGCCGTGGCCGCCGATCTGTGCCTCGCCGCCACCGGCACCGATACCGGCGGCTCGATCCGCCAGCCGGCGGCCTTCACCGGCATCGTCGGCATCAAGCCGACCTATGGCCGCTGTTCGCGCTGGGGCATCGTCGCCTTTGCCTCGTCGCTCGATCAGGCCGGGCCGATGACGCAAGACGGTGCGCGACGCCGCGATCATGCTGCGAAGCGATGTGCGGCCATGATCCCAAGGACACGACCTCGCGCCGACCTGCCGGTGCCGGATTTCGAGGCGGCGCTGACCGGCGACATCAAGGGCAAGAAGATCGGCATCCCGAAGGAATACCGCATGGACGGCATGCCGGACGAGATCGAGAAGCTCTGGGCCGAGGGCATCGCGATGCTGAAGGATGCCGGCGCCGAGATCGTCGATATCTCGCTGCCGCACACCAAATACGCGCTGCCCGCCTATTACGTCATCGCGCCCGGCCGAGGCGTCGTCGCAACCTCGCGCGCTATGACGGCGTGCGCTACGGCCATCGCGCGAAGCTGGCGCAGGGCGACGGCATCACCGAGATGTACGAAAAGACCCGCGCCGAGGGCTTCGGCCACGAGGTGCAGCGCCGGATCATGATCGGCACCTATGTGCTGTCGGCCGGCTTTTACGACGCCTATTACAACCGCGCGCGCAGAAGGTCCGCACGCTGATCAAGCGGGACTTCGAGGAGGTCTTTGCGCAAGGCATCGACGCGATCCTGACACCTGCCACGCCCTCCGCGGCCTTTGGCCTGGGCGAGATGACCGATGCCGATCCGGTGCAGATGTATCTCAACGACGTCTTCACCGTGACGGTCAACCTGGCCGGTCTGCCCGGCATCTCGGTTCCGGCGGGGATCGACAAGCACGGCCTGCCGCTGGGGCTGCAACTGATCGGCCGCCCTTGGGAAGAAGGCGATTTGCTGAACCATGCCTATGCGCTGGAACGCGCGGCCGGTTTCGTTTCCAAACCGGGAAAATGGTGGTAAGACGCCCGAAATTGCGGCCTTTCAGGATGACTTCGATGCGGATTCTGCTTCCGATTTTGACGATGGCTGGCCTTGTGGCCTGCACCAACCCGCCGGTTCCGGATTCTGGGGCGGGTGTCGGGTTTGATACCTATACCGATTACCAAACGGCGAGCATAGAGCGCGAGAACCTGTTGAACGGCGCGATCAGCACCACCGCGATTTCGTCCGAAGCCATCTCAACCGGTGCGATTACGCCCACAGCTACGGCTCCAATGACGACTACTGCCGTTGTGTCGGCGCCTGTTGATCTGAACAATCCCGGCATTTCCGACGAGCAGGATTTCTCTGCCGTGTCATCGCGCGAATCGATCGAAAGCGACAAGCAGAGGATCGCCGCCAACCGCGAGGCCTATCAGGTGATCCAGCCGAAGGCCCTTCCAAGCCGTTCGGGGGACAGCGGCCCGTCGGTTGTGGAATTCGCGCTTTCGACCCGCAATCGGGTCGGGGAACAGATCTACTCGCGCACCAACGTCATGGCGGCGTCCCGGTTCAACAAGAACTGCGCCAAATACACCTCTGCGGATCAGGCCCAGCAGGCCTTCCTGAAGGCTGGTGGCCCCAAGCGCGACGGCAAGGGGCTGGACCCGGATGGTGACGGATTTGCCTGCTACTGGGACCCGACGCCGTTTCGCCGGGCCGTGACCAACTAGGTGAAGATCATTGACCATCCGTCGCCGAATTTCGGCAAGCGGCGGAATGGCGAGGCCCCGGACCTTATCGTTATCCACTACACGGCGATGGCGACGGCCGCATTGGCGCTTGAACGCCTATGCGACCCCAAGGCAGAGGTTTCTGCGCATTACCTGATCCAGGAGGACGGGCAGGTGATGCGGTTGGTAGCCGAGGAGCACAGGTCCTGGCATGCCGGGGCGGGGACGTGGGCCGGGTGCGGGGATGTGAATTCACGCTCTGTCGGCATTGAACTGGCCAATGACGGTCAGTCACCATTTTGCACCCGCCAGATCGACACGCTGGAACAATTGCTTGCTGGCATCATGCGTCGTTGGTCGATCCCGGCACGGGGGATTATCGCGCATTCCGACATGGCACCGATGCGCAAATCCGATCCGGGAGCGAAGTTTGACTGGCGTCGTATCGCGCTTTCTGGATTGTCGGTCTGGCCTGCTGATGGCGGGACGGATTGCACTGATTTCGTTGAAGCAGCGCGGCGATTTGGGTATCCCGACGCCGGGCCGGACGCGGTGCTGTCCGCCTTTCGCCTGCGCTTCCGACCCTGGGCCGACGGCCCCCTCGATGCCACCGACAGGGCGATGATCGGCGATCTGGCCGCGCGTTACCCCGTTGACCTGAACGCCGCCAGCACCTAGATGCGATCTTGCGCGGATGGTCGGATGATCGCGGGCGGCAACGTTCGAGGAAAGTCCGGACTCCATGAGGCAAGGGTGCCGGGTAACGCCCGGCCGGGGCAACCCGAGGGAAAGCGCCACAGAAATCAGACTACCGGTCTTCGGGCCGGAAAAGGTGAAAAGGTGCGGTAAGAGCGCACCGCGGGCCTGGCAACAGGCGCGGCATGGCAAGCCCCACCCGGAGCAATGCCGAATAGGGACCTCGCGCGGGGCTGGTCGGGCAACCGATACCGCCCGCAGGGACGCTTCAGCCCAGAGGTCCGGGTTGGCAGCTTGACGCCCGTCGGCAACGGCGGGTGCAGAGGAATGGTCATCCAGAGGCCGGATCACGGTCCGGTCTGGACAGAATCCGGCTTACAGACCATCCGCGCATATCCCCTACTTTACTTTCGCCCGGCGGCCGTCTTCTCCGCTTCGGCCACATTGGCCTTCACGGCACGGAAGGCATCCGGCGTGACGGAAATCGAGTCGATCCCGGCCTTTACCAGCAACTGCGCAAATTCCGGATCGTTGCTGGGCGCCTGCCCGCAAAGCCCGACCTTAGCACCCGCCTTGTGGGCGCGCCGGATGACCTCTTCGATCATCCAGAGGACCGCGGGATCGTTTTCGCGGAAAAGATGCGCCAGCTCGGCTGAATCGCGATCAACGCCCAAGGTCAGCTGCGTCAGGTCGTTGGAGCCGATCGAGAACCCGTCAAACCGTTTGGCAAATTCCTCGGCCAGGATCACGTTCGACGGGATTTCGCACATCACATAGATCTGCAACCCGTTTTCGCCGCGCACCAACCCATTATCGGCCATCACCTGCAACACCTTGTCGGCCTCGTCCGGCGACCGGCAGAACGGGATCATCACCAGAGTGTTGGTGAAGCCCTTTTCCTCGCGCAGTTTGTGAATCGCGCGACATTCAAGTGCAAATCCGTCCCGGTAGTCGTCCGAATAATAACGCGACGCGCCGCGGAATCCGATCATCGGGTTTTCTTCTGAGGGTTCGAACTGATGACCGCCCAGAAGCTCGGCATATTCGTTGGATTTGAAATCGCTCATCCGGACGATCATCGGGTTTGGATAATGCACCGCCGCGATCCGCGACAGACCGGTTGCCAACCTGTCGACGAAATAGTCGGCCTTCTTCTCATAGCCCTTGGTCAGCGTCTCGATCTCTGCGCGCACGGCATCATCCTTGACCTGGTCGAACCGGGTCAACGCCAGCGGGTGCACCTTGATCGCGTTGTTGATTACGAACTCCATCCGGGCCAGTCCGACACCATCGGCAGGCAGCCGCCACCAGCGCGATGCGGCCGACGGGTTGGCCATGTTCAGCATGATGTGGGTCTTGGTCTCTGGAACATCGCCGAGGTCGATTTCCTCGACCTCCACATCGGCGATGCCAGCATAGACGTAGCCCTCTTCGCCTTCGGCGCAGGACACGGTGACTTCCTGTTCGTCGTGCAGCAGATGAGTCGCGTCGCCGGTGCCCACGATCGCCGGCAACCCCAGCTCTCGGCTGACGATGGCTGCGTGCGACGTGCGCCCGCCGTGATCGGTCACGATCGCCGCGGCGCGCTTCATGATCGGCACCCAGTCGGGATCGGTGGTCGAGGTCACGAGCACCGCCCCGTCGATGAACTTGTCGATCTCGCTTGCATGTTCCAGCAGGCAGACCGGACCGGCAGCAACCGCGCCACCGACGCTAAGCCCCGTCAGCAGCCGTTCGCCGGCGTTCCTGACAGTGTAGGACTTCATCGCGCCGGTTTCCGCGCGCGACTGAACCGTCTCGGGCCGGGCCTGAACGATGAACAGATCGCCGGTGATGCCGTCCTTGGCCCATTCCATATCCATGGCTTGGCCATAGTGATCCTCGATCGTGCAAGCCTGCCGGGCCAGTTCCAGGATTTCCTGCTCATCCAGCACGAAAGACCCGCGCTCGGCCTTCGATGTAGGCACGTTCTTGGTCTGCCGGCCGCCGCCGGAATAGACCATCTTGATCTTCTTGGCCCCCAGCGTTCGTTCGATGATCGGGATCAGCTTACTGTCGTTCAGGAACGGCTTGTAGACTTGGTATTCGTCCGGGCTGACCGCCCCCTGCACAACGTTTTCGCCAAGGCCATAGGCGGCGTTGATCAGCACGACCTTGTCAAAGCCCGATTCCGTGTCGATCGAGAACATCACACCCGACCCGCCAAGGTCGGACCGCACCATCTGCTGGACGCCGATGGACAGTGCTACCTGCTGATGGTCGAATCCCTGGATCGTTCGGTAGGTAATTGCCCGGTCGGTGAACAGGGACGCATAGCACCGCTTGCACGCGGCCAGCAATTCGGCTTGGCCACAGACGTTCAGAAAGGTCTCTTGCTGTCCGGCGAAACTGGCATCCGGCAAATCCTCTGCCGTTGCCGAAGACCGTACTGCGACCGACGGATCCTTGCTGCCGGCGCGTTCGGCCATCTCGGCATAGGCCGCGCTGATGTCGTTCAGCAGGCTCTCTGGCCAGTCGCCCGCGACGATCATCGCCCGAATATGCGATCCGGCCTCTTGCAGGGTGATCTTGTGATCCGACAGGGCGGCCAACTCGGTTCCGATGCGATCAAAGAGCTTGTTGTGCTCGATAAAGTCGCGAAAGGCATCGGCGCTGGTGGCAAAACCAGCGGGCACACTGATACCCTTGGGGCCAAGGGTGCTGACCATTTCGCCAAGCGAGGAGTTCTTGCCGCCGACCTGCGCGACATCGCCCCGCTTCAGATTTTCAAACCAGATGATGTTGCGGCCCATGATCCATGCATCCTGTGATTGTGAAAGTGTGTCGGGTCACAGTATCGGTCCGGACTTGCACTCACTTTGATCGAGGTCATGTTCCGTTGGTCCGGCCTGGCCGAGACTGTAGTTGTCTTGGCCGAGGTTTGGCCGGAACCGAGTTGAAAGGAGAGATGCGGATGGCAACCAAGGAAGTGGTGGAGCTGGCCAAGGAAATCGAACAGCTGCCGAACCACGATGCCCAGCTTACGCGGCGCGCCCTTGATACTGTGGTCAGCCGGTTTTCGGATGCCGACAAGGCGATGATCGAGGCCGGATCGCTGGACTCCGTGGATGCAACGCTGTTGCTGGTCGATCACTGCTTTCCGGGCTGGTCGGTCTCTATGGACGGCACTGCCAGTGAGGCGCATGGCGACTGGACCTGCACGCTGCGGCAATCCTCAGTCAGGGACAACGATTCCTACCTTGGGGTTGGCAGGGGCCCGAGATTGTCGAATGCTCTGTTGGCGGCGCTTCTGCGCGCAATGGCCATGGGCGGCCAAAGCTGAAATCGGACACCGAGTGCAGCCGATGCGGCGCGATTGCTGTTGACTCGGGCCATCGGACCAGTAAAAGGCGGGCTTCAAGGATTTCACGGGTGGCGTGCTGCCCGGCTGCAGGAGAAGACAAATGGCGAAACCGACGACGATCAAGATCCGTCTGAACTCGACCGCGGATACGGGCCATTTCTACGTGACCAAGAAGAACGCCCGCACCATGACTGAAAAGATGGTCGTGAAGAAATACGACCCGGTCGTCCGCAAGCATGTCGAATACAAGGAAGGCAAGATCAAGTAGGTCTTTCCAGTATCCGATTTGATGAAGCCGTGCATTAGGTTGCGCGGCTTTTGTCATTTGGTGGTTCTGGTTATCGCGCAGAAACGCCGCTGGTCGGATTGTCCCTCGTCCTGCGATAGCGGTGTTCAGAAGTTGAACTGAACGCATGCCTGAACCCGATCCGCGCTCGTTGATCTTGATTGGCTCCGGGCAGGTCGAAACGGAGATTGCTCTGGGCGCTTTCAAGTTGCTCGACGCGGGGCGCGCAGATCGGCAATCTCATCCGTCCCCTGCTGCGCCTATGCAGATGTGGAAGTCGTCATCGCCGTGATTACAAAAGCTGTTGCTCGTCCGGGTTGGTCAAAGAAAACTGTCATTTCTGATCTCCCGTTCATGACGCACGCAAAACCGCTCTGCATGCAGTTGAATACTTGCCCCAACGGGCGCGGGCCGGGTCACGATGGCTGCGCGGGATCGCAACGGGCCCCAAGAATCGTATCACGCAGAACTCTCGGCACGCTGACTAGGGAACCTGGCGATCCGGAATATTGTGGTATGCATCTGCGGGATGACAGAAAGTTGTCCCAGACCTGCCGCAGGATTGCCGGGCCTGGGCGGCAGAACGTGTCTCAGGTATCAGAAATCGGAGGAATCATGCGGATTGCGGGATTGATCATGTTGGTTGCATTGGCGGGCTGTACCGTCAGAGGCGCGACAGAGCGGGGAAGCGGTGTCGGATTTGGCACAACCGGTACGCCGGCCAATACCGCTGCACCGGCAGCAGCGGGTCCGACGGATTACCGGGGTCAGATGATGCAGGATCTGGCCAGCGGCTAAGCCGCCGGAACGCGCGACAAAAAGAAAGGGCCGGCGAAACGCCGGCCCTTGCACTTGTTGGTTTGGTCCTGCCTATTCGCGGTTGCCCAGGAATTGCAGCAGGAACATGAACAGGTTGATGAAGTCGAGATAGAGGTTCAGCGCCCCCATGATCGCCGACTTGCCCAGCCATTCGTCGTCCATCGCATGCGCGTGCTGGAGGTAGTCGGTCTTGATCTTCTGGGTGTCATAGGCGGTGAGGCCTGCAAAGATCAGCACACCGATGGCCGAGATCGCAAACATGATCGCGGGCGGACCGAGGAAGATGTTGACGATCGAGGCCACGATCAGGCCGATCACGCCCATGATCAGGAACGCTCCCCAGCCGGAGATGTCTTTCTTGGTCGTGTAGCCCCAAAGCGACAGGCCGGCGAACGAGATCGCGGTGATCAGGAAGGTCTGCACGATCGAGAAGCCGGTGAAGACCAGGAAGATCGAGCTGATCGAGATGCCCATCACGGCGGCGAAGATGTAGAAGAACGTCTGCGCGCCCGCCGCCGACATGCGGTTGATCATTGCGCCAAAGCCAAAGACCATGACCAGCGGCGCGAACATCACCACCCATTTCAGCGGCGAACTGTACAGCGTGTCGCCAAGGCCGGTCAGATACTGGTCTTCGCGGATCTGCATCAGCGGTCGGCTCGGTCGTGACCGCAAGCCCGGCGATGGCCCAGGCGGCCAGAGCCGTGATCAGAATGGCCAACGGACATGGTGCCGTAGACCTTGTTCATATGGGCGCGAAGGCCCGCGTCAATTTCGGCCGTGCGTACACCGGCTCCGGCGCGGGCGGTTTGATAGTCAGCCATAAATGCCTCCTAGAATGTCACTATGGGCGGCGCGCCGATGCGCACCACCCTCACGTCAGATATTGGCAGGGATGACCGGATTTTCAAGGATTTCCGCCAGGATTTCAGAGTTTTCGACAAAATTTCACCGGCGCCAGTGAGCCGGGACGTCCCAGATGGCGCGATTGGCCTCAGCCTCGCCTCGTCTCGGGTCAGGCCAAGATCGCGCAGGGCGGCATCATCCAGGGATTCCAGCGCGCGACGCTGTCTGCGCGCCGCAATGCCAGACCGAAAAGCGATAGAATGCCGTGACGAGAGGGCTGGGCGGAAACAGGCGGAGCGGAATTTGTGCTGAGGCTCGTCATTTCATGATCCTTCTGATTTGTGATTGATTCCGGTATATGAATCAATTTCCTTGATATATTTGCCTGAATGCGATCAATTCTTAAAATGAATGTTTATTGCCATCGACATCAGGAAACGTGATATGCCACGAAATCTCGACATGACTGCCCTTCGATCCTTCGTCACCGTGGCCGATACCGGCGGGGTGACCCGGGCCTCGGGCTTTCTGAACCTGACCCAATCGGCGGTGTCGATGCAGCTGAAGCGGCTGGAAGAAGCGCTGGGGCTGACATTGCTGGATCGCTCCGCGCGCACGATTGCGCTGACGGCATCGGGAGAACAGCTGTTGGGCTATGCGCGCCGGATGCTCAACCTGAATGACGAGGCTCATGCGCGACTGACGCATCAGGAATTCGAGGGCGAGATCGTGCTGGGCGTGCCGCATGATATCGTCTACCCGGCGATCCCGCAGGTGCTGCAGCGGTTCCACGGTGATTATCCGCGGGTCAAGGTGCAGTTGATCTCGTCCTACACCCGCGGCTGAAGGACAGTTCGCGCGCGGCAAATGCGATCTGATCCTGACCACCGAGGACGTCGACGCGGGCGGCGAGACGTTGACAACAGCCGCTGGTCTGGATTGGCGCACCTGGCGGGCTCGTGGAAGCAGCGGCCACTGCGGCTGGCGTTCGAGCATCACTGCATCTTTCGCGCAGGGGTGCAGGCGGCACTGGACCACGCCGGTATCGCGTGGGAAATGGCGGTGGAATCCGAACAGAGCCGCACGATCGAGGCCAGCGTCAGCGCCGATCTGGCGGTACACACGATGATCGAGGGCACAGCGCCGCCCTATGTCGAAATCATCCAGCATGGCGGGGCTCTGCCGACGCTCACCAAGGTCAGGATCAACTTCTACTGCGCCGACCCAACGAAGAGCCCGGTCATTCAGGATCTGGCCGCACTTGTTCGTCAGGCGTTCGGCGTCAAGCTGGCGCAGGCTGCGGCGTGATCACGACCTTGCCGGTCGAGTCACGGCTGCGCAGCAGGTCCAGCCCCTCGGCGGCCCGCTCCAGCGGCAGGATGTGGCTGACATGCGGGTGCAGTTTGCCCTCGGCGTACCAGTCGAGCAGTTCGTGCGAGGCTGTCGGTCACCAGACTGCGGGCGCGAACCGCATGTAGCCGCCCCAGTAGAGGCCGATCACCGAGACGTTCTTGACCAGCAGGATGATTGGCCGGGATCTGCGGCACCTCGCCGCTGGCAAAGCCGATGACCAGGATTCGCGCCTCGCGGGTTGCAGGCGCGCAAAGCCGGCCTTGAACTGATCGCCGCCGACCGGATCATAGACCACATCGGCACCGCCAAGCGCCTTGACCGCGTCGCGGATGTCCTGCGTGTCGCTGTCGATCAGGTGATCGGCGCCGGCGGCCTGGCGACCGCCAGCTTTTCCGCGCCGCGGGCGACGGCGATGACCGTGGCGCCCAGTCAGCTTGCCGATCTCCACCGCCGTCAGGCCGACACCGCCCGCCGCGCCCAGCACCAGCAGCGTCTCGCCCGGCTGCAGCTTGGCGCGGTGGCGCAGCGCCAGATGGCTGGTGCCATAGGCGATCTGAAAGGCGGCGGCATCGGTAAACGGCATTGCGTCGGGCAGGCGGATGCAGCGATCCGCCGGGAAGCATCCGTAGTCGGCCAGTCCGCCGCTGCCGGCAAAGACCGCCACCCGGTCTCCGAGGCTAACTGAGGTGACCCCGGCACCGACGACATCGACTGTGCCCGCCGCCTCCATGCCAAGGGTGAAGGGGCGCTTTGGGGTGTCCTGATAGGTGCCGCTGACCATCAGCAGATCCGCGAAATTCAGGCCGCAGGCCTCGATACGCAACCGCACTTCATCCCCCGCCGGAAGCGGCACGGCGAGGTCCTGAACCACGGGCTTGGTGTTTTCGGCGGTAAGGCGGTATGCGCGCATGCTGTCCTCTTGCTTGTTGCCTCTGTCCTAGTCAGGCGCAGGGTGGAAATCCAGACGAACCAGTTCGACACAACCACAAAGAGAATCATCGATGTGGGTGAATCGGGTTGAAATGGTTTGCAAAATGCAAACTGATTCCCACTCGAAATCACGTTGGTCTTTGTGCAAATTTAGCATTTGGCTCTGGTTTTATGCGATTATCGACCGTCAGCGGGAATCATTGTCCACAACTCGGCAACACTCGGCCTATCCAAAAAGACAGGTTGAGATATGCGGGCTAAAGGCCGACATACTATGCACGTTAAACGATAAAGGAGTGCCCCAATGAAACATCCAGTGGATGTACACGTCGGCAAGAGAATTCGTCACCGCCGATGGATGGTTGGGATGACTCAGCAGCAGCTGGCCGAAAAGGTCGGTATCAAGTTTCAGCAGATTCAAAAGTATGAGACCGGCATGAACCGCGTCAGTGCGTCCCGTCTGTGGGATATCGCCGAGGCCCTCGAAGTGCCGGTCAGCTTCTTCTTCGAAGGCATTGATGACGAGGCTTCCGCCCGCTCTTCTTCTTCAACGATCCCGGGCGATATCATGGCGGACAAGGAAGCACTTGAACTGGTGCGGTCCTATTATTCGATCCCGGAAAACCAGCGCCGCCGCCTGTTCGAACTGGCGCGTGTCCTGTCCGACGTCGCCTGAAACGATCTGGCTTCGCCGCCGCTGTCCCGCTACACCTGCCGGGGAATACTGGCTGAACAGGGGCGCGTCATGACGGATTTCTCGCAATCGGAGCGTGACGCCCTGCTGTCGGCGGCTCATGCCGCTGCCGATGCGGCGCGACAAGTGACGCTTGCGCTATTTCCGTGGCACGGACCTCAAGCACCGAGAACAAGGCGGACGGGCATTTCGATCCTGTGACCCGCGCCGACCGAGAGGCCGAGCTGGCGATCAGCGCGATCTTGCAGGAGATGCGGCCCGATGATGGTGTGCTGGGCGAAGAATTTGGCCCTATCGCGGGGACCAGCGGGTTGACCTGGGTTCTGGATCCGATTGACGGCACTCGCGGCTTCATGAGCGGCACCCCGACCTGGGGCACACTGATCTCTGTCCGTGATCTGAACGGGCCGATCCTTGGGCTTATCGACCAACCCTATACAGGTGAGCGGTTTGTTGGCGGTTTTGGGGCCGCGGAGTTGCAGCATCGGGGCGATTTGCGCCCGATCTCGGTGCGACCGCACGCACAGACATCTCCGACGCGATCCTGTTCACGACCTTTCCAGAGGTCGGCACGGCTGCGGAAGGTTCGGCCTTCCACGACCTTTCCCGGCAGGTCCGGCTGACCCGGTACGGCATGGATTGCTACGCCTATGCCTTGCTGGCGGCGGGCAACATCGATCTGGTCGTCGAGGCCGGCTTGCAGGCCTATGACGTGCAGGCCCCGATCGCGGTCATTCAGGCGGCAGGCGGCATCGTCACTGACTGGCGCGGACGTCCGGTGCATGACGGCGGGCGAGTTCTGGCGGCCTCTGGCGTCGATCTGCACCGCGCCGCGCTGAAGGTTCTGTCGCAGGCGCCGGAAAACAAGGCTTAACGAAGTTGCCGCCCCGGACGCCCGAGCTATCCTGACCGCACGATGCCGAGTTCTTAGCCCCCTTCTGTCGGCCATTCCGCACACTTCATCCGAACGGGGCCGAACCGAAGTGTAGGAGCAATCGCGATGGCAAAAGAAACCCTGATCACGGAATGCCGACGTGATTCTGACGATGGATGACGACCGGCGCGAACTTGTCCGGCGCCGATATCCGGCTGCGGGACGGTGTGATCGCCGAGATCGGCCAGGGCCTGACAACCGACCGGCGAGCGGGTGAACGCCGCGGGCTGTGTTGTGACGCCCGGCCTTGTGAACACACATCACCATCTTTACCAGACGCTGACCCGCGCGGTTCCGGGCGGGCAGGACGCGCTGTTGTTCGGCTGGCTTCGAGACGCTCTATCCGATCTGGTCGCGGTTCGGGCCCGAGGAAATGCGGGTCTCGGCGCTGGTCGGACTGGCCGAGTTGGCGCTGTCGGGCTGTTCGCTGAGCTCCGACCACCTTTACCTCTATCCAAACGGCGCGCGGCTGGACGACACGATCGACGCAGCGCGCGACATCGGCTTGCGGTTTCACGCTACCCGCGGCGCGATGTCGATCGGCGAAAGCGCAGGCGGGTTGCCGCCGGACAAGCTGGTCGAGGCTGAACAGGCATATCCTGAACGACTGCATTCGGGTAATCGACGCCTACCACGATGCGGCCGAGGGCGCGATGCTGCGGGTCGGCGTGGCACCGTGCTCACCGTTTTCGGTCAGCCGGGAGCTGATGCGCGACGCGGCCTTGCTGGCGCGCGACAAGGGGGTGATGATGCATACCCATCTGGCGGAGAATGACGAAGATGTTGCCTATTCGCTGGAACAGTTCGGCTGCCGTCCGGGCCAATACGCCGAGGATCTGGGCTGGACAGGCGATGATGTTTGGCATGCGCATTGCGTCAAGCTTGACGGGGCCGAGATCGATCTGTTTGCGCAATCCCGCACCGGGGTTGCCCATTGCCCCTGTTCCAACTGCCGCCTTGGCTCGGGCATCGCGCCGGTGCGCGCGATGCGCGACCGGGGCGTCAAGGTTGGGCTGGGGGTGGACGGATCGGCCTCGAACGACAGCGGCAATCTGGTGGCCGAGGCGCGGCAGTCGATGCTGCTGCAACGTGTCGCCGGTGGGGCCGACAAGATGAGCGCCCGCGAAGCGCTGGAGATCGCCACGCGCGGCGGGGCAGAGGTGCTGGGGCGGCAGGATTGCGGCCAGATCGCGGTCGGCAAGCGCGCCGATATCGCGATCTGGGATGTCACCGGCGTTGCGTCAGCGGGCAGTTGGGATCCGGCGGCGATCCTGCTGGCCGGGCCGAGTCAGGTGCGGGATCTGTTTGTCGAGGGTCGGCAGGTCGTGCGCGATGGTCATGGTGGTCACCATTGATCTGCCGCAACTGATCGAGATGCAGAATCAGACTGGCCAATCGGTCTGATGAACTTGAGTGCGGAGGAAAAGCTATGGGCGCGTATTTCAATTCTCATACTGGCATGTTTTTTGGCAGCTTTCTGCTGCGAGCCAGTTGCTACACTTGCCGAGCACCGCCGCCGCACCAGCCGTTACGCGCGGCTGCAGAGGCCAGTAATGCACACGGCCTGCTGAACGCCGAGCGCGCGCGCAAGGGGCTGGCGCCAGTCAGCCGCTCGACCAAGTTGAAGGCAGCCGCAGCCGGCACATGCCAGTGATATGGCGGCGCGGGGCTTTTTCTCACACACCGGCAGCAATGGCGGCTTCGTCGGCCAACAGGTTGGTCGGCAGGGCTATGGTTATTGCGTGGTGGACGAGAATCTTTCGTACGGACGAAGTCGTCTGGCCGAATGTCATCAGGGCCTGGATGAATTCGCCCGGCCATCGCCGCAATATCCTGAACCCGAAAGTAACCGAGTTCGGCGTGGCGCGGGCACCCGGCAACTACTGGGTACTGGTGATGGCGCGACCCGGCTGCTAGCCAAGCGGTTTGCCGTCCACCCAGACGGATCTCAACGCCCGGTCATCGCCCATCATGATCGTCGGAAACAGGGCTTCCCAGATGTCTTCTGCCCGCGCGGAGCGCTGGCGATGGCCGGGGTCGAAGCCAGATCAAGCACAATCAGATCGGCCTCCATCCCTTCCGCAAGATTGCCGATCCTGTCGTCCATGTCGCAGTGCCCGCGCTGACCCTGCCGTCGCCAGCCAGTAAAGCTGCGCGGCGTGCAGGGGCGTGCCGCGCAACTGTCCGATCTCGTAGGCCGCCGCCATCGTGCGCAGCATCGAGAATGACGAGCCGCCGCCGGTATCGGTCGCCAGCCCGATCCGATGGCCTGCGGCTTTCAGGCCGGCCATGTCGAACAGGCCCGATCCGATGAAGGTGTTCGATGTCGGGCAATGGATCAGCGACGCGTCGACCTCGCGCAGCCGGTCCCTTTCGCGGTCGGTCAGATAGATCGCGTGGCCGTAAAGACCGCCCGGACCCAGCAGGCCGTGCTGCTCGTAGGTATCAAGATAGTCGCGCGCTTCGGGAAACAGCTCGCGACCCAGGCAACTTCGTCGGTTTGCTCGGACAGGTGCGTTTGCATCAGGCAGTCGGGGTGTTCGGCCCAAAGCGCGCCCAGCGCTGCGAGCTGTTCAGGCGTCGAGGTCGGCGAGAAGCGCGGCGTGATCGCATAGGACAGCCGATCGACCCCGTGCCATTTCTCCAGCAGTGCCTTTGACTGTCATCATAGGCCCTTTGCGGCGTGTCGCGCAGGCCTGTCGGGCGCGTTGCGGTCCATGCAGGTCTTGCCCGCAACCGCCCGCGCCCCGCGCCGCTGCGCCTCGGCAAAGAACGCCTCGACGCTTTCGGGGTGGATCGTGCAATAGCTGACGACCGTTGTCGTGCCATTGGCCAGCGTCAGGTCAAAGTAAAGCCGGGCGATCTCTGCGGCATAGTCGGGGTCGTCAAACCGCATCTCTTCGGGAAAGGTGTAGCTGTTCAGCCAGTCGATCAGCCGCTTGCCCCAACTGGCGATGATCGCCGTCTGCGGATAGTGGACGTGCGAATCGACAAAGCCTGCGGTGATCAGACCGTCGCCGAAATCAGTGACCTCCGCCTCCGGATGGTCTGCTCGAAGCGCATCGGCTGTGCCGACCCGGGCGATACGGCCATCCGCGACCAGAACCGCGCCGCGCCGCTCGTGCAGCGCTACGTCTTCAATCGGGCTGGTAAACGGATCACCGGCGAAGACAGCGTCTGGCCCAGCAAAAGCTTTGGTTCGGACATGTGATTTTCCCTGATCCGGCCCCGAATACTAGACGCGGGATCGCGCCCGGTAAATCGGCCATTCCCCCCTGTTTTCCGAAAGGTCTTTTGCATAATGTGCGCAAAACGTCTGGGGGCTGGCGATGACTGACGAGGCCGAGATCGACCGTGACCGCGACGAGGATGCCTATATCCTCGACCGGCGCGATGTGGCAGCGATCCGCGACGCGGTCGAGGCCCACGATGCCGCGCGGCTGACCGAACTGATGACGCCGCTGCACCCGGCGGACATCGCCGACCTTCTGGAACAGATCGACGAGGATGAGCGGCGCGCGCTGGTGCAGCTCTATGGCCATGAATTCGACGGCGAGATCCTGTCGGAGCTCGATGAAAGCATCCGCGACGAGGTTATCGCCTATCTGCATCCCGAGGTTCTGGCAGAGGCCGTCCGGGAACTGGAATCGGACGACGTGGTCGACCTCCTGGAGGATCTCGATCAACCGCGGCAGGAAGCGATCCTTGACGCGCTGGAAGATGCCGACCGGCTGGCGGTCGAGCAGGCAATGTCCTATCCGGAATATTCCGCCGGGCGTCTGATGCAGCGCGAGGTCGTGATGGGCCCGGAGCACTGGACAGTGGGGGAGGCCATTGACTTCGTGCGACAGTCCAAGGATCTGCCAGAGCAGTTCTATCACCTGGTTCTGGTCAATCCGCGGCTGGAGCCGGTGGGCAATGTGACGCTTGGCCGGCTGTTGTCATCGCGCCGCGATGTCAAGCTGGTGGACATCGCCGAGGACAGCTTTCGCACCTTCGACGTCGATGAGGATGAGGGCGATGTCGCCTATGCGTTCAACCAGTATCACCTGATCTCGGCCCCCGTCGTCGACAGCACCGGGCGGCTGGTCGGCGTCATCACCATCGACGACGCGATGGCGGTTCTCGATGAAGAGCACGAAGAGGACATTCTGCGTCTGGCCGGTGTTGGCGAGGGCAGTCTGTCGGACAAGGTCATTGAGACGACCAAGCAGCGGCTGCCCTGGCTGGCGGTCAACCTTGTGACGGCGATCCTTGCCTCGGTGGTGATCGCGCAGTTTGAAAGCACCATCGCGGCACTGGTGTCGCTGGCCGTGCTGATGCCGATCGTCGCCTCGATGGGCGGCAATGCGGGCACGCAGTCGCTGACCGTGGCGGTGCGCGCGATCGCCACCCGCGACCTGACCGGATCGAACGTCTGGCGGGTGATCCGGCGCGAAGCGATGGTCGGGCTGGTCAATGGGCTGATCTTCGCGGTCGTGATGGGGATCGTCGCGCTCTCTGGTTCGGCACGCCGACTGTTGGGCGTGGTGATTGCGGTGGCGATGGTGATCAACCTTGTCGTCGCCGGGCTGGCGGGCATCGGTGTCCCGGTCCTCTTGGAACGCGTCGGTGTCGATCCGGCACTGGCGTCGGGGGCGTTTGTCACCACGGTGACGGATGTGGTCGGGTTCTTCGCCTTTCTCGGCCTCGCGGCGACTGGTTCTGATTTGACCGACGCGTGCTGGACATCGCGGCACAGAAGGCCGCGACGCGCAAGGCCGCATTTGCCCGCCGCGCCGCCGCGCATTCCGCAAGCGCAAGCCGGGCAGGGGCCGCGCATCTGCTGGACTATCTGACGCCGTCATCGTGGCAGGCCGATTGTCCGGCTACATGCCGATCCGGACCGAGATCGATCCGCTGTCCGCGATGGCGGGCATGGCCAGCATTCGGCCCTGTCGGCGTTCCTGATCATTGGGCGACGGTCAGCCGCTGGAGTTTCGCCGCTGGACGCCCGCTGCCGATGGTCGCGGGCCCGTTCGGTGCGCAGGTTCCCGTACGCGCGGAAGCTGGTCGTGCCCGGAGATCGTCGTGCTGCCGCTGGTGGCCTTCGACGCGGCGGGCGCACGGCTTGGCTATGGCGGCGGGTTCTATGACCGGACGCTCGCAGCAACTGCGCGCGGAACGGCCCCGTTCTGGCCATCGGCTTTGCCTATGCGCGCCCAGCAAAGCGACGACTTGCCGGTCGAACCGACCGATCAGCCGCTGGATGTGATCGTGACCGAAAACGGGCGTGCATCGACGCTTCTGAGATGCGGCCAAGTCGCCGCTTGCCCTTCGCCGATCCGCGCCCTAGCACGCTCGGCATGAAAACTGCTGTTCCTTGGCGATGTGATGGGCCGTGCCGGCCGGACGGCGATCACCGAACGCATCTGCCCGACCTGCGCGCCGACTGGCGGCTCGATTTCGTCGTGGTCAACGGCGAGAACGCGACCATCGGCATGGGGCTGTCCGGGGCCCACGCAAAAGCGCTGCTCGACGCCGGGGCCGATTGCGTGACGCTTGGCGATCATGCCTTCGACCAGAAGGACATGCTGCAGTTCATCGACAGCCGAGCCGCGCATCCTGCGCCCGATCAACTTCGCCAAGTCCGCGCCGGGCAAAGGCGCGCGCGTGTTCGACGCGCAGGCGGGCGCAAGGTGCTGGTCGCTCAGGTGCTGGGGCAGGTCTTCATGAAGCGCCCCTTCGACGATCCGTTCTCGGCGATCGACGCGGTGCTGCGCGCACATCCGCTGGGCGGGCAGGCAGGCGGCCTGATCGTCGACATGCATTGCGAGGCGACGTCCGAGAAGATGGCGATGGGCCATTTCTGCGACGGCCGCGCCAGCGTCGTCGTCGGCACCCATACCCATGTGCCGACGGCGCGATGCGATGATCCTGCCCGGCGGCACCGGCTATCATGACCGATGCCGGGCATGTGCGGCGACTACAATTCGGTGATCGGCATGGACAAGGCCGAGCCGATGCGCCGCTTCGTCACCGGCATGGCCAAGGAGCGGTTCACCCCGGCCGATGGCGAGGCGACGCTGTCCGGCCTCTACGTCGAGACCGACGACCGGACCGGCAAGGCCACGCGCGTTGCGATGGTGCGCGATGGCGGGTCTGTTGCAGGCCGCGGCCCCATGACGAGAGCGCTGGCTGGCTGGTTGGCGATTCTGATCCTGCTGGGCGCTGGCTGGGGCGCGACCCAGCCCCTGGCCAAGATCGCGGTTTCGCGAAGGCTACCGCCATTTCGGCCTGATCTTCTGGCAGTTCGTCGATCGGCGCGCTGCTGCTGGGCGGCATTCTTGCGTTGCGCGCGCAAACGCCTGCCTCTGGGCCAGGCGCAGCTGCGGCTTTATCGTGATCATCGCGCTGATCGGGACGATGCTGCCGAACTCGGCCTCCTACGAGGCGGCGCGCCATCTGCCTGCGGGCGTCCTGTCGATCATGCATGTCCACTGGTGCCGATGTTCGTCTTTCCCGATCGCGCTCGCGCTGGGCATCGACCGGTTCGATCCGCAAGCGGCTGCTGGGCCTGCTTGCTCGGGCTGCTCGGCGTCAGCCTGCTGATCGTGCCCGAGGCCAGCCTGCCCGACCGGGCGATGGCGGCCTTCATCCCGCTGGCGCTGGTCGCGCCGTTCTTTTACGCCGTCGAGGGCAATATCGTCGCGAAATGGGGCACCTACGGCTGCGACGCGATTCAGGTGCTGCTGGGGGCCTCGCTGGTCGGCGCCGTGCTGACCGCGCCGCTGGCGCTCGGCCTCGGGCCAGTGGATCGCGCCGCATGCCGAGCTGACTCGCCCGAATCGCGCTGATCGCTGTCGTCGCTGATCCATGCGCTGGCCTATACCGGCTATGTCTGGCTGGTCGGGCGCGCCGGCAGCGTGTTTGCGGCGCAGGTCGTCCTATCTGGTGACCGGCGTTCGGCATTCTCTGGGCGATGCTGATCCTGTCGGCGAAAGCTATTCCAGCTGGATCTGGCTGGCGCTCGGCGTGATCTTCGCGGGGCTTTTCCTGGTGCAGCCGAGGCCCGCAACAGCGCTTGCGGGGTCTACGTCCGATGCCGCATGATGCGGGTCCGGAACCGGAACGCGGACCGACATGATAGATCTTGGATTTTCGCGATACGACGGTCGCCGTTCATGGGCCTCGGCGATCGTCGTCGGTGATGTTCGCGCTCTTCGTGCGCAGAGCGCTACCCGGCCGAGGTCATCGCGATCTCCGGTGCGGCGCTGATGCTGGTCTTCGGCATGCTGCCCTACGACGCGGCGCTGACGGTCCTGTCAAACCCGGCGCCCTGGACGATCACGGCGATGTTCCTGGTCATGGGCGGGCTGGTGCGCACCGGCGCGCTGGAATGGCTGACCCAGCAGGCCGAGGCGCAGGCTTCACGCCGACCAAAGGCGACGCTGGTGATCCTGCTTCGGCTTTGTCGCGCATCGGCATCGGCCTTCATGAACAACACGCCGGTCGTCGTGGTGATGATCCCGGTCTTCGTGCAGGTTGCCAGGAAACTTGGCGTTTCGCCCTCCAAGCTGCTGATCCCGCTGTCTTATTCCGCGATCCTCGGCGGCACGCTGACGCTGATCGGCACCTCGACCAACCTGCTGGTCGACGGCGTGGCGCAGGTCCAAGGGGCTGGCCCGTTCTCGATCTTCGAGATCACCCGCCTCGGCATGGTGCAGGTCGTGATCGGCATGACCTATCTCGCGCTGATCGGCCGTCGGCTGCTGCCCGACCGGCAGTCGATGGGCGTGCTGCTCAGCGACCGGCGGAAGATGAAGTATCTTCACCGAGGTGGCGGTGCCGGCCGATTCCGCGCTGATCGGCCAGGAGGTGAATGAGGTCGACCTGTTCAAGCGCGAGGGCGTGCGCCTGATCGACGTGCTGCGCGGCGACGCGTCGTTGCGCCGCGATCTGGCCGGCGTAGAACTTGCGGCAGGCGACCGCGTTGTGCTGCGCACCGAGATGGCAGAGCTTCTGGGCCTGCAGCAGAACCACGACGTCCGGATGGTCGACGAGCTGAGCTCGGTCCAGACCAAGACGGTCGAGGTTCTGATCACGCCGGGCTGCCGGATGATCGGGCGCTCGCTCGGCTCGATGCGTCTGCGGCGGCGCTACGGTGTCTATCCGCTGGCGGTGCATCGGCGGAACCAGAATATCGGGCGCCAGCTCGACGATCTGGTCGTGCGGGTCGGCGACACGCTGCTTCTGGAAGGCGCGTCCGCCGATATCGAGCGGCTGGCCGTCCGACATGGAACTGGTCGATATTTCGCACCCCGCGGCACGCGCCTACCGCCGCAGGCAGGCCCCGATCGCCATCGGCGTCCTGGCCGGGATCGTGGTCCTGTCGGCGCTTGGCGTCGCGCCGATCCTGGCCTTGGCAGTGGTCGCCGTGGCCGTCATCCTGCTGACCCGCTGCATCGACGCGGACGAGGCGTTCTCCTTCGTCGAAGGCCGGCTTGCTGGCCCTGATCTTTGCCATGCTCGCCGTCGGGGTCGGGCTGGAGCATACCGGAACGGTCGCGCTGATCGTCGACGCGGTCGAGCCCTTGCTGGCCAGCCTGCCGCCTTTCGCGGTGATCCTTGTGATTTATCTTCTGGCCTCGACACTGACAGAGCTTGTCTCGAACAACGCCGTCGGCGTGATCTTCGCGCCCATCGCCATCGAACTCGGGATCGCACTTGGCCTCGATCCGCGCCCGTTGGTCGTCGCGGTCATGTTCGCCGCCTCGGCAGCTTTCTCGACCCCGATCGGTTATCAGACCAACATGCTGGTCTATGGCCCCGGCGGCTACAAGTTCACCGATTACCTCAGGGTCGGCATCCCGCTGAACATCATGCTTGGCGTGGTTGCCAGTTTCCTGATCCCAGTGCTCTGGCCGGTCTGACCAGATGCAGCGCGTCTTCGCTCTTTGCGTTCTTCTGTCGGCCTGCGCCCAGAGCATCGCGCCAGTCGCCGGCAGCCGCGGCGCGATGCCCGAGCGGGCGCTGCTTTATCCTGTCGGCGTCACGCTTCTGATGTCGGACGGCACGCTTTGCGCCGGCCACCGCCCTGGACGCACCCGCGACTGGACAGGTCAACTCAGCGGCTGCCCGCATCTTTTGGCTCTATAGCGTCACCGGCTCCGATCCATCGATCCCGCGTCTGCCGCTTCGCCGGGCCACCACCACAATTGACACAAGGCCACAGGTCAGCGTGGCGGGTCAGATCTTCGCCGCCCCCTGATCCGACGTTTCGTTGTCTCTTGAATATCCTCGCGCGCGATACCTCGCCAAAGGCGTCGTCCGCCTGATGGCTCAGAACGGCCAGAACACCAGAATCGCCGGGATCGAGACCACCACGACCAGCGCTTCCAACGGCAGTCCCATGCGCCAGTAATCCCCAAAGCTATAGCCGCCCGGACCAAGGATCAGCGTGTTGTTCTTGTGCCCGATCGGGGTCAGGAACGCGCAGGACGCCGCCACGGCGACCGCCATCAGGAACGGATCGGGCGACACACCAAGCCGCGCGGCCATTTCGATGCCGACCGGGGCTGCGACAATGGTGGTCGCGGTGTTGTTCAGCACATCCGACAGCGTCATCGTCACCACCATCAGCACGGTCAGGATCGCCCAGGGCGGCATGCCTTCGGTGAAGCCGACCAGACTGCCCGCGATCAGTTCTGTCCCGCCAGAGGTTTCCAGCGCCGCGCCCAAGCGGGATCATCGAGCCCAAAAGCACCACGACCGGCCATTCGACATGGTTGTAGATCTCTGTAACCGGCACGATCCGGGTCAGGGCATAGCCAACGACGACCACCCCCAATGCGACCGGCAGGTAGATCCATCCGAGGCTTGCCGCTGCCACCGCCCCGGCGAAAAGGCCGATCGCCAGCCAGACCTTGCGATCCTCGGTCACCGCCAGCCCGCGATCAGCCAGTGGCAGGCAGCCCAGCCATTCCACCACATCGTCGGACTGGTCTTTCGGGGCCAGAAGCAACAGGATATCCCCGGCCATGATCGTGGTCTTGCGAACCTGCTTTTGCAGCCGCTTGCCTTGCCGCGATATGCCCATCAGCACCGTCCGCTGCCGCCACGACAGCCCGATTGCCTGCGCGGTCTTGCCGTTGATCCGCGAGCCATCGGTGACCACACATTCGACGATCCGCAAACCCTCGCCCTCTGCCTGCAGGATGCCCTGCCGCGTGGGGTCCGAGAAATCCAGCGACAGCGCCGCGCGGAACTCGTCCAGCGCATCGGGCGCGGCTTCCAGCACCAGCGCATCGCCGGCCTGCAAAGCGGCGCTGTGCTGCGTACCATAGCGGCGCTTGCCGTCGCGGATCAGGCCGAGGATCGCGACATCGTTCTTCTCGGCCGTCTCGATCAACTCGTGCAGCCGCTTGCCGATATGCTTGCTGTCCTCGGGGATCGTGAGTTCCGCGATATACTGGCCGATCTCTTCGATGCTGTTGCCGGATGCGTCGGCGTCGGCGCGTGCGGGATCAGGCGCCAGCCGATGAGGGCCACGAAGATCAGACCCGCGATCGCGGCCACCGATCCGACCGGCGCGAAATCGAACATCCGGAACGGCTCGCCCAGCGCGTCCTCGCGGATCGCGGCGATGATGATATTGGGCGGGGTGCCGATCAGCGTGACCATGCCGCCAAGGATCGTTGCAAAGGAAAGCGGCATCAGGGAAAAGCCCGGCTGCCGGCCTGCCTTGCGCGCGGTCTGGATATCGACGGGCATCAGAAGGGCAAGCGCTGCGACGTTGTTCATGAAGGCCGACAGAACCCCGCCGATGGCTCCCATGATCGCGATATGGCCAGCGAGGCTCCGGCTGCTGTTGACCAGCGTGCGGGTGATCAGAAAGACCGCCCCCGACCGCACCAGCCCCCCCGATACGATCAGCACCAGCGCCACGATCAGCGTGGCCGGATGGCCAAATCCTGAAAACGCATCCTTGGTCGGAACAACGCCCAGAACGACGCCCGCCATCAGGGCTGCGAAGGCGACAAGATCATAGCGGAACGCGGCCCCATAAAAGCAGGCCGAACACCGCGCCGAAAAGCGTAAACAGGATGATCTGGTCGGTGGTCATTGGCACCTCGCCGGGTTTGGGTGCAGCCAAGCGGATTGGCGCAGAGAATGCAACGCCCCGCGCGGGCTTGCAGCCGGGGCGGGCGGTGACATATAGAGACGCGAACTCCGAAATCACCGATAGGAACAGGGCTATGGCAGGCCATTCAAAATGGGCGAACATCCAGCACCGCAAGGGGCGGCAGGACAAGCTGCGCTCGAAACTCTTTTCCAAGCTTGCCAAGGAAATCACCGTCGCCGCCAAGATGGGCGACCCGGACCCCGACAAGAACCCGCGCCTGCGCCTTGCCGTGAAAGAGGCCAAGTCGAGTCTCGGTCCCCAAGGACGTGATCGACCGCGCGATCAAGAAAACGTCAGGCCGGTGACGCCGAAAATTATGACGAAATCCGCTATGAAGGCTACGGGCCCAACGGCATCGCGGTGATCGTCGAGGCGATGACCGACAACCGCAACCGCACCGCGTCCAACGTGCGCTCGACCTTTACCAAGAACGGCGGCAATCTGGGCGAGACCGGATCGGTTTCGTTCATGTTCGACCGCAAGGGCGAGATCATGTATCCGGCGGCGTGTCGGCGACGCCGATACCGTGATGATGGCCGCAATCGAGGCCGGGGCCGAGGATGTCGAAAGCGATGATGAGGGGCACTGGATCTATTGCGCCGATACCGACCTGAATGAGGTTTCGACCTCGCTTGAGGCGCAGCTGGGCGAATCCGAAACCACCAAGCTGATCTGGAAGCCGCAAACCTCGACCGAGGTCGATCTGGAAACCGCTCAGAAAGTCATGAAGCTGATCGAGGCGCTGGAAGACGATGACGACGTGCAGAACGTGACCGCGAATATCGACGTGCCAGAGGACGTGGCCGCCCAGCTTTGAGGTGTAGCGCGGGGTTGTGCCGCCCCGCCGATTGCGGTCAGGTGACGCCATGACCAACAGTGCCGACCGCCCGCTTGCCGGGGTTTTGTGGATGCTGGTGACCGGCGCGAATTTTGTCGCGGTCACCGCCATCGTGAAACATGTCGGCAACGGGTTGCCGGCGGCAGAGGCGGCGTTTCTGCGATACCTGCTGGGTTTGGTCTTTCTGATCCCGATGCTTGGCCCGATGCTGCGCGCCGGCCTGTCGCGGCAATCCGTGTGGCTCTTCGGTGCGCGCGGCGTTGTGCACTCGCTTGGCGTCATCCTGTGGTTCTACGCGATGACCCAGATCCCCTTGGCCGAGGTTACGGCGATGAACTATCTCTCGCCGGTCTATGTGACCATTGGTGCGGCGCTGTTTCTGGGCGAAACCCTTGCCGCGCGCCGCATTCTGGCGGTCGTCGCCGCGCTGATTGGGGCGCTGGTGATCCTGCGACCGGGTTTCCGCGAGGTGTCCTTGGGCCATATCGCGATGCTGGCCACCGCGCTGCTGTTCGGCGCGTCCTATCTGATCGCGAAACTGATGTCGGGCCGGGCGAGTGCGGCGGTGGTCGTCGGAATGCTGTCGATCACGGTCACAATCGGTCTGGCCCCGTTTGCGGCGGCGGTCTGGGTAACGCCGACGCTGGCGCAGCTTGGCTGGATGTTTCTTGTGGCCTGCTTTGCTACGGCAGGCCATTTCACCATGACACTGGCCTTTGCCGCCGCCCCGATCACCGTGACCCAGCCGGTTACCTTCCTGCAACTTGTCTGGGCGGTGGCGCTTGGTGCGCTGGTCTTCTGCGAGCCGGTCGACGCTTGGGTGGTTCTGGGCGGGCTGATCATTCTGGGCGCGGTCAGTTTCATCACCTGGCGCGAGGCGATGCTGAAACGGCGCGCTATCACGCCGAGCCATATCGCAACCAAAACCTAGGCCGCCTTCGTACCGGGGTTCAGCCGCGCGGATCGAGCAGCTTTGCCAGAACGGTATCCTTGGTGATCTGACCCAACAGCTTGCCATCCTCGACCACGCCAACGGGGTTTCCGGTGGCGTGAACCCGTTCCATCACGCTGTGGATCATCTCGTCCGGTCCGACGGTCTCGGCCGGTGTCTTGACCGCCGGTTCCATCACATCGCGGGCGCACAGCACGCCAAGCGGGTTCATGTGGGCCACGAAATCCGCGACATAGTCGTTCGCCGGGTTCGAGAAGATGTCGCGCGGCGTGCCGCATTGCACGATCCGCCCGCCCTCCATGATCGCGATGCGGTTGCCCAGCTTGAACGCCTCGTCCAGATCGTGGCTGACGAAGATGATCGTGCGCTTCAGCTTTCGCTGCAGGTCCAGCAATTCGTCCTGCAAGCCGGGCGCGGATCAGCGGGTCGAGCGCCGAGAACGGCTCGTCCATCAGCAGGATCGGCGCATCGGTGGCGAAGGCGCGGGCCAGGCCGACGCGCTGCTGCATGCCGCCCGACAGCTCGCCGACCTTGCGGTCGGCCCAGTCCGACAGGCCGACCAGCGCCAGCTGTTCGCGTCACCTTGGCCGCGCGCTCGGCCTTTGGCATGCCGGCCCAGTTCCAGCCCCAGCCCGACGTTCTCGCGCACGGTGCGCCAGGGCAGCAGGCCGAATTGCTGAAACACCATCGCGATATGGCTCAGCCGCAGCCGGCGCAGCGTGGCCTTGTCGGCATGGGTGACAGACGTCCATGGCCTGTCGCCGTCGTTGACCCGCACCGTCGCCGCGCACCACCGGGTTCAGCCCGTTGACCGCGCGCAGCAGCGTGGACTTGCCCGACCCCGACAGCCCCATCAGCACCAGGATTTCGCCGTCGCCGACGATCGAGCGAGCAGTCATGGACGCCAAGGACCTGGCCGGTGGCCGCTTGGATCTCCGGGCGGCTCTGGCCCTCGTCCATCAGCGGCAAGGCGGCCTCGCGGCTTGTCGCCGAAGACGATCGAGACATTGTCGAATTCAACAGCGCTGGTCATTCCCGGTCCACCCGCAGCATCCGGTCCAGCATGATCGCCACCACCACGATGACGAAGCCGCTTTCGAACCCAAGCGCGGTGTTGACCTGATTCAGCGCGCGCACCACCGGCACGCCCAGCCCGTCGGCGCCGACCAGCGCCGCGATCACCACCATCGACAGCGACAGCATGATGGTCTGGTTCAGCCCGGCCATGATCTGCGGCAGGGCATAGGGCAGTTCGACCTTCCACAGCGTCTGGCTGCGGCGTGGCGCCAAAGGCCTGTGCCGCCTCCAGCAGCGGCTGCGGGGTCGAGCGTGATGCCCAGATGCGTCAGCCGGATCGGCGCGGGCAGCACGAAGATCACCGTCGCGATCAGGCCCGGCACCATGCCGATGCCGAAAAAGACGATGGCCGGGATCAGGTAGACGAAGGTCGGCAGCGTCTGCATCAGGTCCAGCACCGGGCGCATGACGCGGTAAAGCCGGGCCGGTGCGCCGCCGCGATGCCGATCGGCACGCCGATGCCCCATACAGACGACGCAGGCCGACAGCACCAGCGTCAGGCTTTCGGTCGTTTCCTCCCAGTAGCCCTGATTGAGGATGAACAGAAAGCCGAGGAAGACCAGCAGGCAGGTTTTCCAGATGCGCTGCAACACCCAGGTCAGCGCCGACGAAAGCCGCGATGACGATCAAGCGGATGCGGCGTCTGCAGCACCCAGAGGATCGCGTCGATCAACGCTTCCATCGCATCGGCGAGCACGTCGAAGAACCAGGCGCAGATTGGTCTGCAGCCAGTCAAAGACCTGTTCGGCCGTTCGCCCAACGGGGATTTTCGTCTCGGTCAGCCAGTCCACCGGCACCTCATATTCATGGAAGTTGCGACAGCCTCCGCTCCGATCAAGCGAAGCGGAAGCGCCTAAAGGCGGCTGGTCGATTACATGCCCAGCGCGGCCTTCACGGCGGCCATCGCGTCGCCGCCATCCTTGGTGGTCACACCGGCCAGCCAGCCGTCCAGCACACCGGCGTTCGCGCTGAGCCAGGCGGTCGCGGCCGCATCGGGATCCTGCACCGTCGTCCAGGATCGCGCCCATGATCTCGTTTTCCATCGCCAGGGTGAATTCCAGGTTGTTCAGCAGCTTGCCGACGTTCGGGCATTCTGTCGACATAGCCCGCGCGCGGTGTTGGTAAAGACCGTGGCACCGCCCAGGTTCGGGCCCGAACCAGTCGTCGCCGCCTTCAAGATAGGTCAGCTCGAAATTCGCGTTCATCGGATGCGGCTCCCAGCCAAGGAACACGATCGGTTCGCCGCTCGCGATCGCGCGTTCGCGACCTGCGCCAGCATGCCCTGTTCGGAGCTTTCGACCACTTCGAACCCGGTCAGGCCAAAGGCATCCGCGTCGATCATGTCCATGATCAGACGGTTGCCGTCATTGCCCGGCTCGATGCCGTAGATCTTGCCGTCCAGCGCGTCCTTGTTGGCGGCAATGTCGGCAAAACTGGTGATCCCAAGGTCAGCGGCGGCCTTGTTGACGGCCAGCGTGTACTTGGCGCCTTCCAGGTTGGCGCGCACCGTGTCCACGGTGCCGGCCTCGCGGTAGGGGGCGATGTCGGCCTCCATCGTCGGCATCCAGTTGCCAAGGAATACGTCGATGTCACCTTCGGCCATCGCGGTATAGGTGACCGGCACCGACAGCACCTTGATGTCGGTTTCATAGCCCAGCGCGTCGAGGACCACAGTCGTGGCCGCGGTTGTCGCGGTGATGTCGGTCCAGCCGACATCCGAGAAGACGATCTTGTCGCAATCGGCGAAGGCGGGCGCGGAAAATGCGGTCAGCGCCAGAACCGAGAGGGTCTGTTTAAGGTTCATTTTGCAAGCTCCCTGTTTTTCTTGATTGGTCAGTCAATAAAATGGCATCGCCGGGTCCATGTCCAGTGGCATCGCGGCGATTCCCGCTTGTTCTGGCAAAGCCTATCCCGATGTCGCTTGAATGGCGATGCGTTTGCCGCACTTGCGCCGCTTCGGCCGCTCACCGATAAGAAGGCATGTTAAGGTTTTGTTCACTGATTGTTTTTCTGTCGCTCGCGGGGTTGCCCGCCATGGCCGAGGATTTTTCCGGCAGGATCCGGTTTGGCGATGCAGACAGCCTGGCGGTCGGCGCGGTGAAGGTGCGGCTGTTTGGAATCGACGCGCCCGAGATGGATCAGACCTGCAAACGCGCAGATGGCGCGGCATGGTCCTGCGGTCGATGGGCTGCGAAAGAGGCCAAGTCGCGGTTCGATGGCCGCACTGCGATCTGCACCGCACTTGACCGCAGCTACGACCGCATCGTCGCGCGCTGCTTTGTGGGGGGCAGCGATATCGCCGACACATTGGTGCGCGATGGGATCGCCACCGCCTATCGCAAATATTCGATGGACTATATCGACGCCGAAAAGGCCGCCTCGATCGGCAGCCTTGGCATCTGGGCTGGCACGCTGGACGCGCCGTCAGACTACCGCGCGGCCACAGCGCCCGCACCGCAGTTGTCCTCCACTGACTGCAACATCAAGGGCAACATCTCTCGCTCTGGCCAAATCTATCACCTTCCCGGCCAGAAGTTCTACGCTGAAACCCGGATCAGTCCCGCGCGCGGCGAGCGTTGGTTCTGCACCGAAGCCGAGGCTAAGGCCGCTGGCTGGCGCAGGGCGCGGCAGTAGCCATCACTTGACCCGGATCAAGGTGCGTCGCCGAATCAAGGCCTAATCTCGCGGCTGACCACTTAACCGGAGGGCGGCATGAGCCATACACCACACGAATTGTCCGAAGAATTCCCCAACGAGATCGACCGCATCAGCAAACTGAAACAAAGCGACGGGCATTTTGCAAAGCTGGTGGACGAGTATCACGAGGTCAATCGCGCGGTGCATCGGGCCGAGACCAATGTCGAACCGACAGAGCAGTTGCACGAGGAAGAACTGCGCAAGAAGCGCGTGATGCTGAAAGACGAGATCTGGCGGATCCTGTCCAAAAGCACCGCCTGAATGAGGACGTAGGGCTGAATCTTTCCGGGTCGGCTTAGTCCGCGTCGGGGCGTTCCACCTCGGCACGGAAATTGTCGAAGAAACTGTCGGCCATCTTGCGGGCGAAACCGTCGATCAGCCGGCTGCCAAGCTGCGCGATCTTGCCGCCGACCTTTGCTTCGGCAACGTAGGTCAGTTCGGTTCCATCCTCGACATCGGTCAGCGACACATCTGCGCCGCCCTTGGCAAAGCCCGCAACCCCGCCAGAGCCTTCGCCGGTGATCTTGTAGCTTTCGCCCTCGGCGACATCGGATAGCGTGACCTTGCCCTTGAAGGTTGCCTTCACCGGGCCGACCTTTTGCTTGACCACCGCCTCGAACCCGTCTTCGGGGCTTCCAGTCAGTTCTTCGCATCCCGGGATGCAGGCTTTCAGACGTGGCCGGATCGTTCAGGTGTTCCCACACCGTTGCTCGGTCCGCGGCGATGATGACGGCTTCCCTTCAGTTCCATCTTGCCCTCCCGAATTTGGTATTCTGGATGATTAGAGGCGAACGGCGGGGCGTAACGACTGCACGGCCCTTTGGTCTGTTTAGTCAATCGAATAGGGCAGCACGCCGCGTCGGTCGGGATCGACCGTCAGACGGCTTTCCAGCGGCGGAACAGAGCGTTGGTGGCAGGTTTTGCGCTCGCAGATCCGGCAGGAAATGCCGATCGGCTCGAACGCCGTCGGCTTGGTCAGATCCAGGTCGTCGGCATAGACCAAGCGCCGCCGCATGCCGCACCTCGCAGCCAAGCGCGATGGCATAGCGCCGCACCGGCGCGCCGAAACGAGCCGCCGGATTTTGACACATCGCGCGCCAGACAGATATAGCGCACGCCGTCCGGCGTTTCGGCCAGTTGCCGCAGGAACCGGCCCGGCGTCTCGAACGCCTGATGCACGTTCCACAGCGGGCAGGCGCCGCCGAACCGCGCGAATTGCAGCCGCGTGGCGGAATGGCGCTTGGTGATGGTGCCGGCCTGATCGACGCGCACGAAGAAGAACGGAATGCCCTTGGCGCCGGGGCGTTGCAGGGTCGACAGACGGTGCGCGACCTGCTCGATCGAGGCGCCGAACGATCTCGGCCAGCCGTTCCAGATCGTGGCGGGTTTCCTGCGCCGCTTGCTGAAAGACGCGCGTAGGGCATCAGCGCGGCGCCGGCGAAGTAGTTGGCCAGCCCGATCTTGGCGATGTCGCGGGCCTCGTCGGTCTGAAACCGCGCCAGATCCAGCGTCGCTTCGAGCAGATCGTCCTGGGTCAGCAGCGCGACCTGCTGCAGCAGCTGGAACCGTCTGCGTCGCGCGGCGCGCGCGATCGCGACAGGCGTCAGGCGCTTGCGTGTCGGGATCGTAGCTGCGCAGCGCGTCGCGTTCCGCGACGACACTGTCGACCGCCCATACTTGTCCAGCACGTCGCCGCGCGCCTCTGCCGGATCGGTCGGTGTGCCGCTGGGTCGGCGAAATGTTCGGCGGCGCGGTCCACCGCGTCGATGTAATTGTCGCAATAGTGAAAGAAATCGCGCACCTCTTCCCACGGGCTGGGCCGGATCGCGCGTCTTCGCGTCCCAGCGCCTCGTCCAGCGAGGCCAGCCGTTCATGGGTTTGGCGGTAGGCGCGGTGCAGTTCCAGAAACGCCCGCGCCAAGGCCGGCGCGTTCGAGGCGGCCAGCCGCAGATCGGCCAGCGGCGGCGCGGCGTCGGCAAAGACCGGATCGGCCAAGCGCCTCGCGCATGTCGCGTGACCAGGCGTTCGGTGTCGCCGGTGCGACAGTTCGGTCACGTCGAGGCCGAATTCCTGCGCCAGCGCCAGCACCACCGCGGTCGAGACCGGGCGGTTGTTGTTCTCCATCTGGTTCAGATAGGGCAGCGACACGCCCAGCTTGTCGGCGAAGTCCTTTTGCGTCAGGCCGAGCCGGGTGCGCATTTCGCGCAGCTTCGCGCCGGCATAGAGTTTCTGGGTGGCCATGATCGCGCCTTTGCAGCTTTGCACTGCGGCCATGCTAGCCTTTGCAAAGTCCGGTCAGGCAATCGCCCAGCCGCGATCGCTCCGCGCGCCGGATCACCCAGAGGATCGACAGCAATCGCCAGCGCCGAGACGATGCCAGCATGATCCACAGCAGCGGATAGGCGCCGCGTCCCGGCAGCCAGCAGCACGCCGGCCAGCGCGGACAGCACCGCGCCGCCGCCGATCATGATCGCGCCGCCCAGACCGGATGCGGTGCCGGCCAGATGCGGGCGCACCGACAACATGCCCGCGGTGGCATTCGGCAACACCATGCCGTTGCCAAGCCCGACAAAGGTCATGAAGCCGAAGAACGTCAACGACGTTGCCGATGCCCAGCCAGAAAGATCAGCAGCGACAGCGCAGACGCCCAACGCCGAAATCGACGGCAGCCCGACCAGCACCATCCGGTTGACGCCGAACGCGGGTGGAAAAGCGCCCGGACAGGAAGTTGCCGACGAAATACCCAAGCGCGGGCGCGCCGAAGAAGAACCCAAGCGTCGACGGGCGACAGGCCGAAGACCTGCGATGCCGACAAAAGGCGCGCCGCCGAGATAGGCAAAGAACGCGCCCGACGCGAAGGCCGCCGCCAGGCAATAGCCCCAGAACCGCGGCGAGCGCAGCAGTTCGGGATATTCGCGGAACTGCTCCCGAAACGATGTGCCGCGCTGGCTGCGCTCGTCTCGCCCAGATCGCGCCAGATCAGCCACACGTCAGCATGCCCGCCGCCAGCAAGAAGCCAGAAAGTCGCCTGCCAGCCGAAGGTCTCATCCAGCCAGCCGCCAAGCGCCGGGCTGATCATCGGCACCACCGCCATGCCCATCGTGACATAGCCGATCATCGACGCGGCCTGATCCTGCGGCATACATGTCGCGCACCACGGCGCGGCTCAGAACCATGGCCGACGACAATCGACCGCCTGGCACATGCGGAAGGCCAGAAACACCTCGACGTTGGGCGCAAAGATGCAGCCCAGCGTGGCCAGCAGAAACACGCCGAACCCCCACAGCATCACCGGGCGGCGGCCGAATCGGTCCGAGATCGGGCCGATGACAAGCTGCAAGACCGCATTGACCGCCCAGATACAGCGCGACCGACAGCTGCATCAGCCGCGTATTCGGTGTCGAAATAGCCGGTCATTGCCGGCAGGCGAGGGCAGGAACATGTTCATCGACCATGCGCCGACATGCCGGTCATCAGCGATCAAGCGTCAAGATATGCGGTGGGGTCGCATCGGTCCAGAAACCGGACCTGGGGTGCGGGTACTCATGCCGTATGACATAGAGCGCGATGCAGCTCATGCGCGTCCAGAGCAAAGTGCAGCGCGTATACAGGTTTGCAAATTTGCAATTTGCAAATCATGCATCTGCACAAGACTTTGCAAATATTCCGAGATTCGCTTCTGGCCCGTGCGCCGGAACTGCCTATTGTCGCCGCCGAATTCGACAGGGAGGCACGCGCATGAAAGATATTCTGGAACGAGCTTGAAGGCCGCCGCGAGACGCGCGCGCCTGGGCGGCGGTGCAGAAGCGCATCGAGGCGCAGCACGGCAAGGGCAAGCTGACCGCGCGCGAGCGGATCGAACTGCTGCTCGACGAGGGCAGCTTCGAAGAGTTCGACATGTTCGTCACCCATCGCTGCACCGATTTCGGGATGGAAGAGCAACCAGCCCGCCGGCGATGGCGTGGTCACCGGCTGGGGCACGATCAACGGCCGGCATGGTCTATGTCTTCAGTCAGGATTTCACGGTCTTCGGCGGCTCGCTGTCGGAAACCCACGCCCAGAAGATCTGCAAGATCATGGATATGGCGATGCAGAACGGCGCGCCGGTGATCGGCATCAACGATTCCGGTGGCGCGCGCATTCAGGAAGGCGTCGCCAGCCTTGCCGGCTATGCCGAGGTGTTCCAGCGCAACATCATGGCCTCCGGCGTGGTGCCGCAGATCAGCGTGATCATGGGGCCCTGTGCGGGCGGCGCGGTCTATTCGCCTGCGATGACCGACTTCATCTTCATGGTCAAGGACACGTCCTACATGTTCGTCACCGGCCCCGACGTGGTGAAGACCGTCACCAACGAGGACGTGACGGCCGAGGAACTGGGCGGGGCCTCGACCCATACCCGCAAATCCTCGGTCGCCGATGGCGCGTTCGAGAACGATGTCGAGGCGCTGGCCGAAGTGCGCCGCCTGGTCGACTTCCTGCCGCTCAACAACCGCGAAAAGCCCCCGGTCCGGCCGTTCTTTGACGAGCCCGGACCGGATCGAGGACAGCCTCGACACGCTGATCCCGGACAATCCGAACACGCCCTATGACATGAAGGAACTGATCCTCAAGCTGGCGGACGAGGGCGATTTCTACGAGATTCAGGAAGATTTCGCCAAGAACATCATCACCGGCTTCATCCGGCTGGAAGGGCCGACCGTGGGCGTCGTGGCCAACCAGCCGATGGTGCTGGCCGGCGTGTCTGGATATCGACAGCTCGCCGCAAGGCGGCGCGGTTCGTGCGGTTCTGCGATGCCTTCGAAATCCCGATCCTGACGCTGGTCGACGTGCCCGGCTTCCTGCCCGGCACCAGCGCAGGAATATGGCGGCGTCATCAAGCACGGCGCGAAACTGCTGTTCGCCTATGGCGAGGCGACGGTGCCGAAGGTCACGCGTGATCACCCGCAAGGCCTATGGCGGCGCCTATGACGTGATGGCGTCCAAGCATCTGCGCGGCGATTTCAACTATGCCTGGCCCACGGCCGAGATCGCGGTGATGGGCGCCAAGGGCGCGACCGAGATCATCCACCGCGGCGACCTGGGCGACCCCGAGAAGATCGCGCAGCACACCGCGGATTACGAGACCCGCTTCGCCAATCCCTTCGTCGCGGCCGAGAGGGGCTTCATCGACGAGGTGATCATGCCGCACTCCACCCGCAAACGCGTCTGCCGCGCCTTCGCATCGCTTGCGCGGCAAGAAGCTGCAGAACCCGTGGAAGAAGCACGACAATATTCCGCTGTAAGCATCCAGATGGCAGATGATCGCACATATCGCCGTGCCCTCGGAGCAGCCGGTGACCTTGCTTGAGGTCGTGACCAGAGTCAGCCGGGGCGAGGGGCTGGCCTATCGGTTCCGGTTTGTCGCGCCCAGAGATTGCGCGCCGGAAAAGGGCAGAGGCGGACTTTCGAGACGATCGGGCGCGACATGGAATATCTCTGCAGATCAGCTACGCGCCTGCCGCGGATCGCGAATGGTGGGCCGGTGCCCAACCAGATCGATCATCTCGTCTGGCCGATCGCGCCGACCGAGTTCGGCGAGCGTCGATGCCGGAGGCGACGCAGTTCTTCGAGAGCCTTCGCCGATCGACGGCGATACCTGCATCTGGGAGCCGTTCTGATGCCACGCGAAGACATGGTCAAACACCGCGGCTTTCCGGGGCGACTGCCGGGCACCGACTTTCAGTTCACCCTGCGGCGCGGCCAATCCGCGCGGCGTGACGCCAATTGTGCGCGCGAGAACGTCATGCGGATCGCCGGCCTGCCGACAAGCGCGCGGATGCCGGGTTTCATGCAGGCGCTGTGGGAGCATTTTGGCGAAGAACCGTTCGTGCGCGGCAATCTGGATGCCGGACGACTGTCGCTGGCTTTTCGGGCGCGAGGTTGTGCCTGCCGAAGACCCGTTCGATCCCGAAAGCTACGATGCGCTTCTGCGGATCGACCTGGATCAGGCGCGCGCAGCTTTTCCCGAGGTGTTCGAATGACATTGCCTCGGCACGATTGTTGCTTACGTCGGGTCAACTTAGGCGGAATTTCGCCGAAATCGTTTCGCCGTATAACGTGCATGTTTGCAAGCGCTCCGACTCGGGCCATGCTGATTCTTGTGGAGGGCCCCTCCAGCAAGATGCCTTGCCACGTATTGTCAAAACCGTTACCCTTCCCCTTCTAAGAGGTCTGGCCTTTCCCAGGTCAGACCTCACCCTTTTTATCGGGTCGCGCGAGTTGCCGAAAACGCTGATTGCGCCGTCAGCGAAATGCGGCCAAATGGCGAAAAAAGCCTTTGCGCCCACCTTGCGGAACAAGCGAAACTGTCGCCGCAAAACAATTCCGTTTGAGGGAAGGCAGTCTAACATGTTCAAGAAAACCTGGATTATCGCCGTTGTCGCAATGGTTGGGCTTACCGCCTGCTTGCGACAACGACACAGAGCGCGGGCTTGCCGGTGCCGCTGGCGGCGCAATTGTCGCCGATGCAATGGGCGGCAATGCTGCTGTCGGCGCTGTCGTCGGTGGTGGCGCGGGCGTCTTCTGCGACGACGTCGGCATCTGCAACTAAGACCGATCTGACGCGCGCAACCGCGCGTCTCGAGCGACATCAAAAGGCCATCGGGGCACGCGCCCCGGTGGCCTTTTTCGTTTTGCCAACATGCGGCCCGATGACCGGCAAACTGACCTGAAGGGACGCGGAATGTTCAAGAAGATCCTGATCGCCAACCGTGGCGAGATCGCCTGCCGCGTCATCAAGACCGCCCGCAAGATGGGGATCACGACGGTCGCGATCTATTCCGATGCCGACCGCAACGCGCTGCATGTGAAGATGGCGGACGAGGCCGTGCACATCGGCCCGTCGCCCGCCAACCAGTCCTATATCGTCATCGACAAGGTGATGGACGCGATCCGCGCAGACCGGTGCCGAGGCGGTGCATCCGGGCTATGGCTTTCTGTCCGAGAACTCCAAGTTCGCCGAGGCGCTGGAGGCCGAGGGCGTCGCCTTCATCGGCCCGCCGAAGAAAGCGATCGAGGCGATGGGCGACAAGATCACCTCCAAGAAGCTGGCGCAGGAGGCCGATGTCTCGACCGTGCCGGGCTATATGGGTTTGATCGCGGATGCCGATGAGGCGGTGAAGATCTCGAACCAGGTCGGCTATCCGGTGATGATCAAGGCCAGCGCCGGCGGCGGCGGCAAGGGGATGCGTATCGCCTGGAACGACGAGGAAGCGCGCGAAGGCTTTCAGAGCTCCAAGAACGAGGCAGCGAGTTCGTTCGGCGACGACCGCATTTTCATCGAGAAATTCGTCACCCAGCCGCGCCATATCGAAATCCAGGTGCTGGCCGACCAGCATGGCAATGCGATCTATCTGGGCGAGCGCGAATGCTCGATCCAGCGCCGCAACCAGAAGGTCATCGAAGAGGCGCCGTCGCCGTTCCTGGACGAGGCGACCCGCAAGGCGATGGGCGAACAGGCCGTCGCACTGGCGCAGGCCGTCGGATATACCAGCGCCGGCACGGTCGAATTCATCGTCGATGGCGACCGCAATTTCTATTTCCTCGAAATGAACACGCGGTTGCAGGTCGAACATCCGGTCACCGAACTGATCACCGGCGTCGATCTGGTCGAGCAGATGATCCGCGTCGCCAATGGCGAAAAGCTGGCGATTGCGCAGAAGGATGTGAAGCTGAACGGCTGGGCGATGGAAAGCCGGCTTTATGCCGAAGATCCCTATCGCGGCTTTCTGCCCTCGATCGGGCGGCTGTCGCGCTACCGCCCGCCCGCCGAGAGTCGACGCAGGACAGCCGTGTCGTGCGCAATGATACCGGCGTCTACGAGGGCGGCGAGATCAGCATGTATTACGATCCGATGATCGCCAAGCTCTGCACCTGGGGGCCGACACGCGGCGACGCGATCGAGAACATGCGCGTCGCGCTGGACAGTTTCGAGGTCGAGGGGATCGGTCACAACCTGCCGTTCCTGTCGGCCGTGATGGATCACCCGCGCTTTGTCTCGGGCGATATCACCACCGCCTTCATCGCCGAGGAATATCCCGACGGCTTTGTCGGCGTTCACATTGCCCGACGACCAGCTCCGCCGCGTCGCCGCCGCTGCGGCGGCGATGTACCGTGTAGCCGAGATCCGCCGCACCCGCGTCTCGGGCCGGATGGACAACCACGAACGCAAGGTCGGCTCCGACTGGGTGGTTGAGGTGCAGGGCGCAAGCCTGCCGCTGACCATTGACGCCGACAAACTGGGCGCGACTGTTGCTTTCGACGATGGCAGCCAAGTTGCGGGTCGAAAGCGACTGGGTGCCGGGCGACAGCCTTGCGGTGCTGGGTGTCGACGGAACGCCCCTCGTGATGAAGGTCGGCAAAGTGCCGAACGGCTTCCGCCTGCGTCTGCGTGGCGCTGACATGAAGGTCTATGTCCGCACCCCACGTCAGGCCGAGCTTGCGGCATTGATGCCAGAGAAGCTGGCGCCCGATACCTCAAAACTGCTGCTCTGCCCGATGCCGGGGCTGATCGTGAAGGTCGATGTCGAGGCTGGGCAAGAGGTGCAGGAGGGTCAGGCGCTGTGCACCGTCGAGGCGATGAAGATGGAAAACATCCTGCGCGCCGAACGCAAATCCGTGGTCAGCAAGATCAACGCCGCCGCCGGCGACAGTCTGGCCGTGGACGAAGTGATCATGGAATTCGAATGATGCCCTATCCGGCTTCCCGCGCATCGCGCAGTTCTTGCTGGCGCAGATCGGTCTTGTCGATCGAGCGCGAGATCTCTCGCACATCCCACGGGGCCGGTTTGCGAAGTTTAACAACGCCGTCCTTGTCTATGAAAACAAAAGAAAAACCGCGAGGCCGAAGCTTGGTTCGGATCTGCGGACGGTTCGGCGGGGTTGGTGTCGATCACCACGACGACATCGCGTTCGAGCAATGCCGCTGGCCGTTCGGCCAGCAGCTCCATCTGGCGCTGGAAGGCCGGATCGCGGTCGGTGTCGGCAAACACCACAATCAGCCGGTTCAGCCACATGAAATCTGCCAGCGCGATATCTTTCGCATCGCGAATCTCCAGCATTACTCCCGGCTCTGCCACCGCATCCGCCTCTTGGGCAATCACAGGCAGACCCATTAGGGCGAACAGCCCAACTATCAGAAACCGCTTCATTCTTCTCCCTTTCGTTCCTGATATAGGGCCGAGGGTGCAAAATGCGAAGCCCCGCGGCAAGCCCGAATGCTGCACCCTGACATCAATTGCGCTTGGCACCTAGCCGGGCGGAAAGAAGAGGCCGCGATGACCGACAAGAACGACTGGAAGAAGCTGGCAGAAAAAGAACTGCGGGGACGGTCGCCTGGATGACCTGACTTGGCACACGCCCGAAGGCATCGCGGTTCAGCCGGTCTATGACGCAGGTGATGCAGCGGGGCTGGCGCATACCGGCAGTCTGCCCGGTGCCGCCCCCTTCACGCGCGGCCCGCGAGCGACGATGTACACCGGGCGGCCCTGGACGATCCGCCAATATGCGGGCTTTTCGACCGCCGAGGAATCGAACGCCTTTTATCGCAAGGCTCTGGCGGCCGGTCAGCAGGGCGTTTCGGTGGCCTTCGATCTGGCCACCCATCGCGGCTATGACAGCGATCACGATCGCGTCGTGGGCGATGTCGGCAAGGCCGGTGTGGCCATCGACAGCGTCGAGGACATGAAGATCCTGTTCGACGGCATCCCGCTTGGCGAGGTTTCGGTCTCGATGACGATGAACGGCGCGGTGATCCCGGTGCTGGCCAGCTTCATCGTGGCGGGCGAAGAACAGGGCGTGGACCGCGCGGCCGCTGTCCGGGACCATTCAGAACGATATTCTGAAAGAGTTCATGGTGCGCAACACCTATATCTATCCGCCCGAACCCAGCATGAGGATCGTGTCGGATATCATTGAATACACGTCGAAAAACATGCCTCGATTCAACTCGATCTCGATCTCTGGCTACCACATGCAGGAAGCCGGCGCGAACCTCGTGCAGGAACTGGCCTTCACGCTGGCCGACGGCAAGGAATACGTGAAGGCGGCGGTCGAACGCGGCATGGATGTGGATGCCTTCGCCGGGCGGTTGTCGTTCTTCTTCGCCATCGGCATGAACTTCTTCATGGAAGCCGCCAAGCTGCGCGCGGCCCGGTTCCTGTGGCACCGGATCATGACCGAGTTCGAATCCGAAGAAGGCCGGCAGTCTGATGCTGCGCACCCATTGCCAGACCTCTGGCGTCTCATTGCAGGAACAGGACCCCTACAACAACGTCGTCCGCACCGCCTATGAAGCGATGAGCGCGGTGCTGGGCGGCACCCAGTCGCTGCACACGAACTCTTTCGATGAAGCCATTGGCTTGCCGACAGAATTCTCTTCCCGTATCGCCCGCAACACTCAGCTTATCCTGCAAAACGAAACCGGCGTTACCCGCGTCGTCGATCCGCTGGCGGGATCCTATTACGTCGAAAAACTGACCGCCGATCTTGCCGATGCAGCATGGAAGCTGATCGAGGAGGTCGACGCGATGGGCGGCATGACCAAGGCCGTCGCTTCTGGCATGCCGAAGCTGCGGATCGAGGAAGCGGCGGCGCGGCGGCAGGCGGCGGTGGACCGGGGCGAAGAGGTTATCGTCGGGGTCAACAAGTTCCGGCTGGACAAGGAAGACCCGATCGATGTCCGCGATATCGACAATACCGCTGTCCGCGCCGCGCAGGTTGCGCGGCTAGAGAAGATCCGCGCCAGCCGCGATCAGGCGGCTTGCGATGCGGCGCTCGCGGCGCTGGAACGGGCCGCGGCGTCGGGCAGGGGCAATTTGCTGGAATTGGCGGTAGAGGCCGCGCGGTCACGCGCCACGGTAGGAGAGATTTCGATGGCGATGGAAAAGGTATTCGGACGGCATCGGGCCGAGGTCAAGACGCTCGCCGGTGTCTATGGCGCAGCCTATGAGGGCGACGAAGGCTTCGCCGCGATCCAGCGCGATGTCGAGAAATTCGCCGAGGAAGAGGGCCGTCGACCCCGGATGCTGGTCGTCAAGATGGGGCAGGACGGCCATGACCGCGGCGCCAAGGTGATCGCCACCGCCTTTGCCGATATCGGCTTTGACGTCGATGTCGGCCCGCTGTTCCAGACGCCGGAAGAAGCGGCGCAGGACGCGATCGACAATGACGTGCATATCGTCGGGCATTTCCAGTCAGGCGGCGGGCCACAAGACGCTGGCGCCGAAGCTGGTCGAGGCGCTGAAGGCGCAGGGCGCCGACGATATCATCGTGATTTGTGGCGGGGTCATTCCGCAACAGGATTACGATTTCCTTTACAAGTCCGGCGTCAAGGCGATCTTCGGACCGGGGACCAACATTCCCGAAGCTGCCAAGGATATCCTTGGCCTCGTGCGCGGCGCAAAGGCGGCCTGACGGGAAACGGCCATGTCCTTGCTTCAAATCGACCACCTCGCAATCTGCGCCGAGACCCTCGCCGAGGGGGTATCCTATGTCGAGGACCGGCTGGGCGTTTCGATGGACCAGGGCGGCGAGCATGCGTTCATGGGAACCCACAACCGGCTTTTGTCGCTGGGCCCCGGAGTTTATCTGGAGGTCATCGCAATCAACCCGGATGCTGCACCACCAGACCGACCGCGATGGTTCGACATGGATCATTTTAAGGGGCCGCCGCGTCTGACCAACTGGATTTGCCGCGCCGATGATCTGCCGCGCGCGTTGGCGCTGGCCCCGCCCGGCATCGGCCGCGCGATTGCCGCGGCGCGCGGCGATTTGCGCTGGCAGATGGTCGTGCCCGATGACGGTAAATTGCCGTTTGCCGGTGCCTGTCCCGCGCTGATCGCGTGGGAGGGCAACGCACATCCTGCAAAGGCCTTGCCCGACCGGAACTGTCGATTGCAGGCGCTGGAAATCCAGCATCCGGCGGTGAAGGAGTTGCTGAGCTACTTGCGCCCGATGCTCGATTTGACCGGCATCAGCATTCAACAAGGCCCGGACAAGCGGCTTTCCGCGACGATCAAAACACCTGGCGGGATCAAAGTTCTGCAATGATCGTCCGGCCCGCCATCGCCACCGATGCCCCGGCAATTGCGACGATCTGGAACCCTGTCATTCGGGACACGGCGATCACGTTCAACGCGACCGAGAAAACGGCAGACGATATTGTCGGATTGATCGCGGAGCGACAGACAGCAGGTCACGCTTTTCTGGTTGCCGAGCATGATGCGCAGATCCTGGGGTTCGCGCATTACGGTCAGTTTCGCGCAGGTGTCGGCTATGTCCGCTCGATGGAGCACACGGTCGTCTTAAACCGATCAGCGCACGGTCGCGGTATCGGCCGAAGCCTTCTGGGCGCGCTGGAAGACCACGCCAGGCGCGGTGGCGGGCATTCGATGATCGCTGGCGTCAGCGCCGAGAACCCTCACGGGATCGCGTTTCATGCAGCGCTCGGCTACGCGTCCGTCGCTATTTTGCCCGAAGTCGGGTTCAAGTTCGGTCGCTGGATGGATTTGCATCTGATGCAGAAATTCCTGTGATCCGGCCTGACAGCATTCGCCGAACCGGATAAGACGGGCTCCATGTCGCTCTGGACCCGGATATCTGATGCTCTTTCCGCGCTGACAACCGGTCAGCCGCTGGCCGAGGTATTCGATCGCCTGCGCAGCCCGCCAGAGCGGTCTGTCGCTTTCACAATTGCGGTGATCGCCCTTGGTGCCAAAATGGCCAAGGCTGACGGATTGGTGACACGTGACGAGGTTTCGGCCTTTCGCGAGGTCTTCTCGATCCCCGGCGGGGAGGAGAAAAACGCAGCACGGGTATTCAATCTGGCCCGTCAGGATGTCGCGGGGTTCGAGGAATATGCATCCCGCATCCGGCAGATGTTCGACGGTGTCGATGGTGTACTCTGCGATCTGATGGAGGGTTTATTCTACATCGCGGTCGCTGACGGCGATTATCATCCGAACGAAGATGCCTTTCTGGAACGGGTCGCACAGATCTTTGGCCTGCCGGACAGAGAGTTCCGCGCCCTGCGCAGCCGCTTCGTGCCGGATGCGGCACCCGACCCCTACAGCGTTCTGAACCTGCCGCCCGACGCGACACTGGCCGAAGCGCGCAAGGCGTGGCGGAAACTGGTGCATGACAACCATCCTGACAAATTCATCGCCCGCGGCCTGCCCGCCGAGGCGACCAAACTCGCCGAAAAGCGCCTGATCGCGATCAACGAGGCTTGGAATCAGATCAGCGAGGCCGCGCGCCGATGAGGATCGCCACCTACAATGTCGAATGGTTTAACAACCTCTTCGCCGATGACGGATCCTTGCTGTCCGACGATGCCTGGTCGGGTCGCCAAGGTGTCAGGCGCGAGGCGCAGCTGACCGCTTTGGGCATCGTCTTCACTGCGCTCAACGCCGACGCGGTGATGATCGTCGAGGCACCCGATCACAATGGTCGCCGCTCGACCACCCGCGCTCTGGAGCGTTTTGCCGAGACTTACCAATTGAGGACGCGCAAGGCGCTGACCGGGTTTGACAACGACACGCAACAGGAAATCGCGCTGCTTTACGATCCGGATATGATGACCGCCCGTCACGATCCCAAAGGCGAACCGACGGGCAGGAAGGGCGACCGGGGCGCGCCGCGCTTTGATGGCGCATTCCGCTGGGATCTTGATACCGATGCCAGCTCCGAGATTGTGACCTTCTCAAAACCACCGCTCGAAGCGGCAGTCACCACCCGGTCGGGCGTCAGCCTGAGGTTGATCGGTGTCCATGTGAAATCCAAGGCCCCGCATGGCGCCCGTGGCCGCGAAGAGATCATCCGCATTTCGATCCAGAACCGGCGCAAGCAACTGGCCCAATGCATCTGGCTGCGTGGCCGCGTCGAGGAACATCTGGAGCGCAACGAAAACCTGATCGTTCTGGGGGATTTCAACGACGGCCCCGGGCTTGACGAATATGAAAAGCTTTTCGGCAAATCCGGCATAGAGATCGTGATGGGCGAGGAGGGTTGCCCGCTGCCTGCACGACCCACATGCCCGCATGGCGCTGACCCGCCGGGTGGGGGCGATGCCGGCAACCGCGCGGTTCTATATTGCCCATCAGAAGCGTTACCTGCAGGCGCTGCTCGACTATGTGATGGTCTCGGACTCCTTGATGCAGAAGAACCCGGTCTGGCGCATCTGGCATCCCTTCGATGACCCGGTCTGCTACGAAACACCGGAACTGCGCGAGGCGCTGCTGGCGGCCAGCGATCATTTTCCGGTTTCGGTCGATCTTGATCTCTGACCCTTCAAACCGCCGCTCAATCGACTATATTCAAGGCATGAAGCATTTGGCCGCCCTCCTTGTATCCGCGTCGCTGACCGTGCTGCCGGTCGCCGCGCAGGACGTCCCCGAGGCTGATGATGACCAGTTGAGCGAAGGGATGAGCCTTCTGCAGGAGGGCACCCGCATGCTGCTGGAAGGTCTCATGCAGGAACTGGCGCCTGCGATTGAAGATCTCGAAAGCAAGATCGATAATCTGAACGCCTATCACCCGCCAGAAGTACTGCCCAATGGCGACATCATCATTCGCCGCAAAGTGCCGCTCGTTCCGGAGCATCTCGACGAAGATGGCGATGTCGAACTGTAACGCATCGTTTTCATTGTCTTGAAAATATCCTCGCCGAAGGCATCGCGGCGCGCCGAAGGCGCGGCGCAAACCCTTGTTCAGGCACGGCGCGGCATTTCTCTAGCCCCGCATCTTCCTGATCACCGGGTCGGCACTCAGCGCCGAGGCCAGGCCATTGAACCGCGCTTGTGCAACCTCGCCGAACAGGTCCTCGCCGCGCGCGGTCAGCGAGAGTGTCAGCACCGCTTTCTTTGACTGCCATTTGAGCCGGGCCATCGACTCTGGGGCCTCGACCGAGAACATCGCGCCGAACCGCATCGCCTTGCCGGTCACCTCGGCGGACAGGATTTCGCGGTCTTCAAGCAGCTCGAAAAGCGGGCTGAAGCGCGACCCTTCGCGGGAATTCTTGTAGCGGTGCAGCAGCGCCAGCCCCAGCCAGATCCGTTCCTTGTGCGTCAGGCCGCCCAGATTGGCGCGCGTGGCATTGTCAAAACAGACCTCGGCGCGATAATCGGGATGCGCGCGCCAGGTCACGTCGTGCAAAAGACAGGCGGCCCGGACCATCCTTTTGCGGGCAGGAGTCGCGCCAGCGAAGATCGGTGCGATGAACGCATTCAGGGCGCGGCCTGAACCGGGCATCCGCGCATCCTTGGCCTCGGCGAACCGACAGGCCTCGATCAGGGGATCGCGGCGGCGCAGCCGTTCGGGCATCTGTTCATAAAGCATGCCCTCGCGGATGCCGTAGCTGGAAACATCGATCTCTTTCGGCGAGAACGACCGTACCAGTTGTCGCAAAACCTCAGACGCGATCGGGACCAGCGACATCCGCGCTTCCGATGTGCCGGTCCGGGCGCGCAATTCATTGATATCATGGGCGTTGATCCACTTGACCGTGGACTGCACCGCCTTGGGCGTCATCTTGTATTCATGCAGAACATGCAGCGGATAACCGCGCCGTTCCATATCTTGACGGGCAATCGCACGCCAGCTGCCGCCGACAAGGTAAAGCCGCTTGTTGTCGCGGCCGATCTTTTCCACCAGCTCGCTCATGATCCCGGCGATATGCGTGCGAAGGCCCTTCTTTCCGCCCTTGACCGCAAGCAGTTTCAGCGGCCCCAGCGGCGAGGTCACGCGGCGTCCGACGCGGCCATCCCTGACCTCGGCCAGTTCCATCGACGAGCCTCCGATGTCGCAAACCAGGCCGTCAGCCTCCGGCCAGCCCAGCAGCACACCCTGGGCCGACAGCCGCGCCTCTTCCTCGCCGTCGATCACCCACAGCTTCAGGCCGGTTTCGGCCAGCACCTGTTTCTGAAACTCCGGCCCGTCGCTCGCGTCGCGCACGGCCGCGGTGGCGACGGCGGTCAGTGGTGGCAGGGCCATACCTTCGGCCAGCAACTGGAACCGCTTCAGCGCAGACAGGGCGCGAAGTTTGCCCTCGGGGTTCAGACGCCCCGAGACGCCCAGCCCCGCACCAAGCGCGCACATGATCTTTTCGTTGTAGAAATAGGCCGGGCTGCGCGCCGCGCCGTCAAAGACCACAAGCCGGACAGAGTTCGACCCAACATCGACCACACCCACGCGCGCCAATGCGCGGGCCGACGGATCCTGAAAGATTGGACGGCCGAACGGCCCCCAGTCTTCGCCTTGGCCTTCGCCGGTGCCGTCCATCGCTTTCATCCTCCGAAACGCGCGCCCCGACCCTGCCAAGCCGGCCCGCCCGCGTCAATCTTTCGAATGCGCCAGTTCCGGTACGTCAGACGCCCCCGCCGATCCACGCCCGGACAGCGACGGATACTCCATGAAGAAGCGGTGGCAGTTGAACGGATGGTCCGGATCGGCCGGGGCGGGACGCTCGAATTTGCCATTCGGATGCAGGATCCAGCTTTGCGCCTCATCGGCCATGTTGGCGGCCATGATCTGGCTGACGATCTGCGCCTTGACGGTGGCGTTCTTGATCTGCACCAGCGTTTCGACGCGGCGCACGAGGTTGCGGCCCATCCAGTCGGCGGATGAGATGAAAACCTTGGCCTTTTTCGCAGGCAGGCCGTGGCCATTGCCGAAACAGACGATGCGCGAATGCTCGAGGAATCGCCCGACGATGCTTTTGACGCGGATGTTCTCGGACAGCCCTTTGATCCCCGGACGCAGACCGCAGATGCCGCGCACCACAAGGCTGATCTTCACGCCGCGCTGGCTGGCAGCATAAAGCGCGTCGATCACCTCGGCATCGACGATAGAGTTCATCTTGGCCCAGATCTCTGCCGGTTTGCCGTCATCGGCATATTGCGCCTCGCGCTCGATCAGTTCGATCAGGGTGGATTTCAGGTTCAGCGGCGAGATTGCGAGATTTTCCAGCACTTCGGGCTGCGCATAGCCCGAAAGGTAGTTGAACACCTTGGTCGCGTCGCGCCCCAGAGCGGGATCGACGGTGAAAAGCGACAGGTCGGTATAGATCCGCGCCGTGATCGGGTGATAATTGCCGGTGCCATAGTGGGTATAGGTCACCAACTGCCCGTTTTCGCGGCGCACGACGGTCGAGATCTTGGCATGGGTCTTGTAGTTGATGAACCCGTAGACGACATGCGCGCCCGCGCGTTCCAGCCGCCGCGACTGGCGGATGTTGGCGGCCTCGTCGAACCGCGCCTTAAGTTCCACCAATGCCGTCACGGACTTGCCGTTCTCTGCCGCTTCGCAAAGCGCCGACACGATCGGGCTGTCGCGCGAGGTGCGGTAAAGCGTCTGCTTGATCGCCAGCACATCGGGGTCATTGGCGGCCTGATTGAGGAACCGCACCACCATGTCGAAGGTTTCGTAGGGGTGGTGCAGCAGCATGTCCTTTTGCCGGATCGCGGCAAACATGTCGCCTTCATGGTCCTGCACTCGTTCGGGTACGCGCGGGGTAAAGCTGGGCCACAGAAGGTCGGGCCGGTCGTCCAGCACCAGTTCGCTGAGGTCGGTCATACCGATCATGCCCTTGACCTCGACCACCTCATCTTCGCGCGCATGCAGCTGGTTCATGATCAGCGTGCGCAACGCTGGCGGCGCATCGGCAGAAAGTTTCATACGCACAACCTCGCCGCGGCGGCGGCGTTTCAGCGCAACTTCGAATTCGCGGACCAGATCCTCGGCTTCGTCCTCGACCTCCAGATCGCTGTCGCGCAGCACGCGGAAGGCGCAGGCGCCGACGGCCTGATAGCCGGGGAAAAGCGCGTCGAGATGCAAGAGCAGCAGATCTTCCAGCGGCAAGTACCGGTGTCGACCGGTGCGGGCGGGCAGGGCGACGAACCGGGCGATCTGCTGCGGGATCGGTAACAGCGCCTGCAACGGACGTTTGTCGCTTTTGCGCTCTAGTTGCAGGGCTAGCACGAACCCCTCATTCGGGATGAACGGGAAGGGGTGAGCAGGGTCGATGGCCAGTGGTGAAAGGACCGGGAAGACCTGTGACAGGAACATCTGCTCCAGGTGCTTCAGGTCCGTTCTGGACAGTTTCAGACGGTTGCAGATCACGATGCCCTTGGCATCAAGTTCGCGCCGCAGCCGGTTCCAGGTGGCCTGCTGCGCCTGCATCAGTTTGCGTGCATTGGTGTTGATAAGCACCAGTTGCTCGGCCGGGGTAAGACCATCGGCGGCGGGGGTGGTATTTCCTTCATGCGCCAGTTCGCGCAGGCCCGCGACGCGGACGGTGTAGAATTCATCCAGGTTGGTCGCCGAGATCGACAGAAAGCGCAGTCGCTCCAGTAGCGGCACGCGCGTGTTGTCGGCCTCTTCCAGAACCCGCCAGTTGAAGGCAAGCCAGCTCAGTTCGCGGTTGAAGAACCGGCCCGGTCCGGTCCGGTCTGCCTCGGGCACCTCTATCGGCTCGACCCAGTCTGCTTTCAGGAAATCTGCACTGCTCATGAACGGTTTATCCGGTCTTGCTGTATCGGAGGGTTGACGGCATCATGCCGTCCCTTCGGTCCCATTGTCCAGAACCGCCGCGGCCAGCGGACGGGTGATCGCGCGTCGTTCTGCCAGAGCCGCACGGTCGAGCGCGTCAACCAGCCGTCCGGCTGCGTCAAAGCTGCGTTCCATTCGGGTGACGAGGTAATCCACGACGGGCGGTGCAACGGCCAGCTGTCGGTCGGCAAAGAGCTTCATCAGGACCGCTTTCAGCAGGGCATCATCCGGCGGGGCCAGATGCACCACGTTGGTCGCCTGCATCCGGCTGGCGAGATCGGGCAGCGACAGCGCCCATTGGCGCGGCGGTAGGGTGCCTGTCAGCAACAGGCACCCACCTTCGGCCAACACCAGATTGTGCAGATGAAAAAGCGCCCGTTCGGCCACCGCATCGCCGGCGATCCTGCCGATATCCTCGACCGCGAGCCGGGAGCCGTCAGACCCCAGCGCGTCGATATCCGTCGTTGCCAAATCCGCGGCCGCGACGACGCGCCCCTTGGCCTCGGCAGCCCAGACATGCACCAGATGCGTCTTGCCGGACGCCCTTGGCCCGATCAGGGCTAGCTTTCTTTCTGGCCAGCCGGACCAGCCCTCGACCGCTGCAACCGCCGTTGCGTTGGCCGGCGAGACGAAGAAATCCTCGCGCCCCAGCGCCGGTCTGGCGGGCAGATCAAAGGTCAGTTGACGTCGCATGTCAGGATCTGTCGCGACCCGAGACGCCCTTGTAAAGCAGGCTGTCCTTGTACTGCGCGATCGCAAACCGGGTGATGACGCCAAGGGCTGCGGCGATGGGTACCGCCACAAGCATGCCGACAAAGCCGAAAAGGGCGCCAAAGGCGGAAAGCGCGAATATCAGCCAGACAGGATGCAGCCCGATCGAACTGCCGACGAGTTTCGGGGTCAGCACATTGCCTTCCAAAAACTGGCCCAGAAAAAAGATACCGGCCACAGCGCCGATCCAGATCCATTCGCCCCAGAACTGGAACAGAGCCAGCCCGATCGCCAGACCGCCACCAACCAGCGCGCCGACGTAAGGGATGAACGTCAACAACCCCGCAACCGCCCCGATGACCAGCCCGAACTGCAAGCCGACCAGCATCAGCGCCATGGCGTAGAATGTGCCCAGGATCAAGCAGACCGTGCCCTGCCCGCGGATGAACGAGGCCAGCGTCTGGTCGATGTCGCGGGCAAGCAAACGGATCGTCGGGGCATGGTCGCGGGGCAGAAGCTCGTTCAGCCGCGCGACCATCCGGTCCCAGTCGATCAGCAGATAGAACGTAATCACCGGCACCAGCACCAGCAGCACCACCGCGTTCACGAGACTCGCCGCCGATGTCAGCAGCGTGTTCAGCACCTCGCCGCCTTTCGAGCGCAGGGTTTCGCCAATCGAAGCCAGAGACTTCGATACGCGGCTTTCGCTGTCTAACAGTTCGGGGAACCGCTCGGTCAGAAAACCGCTGAATTCCTGCAGCAGTTTGGGGGCGGTTTCGAACAGGCCGGTCATTTGTTGCATCAGCGTCGGAATGACCAGAAGGGCCGCCAAGACGAACAATATGGTGGCAAAAAGCGTGATCGTTATCGTCGCCATCGCCCGGTTCAGGCCGATCCGCTCCAACCAGTCGGCGACAGGATCAAGGAGATAGGCAATCGCCCCGCCCAGCACGAAGGGCAAGGATAACGTCGCCAAGAACCCAAAGCACGACAAGGAACATCGCCGCGGCGACTCCCCAGTATTTTGCCTGTTCCCGGACCGGAAGGGCCATGACGTCTCCTGTCGTTTGGTCCTATGTCGCCTGCGGCAACCCGGTTATCAAGGCCCCGTAAGTCACAAGGCGCCGATCATCAGGCCAAAAACCAGCCGGGTTCTGCATTGCCGCCGCAGATCAGCACGCCGACGCGCTCATCCTTCGCCGGCTGGTATGCGCCCGAGGTCAGCGCCGCCAAAGCCGTGGCGGCCCCCGGTTCCCCGACCAGACGGGTCCTGTCCCAAAGCTGTCGCCCTGCGGCGACCACATCCGCGTCGCTGACCACCACGGAATGCACCTTCGCCGCCGCCAGCACCTGTTCTCGGCAAGGTGCCGATGCTGGCGGCCCCCAATGCGCTTGCGGCAATGCCCGAAGGGGTGATCATAGCGTCCGGTCCGTCGCGCAGCAGGGCGGCGTAGGCGGCCGTGCCTTCGGTCTCGACCGCGAGGATCCTGATCCGGTTACCATACCAAGCAGCGATGCCGCCGATCAGCCCACCACCGCCGACCGAAACGCAAAGCGTGTCGAGATCGGGCAGGTCGCGTTCGATCTCCAGCCCCAGCGTGCCTTGACCGGCAAGGGTTTGGGGCGCGTCATAGGGGTGGATCGCCAGCGCACCGGTGGTTTTCGCATGGGCGTTGAAGGCGTCGATGACCTCGCCAATCGGCGCATCCATCACGATGACCTCAGCCCCGAACTGCCGCATCCGGTCGATCTTGACCGGTCCGGCAAAGGCCGGCGCAAACACCGTCGAATGGGTGCCCAGTTGCCGCGCGGCATAGGCGACCGCCGCGCCGTGATTGCCGCCGGAGGTTGCGACCACACCGGCGTCACCGACCTGACCTGCCAGTATCGAATTGAAAGCCCCGCGCACCTTGAAAGAGCCGGTATGTTGGGTTTGCTCCAGCTTCAGCGCAACCGGCACATCGCCGAACGCCCCGCTCTCGACCCTGATCACCGGCGTCTTGCGCAGGTGCGGCCCGATCCGGGCGTAGGCGTCCCTGATGTCTTGCGGTCCGATCACTCGCCCTGCCTCCATCTTTGTTCCGCTTAGCTATCGCTGTTCTCTGACCCGCGGTCAAACGCTTCGCGGGGCGCAAGGATCATTGCCTAACCCCGGTCTTTCGCTTAGACGATTTTGGAACCCGAACACGCCAAAGGCTTGCCATTCAATGCGTCTTTCCCGCTACTTCCTGCCCGTCCTCAAGGAAACCCCCGCCGAGGCGCAGATCGTCAGCCATCGCCTGATGCTGCGCGCCGGGATGATCAAGCAGGCGACGGCCGGGATCTATTCCTGGCTGCCGCTGGGCTACAAGGTGCTGCGCAATATCGAGCGGATCGTGCACGAGGAGCAGCAGCGCGCCGGGCATATCCCGCTGCTGATGCCGACGCTGCAATCGGCCGATCTGTGGCGCGAAAGCGGGCGCTATGACGATTACGGCGAGGAGATGCTGCGGATCAAGGACCGGCATGGGCGCGACATGCTGTATGGCCCGACCAACGAAGAGCTGATCACCGACATCTTCCGCGCCCACGTCAGCAGTTACAAGGACCTGCCGCTGACGCTCTATCACATCCAGTGGAAATTCCGCGACGAGATGCGCCCGCGGTTCGGCGTCATGCGCGGCCGCGAGTTCCTGATGAAGGACGGCTACAATTTCGACGTCGACTACGATGCCGCGATGCACGCCTATAACCGCCACATGGTCAGCTACCTGCGCACCTACGAACGGATGGGGCTGCAGGCGATTCCGATGCGCGCCGATTCCGGCCCGATCGGCGGCGACGATACGCATGAATTCCTCGTTCTGGCCGATACCGGCGAAAGCGAAGTGTTCTATGACAGTGCCATCACCGATCTGAAATTCGGCGATCGGCAGGTGGATTATGACAACCGGGACGAATGCGCGGCCATCGTCAAGGAATGGACCGCGCCCTATGCGCGCACCGACGAGACCCACGACGAGGCGATGTTCAACGAGATCCCCGAGGCGCGCCGCAAATCCTCGCGCGGGATCGAGGTGGGGCAGATATTCTACTTCGGCACCAAGTATTCCGAGCCGATGGGCGCCACCGTCAGCAATGACAAGGGCGAGAAGGTGCCGGTGCACATGGGCGTCGCACGGCATCGGCGTGTCGCGTCTTTTGGGCGCGATCATCGAGGCCAGCCATGACGACAAGGGTATCATCTGGCCCGAAGGTGTGACCCCGTTTCATGTCGGTATCGTCAACCTCAAACAGGGCGACGCCGAAGCCGACACGGCTTGCGAAGACCTTTACAAGGCGCTGACCGCCAAGGGGCTGGAACCGCTTTATGACGACCGCGAAGAACGCGCCGGGGCGAAGTTTGCCACGATGGACCTGATCGGTCTGCCCTGGCGGATCACGGTCGGGCCGCGCGGGTTGAAGAACGGCGTGGTCGAACTGACATCGCGCCGGACCGGGACAGCGAAGAGTTGGCGCCCGAACTGGCCGTCTCGCGCGTTGCCGAGATTTACAGCGGGGTCTGACGTGACACGCAAGGCACTGATCACATGGGGCGGCTGGGACGGCCACGAGCCGGAAAAGGTCGCCGGCCTTTTCGAGAGTATCCTTGAGGCCGACGGCATGGTGGTCGAGGTGCATGATACGCTCGATTGCCTCGCCGATGCCGAGCATCTGCGCGAACTCGACCTGATCGTGCCGGTCTGGACCATGTCGAAGATCGAGGACCAGCTAGCGATTAACGTCTCCGAGGCCGTCGCGCGCGGCACCGGCATCGCGGGATGTCACGGCGGCATGTGCGACGCGTTCCGCGAAAACGTGCTGTGGCAGTTCATGACAGGGGGCAACTGGGTGGCGCATCCTGGTGACGATGGTACCGACTACATGGTGCATATCAGTGATCCCGATGATCCGCTGACCGAAGGCATCGAGGATTTCGCGGTTTCGACCGAACAGTATTATCTGCATGTCGATCCCGCGGCGACCGTCCTGGCCACCACCGAGTTTCCGAATTTCCACTGGTATCATTCGGCCAATGGCTCTGTTGATATGCCGGTGGCATGGACCAAACGCTGGGGTCTGGGACGGGTCTATTACAATGCGCTTGGCCATCATGCGGATGTCATCGACACTGGCCCGGCCTTTGAGATGATCAAGCGCGGGCTGATCTGGGCTAGTCATGGCCGCGACGCGGCAATCGCGGATGGCGAACGGTTCGAGGATTACTTTGTCGAGGGCAAAGATCACTAACCGTCAGGCGGGTTCCAGCCAGCCGCGATAGGTCACGATCTGGCCAAGGACCGGCAGACCAATCTCGACGTGAAAACCGAAACGCCCGTCCTCTTCGGCCTCATAGCTGTCGCCTTGCGGCAGTAGCCAGCGGGGCAGGGGCAGCGGGCCAAGACGCCACTGGCGCGGGATCAAATGCAGTCGCCCGTCGCGCAGGTTCAGTGCCAGCCCGAAGACGAACGGACCGAAACGCTCCATCAGCAGATGGGTGTCGCGTCCTTTCCCGGCGAATTGATGCGAGGTCATCTGGCGATCCGCGAAACTGCGGGTCCAGGTTTCGGTGCCGTCGGCATTGCTGGTAAATTCCACCGTAACGGGCACGTCCTGCCCCGAATTGGGAAAGCCGAACACAGCTGCGGCGATGCCCGCCAGTGGATTGCGCCCGCGCTGAACCTCCGCGCGCCCGACCCATTTGGCGCGGGCACCGGGTTGATGCAAATTCTGTAGCGACTCGGGCAAGTCCTCGAACGCGACCCCAAGAACCCTCCGGTAAACTGGCCCGTCGACCTGCTGCCTTATGCCTGTATAAATGCTCCGCCCGGCAAACAGCGCGTCGTAATCCGCCAGATCTAGCGCCCCGATCGCGGCCCGCGCGCCCGGTTCGGGCAGGTCGCCCGCCATGGCCTTTCGCACCAGCCCCTCGATGGCCATCGACGGGATCAGCGGCCCGTCATCGCCCTCTGCCAGCAGATGCCAGGACCGGGTCACAGGTTTGTCCTCGGCCTCGCCCGTAACCTCGACGAACATGCCGCCGCGGTGGTCGCCGAAGGTCATCAGGTTCAAGACCCGGTAGAACACTCGTGAAAACGGCGTCAGCGGGGGCAGCCCGAACCGATGCCGCGCGCGCCAATAGGTTCAGCGCCCGGTGCAGCACCTCTGGTACGGGGCCCGCACCCATCCAGATGTCCCGCAGCTCTGGCATCGCCGCCGGTATAACCCGCAGGTCAGGCACGTCGACCAAAGAGAACCGCAACGACCGCAGCGGTATCCGCCCCGGCACGGCAATGGTGTAGCGCATCGCCTCGGCCAACCCGACCCCGACCGTATCGCGCCCGCCCCGGCGCAGCGCCACAGGGCTGCCCGCATAGCCGACAACCGCGCGCATGACGTTCAGACCGATCCCGGCATGTGGTGACGGCGCGATGCCCCCGGTGATCCGCCGGACCGTCATGCCCTTGCCCAATTCCTGAACAACCGCTGCTGTCAGAACCGGAAAGCTGCTGACGCCCGACAGGACGAACAGACCCGCCGCTTTCGCTTCGGCGTCGAACTGGTCTATCCCGAAGACAAAATCCGAGCCGTCCGCGAAGTCGAGATAATGCGTGCCGGTCGCGATCGCGGTGCGCACGACGGCGTAGGGATCTTCGCCATAGGCCTGAAACGGACCTGTCGCGTCCACAATCAGATCGGGGGCCAGCCCCGCAAGGGCACCGGCCACATCGCGCCGGTCCAGCACAAATGGCTGAAGGGTCGTCGCCCCGGTGACGCGCGTGCAAAACTGCTCTGCCTTCGCAGCGTTCCGACCGGCCACCAGAATTTCCAGCCCCGGCACATCGCCCAGCAAATCCACCAGACGCCCGCCAAACACGCCGTAACCGCCCAGAACCAGAATTCGCATTTCGCGCTTTCGCCTTTCGACATTGATCGCGATCAGCCTATCGCCGCCAAAGACGGTGGCAATGTGACATTCCACATTACTTGTCGCTGAATATCCCCGCCGGAGGCATTGAAACCCTGCCCGCACGCGATTGCGCCAACGTGATCCGCCGCCGCTTGACCCCACCCTTCATTCAGCGCAGTTTCCGCCGACAAAACCAAGAGGCAGATATGGCCCGCCGCACGGCCCCCTTTTCCCGGTTCGAATGGATGATCGCCTGGCGCTACCTGCGGGCACGGCGCGCCGAAGGCGGCGTCAGTGTGATGACCTGGATCTCGTTTCTCGGCATCATGCTGGCAGTGTTCGCGTTGATCGCGGTGATGGCGGTCCGCGCCGGGTTCCGCGCCGAATTCGTAGACACGATCCTGGGCGCCAACGCTCATATCTCGCTCTACAACTCGGCCTATCAGACCGAGGACGGCCGCACGACCAACGTGATGCCGGATTACGCCGAAACCGCAGAACGGCTGGCGAACCTGCCGGGCGTCACCCATGTCGCGCCGCTGATCCGCGGTCAGGTCATGGCGAATAACCGCGAAAACACGACCGGGGTCGACGTCTACGGCATCTCGACTGAGGACGTGATGGGCATTCCCCGCGTCGCCAGCTCCGAAGAGGCCGTTGGCGATCTGTCACGGCTCGACGAGGGCATCGCCATCGGCTCGGGCGTGGCGCAGGCGCTGGGTGTCGGCGTCGGCGACAAGATCAAGCTGATCTCTCCCAACGGCGTCAAGACCGCCTTTGGCACCAGCCCGCGGGTCAATGTATACGCTGTGGTCTATGTCTTCAGCGCCGGGCGTTACGATATCGACCGCACGCGGGTTTACATGCCCTTCGCCGAGGCCCAGAGCTTTTTTAACCGCGAGGGCGTGGCCGATGAGGTCGAGGTGATGGTCGACGACCCCGAGACCATCGACCAGCGCAGCGTCGAATTCCTGAATGCCGGTGGCCCGCATACGCTTTTGTGGACCTGGAAGGACCGCTCTGGCAGTTTCCTGCGGGCGCTGCAGATCGAGGATAACGTGATGTTCGTGATTATGGCGATCTTGGTGCTGATCGCTGCGATGAACATCATCTCTGGGCTGATCATGTTGGTCAAGAACAAGGGCCGCGACATCGGCATTCTGCGCACGATGGGGCTAAGCGAGGGCTCTGTCCTGCGGGTGTTTTTCATCTGCGGGGCACTTGTGGGAACGTCTGGGAACGGTTCTTGGCGTGATCCTCGGTTGCCTGTTCGCGATCTACATCGACCCGATCTTCTCGTTCGTCAATTACGTGGCGGGCGGCGGCGTCTGGGATCCCTCGATCCGCGGCATCTACAACCTGCCGGCCAAGCTGGTTCCGGGCGATGTTGCAGCGGCGGTTCTGCTCTCATTAGGCCTGTCCTTTCTTGTCACGATCTTCCCGGCCCGCCGCGCAGCCCGAATGAACCCGGTCGAGGCGTTGCGTTATGAGTGACATCGTGCTCGACCTGCAGGGCATCGAAAAAGCCTACAATAAGGGAATGCCCGCCGAGGTCGTCGTGCTGCGGGGCGCCACGCTCTCGGTCACCAAGGGCGAGGTCGTGGCCCTTGTCGCCCCCTCGGGGGCCGGGAAATCCACGCTGCTGCATATCGCTGGCCTTCTGGACACGCCCGATACCGGGCGCGTCACGCTGAACGGCACGGATATGACGGGCCTCTCGGATCGCCAGCGTACCCGGGCCCGGCGCGAGGATGTGGGGTTCATCTACCAGTTTCACCACCTTCTGCCCGAATTTACCGCGCTGGAGAATATTGTCCTGCCGCAACTGGCCAATGCGGTGCCCGAGCCCCAGGCGCGGGCGCGGGCGCTCGATCTTCTGACCAGGGTCGGCATCGGCCAGCGAGCGCAGCACCGCCCGGCGGAGCTTTCCGGGGGCGAGCAGCAACGCGTCGCCTTTTGCCGGGCACTGGCCAACACGCCAAGGCTGCTGCTGGCCGACGAGCCGACCGGCAATCTGGACCCTGGCACATCGGATCAGGTCTTCGGCACTTTGATGGATCTGGTGCGCGATACCGGTCTGTCCGCGGTGATCGCCACTCACAACCTCGCGCTGGCTGCGCGTATGGACCGGGTCGTGAAAATGGAAGCGGGAAGTCTGACCTGAGGCCTCCGGCCATCCGGGGTTCACCACCCAAGCATCCAATCTGTCGCAGAGCGCTGCCTACGGCACCTCCGCCAGAAAATCGCCGATCATCCGATGCAGCTTTTCGCGAGAACGGGGCTTATGTGCCTCGCTGACCAGCCGACCGCCCATTTCGCAAGCCAGAAAGAACGGCAGCACCCGTTCAGCCTCTATAGCCGCGATCAACCCCGGCGCAGAGATCAGCGCCTGCATTTCATCGCCGTCGATGCCAAGGCGTGAAGTTGCGGTGGGGCCGTGACCGATCGCGGAAACCACGAGATAGCGCGCGAGATCACGTTCCAGCGCGAACCAGCGGCTGCTTTGCAGGTCGACACCATAAATCACCCCGCGGTCGACGATCAGGTTCAGCGGGCAAAAATCACCGTGGCCACGCACCTGGGTTGTCGCAAGGCCGCTCAGACCGGGCAGCTGCGCCGCCATCCATTGACCCAAAGCGCCAAGAAGGTGCCGGTCTTCGGCATTGCCCGCAGTGTGTTCGAGCTTCTTGATGCGGCTGCGCCAATAGCCCGCCGCCAGGGGCGATTCACATCGCCGCTCTGCCGTCAAGTGCGCCAGCCAGCGCCCGGCCTGCGCGGCAAGCTCTTGCCGGTCGCCGCCGTTGCGCTCTTTCATGGCGTCGATCAGGCGCAATCCGGGAACGAAGGTCATCACCAAAAGCCCGCGATCCGGCATGGCGGCGATCAATCCGGGCACCCGGTAGGGCCCGTCTGCCATCCGCTGCCAGTGGAACCGCAATTCTTCCGCCTGGGCGGCGACATCCTCGGCGGATGTTTTGCCGTGCGAGAGTTTGACGATCACCGCCTCGCCCCCCAGCTCTGCCCGGAACACCGCGCGGTCACTGGCCGCTTTCAGGCAATCCTCGATCCTGAGCGCGGCCAGAGCGGGCAGATCGTCGAGTGCGGTCTGCAGCGCCTGTGTTGCCGAAACGATGTTTTCCAGTTGCAAAAGCTTCATTTCGCCTGCCTAGCATGCCGCCGCTGCCTCGCCCACCGGATTTGCCGCCCGACAAGCTCGCCAAGCCGGCTTGGTTCCTGCTGGAAAAATCGTTTGCCCTGCCGCAGAGTGGCGCGACCAGTTTCCGGAGGTGAAGATGGCCCGCGTCAGCGCGACCGAGATCGAGATACAGACGAAATCCGCGCTGCTGGCGCATGGCGCAGCCGATTGGATCGCCGCCGAAGTGGCGCGCGCGGTCGTACGCGCAGAGGCGCTCGGCAACAGGATCTGCGGGCTCTACTATCTGGAAAGCTATTGTCTGCAACTTTTGTCCGGCCGCGTCGACGGCAATGCCGAACCCAAGGTCGAGCGCGTCAGGCCCGGGTTCGTCAAGGTCGATGCCCGGTTCGGTTTCGCTCAGCCAGCCTTCGCCCGGGGTTTGCTGCAAGCCCTGCAAGCCGCGCGTGAAAACGGTATCGCCGCGCTGGCTATCGGCCATGCCCATACCTGTACCTCGCTGGGGTATTTCACCGAGATCATCGCAGAAAGCGGGCTGATCGGTATCGGCTTCACCAATGCTTCGCCAATCGTCGCACCACCCGGCGGCAAGGCGCGGATCATCGGCACCAACCCGATCGCCTGCTCGATCCCCGGACCGGGCGGTCCGCGGATGCAATTCGATTTCTCGACATCTGCCGTGGCGCTGGGCAAGATCACGATGGCAAAGGCCGCGGGCCAGAAAATTCCGCCAGGTTGGGCCGTGGATCGGGACGGCATCCCAACTACCGATCCCGAAGCGGCACTGGCCGGTGCGCTGGTCTCGGCGGGCGGCTACAAGGGCTGGGGCTTTGGCCTGATGGCCGAGCTGCTGGCGGCGGGCCTGACCGGCGGCGTTAACTCTCTCGACGTTCAGCCACTGAAAGCGCCCGAGGGGTCACCTCATGACCTCGGTCAATTCTACATCCTGATCGATCCCGGCACCTCGGACAGATTTGCGGTCCGCCTCAGCCGGGTTGCAGAGGCCGTCGCCGCCGAAGAGGGCGCCCGCCTGCCGGGCGCAAAGCGTAAGGCGGCCGACACCGTCGATGTACCCGATGACCTTTGGACACAGGTGAAATCCCTGGCGACCCGGCCCGCCAAAAAGCATCCCTGAGCCGGCTTCATTGTCTCAGAACTATCCCCGCCGGCAAAGCCCGATCACGCCCTTTGCGTCAAAAGCACACCCACCGCCATCAGCGCAATTCCGGCCGCGCGGGTTAGGCCAAGTGGGGAAATCCGCGCGCCCATCAGTGAGAAATGGTCGATAAGGGCCGCGCTGATCAACTGTCCCAGAAGCACGAAGAAAACCGCATTGCCGACCCCGAATTTCGGCGCGACCCAGGTGATCGAGAGGACGTAAAACGCAACCAGACACCCGGCAAGAAACAGATGCTTAGGGGCTGCACTTACCCCGGACAGACTACTAGGCCCAGTGGCCAGCAGGGCCATCGCGCTGGTCGCGAACGCCACCACGAAAAGGCAGGTGGCCGCGGCACTTGGTGATCCAAGCCTTGTGCCCAGTTGTGCGTTCAAGGCGGCCAGCACCGGGATGCCGATGCCGGCGGCCAGCATCACCGTGGCGTAGCGCAGGGACTCTGTTGAAATTTCCATGGTCCGACCTCCGGAACTACCTGGGAACGGCAACTTGCCTGTTCCGACGAAAGAGTTGATATGGAACAATGTCCCGGATCGAAGCCTGACCTATGCAGGTGCCGATTGCCAGCAAGGAACGAAAGGTCAGCCATGCACAAGTCTCTGATCGCCGCAGCAATCCTCGGCCTTCTTGCGGCCTGCCAGACCGAGCCGCCGCCGCCGAGTGCGACGCAGTTCTTTGCGGACAACTGCACCGCCTGCCACGGCGTGTCGGGTCGTGGCGACGGCCCCGCTACGGCGGGCGCAAGCCCGAAAGTCCCCGATCTCACTAGCGTCGCCGCGCGCAACGGCGGTACGTTCCCGCGCATCGAAGTCATGAGTCAGATCGACGGTTATTCGCGCCGGGGGCATGGCATGATGCCCGAATTCGGTGAGATCCTGCTGGGCGAAACCATGCTCGTAGACACCGGAGCCGCCATGCTCACCCCGACGCCGGTCCGGCTTGTCGAACTGACCGCCTATATCGAAAGCCTGCAACGACCTTGACGCGGATCAAGGCGTCGCCTGCCTTGCGCGTTAGAGTGAAGGCGAGCTGCAACGGAGATCATGATGCTCAGACCACTTTTGTTCATCGCCGCCCTTGCCCCTGCCGTCGCCCAGTCACAGGACGCGGATGCGGGTCGAGAGACCTATCTCGACTACTGCGCCACCTGCCACGGACTTGACGCCACAGGCAATGGCCCGACGGCACCGGCGTTGATCCTGCAGCCCACCAACCTGACGCTACTGTCGGCAAATAACGGTGGCGAGTTCCCCACCTTCCGCGTGGTTGCCCGCATTGACGGGCGCGATCCTCTAGTGTCGCACGGCTCGCCTATGCCGGTCTATGGCGACTTTTTCGAGGGCAAGGGCGTCGCCCTGCCAGACCCCTCCGGACAGCCGATCATGACCAGCCAGCCGATCGTCGATCTTGTGGCTTATCTGGAAGGGCTGCAGGAGTAAAAGCGCTTCGCCCTGTTCGCTTGCTCGGTGCCAAATCTGGATAAAAGCTTGGAAACTGCGTTGACCAGATTGGCGCAGTGATCCACCGCAATCGGCAAAAGAAAGCTGCCGAAAGCAGAACAGTCCGCCATTGCGGCGCGCATTGATTGAAAAGCTTAGACAATTAGACGTTTTGGTGGAGGGTTGGTTAAAATTGTGTTACTTTCATGTTGTTAACGCTAACTGAGAAATTTCTCGATCAACTCGGAGGGGATTATTGCGAATCTCAATAGACTTTTAGGGAGTGCGACGATCGCGCTCGGACTGGCCGTTGGGTCCAGTGTCAGTGCTGCAACCTTGACGTTCTTCGGCGAGGACCTGAGCAGCAGTGCATTGGTTCCGCTCGGCGCGACGCCTAACGCGGATTTAGCGCGGGCCGACTTTCTCGCCAATCTGACTGGCGTGGGAACAGAGGATTTCGAGGGTCAGTCCGGCTCTGCTCCACTTGGGCTTACCTTTCCAGGCAGTAGCGGTTCCATTACCGCGACCTTGGGCGGTGGGAACGGCAGTGTTCAGTCGGTAACGCCCGGAACCACGAACGGTGCGGGAAGATATGCGACATCGGGATCAAACTACTGGGAGGTCACCGCCGGGGGTTCCGGCAACTTCCAGATCACGTTCAGCAGCGCGGTTGCCGCATTCGGTTTCTACGGGATCGACATTGGCGATTTCGGCGGTCAGCTACAGTTGGAGCTTGCCAACGGAACAACGCGGACGGTGAGTGTACCCACAACTGTCGGCAGCGGCGGCAGCACGGATGGATCGGTGTTCTATTTCGGCCTCGCGGAAACCGATCCGCTTGATGCGTTCACCAGTATCAGCTTCCTGACCACGACCGGAGGAGGCGATATCTTTGCATTTGACGATCTTACGATCGGAGATGCAGAGCAAGTGACTCCGCCGCCGCCACCCAATGTCGTTCCTTTGCCGGCTGCGGGTTGGCTACTACTTGTAGGTGTTGGCGGTCTTGCCGGTCTGTCGCGGCGCAAGAAAACGGCCTGATCCTTCTTCGGATCATCCTACGACGGCGGCCTTTGGGCCGCCGTTTCTCGTTCCAGACAATTTACTGCTGGCCTGTCCTGCTCGATCGACTACCCTACCGCAACTCCACCACCGATTTGCCCAGCCGGAAAGGGGCGGCGAAGGCGACCATGCAAAGCGCCAGGATCTGCGCGCTCAGGAACTGCGTGTTGGCCTGCAGGTATTCCCATTCGGTCTTCAACCGGCCGACCTTTCCGATCAGGTCGTCATAGGCGCTGGCGATCAGGCGGAACTCGACCGCAATCTCCCTGCGGTTCGGGGTGTCGGCCAGACGGGCTGCGGCGCGTCGGGTCGCGTCATCTTCCGCGGCGAAGGCCAGGAACCGCGCCGGATCGAAATTGCGCACCTCTTCCATCATCTTGTCATGTTCTTTGCGCCGCTTGCCGCGACCGGGTGAACAGCGTCAGACCTTGCAGCGGGGCGCTGATCCGGGTGACCTCCAGAAACAACGGCAATTCGGCATTGCCGGCGGTCGAGGCCGACAGGAACTCGACCTTGTCGCAGAGCGTCCGGACCGCCGGGTCGGTCGCGGCCTCGCAGTAATGCAGGCGGAACCGGGCGGCGTCGCGGTCGAAGGCCCTGGTGGCGGCATAGGCGATGTCGATCTGCCGGTCGATGCGCGAGCTGTCGGTCTTGTAGACCCCGGCCAGCACGGCGGCGAACGCGCCGACGCCACCGAGCACCACCCAGACCAGATCGGCCAGCTTCCACGCCTTCGGCCCGGCACCCCTGCGAAAGAGGAAGAACGCGCCGAGGGTGCCGACGGCGAAAAACCCGGCGATCAGGGCCAGCTGATGCGCGACGACAAAGCTCATCCCCGCATTAGAAACGCCAGCGGGGTTGCGCGCAAGCTTTCGCCGTCAGGCAGTCTTGCGGCGCCGGATCGGCATAAGACCCGCCAGCGCCTGGGGTGGGCGTGAACCCAGTGTTGGTGTGGGGTTGTTTGCAGGGATGGTGGGTTGGCACCCACCCTAAGCCTGCTATTTGATCTTCTTGCCGCTGATCACGGTATCGGCCTTGGAGCTGCCCGTGTTGGCGGTGGCGGACGCCTTGGGGACAGCTTTCTTCGGCTTCTTGGTTTCGCGATTGCCGCGGTTCTTGTCTTTTGACATGGGGTCACCCTTTGACTGAGGTCCGCCCGGCGTCATGCCGGCCGGTCGTGATGCTTTGGGTGTTCAGGGTTGCCTGACGCGTGTCAGGGCGATGATCCGCTCAAGGCAGCGCGGGGTCCGCCCGCTTGGGGGGAGTTTACGCTAGTGGGAGGCGGGTGCAAGGGGGCGCGCGAGTCCTGACCCGGCTCCGCCTTTCATTGCTGGTGTCCGCGCGCGGACGCATATCTAATGCATTGATTGTATTAGAGTTACCGCTAACAGGATTTTCGGTGCATGGGCAATTGTCTTGCGGTTCAGACGTTGCTTGTGGGGCTATGACGGTGCGGGTGCGAAATGCGCCCACCCTCGTGCCGGGCGCGACCCTCTGGTTGGGGCGAGGTGATTGGCGGGGTAGGTGGGTGAACCCGCGCGAACGCGCGGAACCACCTACCCTACGCTTGCTGTGGGGGATGGTGGGTTGAAAACCCACCCTACGGCTTGCTGCAGTGGGTGTTTCTAGTCAAACAATGCACCAGCTATCGCGGGCCAGGGTAACTGCGAAAGCGCGGATAATGCCAGGACCACGGTTAGCCAAACAATTATCCAGTTGTGACGCACTTGGTCTGCAAGACGTTTTTGATCCTCGGCGTACTCGGATAGGGTCTGAAGGGCTTTGCCTTGAACTTCGTACCGGTGGTTTTCGAACCTTAGTTCGCCAGAAGAAACCAACGACTGCAAAATGAATTCAAACTCGCCTAAGTACTTGTTCGTCATGGGATGGCCCCACACTCGGTCAGTATATAGCTCAGTAAAGGCATCCATCGCGTCAAAATCTCTATCCCGGAAGTCCAGCAACTTCAGATCACTCATTTTTCTTTGATGCAAAGCGACCAAATCGCCGAGAGTTGACATCCGTTCTGCCCGAAATCGGAAATTCCTGTTGAAGGAGTTTTGCAGGCGTTTCTCGCGCCAGTATCCCAGACGGTGTCGTTGAATTACCTCCCCCAAGATATAGCGGATCGGCGTCTCGTATTTCACCGCCACCGTTCTAAAAATCCGGGCGATCTCATAGCTTGGATCACGGATCTGATCGAATTTCAGACAGCCATCGCCGTGTTTCTCGGGTTTGGAACCGACGAACACGCCTTCGATGCCTTCTTCTCGAACAGAAGTTGCTAGGAAGTCGTAGCCCGACTCGGCATCTTTCGCATTGAACCGGAAAAACGTGAAATCCGGTCTGTTTTCGGGATCGTTGGACAGCGAATACCGTTGAGGCACTGGCTTTCGTGTTGCTAACTTACAGGCAATTCTGAACGCAACTGACTGAATTAGTTTCATCCCTCAAACATCCAACTCCTCCACAAACCGCGCGTTTTCCTGAATATACTGGAACCGCAGTTCCGGCTTCTTGCCCATCAGGCGCTCGACCAGATCGCCGGTTTCGCCGGGTTCGTCCTCGTCGATCGACACCCGGATCAGCTTGCGGGTTTCGGGGTTCATGGTGGTGTCTTTGAGGTCCTTGGCGTCCATCTCTCCCAGCCCCTTGAAGCGGGAGACGTCGATCTTGCCCTTGCCGCCAAGGCCCTTTTCCATCCATTCGTCGCGCTCTGCCTCATCGAGGCAATAGACCCGGTTCGCGCCTTGGGTCAGCCGGTACAGCGGCGGGCAGGCGAGGTAGAGGTGGCCGGCGTCGATCATCGGGCGCATCTGGCTGAAGAAGAACGTCATCAGAAGGGCCGCGATATGCGCGCCGTCGACATCGGCATCGGTCATGATGATGATCTTGTCGTAGCGCAGATCGTCGACGCGGAACTTGGCCCCCATGCCGACGCCAAGCGCCTGACACAGATCGGAAATCTCGGCATTGGTGCCGAGTTTCGAGGAGGCGGCACCCAGCACGTTCAGGATCTTGCCGCGCAGGGGCAGCAGGGCCTGAGTTTTCCGGTCGCGCGCCATCTTGGCCGAGCCGCCCGCTGAATCGCCCTCGACGATGAACAGCTCTGTCCCCTCGCGGTTGGTGGCGGAACAATCGACCAGCTTGCCGGGCAGGCGCAGTTTCTTGGTTGCCGTCTTGCGGGCGGTTTCCTTTTCCTGACGGCGACGCAGGCGTTCCTCTGACCGCAGCACCAGAAAATCGAGGATCGCGCCGGCGGATTTGGTATCTGACGCCAGCCAGTTGTCGAAATGGTCGCGCACTGCGCCCTCGACCATTTTCAGCGCATCCTCGGTCGACAGCCGGTCCTTGGTCTGGCCGACGAAGGACGGGTCGCGGATGAAGATCGAGATCAGCGCGCAGCCGCCGGTGGTCAGGTCGTCGCGGGTGATCTGCGCGGCCTTGCGGTTGTTGACCAGTTCGCCGTAGGCGCGGATGCCCTTGAGCATGGCGGCCCAGAACCCGGCCTCGTGCGTGCCGCCTTCGGGGGTGGGCACGGTGTTGCAATAGGAATGGATGAAGCCATCGACCGAGGGCGTCCAGTTGATCGCCCATTCGACGGAACCGGGCTGGCCGTACTTCTCCTCGAAGCTGACTTTGCCGGCGAAGGGCCGGTCGGCATAGGTCGTGGCGCCGTGGAGTTGCTCGCCGAGATAATCCGAGAGGCCGCCGGGGAAATGGAAGGTGGCCTCTGCCGGTGTTTCACCGTCCTCGATGGCGGATTTCCAGCGGATCTCGACGCCCGAGAAGAGATACGCCTTGGAGCGGACCATTTTCAGCAGGCGGGCGGGTTTGAATTTCAGATGGCCGAAGATCAGCGCATCGGGGTGGAAGGTGACGGTGGTGCCGCGCCGGTTCGGGGCAGCACCGATATGGTCGAGCGGGCCTTGCGGGATGCCGCGCTGGAACTCCATCGCGTAAAGTTCGCGGTTGCGGGCGACCTCGACGCGGACGTGGTCGGACAGGGCGTTGACGACCGAGGAACCGACGCCGTTCAGCCCGCCCGAGGTCTGGTAGTTCTGGCCGGAAAACTTGCCGCCGGCATTGAGCGTGCAGAAGATGATCTCCAGCGCCGATTTCGACGGGTCCGAGGGATGCGGATCGACCGGGACGCCGCGGCCATTGTCGCGCACGGTGACCGAGTAATCGGCGTGCAATTCGACCTCGATCCGGGTGGCGTGGCCTGCGACGGCCTCATCCATCGAGTTGTCGACGATCTCGGCGACCATGTGGTGCAGCGCGCGGTCATCGGTGCCGCCGATATACATGCCGGGGCGGCGGCGGACGTGTTCGATATCGTCCAGCACTTCGATGGAAGCGGCATCATAGGACTGGTCGGACGCGCCGGTCAGAAGGTCTTCGGACATACTGCTGCTCTTGTTGTTCTTTGTTGCGCGGCATTCTGGCAGGAGAGGCACGGCGGGGCAATGGGATATGACCCGAAGCTGTCGCACGCATCGTTGTTTTGCGGACGATTGCGGAGGGCCGGGACGGCTTCGGTCCGTTGTGATCGGACATTGCGAACTGAACAGACCTTCAATACGCCCGTCGCATTAACCCAGGTTATAGTTGACCGAGTTAGAGTGCCCTAGGCTGACGCCGTTGGTTAGATAGGGAGAGTAACAGATGCGTGGTCAGTATTTTGGAACGGCAGCCATTGTCGGTGCGTCACTTTTGATCGGGTCGTCGGGCGTGGCACAGGATGCGAGCCTTGGACAAGAGATTTTTCAGGATCGCTGCGCCGTATGCCACGGCGATCTGGGCAAGGGAGACGGCCTGGTCGCCGAGCTTTTCGACCGCAAGCCCGAGGATTTGACATTGCTGGCTAAGGAACAAGCCGGTGAGTTTCCGTTTGAACGTGTCTTCCAGTCGATTGACGGACGCCTCGAGATCGCTGGCCACGGGAAATCGAAAATGCCGATCTGGGGCGAGTTTTTCATGGAGTCTGCGCTGGCCGATCGGGGCGTCAATCCAAAGGACGCTCGGGCTGTGACTGAAGGGCGCATCCTGGCGGTTGTTTACTATTTGCAGTCGATCCAAGCTCCCTAGGCGGCTGCGATCAGGCTGCATAGTACGGCTTGGGGACTTTTTGCGGACCTGGTGCCGCAGAAGCTGCCACGTTGCCTTCGCTACGCATTTAATCCAAAGGGCTGTTACTGACTGAAGAAGCGGGGCAGCAGTGCAACCGGGGCATCCCGGCTCCCTTTTCAGTGGCGTAGTGAAGGTGGCGCCGATGTGCCACAGTCCATGCCCGGTTTTGTCGGCTTTGACCCTGATCAAGGTGCTGTCTGCGGACCTGTTCTAAGCGTTTCGTCGCAAACAGGAGGAACACGTCCCATGACCGCCCGAAAGACCCACGCCGCCGCGCAGCAGGCAGAAAATATTCCCGCCGTCACACCGGATGCGATCCGCGAGGCGTTTGAATCCGGTGCATATCCCTATACCGACAAGCTGTCGCGGCGCAGTTACGAGGCGCAGAAGGCGAAGCTGCAGGCGGAACTTCTGAAAGTTCAGCTCTGGTCTCAGGAGACCGGGCAGAAGTTTGTAATTCTCTTCGAAGGCCGCGATGCGGCGGGCAAGGGCGGCACGATCAAACGGTTCATGGAGCATCTCAACCCGCGCACCGCGCGTGTCGTGGCGCTGAACAAGCCGACGGATGAAGAGCGCGGGCAGTGGTTCTTTCAGCGCTATATCGAGCACTTGCCGACGTCCGGCGAAATGGTGTTCTACGACCGCAGTTGGTATAACCGGGCGGGCGTCGAGCGGGTGATGGGGTTCTGCAATCCCAACGATTACCTTGAATTCATGCGCCAGACGCCGGAGCTGGAGCGGATGCTGGTCCGCTCGGGCATCAGGCTTTACAAATACTGGTTCTCGGTCACCCAGGACGAACAGAAGCGTCCGCTTTGACAGTCGCGAAATGGACCCGCTGAAGCGCTGGAAGCTGTCACCGATCGACAAGGCGAGCCTTGGATAAATGGGACGACTACACCGAGGCCAAGGAGGCGATGTTCTTCTACACCGACACCGCCGACGCGCCCTGGACGATCATCAAGTCGAACGACAAGAAACGCGCGCGTCTGAACTGCATGCTGCATTTCCTGAACTCGCTGGACTATCCCGGCAAGGATCCGAAAATCGCCCATGCGCCCGATCCGCTGATCGTGGGCCGCGCCAAGCATGTGGTGCACCGCGCCGAGCACATCCTGGGCACCTCGCTGCATCCGGATTTGCGCCACAACGCAGGCACATGCCGGGAATGGCAAGGATCAGGGCAAACCGGAGCCGTCGGCTGACAAGCCCGCTAGCTAAGCGGCCCTAACGATAGAGCGCCGGCTCTCCCAACCGCGCGTGAATCGCATTGGCCTCGGATTTGTCGACGCCGAGCGCCTGTGCGAGTTGGTGCAGGTAATCGGCCTCGGCCTTGCTGTCGAGATTGATCCCCATCAGCGACATCAGATAGACCTGACCGCCCATGCCGCGCGGTACGTCCCGCGCAAGACCTTCGATATCGACAGGCTTTGCCAGTTCATCATTGATAAAGGCCATTTCTTCGCGGTCGATATCGCCGAGTTCGCCGAACAGCTTCTGTTTTTCGGCCGCGTCGATCCGTCCGTCGCTTTTCGCCGCCTGCAGCATGGCGCGCAGCAGTAGTCTTGCGTCCGCCTCTTGCGCGGGGTTGGGGGTGGTTTCGGGCTCTCCGAACCGTTCGAGCGATTGGTTCAGAAGATCGCCGAGCGATCCGTTTGCCGGCGGAGCCGCCTGAACCTGATCGGGCCGCGAGGCTTTCGAAAGCCCTTCGAGCAGACCGCCAAGCCCGCCCGGAGGACGAACCGCGCCCCAGCCAGAAGATCGCCAAGGCTGCCGCTCGGCGACTGTTGGTCGCCGAAGACGGTGCCCGATCCGGCCCCGCCAGTGCTGCCACCGGAGCTGCCGCCGCCAGTGCTGCCGCTGCGGCTCGGACAATACCCGACACGCCCTTGGCCACCGCTACGCCGATAGCGACCTTCGCCAGTGTTTTCAGAAGACTCATGATTTACTCCCCGGTTACTCGTTTCATTCGCAAGGCCTGCTCAAGCTAGTCGATCTGCCGGTTGTCACAAACGGTTTTTTGGCCTTTCGGGATTTGCCTGGCGCGCTTGGCGTCTATACCGTGGCGACAGCAGGGGGAGGCAAAAGATGCGCGTGATGTTCACAGGCGGAAGCGGCAAGGCGGGCCGCGTGGTCGTGCCCTACCTGATGGAGCAGGGGCACCGGGTGCTGAATGTCGACAAGGTGCCGCTGGATATTCCCGGGTCTGGACAACCTGATCGCCGACATCACCGACAGCGGACAGATGTTCAACGCGTTGTCCGGCTACGCCGGATTCGATGAGCTGGAGCCCGGGACCGGCGTGCCGACATTCGACGCGGTGGTGCATTTCGCAGCCGTACCGCGGATCCTGATGAACCCGGATAACGAGACCTACCGCGTCAACGTGATCGGCACCTACAACGTGATGGAGGCGGCGATGAAGCTTGGCGTTCGCAAGATCGTCTTCGCCTCGTCCGAGACTACCTATGGCATCTGCTTTGCCGATGGTGAGCGGAAGCCCGATTACATCCCGGTCGACGAGGAACATCCGGTCGTGCCGGAGGACAGTTATGCGATGTCCAAGGTGGTGAACGAAGTGACCGGACGGTCGTTCCATGAGCGCAGCGGGCGCCGATATTTACGGGCTGCGGATCAACAACGTGATTGCACCCGATCAGTACGCAGACCGACTTCCCGACGTGGTTGGTCAATCCCGACATGCGGCGGCGCAACTTCTTCGCCTATATCGACGCCCGCGATCTGGGCCAGATCGTCGATCTCTGTCTGAAGACCGACGGGTTGGGGTTTCAGATATTCAACGCTTCGAATGACGATCATTCGGTCGCGCTGACAACGCCCGAGATCACCGAGCGGTATTACAAGGGCGTGCCTGTGAAAGGTGAAATGGGTGCGGATGAGACCTTTTATTCCAACCGGAAGGCGCGCGAGATGCTGGGATTCCGACAGCAGCATCCGTGGCGGAAATACGTCAAGGACCCGCGCGGCTGATCTGCTCAGATCGTGCGGTGACGCCTGACGGCGTCAAGAGACGGTTTGCGCCGCGGCTTCGCCGCGTCGCGGTGCGCTCCGCGCGGGGATATTTTCGGACAAGCAATGTGACAGGAACGCGGCCGCAGTCGGGTCGTTGTCCGGCTGGCAACTGTCCGTCTTGCGAGGGTCAGCGAAAGCGCCTATGGCTCGCCGATGACCCGAGCTTTGACAAAAACTCAGCACACCCGTGCTTTGCTGGTGCTTGGCCTGCCGCTTGTCGGCAGCCATCTGGCGCAGTTCGGCGTGCATGTCACCGATACGGTGATGCTGGGCTGGTACGGCGTGAACGAGCTTGCCTCGGTGGTGATCGGTGGCACCTTCTGGTTCGTGCTTTTCATCGTCGGTTCGGGCTTTGCCTCGGCTTTGCCGGCTGTCGTGGCTTCGGCGATGGCGCGGCGTGACGAGGTGCAGGTGCGCCGCACCACGCGCATGGCGTTCTGGCTGTCACTGATCTACGCCACGGTCACGGCGCCGGTGTTCCTGTTTGCCGAACACATCCTGTTGTGGGCCGGGCAGGACGCGGACGTCGCGCGGTTGGCGGGGGATTACCTGTTGATCGCTGGCTGGGGGATTTATCCGTCGCTGATGATCATGGTGCTGAAATCCTATCTTTCGGCGCTGGAGCGGACGGGCGTCGTGCTTTGGGTGACGGTCGCGGCTGCGCTGATTCACGGTTTCACCAACTGGGTGCTGATCTTCGGTCATCTCGGCTTTCCCGAGTTGGGCATTCGGGGCGCGGCAATCTCGACCCTGCTCACCGAAACGATGGCCTTCGTGATCCTGGCGCTCTATGCGGTTCGCATCTTCCCGAACCACGAGCTTTTCTCTCGTTTCTGGCGGCCCGACAATCAGGCGATGGCGCAGATCTTCGCGCTGGGGTGGCCGATCGGTTTGACGATCCTGGCCGAGACCGGGCTTTTTGCCGGTGCGTCGCTGATGATGGGCTGGATTTCGCCGATTTCGCTGGCTGCCCATGGCATCGCCCTGCAACTGGCGTCGTTCGCGTTCCTCATGCATCTGGGCTTTGCCAATGCCGCGACGATCCGCGCGGGCCAGGCGCAGGGGTTGGGGGATAGCTGGGCTCTGCGACAGGGGGCGCTGGCCGCCGTGATGCTGTCGGTCGGCATCGCTGCTGTGGCCAGCTGCGTCTTCTTTGCCTTTGCCGAGCCGCTTCTGGCGCTGTTCCTTGATCCAAGCGACCTCGATACGCCGGCGGTAATCGCGACGGGGGTCGGGCTGGTCTATATCGCGGCCATCTTTCAGCTTGCCGATGGCGGGCAGGCAATGGCGATCGGGCTATTGCGCGGCATTCAGGACACGAAAGTGCCGATGTATATCGCCATCGTCTGTTACTGGGTCGTGGGTCTGCCGGTGGCCTATGGTCTGGGCTTTGGTCTGAACTGGGGCGGGCAGGGGATATGGCTTGGGCTGGTCATTGGGCTTGTGACGGTCTGGATCAGCCTGTCGGCTCGGTTCTGGCTGTTCGGGGCCAAATCACGGGTGGCCGAGGCTGCGGCGATGGCCGGGCGCTGAGCGCCGTTAACCCAGCCGGTCGGCCTTCTTGCGCACCAGGACCGAGCGAAGATCGTGCATCGCCAGCAGCAGGGCGTCTGTCACCTCTTCCAACTGCGCGTCGGTGGCGCGACTGTTGGCCCAATGCGCCGTCAGGTTCAGGTGGTCGATCGGTGCGTTGGATATCGTCGACATCGCGCCGCGCCAGCACGGCGATGCGGTCTGCCATCCAGTCGGCGATGACCTTCATGTCCTGATCGGACAACACCCGATCGCCCTGCGGTTTGACCTCGCCGTTCTTGACATTGACGACAGCGATCTGATCCATTTCGATGCGCCGCTGCCGGTTCTCGGTATCGACCCGGAACACGAAGGCGCCGTTTTCGCGGACCCGGAAGTAGTATGTCGGGAAGCTCGGTGCCAGACATCAGCGCGACCTGTTGTCAATGCAGCGCAGCAGGCTGCCATCGCAATCGACCAGGAAGAACATGCGCGGCACGCCCGGCTGGACCTCGGGCGCGCTGATCCGCGGGATCGAGACCGCATCGCCGGGCAGCCCGGCCTTGCTGAAATCCTTGTGTAGCCGGTCCAGATCATCGACCCGCAGGCAGGCGCTGAACCAGCTTTGCTTCGGGTCGAGCGCGGAATAGGGGAAGAATTCCAGCACCAACGGGCCGCGCGACATGATCAGCCAGCCATCATCGAGATAAGAGACGGTAAAGCCCAACGCGCCGTAAAACGCCGCGGTTGCGTCGAAATCGCGCGAGGGCAGGTTCGCGGTGATCCGGTCATTCGTCCTTGTCGGCCGGACTGCCTTGTTCATTCGCTCTTCCTCAGGTCAGGCCGGCGCAGAACCGGCGGATTCGGGCGCAGGCCTCTTCCAGAGCGGCATCCGAAGTAGCGTAGCTGACGCGGAAGTTCGGTGAAAGCCCGAAGGCCGCGCCGAACACGACCGCGACACCGGTTTCCTCCAGCAAGCGCCTTGGCAAAGGTTTCGTCATCCGCGATCATCGTGCCGCCTGCACTGGTCTTGCCGATGCAGCCCGCGATCGACGGGTAGACGTAGAACGCGCCTTCGGGACGCGGGCAGGTGATGCCTTCGCACTGGTTCGAGCGCCGAGACCACCAGATCGCGGCGACGCTGGAAGATCTTGCGGTTGTCCTCAAGGAAGTCCTGCGGCCCGTTCAGCGCCTCGACCGCCGCCCACTGGCTGATGGAACAGGGGTTGGACGTTGATTGCGACTGCACCTTGCGCATCGCCGCGATCAGCTTTTCGGGCCCTGCCGCGTAGCCGATCCGCCAGCCGGTCATCGCATAGGCCTTCGAGACGCCGTTGCAGGTCAGCGTGCGGTCGTAGAGGCCGGGTTCGACCTGCGGCCGGGGTGCAGAATTCGAAATCGTCGAAAACCAGGTGTTCGTACATGTCGTCGGTCATCACCCAGACATGGGGATGGCGCATCAGCACGTCGGTCAGCGCCTTCAGCTTCGTCGCGGCTATAGCCCGCCCCGGTCGGGTTCGAGGGCGAGTTGAAGATCAGCCACTTGGTCTTGTCGGTGATCGCGGCTTCCAGCTGCGTCGGCGGTCAGCTTGAAATCCTGTTCCAGCGGGCATTCGACCGGCACCGGCGTGCCGCCGCCCAGAAGCACCATGTCGGGATAGCTGACCCAGTAGGGCGCCGGGATGATCACCTCGTCGCCGGGATTGAGGGTGGCCATCAAGCGCGTTGTAGAGGATCTGCTTGCCGCCGGTGCCGACGCTGATCTGCGCGGGCGTGTAGTCGAGCCCGTTCTCGCGCTTGAACTTGGCGCAGATCGCGGCTTTCAGCTCCGGGATGCCGTCGACGGCGGTGTACTTGGTCTTGCCCGCATCGATCGCGGCCTTCGCCGCCTCCTTGATGTTGTCCGGCGTGTCGAAATCCGGCTCTCCGGCGCCAAGGCCGATGACGTCCTTGCCGGCCGCCTTCATCTCGGCTGCCATGTTGGAAACGGCGATGGTCGGCGAGGGCTTTACCCGCGCCAGCGTGTCGGCAAGAAACGGCATTTCGTCGGACTCCGGTTTGTATGTCAGCCGCGGCTGTCATAGGGTGCGCGCGAAACGCGATCAAGCATGAAAGGCCACCCCACGTGAACTCCCAGACCAACCCGACCGACTGGTATTCAGACGATGCCGCAACCTTTGGCGACCGCATGGCCGCCGCCCGTGAAGTGACAGGGCTATCGCAGCGCGATCTGGCCGCGCGGCTTGGCGTCAAGGACAAGACCATCAAGGCGTGGGAAAATGACACCTCCGAACCCCGTGCCAACAAATTACAATTGCTGGCTGGTGTGCTGAACGTTTCGATGCGCTGGATGCTGACGGGCGAGGGCGAGGGCGTCTCGGCACCAGAGGATGAAGTCGAATTGTCCTCGGATGTTTCGGCGCTTCTGGCAGAGATGCGCGAATTGCGCGGCCAGGCGGGCACGTTGGCGGACCGCATTGGTCGAGCTGGAAAAGCGGCTGCGGGCAGCGCTGAAAAGCGTCCCAGCGTGATCGAAGCCTCTGCCGACCGTCCTGAAGCGCCTGAAGATGCGTTCTTGGCGGCGCGGCACCAAGGAGATGGATCTTATCCTCGGCCCCTTTGCGGATGCCCGCGTGGCCGGATTGTCCGATCATGATCTGACTATCTACGAGCGCATGCTGGGCGAAAATGATCAGGATCTCTACCGATGGGTAACTGGTCAGGCCGAGGCGCCTGCCGAGATCGCGTCAATGATTGCCGTCGTGGCGAAACATGCGGGGGTGAAGGGTTGCGCCTAGCTGCCGCGCGACCGGTACGTTTGGTGGTACATCCTGAAGCGATCCGGATAGCAACGTCGTTCTGACGAAGCGCGATTGCAGGCGCAGCAAACAATTTACACCAGTTTTGCATCATCTTTAACTGAATGTTCGCGTTTTACCCCCATCCTCTCTGTAATAGTCAAGGCGGAGAGTTTCATGAGCATGTTGTCACAAGACGGCCTAACCACAGAAACGGGTTACATGGCCCAATATCTCGACTCGCTGGCGCTGGTCGAGCGTCTGCACCGGCTGCTGCTGGATGTCATCAAGGACGAATTCGAACGGCTCGGCATTCTGGAAATCAACGCGGTCCAGGCGTTGCTGCTGTTCAATATCGGAGAGAACGAGGTTACGGCTGGCGAGCTGAAATCGCGGGGCTACTATCAGGGCTCGAATGTCAGCTACAACCTCAAGAAACTGGTCGAGATGGGGTTCATGCACCATCAACGCTGCGAGGTGGATCGGCGATCGGTCCGGGTCAAGCTGACCCCGAAGGGTCGCCATATCCGCGAAGTGGTCGAGGCGCTCTTTGCCCGCCATGCGGAAGGGCTGGAAACCCGCAAGGTGATCGGTCGTGACGGGATGGAAGAGATCAACACGATGCTGCGCCGGGTCGAACGCTACTGGACCGACCAGATCCGCTACATCTACTGACCGGGAGGCCGGGCGCGCGGGGTGAGGCTGCCTACGGCCAGTGTTTCGCAGTTCCTTCAGCAGCTTGCGCGCCATCGCATCCTCGAAATCCTCGAAACCGATCGCTGCCTCGACAAAGGCGTCGGGGCCGTCGGATCACCTCGGATTCGAAATAGGCGGTCAGCTGTTTGATCTCGCTCTGCGTATAGTTCAGATAACGCGCCGCATCGGCCCCGATCACCAGCGCGTTCACAGTGACGCCCGCCAGCGCGGCATCGGAATGCACATCGCGCGGGCGGGGTCCGATATTGCTTTCGCCGTCGCCCGACAGATCCAGCGTCAGACGCAGGCAACCGGCCTGCCCGGCCAGGGAACGGCCGCCAAACAGCATGGCCTGGCCGATGGCGGTCTGGATTTCGCGCGGGCTTTGCACCTTGGCGCGCAGCCGCGCGGCCACCGTTGCCAGGTCGCCCGGCTGCCGGATCTCGATCCACGGGATGATCGCCGTTCTGGCTGCCCGGCCCGGCCCATTCGAACACCGACAACCGCACCGGCAGGTCCGGGATCGCCAGAAAGGCGGTCTGCACGTCTGGGTTCAGCAATGCCGCGGCCAGCCCGTCCATCTGCAAACGGTATTCGCGCTCATCCACCGAGCCCGAGATGTCCAGCCCGATCGCCAGCGCCTGCCGGCACGCCGCCCCGGCCGCCATTGGCCACAGTACCAAGGCCAGGAGGCAAAGCGCCTGGCCGAGCATCCCGTAGCGTTGCGACCCTGTTCCAGTGGCCATTCCATCGCCCCCGATCACGGCCATTCTGCCCGGACCGGTGACGAAGGCCAAGCACCTTCGCGCGCCGCGCCTCACCAGTGTCCGGTATTGCCCATGCTGGCCCAGGGCTCTGCGGCTCCAGCGCCTTGCCGTCCTGCAACAGCTCGACCGAGATGTTGTCGGGCGAGCGGACGAACGCCATATGCCCGTCGCGCGGCGGCCGGTTGATCACGACGCCAGCATCCTGCAGCTTCTTGCAGAGCGCGTAGATATCCTCGACCCCGTAGGCCAGATGCCCGAAATGCCGGCTGTCCGAGGGCAGGCCGTCATCGCCGTCCCAGTTATAGGTCAGCTCTACCGGGCAGTCCGGCTGACCCGGCGGCGCCATGAACACCAGCGTGAACCGACCGCCCTCGTTGTCCATCCGCCGCGTCTCTTCCAGCCCCAGAAGCTTGTAGAAGGCGATCGACTTCTCCAGATCCTTCACCCGGACCATCGTGTGCAGGTACTTGATTTTCATGGCGGTCTCCTGTTGCCAGCTTTCGGTAAACCTAGCGATTCTGCCGGCATTGTCGACCGCCCCCGCGCGGCCGTCTGAACGCCGGGCGGGCGGACCGGATGCAGCCCGATCCGCGCGTTTCGCCCGCCTGATCCCGCAAGCGCTGGTTGGCACCAACGGCAATGACTGCCAAAGCCTGCATATCGTGGTTTCGCGATGCGCCCCCCGCCATATATAGTTGAACCGACTCGCATCTTTTCAGGAGGCCCCATGCCGCTCTCTCCCGATCAACTGGCCGAAATCGAAGACCTCCGCGCCACCCCGCGCCCAGACGCTCCGCGCCGTGTCGGAAGGGATGGAGAACGCACCTCTACAAGGCGCATCGAGGTGCTGGACCACGGCTTTGTCCGGGTGATCGACTATATGGGCGACGACGCCGCGATCTGTCAGGCCGCGCGGGTCAGCTACGGCAAGGGCACCAAATCGGTGCAGAATGACGAGGGGCTGATCCGCTACCTGATGCGGCACTGGCACTCGACCCCGTTCGAGATGTGCGAGGTCAAGCTGCATGTCAAACTGCCGGTCTTCGTCGCGCGCCAGTGGATCCGCCACCGCACCGCCAACGTCAACGAATACTCGGCCCGCTACTCGATCCTCGACCGCGAATTCTACATTCCCGCGCCCGAACAGCTGGCCGCGCAATCGACGCTCAACGAAGCAGGGCCGGGGCGAGGTGCTGACAGCGGCAGGAATCCGCCCGCGTGCTGGAGATCCTGAAGGGCGACGCCGCCCAGTGCTATGACCACTACCAGGAGATGATTTCCGAGGACGGCAAACAGGGCCTTGCCCGCGAGCTGGCCCGGATGAACCTGCCCGCCAATATCTACACCCAGTGGTACTGGAAGGTGGACCTGCACAACCTGTTCCACTTCCTGCGCCTGCGCGCCGACGCCCATGCGCAGTACGAGATCCGGGTCTATGCCGACTGCATCGCCGGGCTCGTCGCCGACTGGGTGCCGTTCGCGTATCGCGCGTTCGAGGATTACCGGATGGGCGGCGTGACACTCTCGGCGCAGGCGGTGGATTGCGTGCGGCGGATGCTGAAGGGGGAGAAGGTGACGGCGGAGAACTCCGGCATGTCAGCGCGGGAATGGCGGGAGTTTGAGGGGGTTGTGGGGTAACAATTGAGTGCCTTAAGAGACTATTCTTTAGCTGTCACAAAAGCTCGTTGTTTTGGCGCCGTGACCGGTAAGTTGCTAGCTGAAGCATCGGGCTTCTTAGTGAAGTTTGCCGAAAGGTTCTTCATGGTCACAAATTGGCATGTGGTCTCAGGCTGTCATTCGCAGACAAAGCAGCCCTTATCAGACACGCGCGAAATTCCTGGTCGAATTGAATTTACATTTCATTTGAAACTGGTGCCCCTAGAAGGACAGAGTGGCTTTTGCGCAATTGCTAACACTGTCAACGTACATATCGAAGAAAGCCAAATTCAGCTTGCTTATCGGGAACATCCTGAGCTCGGCAGCGATGTTGACGTCGTAGCAATTCCGATGGAATTGAGAGACCTTTTAATCGCCAACAGGCACGAATGGGAAAGTGCTTTTAAACAGGAGATTGTTGCATTTGAACTAGGGGCTGTTGACGTTCACCTTATGTGAATGAGCGTTGCGGCGATTGAGATGAAGGCTTTGAAACTCTGGTCGGTTTTGCAGGAACGCATGGCTATCCCTCTGTTTTCCTTCAGTTTACCAAAGTAGTTTTCGATCAGGTGGCGCCATTTGTAGGTTTCGTTGTCGAACTCTGCAGGGAATTTTCCTGTTGGATTTCGGCGGTATGACCGGAATGATGCCGCGTTCCAGCAGGTCATTGCGCAACCAATCCGCATCGAAAGCCCTGTCCGCCAGCAGATGCCCGGCGGACAAGCCACGGATCAACGTATCGGTTTCGCGCAGATCGTGGGCCTGTCCGGGCATCAGGCAGAAATCGACGAGGTTGCCGAGCGCATCCGTCAGGGCCAGTATCTTCGTCGTTATGCCGCCGCGGGAGCGGCCAATGGCCTGGCAAGAGTTCCCCTTTTGCGCCCTGACCCGAGCGGTGAACCTTGACGATGGAGCCGTCAATCATCGCGTATTCGAGGTCGGCGTCTGAGGCTAATGCCTTGAACATATTATAGAAAGCATCCGCATTGACCCATCTGCGGAACCGCTTGAATACAGAATTCCATTTCCCGAACTCACCCGGCAATTCGCGCCACTGCGCGCCCGTGCGGACGATCCAGAGGACCGCCTCCAAGAACAGGCGCGGGTCACGCCCGGTTTGACCTGGATCGGTTGTCTTGCCGAGGCAGTACGGTTCTACAATTGCCCATTGCGCATTGGTTAGGACTCTTCGGGTCAAGGCTGCTCTCCTCTGTTTGCAACCTTGAATTAGAAGTTAGGTGATTTGGGAATCCCAAACGTCAACAGCCCCTAAAGCAGAACTAGGAATTGCATGGCCGATTGAGAGATGCCTGACTTCCAATTCTTGAAAGGCTTGTCCGGCAGCCACTACCCGGCGAAATGACCGAGCGGGCTGGCGGGTGATATTACCCAGCCTTCAAGATACTCTGCCCGTGCGCAGCGCGGGCCGCGCCTGACCTGCCCCCACGGGGCAGGCGCGATGCGCCTCTCCCTCAGGTCAGGCGCTGCGTTGCGCCAAGTGTTCCCATAAACAGAAAAACGGTAAGTGGCTTGCACTGCTGACCGGCTGCTGGTCGGAGCCCCCTCAGACCGCCAGCATCACCGGCCGCGCAACCGGCTTGCGATCGCTGCGGCGGCATTGACGGATCGAGATGATCTTTGCCGCCGGTCCGGTCTTGCGGATCAGGTCATCCTCGGTTGGGCGGGTGCTGAATTCCAGCTCGCGCACGCTTTTGCCATCCAGCGTGAACTGCACCCGGAACCCCGAAACCGCGTCCAGCGCCTTTTGCCGCCGGTCGCGGACGTTCTCGATCAGGCGACGACCGACGCTGCGGCCGAGATAATCAAATCTGTCTGAATACTGCACTTCCACCGTCATAATCTCACTCCTCCCCTCCGGTCTGAATGCTCCGAAGTTCGAAAAAGACTGGCCCGGAATTCCAATTGTGGCAAGTTTGTGGCCGAAATCAGGGGAAAAAGGGGCGAAAGCCCATTCGATCCCGCGATAATCCCGCGAAACCCTTTGGGATTGTTCCGAAAAACGAAAATGACTCAGGCAAATCATCCGAGCCGCGTCAACCGATCCGGTCGCCCGAGCCGGAGGTCAGGCGCACCGTCGTACAGGAATGAACCGGGCGAGGCGTCTTCGCCATACTCGCGCCATTTTCCCGGATAGACTCGCGCCCGTTCAAGATATCACGGAGTCCGATATGAACTATGTCCGCGCGATGCTCTGCCTTGGCCTGTTTGGCTGGCTTGGCTGGGTTGTTCTGACCGATGCTTTCCCGTCCGGCGATGGCGGCAGTTCCAAGACCCGGGCACTCAAGGGCATGATCTCGACGATTACAGATCAGTTCGGCACGATCCAGACCGGATTTGGCCTGATCATCTTTGGCGCGCTTCTGGCGATCTTTTTCCTGATGCGGCAGCGTCGCGAGGGCTGAAGCGCCGGTTTGGTGTTTCAGCACCGAGGCGCTTTCCTACCTGCGCGAGCCTGCCACCACGATGCGGATCTTCATTGTCCGCAGCCATTGACATTCGCAAACACAGCAGCCAGATAATTAGTGAGTAGTCACTTATTAGTGGTGTGCCATGTCGACTCGCAAACCCGCCGATGAACGCAAGGCCGAGATCGTTGCCGCGATGCTTCGTCTTGCCGACGAACTGGGGCCGGACCGTCTGACAACCCAGACGGTTGCCGATGCGGTGGGTCTGACCCAGCCGGCGATCTTCCGGCATTTCCCGACCAAGCAGGCATTGTGGCATGCGGTCGCCGAGGCGATCTCGGATCAACTAACGAAGGCCTGGGCCAATGTTCTGGCGTCCTCATCCGATCCGCGGGACCGGATTGAAGGTCTTGTTCTGGTGCAATTGCGCCAGATCGAGGCGATGCCCGCCATACCGTCGATCCTGTTCTCGCGAGAGTTGCAGGCGGAGAACGATGATCTGCGCCAGTCCGTCCTTGCGCTGATGACAAGGCTGGTCACCACGCTGACCGATGAACTGGGCAAAGGCCAGAAGGCCGGCGCATTCAGATCGGATCTGGCGGCGAAAGACGGCGCCTATCTGCTGGTTTCGCTGGTGCAGGGGCTTGCGATCCGCTGGACGCTTGGAAAGCGCGGCTTCGGGCTTGAGGCGGAAGGGCGGCGGCTGTTGGCAGCGCAGTTGCATCTGTTCCGGATCGGACAGGCAGAGGAGAGGGTGAAATGACCCGCCGAACCACACGCAGTCTGCTGGCGCTCGTCGCCCTGTTGGCCCTTGGCGGCTTCGCCTGGTTCTTTCTGACCGAACGCCCGATCAGCGTTCCGGTGGCATCCTTGGAACAGAATGTGGCGGTGCGGGTCTACGGATTGGGCACTGTCGAAGCGCGCATCGTGTCGGATGTCGGCTTTGAGGTCGGCGCGGCGCTGACCGAGCTTGCCGTCGACAGCGGCGACGCCGTAACCAAGGGCCAGGTGCTGGCGCGCCTGCATCCGAGCGAACAGGAGGCGCGGGTCAAGCGGGCAGAGGCGGCGGTCGAAGCAGCTTCGGCGACGCTTGGCAGGGCCGAGGCCAGTGTCGCGCGAGCGCGCGCCATCATCGCCCAACGTCAGGCGACGAACGCGCGCCAGCAAGAACTTCTGGGGCGCAACGCAATCTCGACGCAGGCAGCCGAAGAGGCGCAGAGGGACGTCGATGTCGCTGCCGCCGATCTTGCCTTGGCCGAAAGCGACATTGCCGTCGTTCGGGCGCAACAGGCCGATGCCGCCGCCGCTCTGAGATACGAGACAGGTGCTGTTGGATCATCACGTTCTGCGCGCGCCCTTCGATGCTGTTGTCGTCGAACGCCGTGTCGAGGCGGGCACCGTGGTGCGCGCAGGCGATGCTGATCTTCACGCTGATGGATCCCGAAACGGTCTGGACGCTGGCCTATGTCGATGAGGCGCGCGCCGGAGCGATCGCTGTGGGCCAGACGGCCGAGGTCCGGTTGCGTTCGCTGCCGCACGACGTCTTCAGCGGCACAGTCGCGCGGATCGGCATCGAAAGCGACCGGGTGAACGAGGAACGCCGCGTCTGGATCGCTTGTGATCAATGCCCGGCGCAGGTCTATCTGGGTGAGCAGGCCGAGGTTCGGATCACCGTCGCGGAGTTGAAAGACGCGCGTTCTGGTGCCGGAGATCGCCGTCAGCGGCTTTGACGGGCATCAGGGCCGCGTCTGGATCGTGCGAAGACGGGCGCTGCCCGAGAAGTCCCGCTGGTCTTCGGCCATCGCACCGAAGATGCGCGGGTCGAGGTCGTCAGCGGCCTGCCTGAGGGCGCGCTGATCGTGTCGAGCCCGGTCAAGGGCCTGTCAGAGGGTCGGATGGGCGGGCAATCGCGGAGGACAGCATCGTGAACCTTGCCTACCGCGATGTGCGCCACAACCTCTTTCGCTTCGTGCTGACCTGCCTCGGCCTCAGCCTGCTGATGGCGGTCGTTCTGGCGATGATCGGCATCTACAACGGGCTCGTGGCCGATGCGCTGAATATCGTGCAGGCGCCGCAGGTCGATCTTTGGGTTGTGGAGTCCGGCACGCAAGGGCCGTTCGCCGAAGCCTCGAAGATCCCCGGCAGCACGCGCGATGCGGTGGCCCGTCTGCACGGCGTCAAAGAGGCGGGCAGCATCACCTACCAGACCGTTGAGGCAGCCCTTCGCGGGCGCGACCCTGCGGCTTTATGTCATCGGCTATGAGCCCGGCCATCCTGGCGGACCGCAGGTGATCGCCGAGGGGCACGGGATCGAGCGCAGCCATTTCGAGCTGGTGGCGGACCGCAAGACCGGGCTGGTCGTCGGCGATCGGATCCGCCTTGGGCGTGACAGGTTCGCGGTGGTCGGGTCTGGTCGAGGACACGATGAACTCGGGCGGCGATCCGGCGGTCTTCGTCACGCTCGCCGACGCGCAGACGCTGCAATCGCAACTGGCGCCGCCGGCGCAACGGGTGCAGATCGCGCGCGGTGCCGGACTTCTGGAAAGTCAGGATACGGTCGCTGCGGTCATCGCGCGGCTTGACCCGAACGCCGACGCAGAGGCTGTGGCGCAGACCGTGCGGCAATGGAAGCACCTCGGCGGCGCTGACGCAGGCGGAGCAGGAAGCAGATCTTGCTTCAGCTCGGTCGTGGATCGCGCGAAGCGCCAGATCGGCCTTTTCCTCGGCATCCTCTTGACCGTTTCGGCGGTGGTGATCGCGCTGATCATCTACACGATGACGATGGAAAAGCTGAAGCAGATCGCCACGCTGAAGCTGATCGGCGCGCCGGACCGCACCATCATCGGACTGATCGTGCAGCAGTCGCTGGCGCTTGGCGCTGGTCGGCTGGAGCTTCGGGCTGATCCTGATCCTGCTTGATCAAGGACTATTTCCCCCGCCGCGTCGTGCTCGAACCGGTGAATGCCGCGGCGCTGGCCGGCATCATCCTTGGTGTCTGCATCGTCGCCAGCGGTCTTGGCGTGCGCGCCGCGCTTAAGGTCGATCCCGCCACGGCGATCGGAGGGTGAGCGATGGACAAGGGCACATCCGCAGCGATTGTCGAGATCAACGGACGTCTCCAAGCACTACGGCGAGGGCGACGCCCGCGTCGATGCGTTGCGCAACGTCGATCTGCAGGTGCGCGCGGGCGAGGTCGTGGCGCTTCTCGGCCCCTCGGGTTCAGGCAAGACGACGCTGCTGAACATCATCGGCTGCATCATCGATGCGACCGAGGGCAAGGTGTCGCTGGACGGCGAGTTGGTCTACGACAATCGCTGGCTGAGGGGCGATCTGAGGCGGCTTCGGCTCGACAAGATCGGCTTCATCTTCCAGTTCCACAACCTGTTGCCGTTCCTCGACGCCACGGACAATGTCGCACTGGTGCTGCACTGGCGGGCAGATCCGCAGCGCGAGGCGCAGGCGCGCGCCGTCGAGCTGCTCGACTATCTGGAGGTCGGACACCGCAAGGACGCCATGCCCGCGCTTCTGTCGGGCGGCGAGGCGCAGCGGGTGGCGATTGCCCGCGCGCTTGCCAACAGCCCGCGCATCATCCTGGCCGACGAGCCAACCGCCGCGCTCGACAGCAAGCGCGCCGGGATCGTGATGGATCTGATGCGCAAGCTCGCCGCCGAGCAGGATGCCTGCATCATCGCCGTGACCCATGACGAGAAGATCTATGACCGGTTCGACAGGCTGTTCCATTTGCGCGATGGCCAGCTTGACAGCGTGGAAGGAGGCGAACCATGAAAACGACACGACGCCGACGCACCCTGACGCTCGCAGCAGGTGTTGCGCTGGTCTTCGGCGCACTGACCGTGCTTTCGGGCGGCCGGGCGCTTTTTGGTGGTGCAGAGGCGCGGATGGCGGTCGGAAACGCGGTGCCCTTCGTGCTGTGGTTCAACTTCATGGCTGGCTTCGCCTACGTCGTGGCGGGCATCGGACTGGCGCTCAGCCGACGCTGGGCGCTCTGGTTGTCTCTGGCGATCCTGATCGCGACGGCACTGGTGTTTGTCGCCTTCGGGATACACGTTCTCGGCGGCGGCGCCTACGAGGGGCGCACCGTCGGCGCAATGATCCTGCGCACGGGTGTCTGGGCAGCGATATCGGCAGTCGCGATGCGCCATCTGGGCCGTGGACCGCGCTGAGGCGTGGGGGCTGCGGGCCGTTAGCTGTCCTTGAAACGCCTTTGTGCAGAGGCGCAATCCCCAACGCCAACTGTTTCACTTGCTTGCGAGGCGCAGGCTGGGGAAGCAAGAGGCACCCCGCAGGGCACCTCTTAAGCTTATGATCTTGCTGTCCCAAATTGGAGCGGGCGAGGCGATTCGAACGCCCGACCCTAACCTTGGCAGCTCCCCCGGGCCACTTTTTCGTTCGCAGGTCTTTCTACGCTATTATACAAACAACTACGCCTTATCAGCAGCTTACGTTGACACATCCTCCGTCGTTTATACGCTGGAGAACGCCCGGATATTCTTTCAACTGTTTCCCCAATCATGTTGCGGCTGCTCGGGGAAGCAGATCAGGCGAGCCTCGTGAACTACCCTGAGTGCTGCGGACATCGCGGGTTCAGCATTCGAGAGGAGGGCAGAACAGATGCCAAAACTGACCAAGAGGGTCGTCGATCGACTTCAACATAAAAGTGATCGCGACGTATTCGCTTGGGACAGCGAACTCCGTGGCTTTGGAGTGCGCGTCAAGCCGAGCGGGACGAAGTCGTTCCTGGTCCAATACCGCAATGCCGAACGGCGGACGCGGCGATGCGTGATCGGCCAATACGGCGTGTTGACGGTCGAGCTTGCCCGCGGCTTGGCGCAGAAACGACTGGCCTCGGTTGTCGATGGCGGCGATCCGTCGGAGGATCGCCGTGCTGCACGCGAAGGCATGACAATCGCGGATGTCTGTGACTGGTATCTTGAGGAGGCAGGCGCAGGACGCTTGTTGGGGCGCTATCGACATCCGATCAAAGCCTCATCCGTCGCTGGGGATCGCAGTCGCATCGAGCGACATATAAAGCCGCTGCTTGGAAACCGGATCGTAAGGCATCTGCGGCTCGCCGATATCGAGCGACTGCAAGCCGATATCGCCGCAGGAAAGACAGCAATGCCCAGGCGCCTTAAGCGCGGGGGCCAAACGTCGGGTGGACCGGGTGTCGCGGGTCGTGCCATCAGCACATTACGCAGCCTCCTGAACCATGCGCGGCGGCTTGGCCTCATCGACCATAATCCGTCCAACGGCGTCCGCATCATGGCGTCTCAGAAGCTGAAACGACGCCTCAGCGCCGGCGAGGTCCGCCATCTTGGTAAGATAATGAGCCAGATGCAGCGTGAGGGCGAACATCCTGTTGGTCTGGCGGCGATCCGGGCATTGTTGCTCACAGGCTTCCGTCGGATGGAAGTGCTCGGCTTGCGGGCGGAGTGGGTCGAAGATGACCGAAACTGCATCGCGTTTCCGGATACCAAATCCGGACCTCAGCTGCGCGTCGTGGGAGACGCGGCATTGGCTTGCCTGCAGGATCAGGCTCGGACCAGCAAATCCGCGTATGTTTTCCCGGCGGATTGGGGTGATGGTCATTTCGTCGGTGTGGTTCGGGTCCTTGATCGGGTCTGCCAGCGCGCTGGGCTCGCCAATGTCACCCCGCATTCGCTGAGGCACACATTCGCGAGCGTCGCTGCATCACTCGGCTTCATCGAACTGACGGTGTCGGGACCGCTGGGGCATGCGCCGCGCGGCATCACACAACGCCATGGGCACCTGATGCCGCGTTGATCATCGCTGCTGATCGGGTTGCTGCGGAGATCGAGCGACTTCTTCGAGGCGGTGATGTGCTGTCAAAGGGAGATACCAAGCGGAGTGGCGGCGATTTCGTGCGAACAATTTGCGGACCGTAGGAGACTGACGAATGCCCGGAAATGCAGCCACTGGGGCTGCGCGATTATGCGTGGAAAATCGGTGCAGCATTGGGCGGGGCGATCTACTACGCCCGCTGCAAACGTTCGCACGCAGTATGACTTGAAGAAATGTCCTCTCATTCACATTCGGACAATCGGGCCATGCCTTCGGCGTTCAATCACGAAAATATAGGCCTGATGTGAAAACCCGATTCAAGCTAATCGGGCTGAAATCTGCCTAAGAGCCTGATCGGAAATGAGTTGAGTGAATTCAGTAGGTTGTGATTCTGTTCGGTTGGAAGCTGAACGGAGATCAAGATGGCCTGGACTGAATTCACGCGGAAACTACATGAGCGCGCGACGCCGCGATATTCGAGTGATGTTACAGATGCGGAATGGTCGATAATCAGGCCACTCTTACCCGGTCCCAACCATCTTGGCAGGCCGCGCGAGGTTGAACTGCGCGGCGTGTGGGATGCGATCCAGTATATTGCATCGGCGGGGTGCGCGTGGTCGCTTTTACCGAAAGACTTCCCGCCGGTATCGACGGTTCGATACTATTTCTACGGCTGGCGCACCAACGGTCTTCTGGCCGAGATCAACCGGGCACTGGTTGCTCTGGCGCGTGAGGCCGAAGGCCGGAACCGCCAGCCAACAGCGGGTGTGATTGACAGTCAGAGCGTGAAAACCACCGAAAACGGAGGGGTTAGCGGCTATGATGCTGGCAAACGCATCAAGGGCCGCAAGCGTCACATCATGACCGATACAAGCGGCCATCTGATAGCACTTCGGGTTCATAGTGCCGGTGTTCAGGACCGTGACGGCGCACCGGAGGTGTTCGGCCAACTGGCTCGGGAGGCCCCAAAGCTGCGCCACGTGTTTGCGGATGGAGGTTATGCCGGACCGAAGCTGCGCGATACTCTGACCAGCATTGGCCGCTGGGTCATCCAGATCGTAAAACGCTCCGACACAGCCGACGGGTTCGAGGTTCTGCCCCGCAGGTGGGTTGTCGAGCGAACCTTTGCCTGGCTCGGGAAATGCCGCCGGTTGGCGAAGGACTGGGAAAAAACAATTGAGAGCGCCGAGGCATGGATCCTCATCGCCCATATCCGCCGCATGACAAGACTACTCGCAAGGGCTTGAAAAACATCAACTCATTTTGAATCGGACTTTAAGATAGCGGGGCCACCTCTGCGTTCCGGTGGTTCAGGCGGCCTGTCCCCAACATATCCAAGGCATTTTCGCGTTCCGCTATCGCCCAATCGCGAAACACCTGCGCCTGTCGAATTACTTGAGGACTCGCCGACATAACGGACAACAAGTAATAGTCGGAGCCGTCGGTCGTGGTCCGGTCGGATAGCTGCACAAGGCTACCAGAATCTAGATCGGGCTGCACCATGGCGAGGGGGCAGAGTGCCACGCCCTGCCCAGACAGCGCGGCCGCCCGCAGCAAGTTGAAATCCTCAAAGGTTGCCCCAAGCTTTGCGGCTTGGTCACTGGCATCTCGCCCCTGCAGCCAGTTCTTCCAACCCGACGGGTCGCCATCATGTAGCAGTCCCAGGCGCAGGATATCTGCATCGGTTTCCGGCTTGCGTCCAAGAATGTGCAGTAATGCGGGGCTGCAGACCGGCACGCTTTGCCCGCCAAGAAAAAACTCACTGTCGACATTCGGGACCGTCGGCCGGCCGCACGAAAATACAAAAGCCAGATGGACATCGTGGAAATTGATGTTCTGGCCGTGCAAAGCATAGACGATGCGGGTTTCGATCGCTGGGTGGGCGGCGCTGAACCGGCTAAGCCGGGGGATCAGCCAGCACATGGCGATCGACGGTATCGCTGCGATAACAAGGGCTTGGCTGCTGTTTCGGGCGCGTTGGCAAGCGGCCTCAATCTCTTTGAGTGAAAACGACAAGCTGTTTGCCAGATCCAAGCCGTGTGGCAGAAGTCGGGTTCGGTTTCCCTCACGCTCGAAAAGGGGACTACCCAGCCATTCCTCAAGATTGCGTATCTGATGGCTGACGGCCGATTGTGTGACACAAAGAGCATCCGCCGCTGCACGGAATGACCCAAGCCGAGCCACCGCTTCGAAAGTACGCAGAGCGTTCAAGGGAGGTGTGAACATATCAGCCATCAAGGCATTAGAAAAACTCATGATACAGTGAAAAATGACCCTTTGACAAGACCTGAAATTAGGGACTTTTTGATTGTGGAGCAGCCATTTTTGGCTTGGTATTTGCGTGGAGGTTTGGATGGAACGCGAACGATTGCAGAATTATGCAGATAATGGTGAAAAAGCAGTCCCGACTTTTTCGGAAGCTGAGATGACTCGCCGCTTGACCTCTATTCGCGGCCATATGGCGCAGGCTGGAATCGATGCCGCTCTGTTCAGCAGTTATCATTGCATCAATTATTACTCCGACTTCCTGTATTGCTATTTCGGCCGCCGCTATGGGCTTTTGGTTGATCACAATATTTCGACGTCAATCAGCGCAGGCATTGACGGCGGCCAGCCCTGGCGCCGGACGTCAGGTGGTAAGAACGTCACCTACACCGATTGGCAAAAGGATAACTATTTTCATGCTATCCGCACGCTGACCGGCGGTGTGAAGCGGCTAGGGATCGAATTCGATCACATCAACATCGACACGCTGAACCTCTTGAAATCCGAATTCCCGAATATGGAGTTTGTTGATATTGCAGCCGCCTCGATGCGGTTGCGCATGATCAAGTCGACCGAAGAAATTGCGCATATCACCAAGATGACCCGCATCGCCGATATCGGTGGAGCGGCATGCGTCGACGCTATCGGCGTGGGTGTTCCCGAGCACGAGGTCGCGCTGCATTCGACCGCCACGATGGTTCGCGAGATTGCAAAGGTCTGGCCGGATGGAGAACTTTTGGACACCTGGACCTGGTTCCAGTCGGGCATCAACACCGATGGGGCGCATAACCCCGTGACCAGCCGCAAGATTGAAAAGGGCGATATCCTGTCGCTCAACTGCTTCCCGATGGTTGCTGGCTATTATGTAGCATTGGAACGGACGCTGTTCTCGGAAGAGGCCAGTGACGAGCATGTCCGCCTGTGGAAGATCAACTGCGACGTGCATGATCGCGGCAAGGAGTTGCTGGTTCCGGGTGCCAAGTGCAGCGATATCGCCAAGGAACTCAACGAGATCTATGCCGCAGAGAACCTGCTGCAGTATCGCAGCTTTGGTTATGGCCATTCTTTCGGCGTGCTGTGCCACTACTATGGCCGCGAAGCCGGGCTGGAGCTGCGCGAAGATTGCGACACGGTGCTCGAGCCGGGCATGGTGGTTTCCATGGAACCGATGATCACCGTCCCGAACCACCTGCCCGGCGCAGGCGGTTATCGCGAGCATGACATCCTTGTCATTACGGATGACAACAACAAGGGCAACACCAACATCACCGGTTTTGCCTATGGTCCCGAGCATCTGATCGTTAAGGGCCGAGAATCCTGATCCGACACGGCACGCGCCCCGGCCTCAAATGGGCGGGGCTTCTTCATTCCATCGCTGAACGGAGAACACTATGTTTTTTGAATCCAGGGCCTGCTCGGCCACGACCTCTTTGAGATCAGGGGCTTCACGACGCAGATCTTTCACTTCACTGGTCGATGCTGCCCGAATGTGTCGCCTGCAAGCTGCTTCTTCCCAGCCTCTGGAAACTCTTTGGACCAGATGAGTACAGGCCCTGAGCGATACCCTCACGGCTGGCAAAGCTCAGCGATGATGTCCGCGCCCATGAGGCCGTCCAGCACGATCCTGGTCTTCTCTTCGGCTGAATACTGCTTGCGCGCGGCCGTCGTTCTTTCCTTGACGACCTTCTCGCCGTGCCTCTGACGTGTTCGGATGTCTGTTGATCTCTACTCATTGGTGGTTACGATGAGTCTTAAGTCCTCCTGTATCAAATTACCGAAATCTTCTCGAAAGGCGCTGAGGTCAGACACCCAAACCTACCAATGCTGCGCAATCATCTAAGGGTTGAGTAGCGTACAAAGACGACGTTATTATATCTGCGATACCTGCAATTCGCGAAATTCTTGTCCTTGGCATGCATCAGGGTGTCTGCGGAGGCGAAAGGAAGTTTCCACTGCGGTAAAGCGAAATTGG
>CAVYHT010000033.1:0-35438 GCA_963768355.1 uncultured Alphaproteobacteria bacterium
GACGCCGCCTGTGCCGCCTTTTCGATCGTCCAGTCGTCACCAGGCCTGTCATGCACGGCCGTCAATGTCCTCGCAATCCTCTTGTCGCGCAGGGCGGCCAGGATCCCGACATCACTGCGGCGGCCAAAGTCCGCACGCAGCAGCTGAACGAGTAGCACTTCGGTCAACTTGTTCACGGTAAGGTCGCTGCCCGGTGCAGCCGACATGTATTCGGCGCTCAGGTGCTCAAGGGTCCGCACGAGCCACGGCCATTGCTCGAGTTCGTCGCGCTGCAGAAGCACGAACCGGGGCAGTCCGCGCACAAGAAGATCATCCTCAGCGGTATCGAACTGGCTGTATCCGCAGAGCAGCAGCGTGCTTATGCCGTCTGACGAGTGGGAGGAAAGGCCGTGGTCGACGGTCGGCGCGACAAACACGAAATCTCCGGATTCGAGCGAGTGCGTCGTCCCGTCCACCGTAAAACGGCACCGTCCGCGGCGGACCAGGTGGAACATCGCCCGGCGTTCGTTCTCAAACCGCAGCCCCCAGGGGGGCTCCAGAAAATCGCAGAAGTAAACGCTGCCCGTGGTCCGAAGCCCTTTCAGAATGTCACTCAGTACTTCCATAGTAGACGATTAATATCATAAATGGACGAATTATAGGTATAGAAAAGGACATATCATCGCGCCTATTATGCTCCCCAAGATAAATACTACATGGAGGGTTTGTCATGGCACGCACAGAGGTCTACTTCAAAAGCTGGTGCCCCTACAGCCTGCGCGCACTGGCGCTATTGGACAGTAAGGGCGTGGATTACGTCGGCATCGACCTGACCGCAGGCAACCAGGAGAAGGAGCTTGAAATGCGGCAGCGCGCTGGACGGACGAGCGTTCCACAGGTCTTTGTCGACGGCGAGCACCTGGGTGGTTACGACGACATAGCCGCGCTCGATGCAGCGGGCGAACTCGACCCCCTGCTGTTCACTGCAGTATTCGCTGGACAACGCCGGGCGGGATGATAAATTTTCGACGACGTCGGCAGACCATTTGCTGCGCCGCGGTTACACTGGCATCTACTTTGGCTTGTTGAGCACGAGTAGTGGTCAGCATTCCGGCGACTATGCCGGCTACGATTGGGTTCGCTATAAAGGATATCCGCGAATTGAAGAATAGCTTCTTTGCTTTGGCGCTTGTCGGCTTGGCGTTGGCCTCTTCCGCGGGTGCCGCAGATATTTATAAGTGCACTGACGCGGACGGTAACCTGTCGTACTCGCAGACACCGTGTCCCAAACAGAAGTCCGTCGAAGTTAGCGTGTCCGGATCGGGTGGCAGCAACGAATCCGTCGATTGCAGCTATGCAAACCGGTTCGCTTTCTCGGCAGCGAGGCTGATGCAGGCGGGAACGCGCTCGGACGAACTGTTCAACCGTTATGGCGGCATCGACTCGCTGTCCAAAGGCAGTATCAACATCATCAATTATGTCTATGGTTACCGAACCAGCAACGATGTCTCCGGCGGAACGAATTGCAGCGCTGACCCGAGTCACGGTGCCAGGCCCGTTCGCTGGGAGACGTAAGCTGTGAGTCCCTGCCCCTGGCCTATACGCAGGGCATCGGGGGTTGTGATCCGGATGCAGCAGAAGTCGATACCGGTGCCCAGGCCGGGGTTCCGGGCCAGGACCGACAGGTTGCAGACGACGGCAGCCCGACCCGTGCAAGCGCTTCGCGTGACGCCGTTGCATCGGGGCGATCGGAGGCAGCGACCGCACAATGCAAGAAGCGGTATCGCGACCAGATCGACGCGATTGACGCACAGATGCGCCGCGGATATTCCTCTGCGCAGGGGGAAGTCTACCGCGAGCGACTCATCGCGCTAACGCGACAATTGCGGCGCTGCTGAAGCGCCTGAATGTCGAAAAATTGGACGTTTGATAGATGACAATCGGCGAATTCAGCTGGCGGCCAGGAGAAGCACACGACCTGAGTGCTATCGTCGATATTTACAACCACTATGTAGTGTCGACACCGATTACCTTCGATACTGAGGCCTTTGCCGTCGGTGCCCGCACGCAGTGGTTCAACCAGTTCTCGACAACAGGCCCTTATCGCCTGCTGGTGACAGAAATGGATGGCAAAGTCGCAGGCTACGCGTCTAGCGCGCAGTTCAAACCGAAAGCGGCCTACAGCACATCAGTCGAGACGAGCATCTATCTTGAACAAAGCTGTGTTGGCAAAGGTATCGGGAGGCCGCTGTACGCGGCCCTGCTCCAGCAGCTTGCCGAAGAACCGGGCGTCCATCGCGCATATGGCGGGATCACGTTACCCAACCCACAGTCAATAGCCCTCCACGAAGACCTCGGGTTCATGCCCGTTGCTACGTATCACGAGGTTGGGTTTAAACTCGGGCAATACTGGGACGTTAGCTGGTATGAAAAAGAACTCTGAGTGGCAACAATGGCCGCAAAGCAGTTAAGCAAAGATGAACTTGAGCAGGGGCTGGACTACATCCTCGAGTCGCCGAAGAGACCTTGGCGAGCTCAAGCTGATCGTCTGTCGTCCCGACGTAGACCAACGCAAGGTTGTCGAGAAAGCTAACCTCGATAAGGAACAGGGCCTGATCGGGGACAACTGGCTGGCGCGGGGCAGCAGCGCCACTGAAGATGGTTCGGCGCACCCGGAAATGCAGCTCAATATCATGAACGCAAGGGTCGCGGAGCTGGTCGCAGGGGGTACTGAACGCATGCCGCTGGCCGGCGACCAGCTTTATCTCGACCTGCGACTTGAGCAGCGAGAACCTGTCGCCCGGGACGAGGCTGCAGATGGGTGACGCAATCATCGAGGTTACCGCAACCGCCGCACACTGGCTGTAAGAAGTTCGCCGCGCGGTTCGGCAAGGACGCTGTCGTGTTCGTCAATTCGGGGTTTGGGCGAGAGCAGAACTTCCGCGGTATCTGTGCGAGAGTCGTACAGGGCGGAACGATCAAGGCCGGTGACGTTGCGAGGAAGATCGCGTAGCGGTCAAGGCTGTTCTTTCACAACGTTCCGGGCAAGCCATTCCTCAAATAATGCGCACAGCTCGGGCTCCGGTGCGGTTTTCGTGAATACCGTATCGCCAAGCTCCTGCGTATTACCGTCAGGGGCCGTAAATCGCGGCCAATCAGGCGCCCGGTCGGAATTAGGGTTGCCGGTCGCCGCAAACTGCACCCAGTAGTCCTGCATCGTATCTTGCAGGCGCCGGTCGATGTCTGTTGTCGTCATGTAGCCATCGTGGGTACCGAAGGCATACGCATACTCGGCACCGTGGAACGCACCAACCTCGGCACCTGCCGGGTCTTCGCGAACCCGGGTGAAATGATAAACCCAGGCGTCGCCGCCGGCCTCATTCAGTCTGGCCGCCGCGTGTTGTGACTTGCAAAGAAACGAGTTCGCTGTAACAAGCCGGTCAAGTGCGCGCTGCGGATCCTGCTCCGACCTTACAACCGCGAGCGCTTTTTCCGCGTCCATGTGCGGCAGTTCACCCGAGCGCTCGATAACGTCGTCCCAGCTCGTGTCGTCCGGGAGTGAGTCATACCACTCATGGTCGTTGGTGCCGAGTATCAGCGGTATGTCGGGAATTCTGCCAGCTTCGAGGGAGTCCCACGGCGACTCGGTAAACAGCTGTCCGTCCAGCGCCGGTGAGTGGTAACGGTCAGAAAAAGCCTCCTCGTACTTTTCGAGCAGAACCTCGGCAGGAATTTCCCGCAGCTCGGCGAGCGTCTCCGGCCGCCCCTCCAGGATATCGGCGAATTCCTGCGCCCGCGCCCGCTCGTCGTCGAGCGTAGACATACGGCTAAGGCCGAACCCCGCAGTGCTTTGACCAATGGCGCGGTGAAACAAACCCTGCGCCGGTTCGGCGAACATCAACGCGAATATATTCTGCGCACCGGCGGATTCACCAAACAGCGTTACCCGGCTCCGGGTCACCGCCGAAAGCCTCGATGTTGTCGCTGATCCAATGCAAGGAAGCGATCAGGTCCCATAGCGCGAAATTAGCTATAGCCCCCGACGCATCCATATCATCATGAGAAATGAAACCGAATAGGCCCTGTCGATAGGCTACGCTGACAACCACAACATCGCGCTGTGCGAGCTTATGGCCATGGTAGTTGGGCTCGTACGACCAGCCGCTGCGGTTGCTGCCGCCGTGTACCCAGACCATGACCGGCAGTTTCGCGTCGGTTTCCAGTGTCGGCGTCCAAACATTGAGGTACAGGCAGTCCTCGCTAACCTCGAGGTCGTCGTAGTAGTCGCCAGAGGCACCGAACAGCTCGGCCATGTAGCGATACCAGTCGAGGATGCGCATGGATTGCATGCAGGCGGGCGCGAAGTCCGTAACGTCACGACGTTCGACCGTCGTAACGAGAGGATGTGGCGCGCGCCAGCGTAGTTCGCCAATGGGCGGCTCAGCGAACGGCACGCCGAGGAACGCCGCCACCTTGCCATCTTCGACGTACTTGCCTTCCAGAACCTCGCCGCCGGCATCGACGCTTGGCAGAGGGCGAACCACAGCCGGCAAGGGCAATGGCGTACAGGGTGGCAATACAGCGGCGCGCGCTCATACGGGGTTATCGGCGCGCAATGACTTGACCAGGGATACGGTCATGAAGACACCGACGAGCAGGATAGGCAGCGAGGCGATCAGCAATAACACCTGCAGGACCCGCAGGCTTTCCCCCGGGTTGTCAGAGGCCCTCCCCACGAGCAGCAAGGTGATCGGCATGACGGCGAGCGCAAAGGCCCAGAACACACGATGCCAGCGTGCCGGATCGTCGCCCGCCTTCAGGTGCAGCGTGGCGCCGCCGGCCAGCGTGTATGACGCCGAGTCATATGTCGTTGCTGCAAAAATTATCGAGACAACCGCGAATACGCTTATGACCAGCGGCGCGAGCGGCAATGTTTCGAGTGCCGCCACAATGGCATCGCTGCCGCTCACCGTATTGACGATAGTGACGAAGTCGATTTTGTCAGTGAGGTGCAGGAACAACGAGTAGTTGCCAATGACCATGTAAAAAGTCCAGCTGCCAAGTGAGCCGAATATCAGCATGCCGGTAATGACCTGGCGAATAGTACGGCCACGAGAAATACGGGTGATAAACAACCCGACGTAGGGTGCGAAGGCAATCCACCAGGCCCAGTAGAAAATAGTCCAGGACTCAACAAACCCGGACTCTGTAAACGGGTCGGTCCAGAAGCTCATGCGCAGGAAATTCTGCGCCATCAGGCCGACGCCATTCAGGCTTGTCTTGACGAGAAAAATCGTCGGCCCAACGATCAGGATGAACAGCAACAACCCCAGGGCCAGGTACAGGTTGATGTCGCTAAGCCGCTTGATGCCCTTGCTCAGGCCCAGCCAGACACTCAGGACAAACAGGCCGACACACGATAGGCCATGACGCCGACCTCGAGGCCGAAGCTCGATTCAATCTCGAAAAGCCAGGCTATGCATGCTGCGATCATCGGCGTCGAGAAGCCGAGGCCGGTCGCCGCACCGCTGATCAACGCAACCATGAACAGGAAATCGATCGTGCGCGCCAACAAACCCTGCTCTTTGCCTTTGAGGAACCAGTTGCAGCTTGTACTGAAGCGCAGGATGTCCAGCTTGCGGACGTAGTAGGGATAACCGATCGCGATCGCGGGCAGGCAGTAAAAAGCCCATGCCGTGAACCCCCAGTGGAACAGGCCATAGGTAGACGCCCACTCGGTCGCCTCGATGCTGCGCGCCTCGACCCCAAACGGCGGGTTGTCGTAGTAATAGGCCCACTCGATCGCACACCAGTACATCAGGCCGGCACCGACCCCTGCACAGAACAACATTGCGATCCAGCTGGTCGTCGGAAATTCCGGTTCCTCATCGGCATCGCCGAGCTTCACCGGGCCAAAACGACTGGCGGCGAGCCAAACCAGAAAGCCGATGGCCGCGACGCTGGCAATCAGGTAGAGCAGGCCGAATTCGTTAGCGATAAAATCGTAGAGTTTGTCGAGCAGCGCGCCGGCCGTGTCGGCGCTCAGGGCCAACGGTATAGCGACGAGCAGAATAAGTACCACGCAGGTGCCGAAACTCGGCCAATCGATTCTGCTTTGCTCCATGCGGGCCCCGGCCTTTGTTCTAGTTAGTATTCAGGATCACGGCACCCCGTATAGTACCTTGTTCAATCACTTCGTTGGCCGCGGCGATATCGTCCAGCGGCATGACCCGGCCGATCCGGTGCTGCAACGAGCCCGCCCGGAGCGCCGCATCGATGTCGGCGATGGCCTGGCGCTTGGCGGGTTCTGGCATCGCGTACACAATAATGAAGTGCACCGTGATGTCCTGGTACATCATCTGGTAGAACGGCAGCTTCGGTTCTGCGATCTGCGTTGACGAGTAGGTCGCGACTGTTCCCCCCGTTCGCAGCACGGCGAGGGATGTCGGCAGGTTGGCGCCGAACTCGACGTCTATGATGCGGTCGACCCTGTTACCGTGGTTCGCATCGATAACGGCGTCGGCAAAATCGCTGTCCCGGTGGTTCACCACGTGCGCCGCGCCCGCGGATTGGCAAGCGTCTTTATCCTGCCCGTTGCTGGCCGTGGCGATGACGTTAGCGCCTGCCCGGCTCGCCCACTGCACGGCGTAGTGCCCAACGCGTCCGGCACCACCTGTGATCAGTATCGACTGTCCGGCAACGTCCCCGTCGGCGAATACACAGCGGTGCGCCGTCATTACGGGGATTCCAAGGCACGCACCGACATCGAAACCGGCCGCATCGTGTAGCTCTGGCGCCCGTTCGCTATCGATTGCCACAAACCCGGCGGCAGTGCCAAAGCGCCGCGCAAACTGGGCCTGGTAGACCCAGACACGCTGCCCGATACGGCCTTTGGCAACGCCGTCGCCCACTGCTTCGACTATGCCGGCACCGTCGCTGTTAGGAATGACGAAGCCGCCGTCCAGGAGGTCAGGGAAAGAGCCCATACGTTTTTTGACATCCGAAGGGTTTACGCCACTTGTATGCAGGCGGACCAGGACTTCGCCAGGGCCCGGGCTCGGGAGTATCGATGTCACCCACCTGCAGTACGTCCCGGGCGTCACCAAATTCCTCATACCATGCAGCGCGCATACTCAGTCCTTCCGGTTGCGTTCGTAGACGATACGGCCATCGAAGATAGTAAGGTCAACAGATGCCTCGCTGAGCGCGTCCGGTGCTATTTCGAACAGGTTGCGGTCATAGACGACAATGTCGGCCTGTTTGCCGACTTCAATCGATCCGACTTCATCATCCCGGTTTGCAAGCCAGGCACCATTGATCGTATAGGCGTCGATCATCGTCGCCAGCCCCACACCCTGGTCGCTATTGCTCTTGAATTCACTCGGCCCGTAAGGGCCCTGGCGCGTGACACCGGTCTCAATCGACATGAGTGGGTCGAGGTCGCCGTAGTTCCAGTCGCTGCCGCCAACAACGATGCCACCCGCCTCGTGCACAGAACGGATCGGGTACATGCGGGCCGACTCGCGCCTGCCCGAGGGTGGGGACCTCGAGGTTGACCGTCCACTCGTCGGGCATCGCCCACATGGCCGTGAAACTGGCCGCGGCATTGAGTTCGGCGAAGCGCGGCCTGTCGTCCGGGTCGATCAGTCCCAGGTGGGAGAGTGAGTGTCGCTGCCCCATGTGCTCGTCGGAACCGTTTTCCCGAGCATAGGCAAGTGCATCGAGCGCGGCCCGGCCGCCCTGTCACCGATCGTATGGAAGTGCAGTTGCAGCCCCATGTTGTAGTAGCGAAGCACCCTGTCGCGCAGATCGTCGCGCCCATGGTTGAGAACTCCGAAGTGGTCGGCGCTTGTATAGCGTTCAAGTACCGCGGCTGTTTCGCCTTCGAACACACCGTCGACCATGATCTTGATGCTGTCGTTGTCAATCAGTTCCGACTCGTAGTCATGGCGGGCCGCGAGCACGCGCTCGAAATCAGCCCCGCTGTGCTTTGCAAAGACGCCCTCATCAATGAGCCCGTTGACGACCCGCACGGTGTAGGTCGCCGGATTGATCAAGTGACCGGTATACCTGCCACTCGTGTTCACTCGCCCATAGGTCAATGATCGAAGTGATGCCAAGCGAGCTCATCAAGCCAACAGTCTTGCGCATCACGTCAACGCTGACATTGAGGCTTCGCGGCGGCCGCAGTTGGTCAACAAGGTCGCGGGCAGTCTCACGGACGGTACCGCTGGGTTCCCGGCCATCTTCGCGCCGCTCGATGACGCCCCCGAACGGGTCGGGTGTGTCGGCGCTGATTCCGGCAAGTTCGAGTGCGTTGTCGTTTACAAGGGCAGCATGGCCGTCGGACGCATCGATGAACACATAGCGATTTAACGGGATGCCCTCGAGTATCGAATTGTCCGGCCCTCCAAGACCGAACAGGGCAAGGTGCCCAGCCCGAGCGCATTGAACCAGTCGCCGTCCTGTGGCGGGCAGGCACGCAGCGTCTCGATGACCGCCTCGACGCTGTAGGCGTCAGCAAGGCTGCACCACACCTGTTCATAGCCACCCTCGAGCGGGTGGACATGGGAATCGTGCATGCCCGGCATCGCCATGCGGCCGCCCAGGTCGATTACCGTCGTGTCGTCGCCGATTAGCGGGCGTATTTCAGCGTTGCTACCGATAGCGATAATCGTGCCATCACGGACGGCGGCTGCCTCGGCCCAGCTGCGATGCTGATCGACCGTGTAGATTCCGCCATTGACCAGGACTATGCCGGCAGCTTCCGGCGGGGCCGCTTTCTGACAGGCCGTCGCCAGCAGTGAAAAAGTGATCAGTATGGATATGAGATGTCGCACTGGCGTATTGTTGCTCATCATGGGCGGCGATAAAACAGGCGCGTTGCGATTGCGCAAGCGGCACGACCGCAAAGTGCACACTGAGCCAACACCAAATGATGGCGCAGCGCTCGTTGCCGCCCAGTCAGTACGCGATGCAGTCATGGCAGCGCTGATCGTCATAATCCTGTTTAGCGTCCTGTGGGCCATGGCGTCAACGCTGATCAACAAGATCTTTCCATGGCTGACCCTGCTGCTGGGCCTGCTGACAGGACTTGCTGTGCAGCGCGCCGGGCGTGGGCTGGACTGGCGTTTTCCGCTGCTTGCCGCAGTTTTCGCCGTGCTCGGTTCGCTGGTGGGAAACGTTGTGGTTGCCGCGGCTTTTACGGCTTCACAACTCGATATCGGCACACTCGAGGTGTTGAGGGGTGCGACCGTTTGGACATGGCCCGCATTTTTCGAGGATGCCATGACCCCTGCAGATGCCGTCTATGCGTTGTTCGCAGCAGCAATCGCGGGCGTCTATGCGAACCGCCGCCTCGACCGTACCGAATACCTCGCGCTGCGCAAATGGCAGGAGTCACAGGCGAAAAACGCCAACGGCTGAGGTTTAAGGGTGCACGGGTGCCCGTCGCAACAATGCTAAACAGGCATTAACAGGGTGTTGTCGGCTTTAACGGTGCTGCCCGATAACGCGCTGAGCTGGCGCGAGACAAGTTTCTCCAGGCCCTGCACAGCGCTGACGATGCCGATGAAATAAGAAGGCTCACGACGCAGCAGAGACCAGTTGTCGGACTCGATTATATGGACTAGGTGGGAAATATTGTTGCGGATCGCGTCGATGTAGGGGTTTTGGCCGTCGTACAGCACTTCGATGTAACGATAGACACGGTTGAACTTGCGGTGCAGCCGTTCGCGCATTACCTGCTGGTAAAAGGCCGGTGTTTTCCGCAGCAGGTCTTTGCCGGACTTGTAACGCACCTGGTAAGCGCCGGGTCCGTCATCCTCGACAGCGACGCCGCCAACGACAAACTCCTTGTACAGCCGGTCGCGGCATTTCTCGAGGTAGCAACGGTCGGCCATCTGTGCCATCAGGTCAGCCGTTCCTATCAGGTGTCCGCAAATAATGTCGCGTGGGTCGTCAAGTTCGATGTTGTCGATATCGAGCTCATAGCCGGTGAAGTGGACGATCATACTCGCTACCGCGACATCGCCCGTCAAACCGAGCTCGGGTAGATAACGTCGCAGGAAATCGGCGCTGCGCGATACGTGGTGAAGCGTGAACTGTGCGCCGTTGGAAAATTCCTTGTCGCGCTCTTTATGGCGGATATAGCCGGAGTCATGAAACAGTGACGTAATGATCGCCATCTGCGCCCGTCGGGCCCCGAGGCGCTCGGACGGGCTGGTCTGGGCGGTATTCTTTGACTGGAACGATGGTAATTATCGCCCGGCGCATGAAAGGTCGGACCGATAAAACAGAGACTGTTCGGCGGCCAGCTTGATTTACTGATCGACATCGTCAGCTTTGGCGTTTGTCCTGCAGTGGTTTCTTCTGAGTTACGGTCGTATTTTAGCCCCTGGTTTTTACCGGGTGCTTTTCTTATTGTCGCGGCGGGCGTGCTCCACTTAAGCTATTTCAATGTATACGGTTTAGTTAGCAAAACTAGCTACCAAGGTTTGGCTAGAGATCCAGCTTCCCGGTTCCCACCGAGCTGGCTTTGTCAATTGCGCGTCGCGAAAGCGAATTTTACGCGCAAGCGAGGAGTCCCGCGGGCGCGCGCGGCCTGATGCAGGTGATGCCCGGCACCGCCAAGCTGATGGCTGCAAAGCTGGGCCTGCCCTATGAGGTCGGTCGTCTGACCTCTGATCCGGGTTACAATACCGCCCTTGGCAGCGCCTATCTGGCGCATCTGATCGAGAAGTTCGGACCCGCCTATGCTCTGGTAGCGGCCGGTTACAATGCCGGGCCCGGCCGACCGGCGAGCTGGATCAAGACCTATGGCGATCCGCGCGATCCGTCTGTCGACGCTGTGGATTGGGTGGAACACATCCCGTTCAACGAAACCCGGAACTATGTGATGCGGGTCATGGAATCGGTGGTGATTTACCGCGCCCGCCTGTCTGGTCAGACCGGGCCGATCCGGCTGTCAGAGGAGCTTAAGGGGCGCTAGCCCGGCGCTGCTCTCGCCAAAGCGTGAAGATCCCCGCCGCCACGACCAGCGCGGCACCAATGGCCACGTTGGATTTCAGCGCTTCGTTGAACACAAGCAGGCCGATGGCCGAGGCAAAGACCAGTTGCAGATAGGCAAAGGGCTGAACCGCGCTGGCCTCTGCCACCTCGTAACAGCGGATCAGCAGCCAGTGGCCCAGCGCGCCGGTGACGCAGAGCATCGCCATGAAGCCATAGTCGGGCGCCGTCATCGGTTCCCAGAACCAGATGCCCGTCAGGGTCATCGCGAACGCGCCCACAACGCCGGTCCAGAAAAAACTTGTCGCGGCGCTGTCGCGGCGTGACGCATAGCGGGTCAGAAGGCCGTAAAGCGCGAACATCATCGCCGCGGCCGAGCGGCACCAGCGCCGTTACGGCAAAGACCGTGCGGCCCGGATTGAGAATGATCAGCACGCCGATGAATCCGACGCCGATGGCGCTCCAGCGTCGCCAACCGACCTTTTCGCCCAGGATCGGGCCGGAAAGCGCCGCAACCAGCAGCGGGTAGCTGGTGAACACGGCGTGCGTCTCAATGAGCCCCAGCAGCACGAACGCCAGCACCATCACGCAGATCTCACCTGCAAGCAGCAGCCCGCGCAGGATCTGTACCGGCAGTTGCGTCGTCGCAGCGGCCTGCCGGATACCACCTGCCTTGCGGCTGGCCAACAGCGATGACGAAGGCCGCGAAGAACCAGTAGCGGATCATCACGACCATCATCACGTTGTATTCGCCCGCCAGATGCCGCGACAGCCCGTCCTGAACGCAAAGACCAAGGTCGTCGCGATCATCAACAGGATGCCAAGCCGGGTGTTGCTTTCGCTCATGCGCGCGCCGTGAGCCGACCGATGGTCATGTGGCGCTTGCGACCATGGCCCGGCACGCGTTCCACCTCGAACCCGGCCGCGTGCAAGCGACTGCGGCGCACATGGCCGGCCGCGGTATAGGTCGCAAAGGTGCCCTCCGGGTGCGGTGTGGCGCGCAACCTCGTCCATCAGGTCGGGTTCCCACAGTTCGGGGTTCTTGGCGGGCGAGAACCCGTCCAGAAACCAGGCATCCGCCCTGCCCTGCCAGCGCGGCAGGGTTTGCCGCACGTCGCCCTCGATGATCGAGACCGAGACGCCGGGCAAGTCAAAGGTCCGCTTGCCTTGCGTTCCATGCCGCCAGAAAAGGGTGCAGCAGGTCGTCGGCGGATCGGAAAACGATCCAGCGCGGCGCGGATATCCTTCGGCGACAGCGGATAGGCCTCGAAACTGGTGAAGCGCACCGGATCCGAGTATGCCCGCCTGCCGCAGTGCGACCGCGGTGGCCAGCAGGTTCAGGCCGGTGCCAAACCCAAGCTCGGCAACGCTAAAATCAGGGCGAAAACCGCGCGGGCAGGCCGTTGCCCGCCAGAAACACATGCACGGTTTCGGCATAGCCATCTTCAAGCGAAAAATACGGATCGTCGTAACGCGTCGAAACCGGCGTGCCGCCGTCGCGCCATTCCACCGAAGCTGTCTGGTCTGCTGTCATGCGATGGCCTACACCTGTACCGCGCGCGACAATGGGCAAGGGGGCCGGGATTGGCAAGGATCGACGTGACGGTGATGGGCGCCGGAATTTTTGGCCTCTCGATCGCCTGGATCTGCCTGCAGCGCGGTGCCCGTATCCGCATCGTCGACCCCCGCGGGGCTGGCGGTGGCGCGAGCGGCGGCGTCGTCGGCGCGCTTGCCCCGCATACGCCTGAGAACTGGAATGACAAGAAGGCCTTTCAATTCGAAAGCCTGATGATGGCCGCGCCCTTCTGGGCCGGGGTCGATGCCGCCAGCGGCCAGACTTCGGGTTATGGGCGCACCGGGCGGTTGCAGCCGATCGCTGACGATCGCGCCTTGGAACTGGCCCGCGATCGCGCCAAATCTGCCGCCGACCTTTGGCAAGGACATGCCGTGTGGCAGGTTCGCCCGGTGTGTGAACTTGGCGATTGGGCACCCGCCAGCGCGACCGGGTATCTGATCCACGATACGCTGACAGCCCGCATCGACCCACAACGGGCCTGTTCGGCGCTTGCCACTGCGCTGACAATGGCCGGAGCGGAGCTGTGTCGCGATGCCGAACCGGAGGGCAAAGTGGTCTGGGCAACAGGTTACGAGGGGCTTGTGGAGCTGTCGAAGGCCTTGGGAAAACCGGTCGGCAACGGCGTCAAGGGACAGGCCGCATTGCTGCGCCATGACGCTGGAGACGTGCCGCAGATCTTTGCTGATTCGTTGCACATTATCCCGCACGACAATGGAACGGTGGCCATAGGATCGACAAGCGAGCGGGATTTTGATGTTCCAGACACAACTGACGATCAGCTTGATACATTGCTGGGGCGCGCCGTTGCTATCTGCCCGGTCTTGGCTGATGCCTCCGTTGTCGCGCGCTGGGCCGGCGTTCGACCCCGAGCAAGAAGCCGCGCGCCGATGCTGGGTGCCTATCCCGGTCGGTCGGGCCATTTCATCGCCAATGGGGGCTTCAAGATCGGCTTTGGCATGGCCCCGAAAGTGGCCGAAGTCATGACTGACCTCGTGCTTGGCGACAACGACGCAATCCCCGAGGCTTTCGGTGTCGAGGCGAGCCTTTAGCGCGCATGCGCTTGCATGCAAAGCCGCCCGTCAGGCCCGCGCACCCAAAGCGCGCCGTCTTTCCAGCAGAGCTCGGCTGTCTCGTGGTGCATCAGCGGTGCTGTTGCGCGGAAACTGAAACTGGCCAGTCCGCCCAGCATCTCTTCGGCCAACAAGATCAGAAGCTGCGCCAACAACGGACCATGCACCACCAGACCGGCATAGCCCTCGACCCGACGAGCGTAATCGAGATCGTAGTGAATGCGGTGACCGTTGAAGGTCAGCGCCGAATAGCGGAAAAGCTGTGTCGTATCAAAACTGACCACCTTGGCGGTGGTTTCGTCCGCCGGTGATTGTCGGTTGGTTCGACCCGACACCACTGGCGCGCGGCGTCCGATAGACGATGTCCTGATGCTCGGTCACGCAGAGACGGCCATGCTGCCAGAACTCGTGCCGAAGGGTGACGAAACCAAGCGAGCCGCTGCGGCCCTCTTTCCGGGCGATCGACTCGACCACGCTGCGCCTTTCCGCCGGGACGCCGAGCAGAACCGGAGCATCAAACTGCAACCGACCGCCGGCCCACATCCGGACGGGCAGCCCAAGGTCAGGGATCAGACCGCTGCCAACCGCCGGATGCCCGTCACGGCCAAGCCGGGCCGGAGCCTGCGCGTCCCAGAAATAGATCTGGTGCCAGAAGGGTGGCAACGCGTTACCCGCCAGCGGCGGCGCGCCAGGCAGACCAAGTGTGGCGTGAAGTGCCGCGGCTCTTGCCGGATCGAGCTGATCCACGGTTGACCGTGTCTGTTCAGCATCATTGCTCATAACGTCAGTCCCGTTGAAAGAGGAGATTGGGGACAACGGCAGGTCATCTGCCCTCGATCTCTTCGACCACCCCGGTCAACGCGCCCAATGTGTCGATCTGTCGGTACCGAGCATGGCCATGCGGTGGCTCGTGATGTTCCAGCGCCCATGTCAGCGCATGGGGAACATAAACACCCCACCCTCCGGCCTCTATCGCCGGCACCACGTCGGATTTCATCGAATTGCCGACCATCATCGCAGTGTCGACGCCTGCGCCGTGGCGCGTGAAGATCTGGCCGTAGACGGACGCTGTCTTGCCCGACACGATCTCGACCCCGTCGAAGAGATCACCAAGCCCCGATTGCGCCAGCTTGCGCTCCTGATCCAGAAGATCGCCCTTGGTGATCAGCAAAAGGTGAAAACCGCCCGACAACGCTTCGACAGCCTCTCTTGCATGGGGGAGCAATTCGATCGGGTGCTGCAGCATGTCCTGTCCGGCCTCGATCAACTCGCGGATAACGGTGGCAGGCACCCGGTCGTCTGTCACCTCAATCGCAGTTTCGATCATCGACAGCACGAAGCCCTTGATGCCGAAGCCATAATGCCCAAGGTTGCGACGCTCGGCGGCCAGCAGCCGCGAGGCCAGATGATCTGCCCCGGCATAGTCGGCCAGAAGGCTCGCGAATCGTTCCTGGGTAATGCGAAAGAACTGTTCATTCTGCCAAAGAGTATCATCCGCATCGAAACCAATTGTTTTCAGTTTGTTGGCCATACCGGCCCCATGTCCCTGCAATTCACGCCTTGCACCCCGTCCGCCCCCTTTTCACTTGCTTCTCAGCGCTTATATAGTCTGCCCAGAGTCGGAAAAGTTCAAATACTCGGAGATTGCCTTTTGAAGCCGTCCATTCACATGATGTCTGACAAGACCGACCGGACGGACGGCGAAACGGGCGTTGTCACCAAGACCAAGCCCGAGACCAAGCGCCCCCCGCTTTACAAGGTGATGCTGCTGAACGACGACTTTACGCCGATGGAGTTCGTCGTGCATGTGCTGGAACGGTTCTTTGGCCTCAACCACGCCCAGGCCTTCGAGATCATGCTGACGGTACACAAGAAGGGGCTGGCAGTTGTTGGAGTGTTTTCCTACGAGATTGCGGAAACCAAGGTTAGCCAGGTGATGGATTTCGCACGCCGCAACCAGCATCCGCTACAATGCACGATGGAAAAGGAATAGGGTCTGTTGGCCCTGACGATGACCACTTCGCGACTTTCTCTTGCAATTGAAGACAAGGCCGTATCGGTGCCGGATACGGGCCGCATCGTGGTTTTTCGGCCCCGGGCAGGCACCGACCTGTCGGCGCTTCCACGGGACCGCGTGCAAGTTGTACAGGGCTTCCGACCGGACCATGACGCCTTGCGGCGTGCTGGTTTCGACACCGCTACGGACGCCAGCGGAGACTATGCCCTGGCGATTGTCTTTCTGCCCCGTGCCAAGGATGAGGCGCATGCGCTGATCGCCGAAGCGTTGCAGGCAACGCGCGGTGGACCGGTGGTTGTGGACGGTCAAAAGACCGACGGCGTCGACAGCATCCTTAAGGCTTGCCGCAAACACGGCGCCGAGGTCAGCGGTGTCTTTTCCAAGGCGCATGGCAAGATATTCGTGGTCTCTGGCGGCGATTTCAGCGACTGGGCGGCAGCGAGCCGTGAAGTTCAACTGCCTGAAGGGTTCGTGACCACGCCGGGTCTTTTTTCGGCCGACGCTGTTGATCGAGGCTCTGCCGCCCTCGCCGCCGCTTTGCCGAAGAACCTGTCGGGCCGGGTCGCCGATCTGGGCGCGGGCTGGGGTTTTCTTGCGTCACAGGTTCTGCAAAGTCCAAAGGTTGCCGAGTGCCATCTTGTCGAGGCTGAACATACCGCTCTTGAATGTGCCCGGCGCAACGTGACCGATGCGCGCGCCCGCTTTCACTGGGCCGACGCCACGACCTTCGACCCTGACGCCGCGTTTGATGCGATCGTGATGAATCCACCGTTTCACACCTCTCGCGCGGCTGACCCTGACCTTGGCCGCGACTTCATACGGGCCGCCGCCCGCATGATCCGACCAAATGGCACGGTGTGGCTGGTCGCGAACCGTCATTTGCCTTATGAAGCAGCCCTGTCCGCCGCCTTTCACGAGGTGGAAAAGGTGACGGGCGATGCGTCTTTCAAGGTGTTCCGTGCAACCAAACCACGCCGCAAGCCGAACTGATCCGGCCTGAGCCGACCCACAGCAGGAAGTCCAAACATGTCCTTTTCCATCGCTGGAAAAACCGCCATCGTAACCGGCGCCGCCAACGGCATCGGCCTTGCCGTTGCCCGCCACTTTGTAGCCCAGGGGGCGAATGTGATGTTCGTCGATATGGACGAGGCGCGTCTGACCGAAGAGGTCGGTGAAGCCGCCGCACAAGAAGATAGCGGCCTGCGGCTTTTCGTCGGCGACCTGCGCAAGAAGCTGACTCTGGCCAATCTTTTATCCGCGACGATAGACGCATTCGACCGCATCGACATTCTGGTCAATGCCAGCCGTCAGATCGTGCCCACCGAACCGCTTAATCCCGATGACACATCGCTTGATGCGATGATCGAACAGAATCTCATGACCAGCTACCGTCTATCGCAGGTGATCGCCCGAAAGATGATTGCACAGGCCGAGAAAGACGATGAGAGCGAGGGTCAGATCGGCTCGATCATCAACCTCTCGTCCATCGCCGCTGCCCATTCGCATCCCGACCTGCTGGCCTATTCTGTCAGCACGGCCGCCGTCGAGCAGATGACCCGATCACTGGCACTGGCGCTGGCGCACAAAGGTGTGCGGGTCAATGCCATCTCTTTCGGCAGTGTGATGAGCAGCAGCCTGCGCGATGCCATGCGCGACGATGTCGATCTGCGGGACAACGTCGTGCGAAACACGCCGCTGGGCCGCATTGCCGGCGCGACTGAACTTGCCGAGACAGCGCAGTACCTCGCCTCGGACGCGTCCGGCTTTGTCACCGGACAGGTGCTGGTCGTGGATGGCGGTCGGTGCCTGGTCGATACGGTGGACGCGCCGTCGCACTGACTTGGCCCTTATTAGGTGGGATAGGTCGCGTTGCAGGCGGCAATCCGGGGGGCGGCCTCTTTGGCGAGTTCCACCCGTTTTCGCAGCATCGCATCAAGCTGCCGCTGTTCGGTCGTCAGATCGACCGCGACCGGCACCCGGCGGGTGCGGTCGTAGGGTTCCCAGCAATAATGGAATGATCCGTCCTTCCGCCGCCCACAGATGACAAAATCCCAGCTTGTATACCGCTGGGTGTCATAGCCGTATCCCCGCTCGATGTTGCCTTTGGATTCGGCAATCAGCCGGTCCAGCACCCGGATATCCTTGGTCGCGCTGGCGACACATTGCTCGCGAGGCGTCGCGCAGGCAGAAAGCAGGAGCAGAGGCAGAAAAATCAAGCGTATCATCGCGGCACCTTTGACAACCGGAACAAGTACCAAGATAGGTCGGAGGCAGGCGAAATTGAAGCGCAATGAACGGAACCAACCAGAGGCGCGGTACAAATAGCAGGAGAACGGTGATGTCAGACAGGATGCAAGCCGAGAAAAATCGGGCCTCGGAATGGTTCCGAGATCTCCGCGACCAGATCACCGCCGCTTTCGAGACGCTGGAGGACAGCCAAAGCACCGGCCCCTTCGCCGATGCACCGGCCGGCCGGTTCGAGATCAGCGAAACACGGCGCGCCTCGGATGATGGGTCCGATGCCGGGGGCGGTTTGATGAGCGTGATGCGCGGTGGCCGGGTGTTCGAGAAGGTCGGGGTCAATGTCTCGACCGTTTACGGGACGCTTGGGGAACGTGCTCAGGCCGCAATGGCGGCGCGCGGGGTGCCGGGGATGGACAGCGATCCGCGCTTCTGGGCCTCGGGCATCAGTCTTGTCGCGCATATGCAGAACCCGCATTGCCCGGCCGTCCACATGAACACGCGGATGTTCTGGACGCCGGGCGCGTGGTGGTTCGGTGGCGGGTCGGACCTGAACCCTTGCATCGAATACCCCGAGGACACCGCCCACTTTCATGCGGTCCAGAAGGCGCATTGCGAGCCGCATGGGCCGGACCTCTATCCGCGCTACAAGGCTTGGGCCGACGAGTACTTTTTTGTCCCGCACCGCGGCCGGGCGCGCGGTGTCGGCGGGATCTTCTACGACGATCACAGTACTGGCGACTGGGAGGCCGATTTCGCCTTTACCCAGGATGTTGGCCGCGCGTTTCTGCCTGCCTTCCTGCCGGTCACCGAAAGGCGCCGCAATACGCCTTGGTCAGCCGAAGACAAAGACGCGCAACTGATCCACCGCGGGCTTTATGCCGAATATAACCTGGTCTACGACCGTGGCACCAAATTCGGGCTGGAGACGGGGCATGACGCGAATGCCGTGCTGATGAGCCTGCCGCCGCTGGCCAAATGGGTCTGACTTGCGACTATCGCGCGGGATGCGATGGAGAGGAGCCTCCGGCGGGGATATTCTTGGACAAATAATGAGATTGGCGGTCAGCTGCCCCGGACGGTGTCGATCATCAGTTGCACATTATCGGGATCGGCATCGGGAGTGATACCGTGGCCGAGGTTGAAGATGTGCGGGCCGCCAGAGAAGGCTTTGACGATGGCCCGGGTCTGGTCGATCAAGTTCTGGCCGCCGGTGACCATGTGTTGCGGAGCAAGGTTGCCCTGAACGCAGCCGTCGTTCTGGACATGCTCTGCCGCCCAGTCGGCCGAGACCGAGTTGTCCAGCGCCACGCAATCCGCGCCGGTTGCCCTGGCAAAACCGATATAGTGGTCGCCCGCCTCGCGCGGAAAGGCGATGACCGGGATGCCCGGGTGGCGGGCTTTGAGCGCTGAGATGATCTGTCTCGCGGGCGCCAGAGCGTATCTCGCGAACGCGTCGCCGGGCAGTGACCCGGCCCAACTGTCGAAGAGCTTTACGACCTCGGCCCCGGCCTCGATTTGCGCCGAAAGGTATTCGATCGTGGCTTTGGTCAGCAGCTCCATCAGGGCGTCGAAGGTGTCGGGGTCTTCGACGCGCAGCTTGTGCGCCGGTCCCTGATCGGGCGTGCCTTGACCGGCGATCATGTAGGTTGCCACTGTCCAGGGCGCGCCGGCAAAACCGATCAATGTTGTTTCTGCTGGCAATTCGCCGGTCAGGATGCGGACGGTCTCGTAGATCGGGGAAAGGATTTCGTGGATATCTGCGACAGGTCTGCAGCTTCGCCAGGTCCGCAGGCCGTGTCACGGTGGACAGGCGCGGCCCTTCGCCCGGTTCAAACCACAGATCGGCCCCAAGCGCCTGCGGCACCAACAAAATATCGGCAAACAGGATTGCGGCGTCGAAGCCGAAGCGGCGGATCGGCTGCAGCGTGACCTCTGCGGCGAGTTCCGGGTTGTAGCAGAGCGACAGGAAATCGCCGGCCTTCGCCCGTGTCGCGCGATACTCCGGCAAGTAGCGTCCGGCCTGCCGCATCATCCAGATCGGCGGGGTCGGCATCACTTCTCCGGCCAATGCGCGCAGGATCGTCTTTGTTTCCGCCATCCCCGGCCCTTCCGTCTTTTCTCGGCTGTCGTCGGTCGCCTGCAACAGTTTGTCAACCCGGCGCTGGTTGTCAGGACGCCCCGTCGCAAGTAGAGGAAGGGCATGAAACTCGACCTTCCCACTCCGGCGCACCCGCTCAAGATCGGTACGCGCGGTTCGCCTCTGGCGCTGGCGCAGGCGCATGAAGTGCGGCATCGGCTGATGGCGGCATTCGATCTGCCCGACGAGGCCTTTGAGGTGCTGGTGATCTCGACCATGGGCGACAGGGTGCAGGACCGGCCGCTGAAAGAACTCGGTGGCAAGGGTCTGTTCACGCGCGAGATCGAGAATGACCTGTTGTACAAGACCATCGACATCGCGGTTCATTCGATGAAGGACATGCCGGTTCTGCAACCGAAGGATCTGTTGATCGATTGCTATCTATCGCGCGAGGACGCACGCGATGCTTTTGTCTCCTTCACCAATCAGGGGATAGAGGAGCTGAGCGACGGCGCCGTGGTCGGCACATCCAGTCTGCGGCGGCGTGCGCAATTGCTACATCGCCGCCCCGATCTTGCAGTGGTGGAGTTTCGCGGCAACGTTCAGACCCGGCTAAAGAAGCTGGAGGCCGGAGTCGCGGTGGCGACGTTCCTTGCGATGGCAGGACTTAACCGCCTGCATCTGACGGATGTGCCGCATGCACCGGTTTCCGAAGAGCAGATGCTACCCGCGGTGGCGCAGGGCGCGATCGGCATCGAACGGCGCGCCGATGACAGCCGCGCGGCAGAGCTATTGGAGGCGATCCACGATGTATCTACTGGTCAAAGGCTGTCGGCTGAACGTGCGTTTCTGACGGCGCTTGATGGGTCTTGCCAGACCCCTATCGCGGGGTTGGCGGAACTTGACGGTGGCACCCTGCGGTTGCGGGGACAGATCTTGCGCACAGACGGGACAGAAGCGTTCGAGGATGACCAGAGCGGTGCCATTGAAGACGGTGCCGAAATGGGTCGGGCGATGGCTGGCGGTCTTCTGGCCCGTGCGGGGGAAGGCTTTTTCGACTGGCGTTAGGCGGTGGCGCGCCTGCGATCCAGCCCGAGCAGGACAAATCCCGCGATGACCGCAAGCATTGCCCCCAGTACCGACGCAGCCGCGTAACCCGCAACGGCGGTGCCAACTGCGAAGACCCCCGCCGCTATGATCTGTGAAACAAGATGCAGCACTGCAATCAGCGCTCCGCCTGCGCCGGGGCGCTCTGACATCAGGTCTTGCACATAGATAATCGGCACTGACAAGGTGACCGCCGCCGCCATGGCCGCCGGCAGGATAAGCAGCCACACCGCAGGCGTCGAAGCGACAAGTGGAAAGGCACAGAGGAACCCGGCGTGGATCAGTCCGGCCGCAGCGATCAGCGCGCTTTTCGACCAGTTCCGCAACAGAAACGGCACCGCCAGCATGAATGGAATCTCCAACCCCGCCACCAACCCGGCGAAAAGCGCCACATCCGACGTGTCTCGACCTTCGGTGCCGGTCAGGATCAGGCCGAGCAACACCAAGTAAAGCGTAACACCTGCCTGTACCGAAGCTATGGCGAGCATCCGCGCCATCACCGGCAGTGCCATCAGTTCCTGCAAGGCCCTGTGGAAGCGCATTCCGGATTTGACGTCGTTCTGGTCGATCTCGGCATCCTTTGGCCACCGTGTCAGCAGCAGCAACAGGATCTTGCCGGATGCCAGTGCGACCGCTGCGTAGATCAGGATCAGATCTGCGCCGAGGCTGAAGGCCAGCGACCAGATCGGCAGGACAAGCACAAAAGGCACCGCGAATAGCGCCCGGATTGCGGCGGCAATCCCATCACGCTCTGCCGGTGGTCGGTTTCTTGCGGCCAATCTCGCCAAGGCGAAAAGCTGCCCGAAGATGCTGGCCGAGATCGGGAAGATCAGCACATGGGCGACGAAATAGGCCCACGGGGTGGCTGTGAAGAAGACCAAAGCCCCGCCGATCAAACCCAGTCCGGCACAGCAGGTCGCCACGATCCGGCGGTCGGCGCGCTGGTCTGTCCGGATGCCGATCCAGACAGAAACAACCACGGACAGGATCGACCCCGCTGCCATTATCGCGGAATAGGCCGAATCCGAGAAGCCAAAGACCTTGATTGCGACCAGCGACTGATGCGGCGCCAAGGAGGCGACAAGCGAGCCGAAACAGAGGATCGACAAGGCGACAAGGCTGAGCATCGGGTCCTGCGCGATCAGGCGCAGGGGTCTAAGCATCGGGGATGACTTTGCCCGGATTCATGATCCCCTTGGGATCCAGCGTCTGCTTGATCTTCCGCATCACGGTCATCGCGACCTTGTTCTTGCGCCGTTCCATAGAGCGCAATTTCGACAGACCGATCCCATGCTCGGCAGAGAACGATCCGCCCAGTTTCAGCGTCACATCCTCTACCATTTCACGGATCAGGTCATGCGCCTCGGGGTCCTGCGAGGTTGGCCAGACCGAGAAATGCAGGTTGCCGTCACCCAGATGACTGACGGTAATGGTTTCGGCCTCGGCATCCAGCCTCCGAAGCCGGCCGAGGGCTTGATCCATGAAGACGGCGACCTTGTCGAGCGGCACGCAGACATCCGTGTCGATAATCGGATGCCGCCCGAGCGTAATCTCGGCCGCGGATTCGCGGATTTTCCACATCGCCAGCCGTTGTCCCTGCGATTGCGCAATTGCCGCGTCCAGCGCCAGACCCTCATCAATCAGCTGGGCCAGTATCTCTTCCAGAAGCCGCACGACCGGCACTGCGCCGTCTTTGCCCGGCTCGACATCGCGGGGCGCCACTGCGCCCAGTTCGACCAGAATCGTGACGTCACGGTCGTAGCCCAAGGGTGGCTTTGCCTCTGGCAGAACCTCTCGCAGGCGTGCCATGTAACTGCGCGGCATAAACTCGAAGCCTTCGACCATTCCGCCCGTCGCCGTCTGCAACCGGTTCAAAAGTGCAAGGGCATCCGGCAGTGACCGCGCCGCCACCATGGCGGTCGCATAGGCGCGCGGCTTCGGCACCAGCTTCAGAACTGCCGCCGTTATGATCCCCAACGTGCCTTCTGCGCCAATGAACAGGTCTTTCAGATCGTATCCCGAATTGTCCTTGTGCAGCTCGCTCATCAGATCCAGAACCTCGCCATCCGGCAGCACGACCTCCAGTCCCAGACACAGGGCGCGGGTATTGCCGTAGCGGAGCACGTTGGACCCGCCCGCGTTGGTGGACAGGTTGCCGCCGATCATCGCCGACCCTCGGGCACCGAAGAACAGCGGAAAGGCCAGCCCTTCTTGCTCTGCGGCATCATGCAAGTTCGACAGAACCACACCGGACTCGACAATCGCTATTCTTGCCTCGGGTCGGATTTCGCGCACCTGGTTCAACCGCTCGACCGACAGCATCAGCGCGCCTTCTGCATGCGTGCCGCCGACCAGCCCGGTATTCCCCGCAATCGGCACCACCGGCGTGCCGGTCCGATGCGCCAGTTGCATCACAGCCGAAACCTCGACCGTGGTGCCAGGCCGAACCACAGCCAGGGGATGTGAGACATATTTCCCCATCCAATCGGTGCCATAGCGGGCTGCGTCACGCCCAGTCAGTACGTTTGCCGCGCCACAGATACCGCTTAGTTGCTCGATCAGGTCCATAACGCGCGCCCCTGGTGCTGCTCGCAGATCTTCTAGAACGTCGCGCAAAGCAGGGCAATCGGATCAGACGGCAGAGCTATGTCCGGATGTTGCCATCGCATAAGCATCGAAATGCCGCGCGATCATGCGGGCCAATGGCCGACCGTCGGGCCGTATCTCTAGCCGGTCATGCGTCAGGGTGACCATCTCGGGGAATGCAGCATCGACGCCCTCTGCAAAGCCACGCAAGTGTTCTTTCGACACATCCAGACTCTTTCGCAAGTACGCCGAAATCCACCGCAAAATCGCACATCAGCACCTCTATGATCCGACCTCTCTGGATGTCCTCTGGCGAAAAGGTGTGACCCTTCATCGTCGCCAAGGTGCCACCCCGCACCGCTGCCTGATAGGCCGAGGTCGCGGGCGCATTCTGCGCGTAGCCCTGCCGGTAGCGCGAAATGGCCGATGCGCCGATGCCGATCAAGGTCTCCGATGTGTCCTCGGTGTAGCCTTGGAAATTGCGCCGCAGTCTTCCGGTTCTCTGGGCAACCGCCAGCCCGTCCTCGGGGCGGGCGAAATGGTCGATACCGATCTCGACATAGCCATCCCATTCGAACAACTGCCGCGCCGTTTCGTAAAGTGCCAGCCGCTCATCGGGCCGCGGAAGCACCTCGGTCGGGATCAAAGTCTGGCGCTTCGCTATCCAGGGCACATGCGCATAGCCGTAAAGCGCGACGCGGTCGGGCGACAGGGAAAGCACCTTCTGCACGCTTTCAGAAATCCGCGCCTCGGTCTGATGTGGCAGGCCGTAAAGAATATCCATGTTCAGGCTGGTGATGCCACGATCGCGCAGGGCATCTGCCGCGGCCTTTGTAACCTCATAGCTTTGCTGGCGACCGATGGTATCCTGGATTTGCTGGTCGAAATCCTGCACGCCGATCGAGGCGCGGTTCATCCCGGCGGCGGCCAGCGCATCAAGCCGCGCGTCGTCCAGCTCGCTGGGATCGATCTCGACCGAGAACTGCGCACCCTCGGCCAAAGGCACTACGTCCATGATCGTGCCAGCCAGATCGGTGATCCTGCCCGGTTCAAGCAGGGTCGGAGTACCGCCGCCCCAATGCAGATGCTCTAGCCGAACGCCCTCTGGCAGCAGCTTTGCCAAGGTGTGTAGTTCGCTCTTGAGGGTCTCGACATAGGCGGCAACCGGGGCCGCTGTGCTTGTACCCTGCGTCCGGCACGCGCAGAACCAGCAGAGCCGCCGGCAGAACGGTACATGAACGTAGAGTGACACGGTCGAACCGGCAGGGATGGCGCGGATCCAGCCTTCCGTCTCGGCTGGATTTTCCCGTGCAGAGAATTGTGGTGCGGTCGGATAGCTGGTATATCGCGGAACACGCGCGTCAAACAGTCCCAACTGGCGGAGTTGCGATAGCCTCTTCATGTGCCTATCTAGGCTCATGGGCTGTTGTCGGTGCCTTGACCTAGATCAATCGGAAGCAGCGTCATGAACGATATTTCGATCACGAATGAGCCTTCGGCCAGACTAAAGGATTGCGGCACCTGCCCGATCCAGCACAATGCTGTCTGCGCGCGCTGCGAAGCCGATGAATTGGCCGAACTCGACAGAGTCAAGTATTACCGCAACTACGAAGCAGGTCAGCCGATCGTTTGGTCGGGCGACCACATGGACTTCGTCGCCTCGGTTGTCACTGGGGTTGCCGCCCTCACCCAGACGATGGAGGATGGCCGCACTCAGATGGTTGGCCTTCTGCTGCCGTCGGATTTCCTGGGCCGTCCCGGGCGCAACACCGTTCTTTACGATGTTACGGCTGTCAGTGACCTGACGCTCTGCTGTTTTCGCCGCAAATCCTTCGAAGATCTGCTGACCACCAAGCCCAATATCAGCCAGCGACTGCTGGAAATGACCCTGAACGAGTTGGATGCTGCCCGCGAATGGATGCTGGTCCTTGGTCGCAAGACCGCACGAGAGAAGATCGCGAGCTTGCTCTCGATTATCGCGCGGCGCGACGCTTCGCTGCATCTCTCGCGCTACCCCGAGGGTTCTCGATTTGAACTGCCGCTGACGAGAGAAGCGATGGCTGACTATCTGGGCCTGACGCTGGAAACGGTCAGCCGCCAGATCTCTGCCCTGAAGCGCGATGGTATCATCGAGTTGCAGGGCACTCGCCAGGTCCACATCCCCGACTTCGGCGCGTTATTGGCGGAAACCGGTGACGATGCTGACGGCGGGATGCTGGAATAGCGAACCACAGTTGCCGTTCGAAGCCGGACCGGGGCGCGTACCCTACTTGGGCTTGACCTGCACTTTGCCGTTCAGATGCGCGCCGGATTCCACAGTCAAGTCTTGACAGACGATATCGCCCCGCACCACGGCGCTGGAGGTGACAATCAGTTTCTCACAACGGACTTTGCCCTCCTGCTTGCCGCGCAACTCGGCCTTTTCGGCCGAAATCTTGCCACGGATCGTCCCCTGCGGCTCCAGCACCAGATCGCTGGCCGAGACGTTGCCGTTCACGGTACCCCCGATCTTGACCTGTCCGGAGGATTCGATGTTTCCGTCAATCAGGATGTCATCGGAGATCGAGGAAGAACTGCGGGCGCTGAGGTCGTTCATTGATGCAAGTCCGATCAGATCATTTCAATTTTGGTTCGGTGGCGGCCAGGAATCGAACCAGCAGCACTACAAGAGCGAGGAAACCGAGTCGAGGCAACAGCCAGAATACGAATCCAACCAATGCGGGATTTCCCGAAAGAAGCCCTAGGACCAGCCCAAAGCACGCTGCGATGAAAGAACAGCACACGAGGATTGTCAGGATCGGCAAGACGCTTATGCGCAGCCATTCTGACGGCCTGTAAGCAAAGCCCGTACCGGCGGCCTTGTGCTCAGGGTGCCGCTCCTGTCGGCCTGATTTACTGACGGTTTTGCGATCAGGTCTTGCGGTGCTCTGTCCTACGGAAATACTCACGCTTTACTCTCCTGTACCCGCCCGGATTGTGCATACGCACAGCCAGAGCCCCATTGAGGTAATTTGACGGAAGCTAGCCGCCAAAGGTCGTGGCGCGCCGGCGCAGGGCGCGATACCTGACGTTTACTTTCAAATATTGTTGCTGGTTTGAAGTCAGCCTGCCGACCAAGCCACCCGAAGTGGTGCAAAATCACGCCAATGACTCACTTCCGGCGGCTATAACCCGCCATTTTGACGGATCGGGCAAGGCAGTTTGTCGCCGATCTGTTTAGGATGGGTCCAGCGCCGCAAGACGGGGCAATTCATACGTTGCCTGGTGTTGCCCTTGGACTCAGCTGCCGAGGGGCCTATATCGGTCCGGCAATGACCCGCCCTGACACCGCAGACCCAAGCCGTAGTGCGGCCGATGTTCACCTTATCTGCGGCCTGACGGGTGCCGGCAAATCGACCCATGCCGAGGCTTTGCGGCGCGATCTGAGGGCAGTGCGGTTTTCCATAGACGAGTGGAACAACCGGCTGTTCTTCATGGACCGGCATCCGACGTCGGATTTCAATTGGTTCTACGACCGCGTGCAGCGATCCTGCGCGCAGATGCGGGCCACTGCAGAGCAGGTGATCGCCGCCGGTGTGCCGGTGGTGTTTGATTGCGGCTTCACTGACCGAAAAGAGCGGCAGATCTTCTATAGCTGGGCAGAGGGGCTGGGCTGCGACGTGATGCTGCATTTTGTGGATGTCGATATCGAAACCCGCTGGCAAAGGGTGCAAAGGCGGAACGCCGAAAAAGGTGAGACATTCATGCTTGAAGTCACGCGCGAGATGTTTGACTTCATGGAAGGGATATGGGAAGCGCCCGATCCCGATGAAATGACCCGTTATGGCGGGCAGAGAATAGAGGCCTGAGCCCACAAGATGGCCAAGACCGAGGACAAAAATTACAAGGTGATCGCCGAAAACCGTCGCGCACGGTACGACTATGCCATCGAGGATGACATAGAATGCGGCATCATGCTGATGGGGTCCGAGGTTAAATCGCTGCGCACCGGGCAGTCGAACATCGCTGAAAGCTATGCCTCGGTCGAGGAAGGCGAATTGTGGCTGATCAACAGCTACATCGCGCGCTACGATCCGGCCAAGACCTGGGGGCATGAGGAACGGCGCAAGCGCAAGCTGCTGGTCTCGAAAAAGGAACTGTCGAGGCTTTGGCAGGCGACATCCCGGCAGGGCATGACGCTGGTGCCGCTGGTGATGTATTTCAACCATCGCGGGCTGGTGAAGCTGAAGATCGGCGTCGCCAAGGGCAAGAAAACGCAGGACAAGCGTGCGACCGAGCAGAAACGTGACTGGCAACGCCAGAAAGCGCGCCTGCTACGCCACGGCGGCTGACGCTTTTTGCCGGGACTTGCGAAAGCCGCCCCTGCTCGTTACGCAATTCATGGCGATATCCGGGGGCATCATGACGCACAGCAATCCGAAGACTCTGGTTTCAACGGCCTGGCTGGCCGCGCATCTGAAGGATCCCGACCTGCGGATTCTCGACGCGTCCTGGTACCTTCCCGATATGGGCCGCGATGCGCGGGCTGAATATGATGCGGCCCATATTCCAGGAGCCCGGTATTTCGACATCGAGGAGATCTCTGACAGCCGGTCAGAGCTGCCGCACATGGCGCCACCAGTAGAGAAGTTCATCAGCCGGATGCGTTCGATGGGCGTTGGCGATGGGCATCAAGTCGTTGTTTACGATGGCGCAGGCATCTTTTCCGCCCCGCGGGTCTGGTGGCTGCTCCGGCTGATGGGCAAGACGGATGTCGCGGTTCTGGATGGCGGCTTTCCCAAGTGGCAGGCCGAGGGGCGTCCGGTCGAGGATTTGCCACCGGTCGTACGCGACCGCCACATAACAGTGCAGCGACAATCGCATCTGGTGAGAGATGTCACGCAGGTTGCGGCGGCGGCGAAGCTGGGCGATCACGTGATCCTCGATGCCCGGTCGCCGGGGCGCTTCAAGGGCGAAGAGCTCGAGCCTCGGGCGGGGCTTCGACCGGGTCATATTCCCGGATCCATGAATATGCCCTACCGTGATTTGCTGAATGCGGATGGAACGATGAAATCCCCTGACGTTCTGCGACGGCTGTTCGCAGCAAAGGCGTCGATCCTGCAAAGCCGGTGATCACGACCTGTGGATCGGGTGTTACGGCGGCGATCATCAGTTTGGCGCTCGAAATGATCGGCCATGACCGGCATTCGCTCTATGACGGATCCTGGGCGGAATGGGGTATGTATGGCGATCTCAAAGTCGCGACAGGAGAAGCCTGATGCTGGAAGAACTGAAACCGCAAGCCGCTGACAAGATATTGATGCTGATGCAGATGTTCCGTGAAGATCCGCGGGACGACAAGATCGACCTTGGCGTCGGGGTCTACAAGACCGCCGAGGGCGTCACGCCGATCATGCGGTCGGTCAAGACCGCCGAAAAGATGCTGTGGGAGGTCGAGGCGACGAAATCATATACCGGGCTGATCGGCGATCCGGCCTATGGGGCTGCGATGCGCGATCTGATCCTGGCGGGCGTCGTGGCAAACGACCGCGTTGCGATGGCGGCGACGCCAGGTGGCACCGGGGCAATACGTCAGGCGCTGGAACTGATCCGGCTGGCCTCACCCAACGCGACGGTTTGGCTGTCCGCGCCGACCTGGCCGAACCATCCGTCAATCATCAAATATCTCGGGATGCCGATGGCCGAGTACCGTTATTTCGACGACCACACCCGCGATGTGGATTTCAACGGAATGATGAGCGATCTCAAAGATCTGAAGCCTGGCGACGTGGTGCTTCTGCACGGCTGCTGCCACAATCCGACCGGCGCGAACCTGACGCTGGACCAGTGGAAGACGGTCGTCGGGCATTTGCAGGAAACGGGGGCGGTGCCGCTGATCGACCTGGCCTATCAGGGCTTCGGCGACGGGCTGGACGAGGATGCGGCGGCGACGCGGCTGGTCGCGTCCAGCCTGCCAGAGACGCTGATCGCGGCCAGTTGCTCGAAGAACTTCGGTATCTACCGCGAGCGGACGGGCATACTGATGGCGATATCGGACAGTCCCAACGGACAGCCGGTGACGCAGGGCACATTGGCGTTTCTGAACCGGCAGAACTTTTCCTTCCCGCCCGATCATGGCGCGCGGCTGGTGACGATGATCCTTAACGATCAAGACCTTACCGCCGACTGGAAGGCGGAACTGGAAGAGATGCGCCTGACGATGCTGGGGCTGCGGGAACAACTGGCGACAGAGTTGCGCCAGCGTACGAATTCCGACCGGTTCGATTTCATTGCGCGGCATCGCGGCATGTTCAGCCGGATCGGCGCCAACCCGGAACAGGTGCAGGTTATGCGCGAGAAGAACGGCATTTACATGGTCGGTGACAGCCGCCTGAATATCGCCGGGCTGAACGCAAAGACCGTGCCGATTTTGGCCGAGGCGATTGTGGCGGCTGGCGTTTGAAGACACCCAGAATTGCGGTTTTGGGCGCCGGGCTGATCGGGCAAAAGCATATCGCTTTGGTGCAACAAGAAGCGGAGCTCGCGGCTGTCGTCGATCCGTCAAGCTCTGCCAAACTGGTCGCGGAAAACCTCGGTTCCAAATGGTTTCCGGATCTGGCCACCTACCTGACCGCTGACCGGCCCGACGGTATCATCATTGCTACGCCAAATCAGCTGCATGTCGAGCATGGGCTGGGCTGCGTTGCTGCGGGAATTCCGGTTCTGATCGAAAAACCAATTGCAGATGCTGCACTGCCCGCAGAAAGGCTGGTATCGGCCGCGGAACAGGCCGGCGTTCCGATTCTGGTCGGACACCACAGGCGACATAATCCGCTGATCGGGGCGGCGAAGGACGCGCTTCATAGTGGCCGCTTGGGCAACATAGTTGCCGTGAATGCGCAGTTCTGGTTGTACAAGCCCGACGATTATTTCGAGGTTGACTGGCGCAGACAGAAAGGCGCTGGCCCGGTTTTCATCAACCTGATCCACGATATTGATCTGCTCCGGTTCCTGTGCGGCGAGATCGTCCTGGTGCAGGCGCGCGAGTCTCGGCAGATCAGGGGCAACGAGGTTGAGGACACGGCTGTCATTCTTCTTGAATTCGAAAGCGGCGCACTGGGAACTGTCACTGTCTCTGATGCGATTGCAGCACCCTGGAGCTGGGAATTAACCGCCGCCGAAAACCCCGCCTATCCGGCAACCGGAGCATCCTGCTACACGATCGGCGGCGACGCGGCATCGCTTTCCCTACCCGACCTGACACTTTGGCACTACCCAGACCGGAAGAGCTGGTGGGAAGGGCTGGAAAAGACTGCGTTGCACTATGTCGCCGAAGATCCTTTGTTGCTTCAGATCCGGCATTTCTGCGAGGTGATCGAAGGTCAAGTGCAGCCGATGGTCAGCGGGCGCGAGGGGCTGGCAGCGCTTCGGGTCATCGAAGCGATCAAGCAGGCAGCCATATCGGGCGGGACCGTATCTCTTTGACTGATATAGGGTTTGCCGGGGCGCGAACGCCCCGGCGGGTGTTTGGTTAAGGATAGGGATCAGCCCTTGGCGAATTCCGGGTAGGCTTCCATCCCCAGCTCTGCCGTATCAAGGCCATTGATCTCGTCCTCTTCGCTGACGCGGATGCCCATTGTGGCTTTCAGGATCATCCAGACAACGGCGGAGGCGACGAAGACAAACGCCCCCACGATCAGGATCGACGCGATCTGACCAAAGAGCGTGGCGTCGCCATTGGTCAAGACCACCGCAACCGTGCCCCAGATGCCGCAAAAGAGGTGGACCGGGATCGCACCGACCACATCGTCGATCTTGAGCTTGTCAAGGAACGGTACGGCAAACACCACGATCACGCCGCCGACTGCCCCGATCAGCGTCGCAACACCAAGGCTTGGTGTCAGAGGTTCGGCGGTGATCGAAACGAGACCGGCAAGTGCTCCGTTCAGCACCATCGTTAAGTCAGGCTTCCCGTACATAAGCTGCGTCGTGATCAGCGCAGCCAAAGCGCCACCTGCGGCGGCAGTATTGGTGTTGGCGAATATCCGGCTGATGTCGGCGATGTTGCCCGCGGTATCCATGTAAAGCTGCGAGCCGCCGTTGAAACCGAACCAGCCCATCCACAGGATGAACGTGCCGAGCGTGGCCAGCGGCAGGTTGGCGCCGGGCATCGGATGCACGCGACCGTCCTTGTACTTGCCCAGGCGCGGCCCGAGGATCAGGGCACCCGCGAGCGCTGCCCAGCCGCCAACTGAATGGACAACGGTAGAGCCCGCGAAATCGAGAAAGCCGAGGTTTGTGTCAAGAAAACCGCCACCCCATTTCCACGAGGCTTGGATCGGATAGATCAGGCCCGTAAGCACGATCGTGAAGATCAGGAACGGCCATAGCTTTATCCGTTCGGCAAGGGTGCCCGAAACGATCGAGGCGGTTGTGGCGCAGAACATAAGCTGGAAATAGAAATCCGAGCCGACAGCGGCATAGGTGAGGTCGGTTTCGGTCTCTGCCAGGCCCACGGGTTCCATCGCGGCGAAACCAAACGCACCCAGCCAGCCGGGAATTGACCAGCCATCGCCGGGATACATCAGGTTGTAACCGATCAGATAATACATGATCGCCGCGAGCGAGAACAGCGAGACGTTCTTCATTAACTGCATCGTCGTGTTCTTTTGCCGGACGAGGCCAGCCTCTAGCATGGTAAAGCCCGCGGCCATCCACATCACCAGAAAGCCGGTGACGAGGAACATGAAGCTGGTGAGGATGTAGCCGATTTCTTCGTTCGGCGGGGTGATGTCGGCCTCTTGCGCAATAGCCAGGGTCGGCAGCGCGATCAGGGCGGCGGCGACGGAGATTTGTTTGGTCAGTCTCATTCTTGTGTCCTCTGGTTTCGCCTAAAGCGCGTCGTCGTTGGTTTCTCCGGTGCGGACGCGCACGGCGCTTTCCACATCGAGGACGAAGATCTTGCCGTCGCCGATCTTGTCGGTCTTGGCGGCTCTGGTGATTGTCTCGACAACTTCGTCGGTCATGCTGTCGGGCACGACGAGTTCGAGTTTGACCTTGGGCACGAAATTCACGGCATATTCGGCACCGCGATAAATCTCGGTGTGGCCGGACTGAGAGCCGAAGCCCTTGATTTCAGTCACCATCATGCCGCGCACGCCAATGCCCGTCAGGGCTTCGCGCACCTCTTCGAGCTTGAACGGCTTGATTGCTGCGATGATCAGTTTCACGTTTTCCCCTTCCGCATTGGCAGGTGTCGCTTTGGACTTGCACGCAAAGAAGGCCGCTGCGACGCAGCATTTAACAGGGGAAGTCGGCGAATTCAGGCAGGTTTTGGTACTTATTTGCACATTTTTTGCACATCTTTGACAGCATGCCTAAATAATAGGCGCATCATTAATCCGTCAGCAGTGGCCGAAGATGCTCCACAAAGGCTTGCGGGCGGGGTAGTCTGAGGCAAGAGGCGGGCATGGATACATCAATATGAGCGGAAACGGAAAGAAGCGGCCGCCGCTGGTCGCCGAGCGGCGAGTTCAGAAAGCTGCCGCAAAACCGTCGGCCAAGAAGCCTGCACGCAAAGCGCAAGCGCGGCGGCCCGCCAAGCGGCGCGGCAACATCTTTTCCCGGATCTTCTTTGGCCTCTTCGGCTGGCTCTGGCGACTGATCTGGAGAATCACTCTGCGAAGCGCAGTGGTGATGGGCCTGATTCTGGCGCTGTCGATCGGCTATTTCTATGCGACGCTGCCGCCGGTGGGCGAACTGCTGGACGGGCGCGCGCGCGGCTCGGTCACACTGCTGGACCGGGACGGCAAGGTTTTTGCCTGGCGCGGCGACCAGTTTGGCGGCTTGGTCACGGCCGAGACCGTGTCGGACGATCTGCGCAATGCGGTGGTCGCGACCGAGGACAAGCGGTTCTACCGGCATTTCGGCGTCAGCCCGCGCGGCGTCGCCAGCGCCGTCCGCATCAACCTGCGCGAAGGGCGCGGGCCGCTGTCGGGCAATGGCGGGTCCACCATCACGCAGCAGACTGCAAAGCTTTTGTGCATCGGCGTGCCCTATGACGCCAACGTCTGGAAGACCGAGGCGGACTACGAGGCCGACTGCGCGCCGGATCGCTCTGGCGCAAGGCCAAGGAAGCCATCTATGCCATGGCGATGGAGGCCAAGTACTCCAAGAACGAGATCCTGACTATCTACCTGAACCGTGCCTATCTGGGCGCCGGATCGCGCGGATTCGAGGCGGCCAGCCAGCGCTATTTCGGCAAGTCCGCAGCAGAGGTGGGCCCGGCGGAGGCGGCGATGCTGGCCGGGCTTGCTGACAGCGCCGTCACGATTTGCACCGACCGCGAACCTGCAACGCAGTCAGGACCGGGCGCAGCGTGATTATCGGGCTGATGGAGGAGCAGGGCTACCTGACCAGCGCCGCAGCCGACCAGGCGCGGCGCAACCCGGCGCAGCTGTCGCAGGCGGCCGAGGCAAGGGCGGGCGGCTATTTCGCCGATTGGGTGATGGACAGCGGGCCCAATTTCCTGACCAGCGACACGACCGAGGATGTGATCCTGAACACCACCTTCGATCCGCGTATCCAGCAGGCGGCGGAAGATGCGTTGCAGATCGATCTTCGACACCAAGGTCAACGAAGGATCAGAGGCGCAGGCCGCGATCGTCGTGATGTCGGCAGACGGCGCGGTGCGCGCGATGGTCGGCGGGCGCAAGTTCAAGGGCGTCGCGGGCCAGTTCAACCGCGCCACCCAGGCGATGCGCCAGACCGGATCGGCGTTCAAGCCGTTCGTCTATGCCGCGGCGCTGGATCTTGGACTATCGCTATGACGACACGGTTCTGGACGAGCCGATCACGATCAACATTCCCGGTTCCGGCCGGTGGTCGCCGACCAACTACGACAACAAGTTTCATGGCCGTGTGACGCTGACCGAAGCGCTGAAGCAATCCTATAACATTCCCGCGGTGAAGGTTGCGCAGTTCGTCGGCCTCGACAAGGTGCGCACCATCGCAGAGAATTTCGGCATCAAGAGCGATCTGGCGCTCGGACCTGCCTTGGCGCTGGGTGCATCGGAATCGACGCTGATCGAGATGACCGGTGCCTATGCCGGCATTCTGAACGGCGGATCAAGTGTCACACCCTATGGCATGACTGAATTGCGCCTACAGGGCGAAGACACGGTTCTGATGGGCCAAGAGGGCGGCATCGGAGAGCGCGTCATCACGCCAGCCGCGGCCGAGCAGCTGATCTACATGATGAATCAGGTCGTCAACGGCGGCACCGGGCGCGCGCGCGCCTGCCCGACCGCGAGGCGGCGGGCAAGACCGGCACCACCCAGGCAGCGCGCGACGCCTGGTTCCTCGGCTTCACCGCCGATTACGTGGCCGGGTGTCTGGATGGGATATGATGACAACAAGCCACTGACCGGCGTGACCGGCGGGGGCCTGCCCGCCGAGATCTGGCACGAGGTCATGATCGGCGTGCATCAGGGCCTTCCCGCCCAACCGCTACCGATGATACGCCCGGTGGCCGAGCCGCAGGTGCAGGTGAGCCAGGAATGGCAGAAACGCGAGGAGCGTGGCAACAACCGCGAGACCAAACGCCGGCAAAAGCAACGCAACGATCGGGATGCCGAACGTATCTTGCTGAACGTGCTCGGGGCTATTCTTGGACAGAATTAGAGTTTTCCGGCCTTAACCCCAACTCATCATCTGGCGGAGTGCTCGTTCAAGCGACAGCGAGGGGTCGCGTGTTCCGATTCAGGTTTTGGCAAAACCGCCATAGCGCCACGCTAG
>CAVYHT010000034.1:0-60335 GCA_963768355.1 uncultured Alphaproteobacteria bacterium
ACAACGGTCGCTATCTCCGGGGCGATCTGGCCAAATGGCTGGAGGATCGAAGATGGACCACGTTCGCGGGGAGGCCTTTCATCCGCAAACCCAAGGCAAAATCGAACGCTGGCATCAAACGATGAAGAACCGGGTTCTGCTGGAAAACTACTATTTGCCCGGCGATCTCGAACGCCAGATCGGCGCCTTCGTCGACTACTACAACAACCAGCGCTACCACGAGAGCCTGAGCAACGTCACACCCGCCGACGTCTACTTCGGAAGGGACAAAGCCATTCTGAGAGAAAGGGAGAAGATCAAGAAACTGACAATCCGACACCGCCGCTTGCAACATCAAAAACAGGCGGCATAATCAATCACGCAAACGAGCCAGAGCCTCCAACGCTCAAACCGCTCTGATGCCCCATTTTATATGACGACGGACAAGTGACAGGTCGCCCCTTCGGCGTCGTCATGGGTGGGATCGGGGTGATAGCGCTGGCTGGGATCGTCGTGAACAACAACATCGTGCTGATCGACACCTATAACGATCTGAAGAAGGCAGGCCTGTCATCCCTGGAGGCCGCGCTGAGAACGGGGGCACAGCGCTTGCGGCCGGTGGTGCTGACGTCGGTCACAACGGCGCTCGGCCTGATGCCCATGGTGATCGGTGTGAACCTCAATTTCTTCACCCGAGAGATCGTCTATGGCGCCCCCTCGACGCAATGGTGGACCGAACTCAGCTCCGCCATCGCAGGCGGCCTCGTGATCGCGACGGTGCTGACCCTGATTGTCACACCCGCCATGCTGATGTTGGGCGAGAAAAAAGCTCGTCGGGCCCAGCCGACGTCCTGAAGCTCAATCGCGAAAATAGCGTAGTGCCGAGACCCCGAAAAGGCCGGTTTTGTTTGCTTGGATTTGCGTTCGAGAGGCCTCCATTTCCGAAGTGCGACCGTTGACCTCGCCAATACCAAAGTCCGATTTGTTCGCGACCCAGTCATTCGCTCTTCAGAAATGCCGCGCAGTTTACGAACGGCAGCAATGCGAAAGCTGCGTCGCGGCGAAAAATGAACCGGTCAATGTCTTCTGTGGGCCGGTCACGAGGTTTCCGGGCGGCGAGAATTCGGGCGGTTCGGTGCACTGCAGATGTCGGCTTGGAGCCCATTTTCCGTTTCTGCTCGGCCATCTAACGGGCGTCTGGCGGGTACGGCAGACATTTCCCGATCCTGAATTGAATCAAGACAGTTCTGGTTGGAGCCATCGCGTGCAGACTTAGGATCGTGATTCCTTGGAGCGGATCCGCTCCAAGGGCACAATAACGAAACTCTATCAATCGCATTTGTCAGTACCGCACTATCAGGAGTGATCATTTCGACCTAAGGAAGAGCTCGTGTTTCGCACGGAGTTTCAATTCGCTGAACTCAGCGAATGCTATGTGCCTGCGTATCGAACTCAGTTGGGTGATGAAGCATGGCAAACAGCTCTGCGTGAGTTCTGGCTTCGAAGGCGAAGAACAGTACTCCTTTGACCTTTTCGACCTCACCGTCCGTACCAACAGATAATACCAGTCGAAATATCGGCTTTTGAATAGGTCTAGCAGACCCAGCAGGGTTGACCGCTAGGATCTATCCCATGGGTCACATCATCTTCCTCTCATCTTCAGGCCGGCAGACTGCGGCAGATACATCCTGCCGAAGAAGGGTTGGATCGGAATGGGGCTGTGCTTTAGGCTGAAGGAAAGTGGGCCAATACATATGCGTGTTCTGATTGCAGAGGACGAGGTCAAGATGGCAGCCTTGCTGAAGCGCGGGCTTCAGGAAGAGGGTTACGCCGTGGACGTTACCGACACGGCCGAGGATGCAATCTGGATGGCGAGTGAAACGCCCTATGACGTAATCCTGCTGGACGTCATGCTGCCTGATGGCAACGGTTTCGATATCTGCGAGCATTTGCGCGCGGCAAGTTGTTGGGCACCTGTCCTGATGCTGACCGCGCGGGATGCGATTGGCGACAGGGTCCGCGGACTGGATGCCGGGGCCGACGACTATCTGACCAAGCCCTTCGCGTTCGACGAACTGCTGGCCCGAACCCGGGCATTGCTTCGGCGCGGCGCGGCAGCCCGGCCTGCCGTTCTGCGGGCAGGTCAGCTCACGCTCGACCCCGCGACACACGCCGTCAGGATGTCTGATGTGCCGGTCAGCGTGACAGCGCGCGAATTCACATTGCTGGAATTCCTGATGCGCCATCCTGACGAAGTCCTCAGCCGAACTCGTATCCGTGAACATGTGTGGGATTTCGCATTTGACGGCGATTCCAACGTCGTCGATGTCTATATCCGATACCTGCGAGAGAAGATCGACCGCCGGTTCGGGGTCATTCTGATAGAGACGGTACGGGGCGCAGGTTATCGGATGCGAGCGAATGTGGCGACAACTACCGATCAAGACTAGACTGGCCCTGTCGTTCACCGGCCTGCTGGCTTTGGTCTTGTGCATATCGGGGACGGTTCTCTATTTCGGGTTTGCGCGGCAGTTGGACGCTGTCATCGACGGACAGATCGCTGCGCTGGTCGACGAATTCGTGGTTGATATCCGCGATGGCGAGCATGACGTACTGCATGACTTTGAAATCTCCGAACCGGTCGAGTTTGTTGCTCAGGTCGTTGGCCGGTCCGGCAACGTAATCCAGACGAGCCGCGGGATCACCGATCCTATTCTGGAGCCGGAGCTTCTGGCCGGGATCGCCGGTAGCGAAATCCACGAAGCCGTCCTTCCATCACTTGGAGCGGTGCGGGTAGGCATTGCACCGGCGCCGGATGGCATGCTGGTTCTGGTGGGCAAGGCTCTGGCAGAGCGCAACGCCACACTCTTCGGGTTCCTCACATTGCTACTGGCCTTTGGCCCCGCAATCCTTCTGCTCGTGGGCGGCTTGGGGTGGCTGACAGCGCGCGCATCGCTCATGCCAGTAGAAGTGCTGCGACGGCAAGCGGCGCAGATTTCCGAGGGCGATCTCAACCTTCGTTTGCCGATTCCGGAAACGCAGGACGAAATCGGTCGGCTGACCGGGACACTGAACGAGATGCTGTCCGGGCTGCAAGCGGCCGTCGAGCGCGAACGTCGGATCATCGACGATGCCAGTCACGAGCTTCGCACCCCGCTTGCAGTGCTCCGGACCGAGCTTGATCTAGCCCTGCGCCGGTCGCGCACGAACACTGAATTACGCGCGGCGCTAGAAAGTGCCGCTGAAACGTCTAACAGGCTGAACCGGCTGGCCGAAGATATTCTGGTCCTTGCACGGGCCAATCGTGGCACTCTTGCCCTGCACCGGACTGAAATCGATCTCGCAGAGCTGGCCGGCGCGACAGCGGCACTGTTTGAACTCGGGCGCGGGATGCGGAGGTTCGAATGCATATCGACGTGGCAGAGGGTCTTAAAGTTAACCTCGACGCGGCGCGGATGGGTCAGGCGCTCGGCAACATGCTGGATAATGCGTTATTTCACTCGCCGCCCGGCGGCACGGTGACGGTCCGGGGCGAACGAGCAGGGGTAAGAAAACTGGTCATGTCGGTGGCCGATAACGGCCCCGGATTTCCGGCTGACTTCCTGTCCAAGGCATTGGAACCCTACACCCGCGCAGATGCCGGCAGGGCGCGGCGCAACGGCGGTGCGGGGCTGGGGCTGGCCATCGTCAACAGCGTCGCCATAGCACACGGCGGCAGCGTGACCGCAGAAAACCGGTTGGAAGGTGGTGCCGTTGTAAGCCTAATTCTGCCGGTCTAGCGGCGGTCTCATCGCTTTTTCATCCAAGGCTCACCCTGGTCTCAGTCCCGAGGGCGCAAGATCGTGCCACCATCAATCGAAGGAAAACACCATGAGACCGAATGCAATACTTGCCCTGACCACGATCGTTCTAACCATCCCGGCCGCCGTGGTCGTCGCACAGACAGCGACAGAGCCTCTCAAAGAAGCAAAACTCATCATCGAACACAACGCCACCGACGGTGACACTGGCTTTCAGGGCTTCATCGACAGTGAAGGCTGGAAATCGCTGACCGTCACCGGCCCCAGCGGCGACGTGCTTTACTTTGAAGGGCGCGGAGCGCTGGCCGAGCTTGGCGTTACTGAACTGTTCTTTGAAACAGTTGAGCCGGAGAACGCGGATGTGCCAATTGAGGAGATGCTAGAAAAACTTCCAGCGGGCGAATATGTGATCGAAGGTCCGCAGATGATCGATGGTGAAAGCGGTGGCATGACAACCGGGACCGCCATTCTGACACATGCGATTCCCAATGGCCCGGAGTTGATCGAACCGGCCGAGGGCGCGATCGTATCTGCCAAAGAGTTGAGGCTTCGCTGGGGTGCGGTCGACACAACGATTACCGGAGATCCGGTGACGATCGTCTCTTATCAGCTGATTGTCGAGGAGGACGAAGAGCCTGGGCCGAACGCCATCGGCAAACGCGGGCTCAGCATTTATCTGCCCGCAGACGTCACTGAACTGGAAATCCCCGAGGGCTTCCTGGAACCCGCCAAGGACTATATGTGGGAGGTTCTGGCGATCGAGGAAAGCGGCAACCAAACCCTGTCATCCGGCGCGTTCACGACGCGCTAGCGCCAATGCGCGCGTCGGGATCGGCCTGACGTGCGTCTCATCATGCTCTCAGAAAAGCGGCGGTAGTCTCATGACAACCGTTCACACTGGTTCAGGGATGACGACGATGCATACTCGAATGGTTTCCTTGATGATTCTGAGCTGGTTGGCGACCGCCACGGTTGCTTTCGGACAAGAGGATGAAGCCCCCGATGAAGAAGGCGCCATCGCGGAGGTGGATGAGGACACTGTCGAACCGGGCGCGGACCTGACGGAAGAGGTGGAATGCGTCGCGCCTTGCCTGACTTACGATTTGTCAGTCAAACTTCACTCCGAGGGTGTCGTTTCTGCCCGACCGTCGTCCGGTACGGGTGTCGACACCGGCCTTTCCGTCGACCTTGAACTCGGCTTTGCTGCGACAGAGGATCTGAGCTTTATCGGCGTGATCACTGGCGAAACCGTCACCGACTGGGAACCCGGCGAAAGCCGTGCGCTGCAGGATCTCGGGCTATATGTCAGTGCGTTATATGCGGAATATTCCTTCGATGATCTGACCATTCATGCAGGTAAGTTCGATCCAGGTTTCGGACTGGCCAGCGCTCAGTTGGAGGGGCTTTATTCCGCCGGGCTATCGGATGCCTATGACACCGAAGAGCGCTGGGGCGTGGAGGCCAAGCTGGCCTTTCCCGGCGATAGTCTTTCTCATGCGGTAACCGCCAGCCTGTTCACGACCGACCGTACTGCACTGTCGCGTTCGATTGGCACCGATCGTGGCCAACTGACCCTTGCAGAAGGCGGTGTGGGCAATGTGAAAGGCATCGGCTCGGCCGCGATCTTTTACGATACTTGTTCCGGCGGTGGCACAGAAGATTGCTTTGCCGATGGCGACTTTGGCGGACGGCTCGGTATGCGCTATCAGAAGGCCGGGCGCGCCGACGAAGACCAGATTGCCGATGGCATCACGCCGCGGGACGAGTTCGGCTATCTCGGCGCATCAACGACCCGGGTCGCGCTTACGAACGACCTTGATGTCAGACTTCTGGGTGAGTTGGCGTATTTCCGGAACTTCGAGGGCGGGGCCGACGATGCACTTATCGCCACTGGGTCGGTCGGCTTTGACATCAGTGACGTGACTTACGCCGCGACCTATTCGTTGCAGCGCAATTTCCTTGCCGCCGCTTCCGACACGACCGACCATGTGCTTGGATTATCAGCCAGCCTTGATCTGGGCGCGATGACTGCCCATCCAGGCAATGATTGGACACTTGATGCCGGATACAGCTTTGAACGAAACGGCGACGGCACGCGCGATCATAAGGTCGGCGTGGAACTGTCGATTGCCTTCGGCAGCGCGCACGAGCTTCGCTGACCGCAAAGTCCGGCAATCCTAGATCGTAAAGCCGAGTGACCGGGTGCGGCCGAGAAATACCAGCTTGTGAAGTTCGCTTTCACGGCGCGTGCGATCGCCGTTTTCGCCGCTTAGCGGGTCAACGAGACCGATGTCCTCGCAATAGCCGAGGTCTTTGCAGGAAGGCCGGACAGGCGCGCGATGTCTCTGATATTCGCGGCATTACCCAGGCGAATGTGGTAGGCGGATCAACTCGCAATTACGTTTCATCTTTGAAGGTGAACTTGCAGCATCGCAATCCAGCATTCGTCAGAAGGACTGTCGTGTACCTCGCCTGTGGTTCTGATGCTGATGATGCTCATTCCCTGGCTTTGATATCTGCGATCAATGTCTTCATCTCGGCGATCTCGCGCTCCTGCGCTGCGATGATGTCGTCGGCCAGTTGGCGCACACGCGGATCACTGATTTTCGCTCGCTCGCTTGTCAGGATCGCGATCGAATGATGCGGTATCATCGCCTCCAACCAATCAACGTCGTCTACGGTAGTTTGACTGCGAACAACGACGAGCGCAGCAATGAACATGATAACAGCACCAATGAAAATACCGGTGTCGATGGTGCGGCTTTGATACATGTCCAGCATGAAGGCGAGCATCACAATGGCCATTGTGGAAGCCATCAACAGCGCCATGTAGGCGCGGGTTTCGCTCCAAAACATATGGTCGATGATGTCATAGCTGTTCAGATACATGACTCCAAACATCACGACGGTCGAAGTTGCGATCATCAGTGCAAAGCGCAGATAATTGTTCATGTGCCTTTTCTCCCCAGACGTTCAAATGGCGAGACGCGATTTCGTGCTAACAGATTCCCAACGCCGAAACGGCGACTGCCGTTCCAAAAAACGGCCAAGATCCAGTGCGCTATGGCTGTAAGCTGCGGCGGCAAGCGCTAACCCAGCGCGCTTCGCCAAGTTTGCGCAGCGCTGCCTCAGAAGATCCCGTTTTCCGTCTGAAGCTCCCGAACATAGCGCGCGATGAATTTCACATCGGCATCGGTAAGTCCCGGCACTGGGGGCATGTTGCCGAAAGACCAATGGTGCGACCTCACGCCGTTCTTTGCGGCCAGGATGAATGCCATGTCGGAGTGGTGGTTCGGCTCATAGATCTGGTGGATCAGGGGCGGTGCAACGCCGTTCTGGCCCGCCGCATTCATCCCATGACATGAAGCGCATTTCGCCTCGAACGCACGTTTCCCGATCGTAGCATCCGGTGAAAGCGTTGCGGGAAGGGCCACCTCTACCATCGGATTGCTCTGGGCGCCCGAAGTCTCGGAACTCGGGTGGTTGGACGACGCCTCCGTCTGCGAACTCAGACGCATGTTCATATAAACAATGGCCAGTCCGGCGGCGGCCAGTGCGCCAATAACGTAAGGAAGAACTTTGTTCATAAAATCGGGTCCGTCCTGCTGTTTGAAGCTTGCTTCGTTCCTGGGTTCGGTTGAGGTCTGCATGGCCTGCCTATGTCTAACGGCCTTCCCGCGCTGGAAGGTCAAACGCCGACGGCTCACAAATTGGTGAGTGAAAACCCGCTTGACCTTCCAGTGACTGGAAGCCCCAAATTGATCGGCATTTAGAGGAGTTCTGAACTCACAATGGAACATCATCAGCACGAGGACCATCATGAGGACGCGATTCCGGTCGGAGCCGACACCGCGAAAGACCCGGTTTGCGGCATGACCGTAGAGGTGAAGGATGGCACTCGGTCAGAAACGTTCGGCGGCGAAGCCTTCCATTTCTGTTCCGCCAAGTGCCAGGAGAAGTTCAAGGCGGATCCGTATTTCTACGCCTCTGGCAACGCCGCCAAGCGTGGCAAGGTGGTCACGCCCGGAGCGCAGTATACCTGTCCGATGCACCCCGAAATCATCCGCGATCAGCCAGGTTCCTGCCCTATCTGCGGCATGGCGCTGGAGCCGATGACGCCCGCTGACGAGCCGAGCGAGGAGTTGACCGATTTCACCCGGCGGATGTGGATCAGCGTGGCTGCAGCCGTGCCGCTGGTGATCCTGACGATGGGAGAAGTGGTCGGTCTGCGTGCACGCGACTGGATCGGGCATCAGCTTGCCACCTATATCGAGTTCGGGCTGGCCACGCCAATCGTGCTTTGGGCCGCGCTGCCGTTCTTCAAGCGTGGGTTGGATTCGTTCAAGAACCGATCGCCAAACATGTGGACGCTGATCTCGCTTGGCGTGGGGGCGGCTTATCTCTATTCGATCGTCGCAACTTTCCTGCCGGGCGTGTTCCCGTCAGAATACCGCATGGGCCACGGTGTCGGCACCTATTTCGAGGCTGCCGTCGTTATCGTCGCGCTGATTTTTCTGGGCCAGGTGCTTGAACTGAGCGCTCGCGAACGCACTGGTGACGCGATCCGTGCACTCTTGGATCTGGCGCCTAAAACTGCGCGTCGCATCCTTCCCGATGGCAGCGAATATGACGCGCCCCTCGAAAACATAATGGAAGGCGACCGGCTGCGGGTCCGGCCCGGCGACAGCATCCCGGTCGATGCGCGAGTGATCGAGGGGTATTCCTCGGTCGATGAAAGCTTGATCACCGGCGAGCCGCTGCCGGTCGAGAAAGACGTGGGCGACACTGTCACCGGCGGCACAATCAACAAGAACGGCTCGCTGGAGATCGAGGCCGCCAAGGTCGGTGCCGATACCGTGCTGGCGCAGATCGTCGAGATGGTTTCGAACGCCAAGCGGTCCCGCGCGCCGATCCAGGGGTTGGCGGACAAGGTTTCGGCAGTCTTTGTGCCGACTGTGGTGGTAGTGGCGATCATCGCATTCGTAACTTGGCTGATCTTTGGCCCCGATCAAGCACTGGCCTTCGCAATTGCCGCGGCCGTCTCGGTCCTGATCATCGCTTGTCCGTGTGCTTTAGGCCTCGCCACACCGATCTCGATTACCACGGCGGCGGGACGTGGCGCACAAGCCGGTGTTCTGATCAAGGATGCCGAAGCGCTGGAGCGGATGGCAAAGGTCGATATCCTGATCGTCGACAAGACCGGCACCCTGACCGAGGGCAAGCCGAAACTGACCGATGTCGTGGCGCTTGGCGACATCGCCGAGGACGAGGTTCTTCGCCTCGCCGCCTCGCTGGAGCGTAGCTCGGAACACCCCTTGGCCGAGGCGATCGTTTCGGGGGCCGAAGCAAAGGGCGCGAAGCTGGTCAACACCACCGACTTTGACGCCGTCACCGGCAAGGGCGTGCGCGGCAAGGTGGACCGGCGCAACGTGGCGCTTGGCAATCCGGCGATGATGCGCGACATGGGGCTGGACACCGCACGGGCCGACGGCGCGGCGGACAAGCTGCGCGCCGAGGGCAAGACGGCGATGTATGTCGCTATCGATGGAGCGTTGGCTGGCTTGGTCGCTGTCGCCGATCCGATCAAGACGTCGACCGAAGGCGCGATCCGTGACCTGCACAAGGCCGGGCTGCGGGTCATCATGGCAACTGGCGACAACCAGCGCACTGCCGAGGCGGTGGCAATGAGGCTCGGCATTGACGAAGTGCGCGCCGGGGTGCTGCCCGAAGACAAGAAAAACCTGATCGACGATCTGCGCGCGAAAGGCCACAGGATCGCCATGGCCGGAGACGGTGTGAACGACGCGCCTGCCCTCGCCGCCGCCGACGTTGGCATCGCCATGGGCACCGGCGCGGACGTAGCGATGGAAAGTGCGGGCATCACACTTCTCGGTGGCGATCTCGTCGGTATTGTCAGGGCCCGGAAGCTGGCGCTGGCCACGCTCCGGAATATCAAGCAGAATCTGTTCTTCGCCTTCGTCTACAATGCTCTCGGTGTGCCTTTGGCGGCTGGCGTTCTTTACCCGGTGTTTGGGCTGTTGCTGTCGCCGATGATCGCGGCTGCTGCGATGTCACTCTCATCGGTGTCGGTGATCACCAATGCGCTGCGGTTACGCCGTGTCGGCCTCTGACCCGGTCACCGCCCATGCGATGACGTTTCGTTGAACATTCGTTTGCCACCTTGACCTTCCCGGGCAGGAAGCCGCCACTTCTGCCGGGCAAAACGATCCTTCCCTGCACCGCGGGGGCAACGCTTTCGACAGGACCCACACCATGCTCCGCTCGCCAACTCTTTCGCGCCGCACGTTTCTTACCGGCACCGGTAAGGCCGCATTGGCTGCCAGCCTTGCCTCTGCGGCCGGGCCTGCCTTTGCGGCTGTACCACGGCACACTCTTCGCATTGGTACGCGGGTGCTTGAGGTCCAGGGAAGACCGGCAACCGTCTTCGGCGTCACCGACGTGCAAGGCCGTCCCGGGTTGTCGCTGGATCGCGAAGACGGCTTTGACGTGCGGCTGACAAACGAAAGCAGCGAAGAAACCGTGATCCACTGGCACGGGCTGACGCCACCCTTCGGCATGGATGGCAATATGCTATCGCAGGCGCTGATCCCGCCGGGTGGCACACAGGACTATGTCTTCGACCTGTCCCTTGCCGGAACCAACTGGCTGCATTCGCATCACGGGTTGCAGGAGGCGCAGCTTATGGCAGCGCCGCTGATCATCCGTGACTCCGAGGATCGAGCCGGCGACCGGCAGGACGTCGTGATGATGCTGCACGATTTCAGCTTCACGCCGCCTGAAGAAATTCTTGCCACGCTCGCCGGTGGCGGTGCGACGCACATCGGCTCGGGCATGGCCGCGATGTCATCGGGCATGATGCGCATGGGCCGGAACGGTATGGCCGGGATGGATCACGGCCAAATGCAGATGGGTGGCATGGCGGGGATGGATCACAGCGCCATGCCGATGGCTGGCATGATGCAGATGGATCTGAATGATATCGCGTTCGACGCCTATCTTGCCAACGACCGCAATCTGACCGATCCCGAGGTCGTGCCGGTCGAGCCCGGCGGTCGGGTGCGGTTGCGCGTCATCAACGCCGCCTCCTCAACCAACTTCTGGATTGATCTGGGCGCAGTGCCCGGCACGCTGATGGCCGTGGACGGTTTGCCGGTTTGGCCACTTCGCGGCACCCGGTTCGAAATCGCGATGGCGCAGCGGCTGGATATCGAGATTGGTGATTCCGGACAGCTGCGCGCCGTTCCGATCCTGGCGCAGCGCGAAGGCGACCGGGCGCGGACTGGGATTGTGCTTGCACCGAAAGGTGCAGCCGTCGCCAAGATCGACCCGCTCGCCGGAAAAGAAGCGCCGCCGGTACTGCTTGCCCTCGAACGGCGACTGTCGGCAACCAATCCGCTTGCAGACCGGGCCGTCACGCGGCGTATGACCGTCGATCTGACAGGCGACATGATGGGCTACGTCTGGGGCATCAACGGCCTGACCTACGAGAACCGGCAGCCGTTGCAGGTCGCCGTCGGAGATCGGGTCGAGATCACTCTGCGCAACATGACCATGATGTCGCATCCGATGCATCTGCACGGGCATCACTTCCAGATCACCGGTCTCGGCCACGCACGGCTGTCCGGCGCGATGCGCGATACCGTGCTGGTGCCCGCGATGGAGAGCGTGATCATCGCCTTCGATGCGGACAATCCCGGCGACTGGCCGTTCCATTGCCACAACCTTTACCACATGGCCGCAGGGATGATGACGACCGTGCGGTACGTTTGACGACCGCTCGAACTGGCGCGATGTGCCGCGCCTTGCAAGAAATCATGTCTGCTTTCGGCACATTGAGCCAGTTCGACCTCTGTACTGCGTCGGCTGGTTGGGCTCGACCCGTACTTCGCGGCGCTTCGCCTGTACGGCGGCTCACGGTCGCCAGCCGCATTGTCTTACGCGCACGACCGAACGTAATGTCGCAAATCTGGTTCATGAGTTCTCCGCCCGAAACGCTCCTCCGCTACCAATCTTTTCGATGAGTCCAACTTTTTGACGCCCGATGCATTGTCATAGTCGGGCGTCCAGTCAGGACTCCTTGACCCCATTGCCGATGTCCGGTTCCCGTCGCCGACGTCAGTCTGGCGAACGGAACAGCCAGATGTGGTCGTGTGACAGCAGGCGACCTTGACCATGCCGGTCGGGCAGATCGAAGCTTTTAGTTTGCCTTCGTTCGGCCTAGTATACATTCAAAACGAAGAATTTGATTTCGAGGCTTCACCTTTTCGAAAGGATCTGGACATGAAGCGCATGATTATCGGGTTCGTGTTCGGCCTGTTGCCCTTTGCGGCGCTTGCCGAAACGCAAATCGTATTGGAGCCGTCTGCGGTGACCGAATGGAAGGCCGTCTACGGCCGCATCGAGGCGCGCGATCGGGTGCCTGCACGCGCTCGCATCGGTGGCACTTTGGTTCAGCTTTCTGTGACCGAGGGCGATCTGGTCGAGGCCGAGCAGCCCCTGGCCCGGATCGTCGATGAGAAGCTTTCCTTTCAACTCGGCGCGATAGACGCGCAGATCCAGTCGCTGAAATCGCAACTGGAAAACGCCAGAACCGAACTCAAACGCGGCGAGGACCTGCTTAGCCGTGGTGTCACCACAGTGCAGCGTCTGGACGCGCTTCGCACGCAGGTCGACGTGGTGGCGGGCCAGATCGATGCCGCGCAGGCGAACCGCCAGGTGGTAAGGCAGCAGGCAGCCGAAGGCACAGTGCTGGCGCCGACCGCGGGCAGGGTGCTGGACGTGCCTGTGACCCAAGGTGCGGTTCTGATGCCGGGTGAAGCGGTGGCAACGATTGGCGGCGGCGGGTTTTTCCTTCGGCTGGCGATCCCCGAGCGTCATGCCACGGCGCTGGTCGAAGGCGCCGAGATCCAGATCGATGCCGCCGACGGAGCGGCCAGCGGGGTACTGGCGCGCATCTATCCTCAAATCGAAAACGGCCGGGTTGTTGCCGATGTCGAGATGCAGGGCCTGTCCGACGCCTTTGTGGACGCGCGGGTGCTGGTCCGCATACCCGTCGGCACGCGTCAAGCGATCGAGGTGCCTGCCGAGGCCATGATCACCCGCTCGGGCTTGGATTTCGTGGCGGTGAAGCAGGGTGCGGACACCGTGTTGCGCGCCGTCGTGCCGGGGGATGTCCGTGGTGGGTCGGTGGAAATCCTGACCGGGCTCAGGGCGGGCGATATCGTGGTTACGGATTACCAAGAGGCTGGGCATGAGTAGTCCGCCGGACCCGCGCGCGAAACTGGGCATCGCGGGTGCGTTGACGCGGGCGTTCATCGCCTCTCCTCTGACGCCTTTGTTGATCATCGCCGCGCTGGCCGCCGGTCTGGTTGCCTTGATCAGCCTGCCACGGGAAGAGGAACCGCAGATCTCGGTGCCGCTGGTGGACATTCATATTCAGGCGCCGGGGCTCAAGGCTCCGGATGCAGTGAAGCTGGTAACCGAGCCCATGGAAACCATCGTCAAGGGCATTGACGGGGTCGAACATGTCTATTCGCAGACGTCCGATGACGTTGCGATGGTCACCTTGCGGTTCGTTGTCGGCACCTCGGCGGATGCGGCCATTCTTCGGGTCCACGACAAGGTGCGTGCCAATCTGGACCGGATCCCCGTCGGCATCCCCGAACCTCTCATCGTGGGGCGGGGCATAGACGATGTTGCCATTGTCGCGCTGACACTCTCGCCCCGACCGGGCGATGAGGGAATAACGGCCAACGATCTCACCCGCATCGCCCGCGAACTTCGTGCAGAGGTGGCCAAGATCGACAATGTGGGGCTTTCCTATCTGGTGGGTGAGGCGTCTGAATCCATTCGCGTGAACCCCCATCCGGACCGTTTGGCGCTTTACGGCGTGACGCTGCAACAGCTGGCGGGCAAGGTTCGGGGCGCCAACAAGTCGTTCAACGCTGGCACTCTGCGCGATGATGGTCAGATGATCGATCTGTTGGCGGGCGAAACCCTGACGACGCCAGCAGAAATCGGCGGCCTGCTGGTGACAACCCGCGATGGCCGACCGGTCTATGTAAGCGATGTCGCAGATGTGGAGTTCGTCTCGGACACGTCGGAACAGATCGTCTCGAATATCTCCAAGGACGACGGTGCAATCCACCGAGCCCCTGCCGTGACCCTGGCCGTCGCCAAACGCGCAGGCGCCAACGCCGTGACCGTGGCCGAGGAGGTTCTGCACGCCGTCCACATGGCCGAGGGCCGGATCATCCCCGACACGATCGAGGTGCAGATCACCCGCGACTACGGCGAAACTGCCAACGAGAAAGCGAACGAGCTTCTGTTCCATCTGGGGCTGGCCACGGTGTCGATCATCGGCCTCGTGCTGCTGGCTATCGGCTGGCGCGAATCCATCGTGGTTGCCATCGTGATCCCGGTGACGATCCTGCTGACGCTGTTTGCTGCCTGGATCATGGGGTACACGCTTAATCGGGTCTCGCTCTTCGCGTTGATCTTCTCGATCGGCATTCTTGTGGATGACGCCATCGTCGTTATTGAAAACATAGCGCGCCATTGGGGTATGGGGGGATCGCGGTCGCGCAAGCAGGCGGCAATTGATGCCGTGGCCGAGGTGGGCAACCCCACCATTGTGGCCACGCTAACGGTTGTGGCCGCTCTGTTGCCGATGCTCTTTGTATCCGGCCTGATGGGCCCCTACATGTCGCCGATCCCGGCGAATGCCTCGGCTGCGATGATATTTTCGTTCTTTGTGGCGGTCATGATCACGCCCTGGCTGATGCTCAAGATCGCGGGCAACGCGGCGCACCATGCGCATGGCGAGGGTGGGCAGGACGATGGCGGACCGCTCGGCCGGATCTATGCCGCGGTCGCGCGTCCGCTGCTGAAATCCAAGGCAATCAGCCTGACCTTCCTGTTGGTCACAGCCGCGCTTTCCTTGGGCTCGCTTGGCGCGCTCTATACAAAAGACGTTACAGTCAAACTGCTACCCTTCGACAACAAGTCGGAGCTGTCTGTTGTCATTGACCTGGCAGAGGGGACCTCGGTCGAAGAAACCGATGCCGTGGCGCAGGATGTGGCCCGCCAGCTGATCGAGCTGCCCGAAGTGATCTCGGCGCAGACCCACGCCGGCAGTGCCGCGCCGTTCAACTTCAACGGTCTGGTGCGCCACTACTACCTGCGCGAGCGGTCCAATATGGGCGATGTGCAGATCAAACTCACGCCGAAACAAGAGCGCGAGCGCAGCAGCCATGAGATCGCGCTGATCATTCGCGAACTGCTCCGCGATCTGGACCTGCCCCAGGGCGCCAGTCTGAAAACGGTCGAACCGCCGCCGGGGCCACCGGTCATCGCAACCCTTCTGGCCGAGGTCTACGGCCCCACGCCCGACGCCAGGCGCGAAGCAGCCGCAAAGATCCGCGGCGCATTCGAAGGTATACCCTTCATCGTCGATGTCGACGACAGTTTCGGCACCCAGCCGCGTCGCCTGCGGGCCACGGTATCCACCGATGATCTGGATTTCTTCCAGGTTCAGGAACAGGACGTGTTCGACACGATCGCGATGTTGAACGGCGGCACGACCGTTGGCTATTCCCATCGCGGCGAAGGTCGCCACCCGATCCCCATCACGGTGGAGCGCCCGAAAGGAGCGCGCGTGATGGACGAGCGCTTTCTTGCCACGCCGATCCCCGCGAACGTCTTGCCGGGCGCGCGCGGTGTCGTCGAATTGGGGGATGTGATCCGCGTCCAAGAGGAGTTGGCCTCATTCCCGATCTTCCGCCACAACGGTCGCTTTGCCGAAATGGTCACCGCCGAACTGGCCGGCGACTTCGAGGCCCCGCTTTACGGGATGATCGCGGTCGCCGCCGCGCTCGACAAGATGGACTGGGACGAAGGCACCAAGCCGGTCGTTTCCCTTTACGGGCAACCCGAAGACGAGTCTGACATCACCCTTCTCTGGGACGGCGAGTGGGAGGTGACCTATGTCACATTCCGCGACATGGGTGCTGCCTTTGGCGTGGCCCTGCTGGGGATCTACATTCTTGTCGTCGCACAGTTCGGTAGCTTCCGCCTTCCGTTGGTGATCCTCACCCCGATACCGCTGACCTTTCTCGGCATCATCTTTGGCCACTGGCTGTTCGGGGCGCCGTTCTCGGCCACCTCGATGATCGGCTTCATTGCGCTGGCGGGAATCATCGTGCGGAACTCGATTCTGCTGGTGGATTTCATTCGCCACGCCGACGCAAGCCGTGGCACTGTGCAGGTGCTGATTGATGCGGGTTCGATCCGGTTCAAACCGATCCTGCTGACCGCCGTTGCCGCCATGATCGGTGCAGTCGTGATCCTTGCTGATCCGATCTTTCAGGGATTGGCCATATCGCTGCTGTTCGGACTTCTGACCTCTACACTTCTAACCGTACTGGTCATCCCTGCGATCTATCGGGTGTTCAGGACCTAACAGAAGTGGAAATCAACGCGACAGCAGGGGTTTGGAGATTGGACGCCCCGATCGCGTAAGCTGGAAAGTTTTGCGCCTTCCCGGTTTCCCAAGTAGCATGGTCGGAAAAGGAAATCGGATGGCCGCAACTTCGTTGCACGTTCGGATGATGAGCGGTGACCAGGCTGCGTTTGCAGAGGTTTTCGGGACGCTCAATCCCAATCTGATACGCGTGGCGATGTCGATCACCGGCAACCGTGCCACCGCCGAAGAGGTCACCCAGGAGACCTGGCTGTCAGTCATCGAGAAACTGGACACCTACAAGGGCGATGCGCCGCTGCGGCACTGGATCCTGCGTATCCTGTCCAACAAGGCGCGCACGCGTGCCACCCGGGATGGCAAGACAACCTCCCTCACGCCTTCCGACGCCGGGTCGCCGGACCAGTTCACGGATACCGGTGAATGGGCGGTGTCGCCCCTGTTGTGGGATGAAATCACGCCCGAGCGTATTCTTTCGGGACGTCAGACATGGGAACTGGTCCAAGAGGCCATTCGAGGCCTGCCCAGCGCGCAGCAGGCGGTTCTGACCTTGCTGGAGCAGGAACAAATGAGTGCGATCGATTGCGCCTCAATTCTCGACATTTCCCCGGCAAACGTTCGGGTGCTGCTGCATCGCGCCCGCGAAAGAATCCGCCAGGTTCTGGACGAGGAGATCAAAACTCAGAAACATTTGTAACGATCGTCGATCTCATTGATCCTTAAGGTAAGGGCAGGAAATCGCCCGTTCCAACGAAAACGGAGAACACCATGCTTACATGTCGCGAAGTCGCTGAAAGGGCTCAGGACTACACCGACGGCAACAGTTCGCTCTGGATGCGGCTGCGGATCAGGCTTCACTTGGTCATGTGCCGCAACTGCGATCACTTTGTCGATCAGACCCGCAAGACCAAGCAGCTTATTTCGCAAAGCCTTGCCCGCGGCGGCCAGGCAGAGGTTTCTTCAGACCTGATGGCAGCGTTTCAGCAAAAAGCAGGCGAAATACATGCCAATGAATCTGCGCCCGATGCCATCGGCGAAAAAAAATCTCAGAAAGATCTGTAACGATTGCCGATCTCATCAGTCTTTTAGGTAAGGGCCGGAAATCACCCGCCCTAAAGCAAGTGAACAAAACCAAGCCACCTAAAAGGAGAATATCATGTCTATTCGCATTCTTGCCCTTGCCGCCGCCACCGCCCTCACAGCGGGTTCCGTCAGCGCCGCCCCGACTGCAACCTTCGGCACAGGCGTCAATTCCGACAACTACGGCAATTTCTTCCAGATCGCATCGAACGATGGTCCGACCTACATGACAACGTCCTCCGGACCGTCGGACCCGACGCCGACCTTCGGCACGGGCGTCAATTCCGACAACGACAACCACTGATCCGGGTTTTCCACTGACCCAAGGGGATCAGCGGCGTCCGGGAAACCGGGCGCCGCAAACATTTAGGGAACCAAGTTTCCAGCAACGGCAACGCGGCCTTTGCGCAAGTGGTCGCTTGATAAAGCATGGCTGGCAGTTGCGATCCCAATTCCCTGACTTTCGCGGATACGTTGAATTGAGGCGGATTGGTTTCGGATCCAGAGTACGCGCCCTCACAATGACTCCAACCGGATGCGTGGCCGCCGTGCGTGGCGGCGAACGGAAAGTCGGTGACAGAATAGCAACCGACCATTCCCAGAGTTAAAGTGTGGTGACCTGACAAAGCGACATTCGCTGTCGACCCGACTGTGGCATTGGATCAGCGCAACGCTTTGCCTTCTCCTTTTGATGAGCGGGTTGATGATCTTCAACGCGCATTTGCGTCTCTATCAGGGAGAATACGAATGGTCGCTGACATCTGACATCGACATGCGCCGAAGCTCTCGGGGGCTTGCAACGAATGACCCGCGACAGTCTGGTGCCTGAGAACGGCATTGGGCCTCCGGTAAAAACGGGTTGGGACCCCGCCCGAGACACGTTTGATCCGGTCGGGTTCTTGACAACCGCCCTGTATTGCCGCCAGCGCGAAACCGCCATATCCCGTAACGCCAAATGCCAGATGAGCCTTAAGGTGACGATCACCTGGCCTTGTGCAGATTGACTGCGGTTGGCGATTGCTCTGCCTCGGCGCCGTGCCCCGCGATGACCTGCGCGACAGGTGCGCCCAGTATCTCGTCTTCGGCCTTCTGCAACCGGATCAACAGCCTCGGCAACAATCCCGTGGCATCCGCCACTCGCCCGAATGCGGGTCGTTTTGCAGCGTCATGCTGCAGACCCAGCGCCAGCCCCAGGTCGCGGGCCAATTCGGCCACGCTGACCCGGTGCAGATCGCGCGCCAGGCTTAGACGTTCGTCCTCTGTTTCGACGATGTAGCGGGCGACCCGCAACTCCTCCAGCACGGGATCCCGCGCCAGCACGGGCACCGCTTCGGACAGTTCCTCCTGTGTCACGGTTCCGCCCCGCGCCGCCTGACGGCTAAGGGCAGCCAGCAGGGCCACCGCGACTTCCAGCGTTTCGGCGGGCGACAGCGCCCGACCGGTCAGCGGATCGCGCCTGCGCCACCAGTCGGGAAAAGACGCCGACAGAACAGCGCCCAGAATAATCACCGTCCAGGACAGATAGATCCAAACCAGAAAGATCGGAATGATCGCGACTGCGCCGTAAATCGTGGCATAGGTCGAGCCCGAGGTCAGAAACGTATTGAACCCCCAGCGCAGCACCTGGAACAAAAGCCCTGCGAATACTCCACCGATCGCCGCGGTGCGAAGTGGCACATGCCTAGCCGGAACAACGCTGTAAAGCAGCGTAAAGGCGACAGATTGCGTCAGCACGGCTAGCGCTGTCTTCAGCCAGCTGGAACTCAGCGTCAGGGTCGGGACATAGGCCGTATCCCGGGCCCAGCCCTGAACCAGGCTCACCACATCGGTGGACAGCGTAAAGCTTGCCCCCAGCAGCAGCGGGCCGAACGTCAGCAACGCCCAGAACATAAGCAGCCGGGTCATCAGCGGCCTTGGCCTGTCGACCCGCCAGACCTGATTCAGCGTCGATTCGATTGTGGACAGCAGCAGCACCGCTGTAATCGGCAGCGCAACGATACCCGCGGCGGTCAGGTTGCTGGCGTTGCGGGTGAAATCGGTTAGGTAGGTCTTTACCTCGGACCCGACCTCGGGCACCAGGATGCTCAGGAACAGCTCTTCCATCCGAAGTTTGACCGGATCGAAGACCGGAAACCCTGATAGCACCGCAAAAGCGATCACCAGAAGCGGCACCAATGCCAACAGTGTGGAATAGGTCAAAGCACCCGCCGCCTGGCTCATGCCATCATCGATGAACCGGCGGAATGCGAAAAGCAGGAAGTTGGCGATATCTGAAAGAACACCCGCGAACCGGGTTTCGCGCCAATGATCCATACGTGATTTCGTGCGTGTCATTCCCGGTTGATACCATGTTTGAAAAGCAGGGTCTTGCCGTGATTTGTCGCGATCCCATCGCTCCGGCAGGTCCTGACATTCCGCAATCTGACAAGTGGGGCGTTTGAAGGGCTGCGCGCCTTGCCCAAGGCCATTGGCAAGCCTCAATCAAACTGATCAGGTGAGGCGCATGATAGCTTCTTCGATTCGACTGGGCGTGGATATTGGCGGGACGTTCACCGACGTCGTGCTCGAGAAGGATGACGCCACGTTTTCGACCAAGGTGCTGACCACCTATGCCGCGCCCGAAAACGCGATCATCGACGGGATGCATCAGGTCTGCGCCAAGGCCGGCGGTCAGCCCGTCAGAGATCGGCCAGATCATCCACGGCACGACGCTGGCCACCAACGCGCTTGATCGAACGGCGCGGGGCCAAGACCGCGCTGATCACCACGCAGGGCTTTCGCGACGTGATCGAGATGCGCACCGAATGCCGGTTCGAGCAATACGATCTGAACCTCAACCTGCCCGAACCGCTGTTGCCGCGCCAGATGCGCTATACCGTCGCTGAACGGGTCGATGCCCGCGGCGACGTGCTGATCCCGCTCGACCGTGCCGAGGTCGAGGCCGTGGTCGACCAGATCGCCGAGGCCGGCTACGAAAGCGTCGCGGTCGGGCTGATCCATTCCTATCTCAACGACGCGCATGAACGGATGATCCGCGATGTGCTGGCCGAAAAGCTGCCCGATGTGATGGTCTCGCTGTCCTCCGAGGTCTCGCCGCAGATGCGCGAATACGAGCGGTTCAACACCGTCGTCGCCAACGCCTATATCAAGCCGCTGATGAAATCCTATCTGGGCCGTCTGGAAGGCCGGCTGCGCGGCGAGGGCGTCGCGCTGCCCGATCTTCCTGATGCATTCGGGCGGCGGCATCATCTCGATCGAAAGCGCCGCCGAATTTCCCGGTGCGGCTGGTGGAATCCGGCCCGGCGGGCGGCGCGGTCTTCGCCGCCAATATCGCCGCGCGCTACGGGCTGGACAAGGTGCTGACCTTCGACATGGGCGGCACCACGGCCAAGATCTGCCTGATCAAGAACCAGACGCCCAAAGACCGCGCGCGTGTTCGAGGTCGCCCGCACCTATCGCTTCAAGAAGGGCTCGGGCATGCCGATCTCGATCCCGGTGATCGACATGGTCGAGATCGGCGCCGGCGGCGGCTCGCTGGCCCATGTCGACGCGATGCGCCAGATCCGCGTCGGCCCGGAAAGCGCCGGGTCCGAACCCGGCCCGGCCTGCTACGGGCGCGGCGGCACGAAGCCTGCGGTGACCGATGCCGATCTGGTTCTGGGCAAGCTCGACCCCGACAATTTCGCCGGCGGCTCGATCCCGCTGCATACCGAGCAGTCTGCGAAGCGCGCTGACGACCGATGCTGGGCGACGCGCTGGACATGGACGCCGCGACCGCCGCCTTTGGTCTGGCCGAGGTGGTCGACGAGAACATGGCCAACGCCGCCCGCGTCCATGCGGTCGAAAACGGCGAGGACCTCGCCGAATACACGATGATCGCCTTTGGCGGCGCGGCACCGCTGCACGCCGGGCGGCTTTGCGAAAAGCTGGGCGTCGACCGCCTGCTGGTGCCGCCCGGCGCGGGCGTCGGCTCGGCCATCGGGTTTCCTGCGCGCGCCGTTCAGCTTCGAGGCCAACCGCTCGGTCTACATGAAGCTGTCGGATTTCGACGCCGCAGACGATCACGACCCTGCTGGCCGACCTGCAAGACCGAGGCCACCGGCTTTGTGCGCACCTGCGACGCGGACAGCCGAGATCCTGTCCGAGTTCAAGGTCTACATGCGCTATACCGGGCAGGGCTGGGAAATCCCGATCGCGCTGACCGAAGAGCAGGCGATGAACCCCGATGCCGCGACCTTCGAGCGCGCTGTTCGAGAGCGATTACACCAAGCTTTTCGGCCGCACGGTCGCGGGCATGGATATCGAAATCACCGTCTGGTCGGTCAACGCCACCACCCCGCCGCAGAACCGGTCGCGCCGGTCGCCGCAGCAACGGGCACAGGCCGCTGCACCGATCGACGGCACACGCCCGCTGTTCGACCCGGCGCTGGCAGATTTCGTCGACGGCCGATGTCGTCGCGCGAGCGACATGACCGCAGGCAGCCACGGTCGCACGGCCCGGCCGCCATCACCGAGGACGAGACCACGATCATCGTCCCGTCCAGCCGCACGCGCGATCCGCCAGCCCGACGGCTGCATCGACATCGTGACCAAGCCTGAAGGAGCCGAGACCATGGCACCAGACACATTCAACCGTCGCCTATCAGGTCATGTGGAACCGCCTGATCTCGGTGGTCGAGGAACAGGCGCAGGCGCTGGTGCGCACCGCGTTTTCGACCTCGGTGCGCGAGGCCGGCGATCTGTCGGCCGGGGTCTATGACACCCACGGCCAGATGCTGGCCCAGGCCGTCACCGGCACGCCGGGCCACGTCAACGCCATGGCCGATGCGGTGGCGCATTTCATCCGCCGGATCGGGCGCGCAGAACATCTTCGAGGGCGATGTCTACATCACCAACGATCCGTGGGAGGGCACCGGCCACCTGCACGACATCACCATGGTCACGCCCGTCCTTCCACAACGGCGTGCTGGTCGGCTTCTTCGCCTGCACCGCCCATGTCGTCGATATCGGCGGGCGCGGCTTCGGCGCGGATGCGGCAAGCGTCTACGAGGAAGGCCTGTACATCCCGATCATGAAATTCGCCGAGCGCGGCGAGGTCGACGAAACCCTGGTCCGCATCGTCCGCGGCAATGTGCGCGAACCCGATCAGCTGATCGGCGACATCTATGCGCTGGCCACCTGCAACGAGATCGGCCATCGCCGCCTGATCGACATGATGACAGGAATTCGACCTCGACGATCTGGACGGCATCGCGGACTTCATCCTCGACAACTCGCGCCGCGCCACGCTCGAGCGGATCGCCGCCCTGCCGCGCAGACCGCCGACAGGCGAGATGACGATCGACGGCTTCGACACGCCGATCACTCTGAAGGTCAGGCTGACGATCGAGGAGGACCGGATCGTCTCGCGATTTCACCGGCACCTCGGGGCTCGACAAGAAGGGCATCAACTGCCCGCTGGTCTATACCAAGGCCTATGCCTGCTATGCGCTGAAATGCGCGATTGCGCCGGAGATTCCCAACAACGCCGCCTCGCTCGCGCCGTTCGAGATCGAAGCGCCCGGAAAATACCATCGTCAATGCGGTGCATCCCGCGCCGGTCGCGCTGCGCCACATCATCGGCCATTTCGTGCCCGACACGGTCTATGACGCGCTCGACAAGATCCTGCCCGACATGGTGCCGGCCGAAGGGGCCGGATGCCTGTGCAACTTCCAGGTCTCCCTGCGTCCGCGCACCGATGCGCCCGCGCCCGACAGATGCGCGGCGCTCCGAGGTGCTGACCTTCAATTCCGGCGGCTCGGGCGCGCGGCCCGAACTTGACGGGCTGAACGCCACGGCCTTTCCGTCGGGCGTGATGACCATGCCGATCGAGGCGACCGAACACGCCGGCCCGGTGATCATCTGGCGCAAGGAATTGCGCCCCGACAGCGGCGGCGCGGGCAAGCATCGCGGCGGTCTGGGCCAATACATGGAAGTCGGCGCGCGCGAAGGGCACGAGTTCGACTTTCAGGCGATGTTCGACCGCGTCGATCATCCGGCGCGCGGGCGGCGCGGCGGCGCGGCCGGCGCGCCGACGACCATCGCGCAGGACGACGGCACGACGATGCACGGCAAGGGCAAACAGTTCGTGCCCCATGGCCGCCGCGTGATGCTGGCCTTCCCCGGTGGCGCCGGCTACGGCGATCCCGCCAGAGCGGCCCAGGCGGATCTGGTCAAACGCGATCTGGCGCGGGGCTATATCTCGGCCGAAACCGCCGCCCGCGACTATGGCCTGACCGCCAAAGACATCGCCGAGGTCGAGGCCGCCGTGCGCAAAGGAGAGATCTTGCCAGGGTCCGCTCGGGGGCGATAGCAACAGCAAGGCGCGCCCTGCGGTCTGCCCTGATCCGCAAGCTGCGCCATTTCAAAGGACGCACCTATGCTGACCCTGACCCCCGGCACCGAGACACTTGTCACACTTGAAGCCATCTGGCGAACCGGGGCCGCGGTAAGATTGAACCGCGATGCAAAACCCGCTGTCGAAGCCGCAGCCGATCTGGTCCGCAGGGCCGCAGAGGGCGGCGAAGCCGTCTATGGCGTCAACACGGGCTTCGGCAAGCTAGCGAGCGTCAAGATCGCAGCCAAGGATACCGCCACGCTGCAGCGCAATCTGATCCTGTCGCACTGCTGCGGTGTCGGCGACACGCTCGACATTGCCACGACTCGCCTGATGATGTCGCTGAAGCTGTTGTCCCTCGGACGCGGCGCATCCGGCGTTGCCTGGACGACGGTCGAGTTGATCGAAGCGATGCTGGCCAAGGGCGTCACCCCGGTGATCCCCGATCAGGGCTCGGTCGGCGCGTCCGGCGACCTTGCCCCGCTGGCCCATATGGCGGCCGCAATGCTGGGCGAGGGGCAGGCGGATTACGACGGCGAAACCCTGCCCGCGGCGCAGGCGCTGTCGCGCGCCGGTCTCAGCCCGATCGTGCTGGGGCCCAAGGAAGGCCTCGCCCTGATCAACGGCACCCAGTTTTCCACCGCCTGCGCGCTCGTGGGCCTGTTCGACGCCTGGCAGCAGCGCACGGACGGCGGTTGTGACTTGCGCCCTGTCGACCGACGCGATCATGGGTTCGACCGCGCCGCTGGTGGATGCCATCCACACGCTGCGCGGCCATGCCGGCCAGATCGAGGTCGCCCGCGCCCAACGCGCGCTGATGGAAGGCTCGGAAATCCGCGAGAGCCACCGCGAGGGCGACAGCCGGGTGCAGGATCCCTATTGCATCCGCTGCCAGCCGCAGGTGACTGGGGCGGCCATTGACCTGTTGCGGTTTGCCGGTCGCACGCTTCAGGTCGAGGCGAATGCCGTCACCGACAATCCGCTGGTGCTGGTCGAAGAGGGGCTGATCGTCTCGGGCGGCAATTTCCACGCCGAACCGGTGGGTTTTGCCGCCGATCAGATCGCCGTCGCCATTTCCGAGATCGGCGCCATCGCGCAGCGCCGCGTAGCGCTGATGGTGGACCCGACCCTGTCCTTTGACCTGCCGCCCTTCCTGACCCCTGATCCCGGCCTGAACTCCGGCCTGATGATCGCCGAGGTCACGACCGCCGCGCTGATGAGCGAGAACAAGCACCTCGCCAATCCTTGCACAACGGATTCGACCCCAACCTCGGCCAATCAGGAGGACCACGTGTCGATGGCCGCCCATGCCGCGCGCCGGTTGCGCCGGATGAACCGCAACCTAAGCACCATTCTGGCGGTCGAGGCGATGTGCGCCGCACAGGGCATAGAATTCCGCGCGCCGTTGACAACCAGCGCGCAACTGCAAGCCGTTATCGCGAAACTGCGTGCCAAAGTGCCGACCATCCAGCAAGACCGCTTCCTGGCTCCCGATATCGTTGCCGCGACCTCGATGATCGCGGACGGCACCCTGATCGACGGCCTCGACCTACCCGATCTTGGCGCTGCCGGCTGACCCTGATCTGGCGACGGGCGATGGACCCCGCTGACGCACCGAAAGAACTCGCCCTCGGTGGGTTGTTTGCGGGCTCCGGTGGCTCTACATCAGGCGGATGAAACGCTTGATCCCCTTTTTCAAATCCAAACCCGTCGTGGCGGTGCTACGCCTTGAGGGCGTGATTTCCTCGGCCACCCGCGGCGTCACCTTGAACGATACCGCGCTTGCTCCGATGATCGAACGTGCCTTCAAGCGCCGCAAACCCGATGCCGTGGCGCTGGTCATCAACTCGCCCGGCGGCTCGCCGGTGCAATCCTCGCTGATTGCCGCACGGATCAGGCGGCTGGCCGACGAAAAGAAGATTCCGGTCTATGCGTTTGTCGAGGATGTCGCGGCGTCCGGCGGCTACTGGCTGGCGTCCGCCGCAGATGAGATCTGGGTTGACCCAAGCTCGATCATCGGCTCGATCGGGGTGATCTCTGCCAATTTCGGATTTCACGACTTCATCGACCGCCACGGTGTCGAACGTCGGGTCTACACCGCTGGCAAATCGAAAAGCACGCTGGATCCGTTTCAGCCCGAAAAGCCCGCAGATGTGAAACGGCTGAAGGCGATCCTGGAACAGATGCACGTCACCTTCATCGACCAGATCAAGCGCCGCCGTGACGGCAAGCTGGCCGAAGGAACTGATCTGTTCACCGGTGAATTCTGGATCGGCCAGACCGGCGTCGATCTGGGGCTGGCGGACGGCATCGGCCATCTGGTTCCGAAGATGCAGGATCGCTTCGGCGACAAGGTCAAGCTGCTGCGCTACAGCCAGAAACGGCCGCTTCTCAGTCGGTTTGGCGCGCAACTGGTCGGGGGTGCCCTCGGCGCTGTCGAAGACCGTGCGCTCTACGCGCGCTACGGGTTGTGATCCTTGGTCAAGATCGTTTCCCTCTTCCTGATCGCTATCCTGGTGCTGGCAATGTTCGGCAAACTGCGCTTTCCGGGGCAACGCCGCCTGCAGGCGATGAAATGCAAAACCTGCGGGCGTTATCGGATCGGCAAAGCCGGCTGCGACTGTAACCGAAAGTCGTGATCGGATGAGCGACTTCCTGATTGCGGGCCTTGGCCTGATATTCCTTGTCTTCGCCGGTGACGCGCTGGTGCGCGGTGCTGTCAACCTCAGCCTGCGGCTTGGCATCCCGGCGCTGATCGTCGGGTTGACCATCGTGGCCTTCGGCACCTCGGCGCCAGAACTTCTGGTGTCGATCAAGGCGGTGCTGGACAATGCCCCCGGCATCGCGATCGGCAATGTCATCGGGTCGAACATCGCTAATGTGCTGCTGGTCCTCGGCTTGCCGGCAATGCTGTTCGGGATGCAGACATCGCATTGCGACACAAAGCAGAGCTATCGCCAGATGGTCGCGGTGACGCTGCTTGTGACCGCACTGGCCTTTCTCGGTGCGCTGACCTGGAAATCCGGCCTGCTGCTCTTGGCAATCTATGCCGGGATCATGCTGAATGAGGTTTACAACGCCCGGTCGCACCGGCAGGAAAACGGCCCCGTGAAACTGGAAGGCGCCGAGCCGCACATGCGCTGGTGGAAAATCTCGGCCTACCTTCTGGCCGGGATCGATCGGCTTGCCGATCGGCGCCGATCTGCTGGTCGACAGTGCTACCTCGATCGCTCGGTCGTTTGAGATCAGCGAAACCGTGATCGGCCTGACCCTTGTTGCCGTCGGCACCTCGCTTCCCGAACTGGCAACGACGGCGGTTGCGGCATGGCACCGTAAGGCGGACGTGGCGCTTGGCAACGTGATCGGATCGAACATCGCAAATCTCGTCGCGATCCTCGGGGCCGCTACGATGTTCGGCACGATCCCGGTCGATCCGTGAGCTTTTGTCCTTCGACATCTGGGTGATGCTCGCCGTCGCCGTCATCATGGTCCCGTTCGTCTTTCTAAAGACAGATATCACGCGGCTCTGGGGCGCAGCCTTGACCGCTGGATATGTCGCCTATGTAGTGGTCTTGTTGACATGAGAAGGCAGGCTCGGATGCAGGAAAAACGCGCGTTGGTCACCGGCGCCGGCAAGCGGTTGGGAAAAGCGATGGCGCTCTGCCTTGCGGAACAGGGGTACGATGTCGCGGTCCACTACGCCACCTCCGGCGATGAAGCCGAGGCCGTCGCCGATGAAATTCGTGGTCTGGGCCAGCGTTCGGTGGCTCTTCAGGCCGATCTATTGGATGAAGGCCAGACGCAATCCCTGCTTGGCCGCGCTGCCGATGCGCTGGGCGGGCCAATCACCGTGCTGGTCAACAACGCCTCGATTTTCGACTACGACAACATCCAGACCGCCACCCGTGAAAGCTGGGACCGCCATATCGGTTCGAACCTGCGCGCGCCGTTCGTTCTGACCCAGTCGCTGGCCGCGCAGATCCCCGATGCGCTGAAGGACGACCGCGGAGAGGTTCTGGCACAGGGCCTGATCGTCAACATGGTCGATCAGCGGGTGCAAAAGCTGACGCCAGAGTTCATGACCTATACGATCGCCAAGATGGGCCTTTGGGCCTTCACCCAGACCGCCGCACAGGCTCTGGCCCCGAAGATCCGCGTCAACGCCATCGCGCCGGGGCCGACAATGATCGGCGCACGGCAATCGCAGGACCACTTCGACAAGCAGCGCGCCGCCACGATATTGCAGCGCGGTTCGAACCCAGAGGATATCACTTGGGCGCTGCGCTATCTGCTGGACGCCCCAGGCGTCACGGGCCAATTGCTCTGCGTCGATGGCGGCCAGCACATGGCCTGGAAGACCCCGGATATCATCGGTCGGGAATAGCCACTGCGACATTGTTTCTGCGATCGGGTCTTGACTTGTGCACCTTGGCCGCCGCAGTCACGAAACTGTTACGATTCTACTAATGTTATCAATTGTTTGCCGATTGATCAAAAAAATACCATTTAATATCAACTAGTTATGGCGATGCCTAATTTTTGTGCAAATCTGTGAAGCCAGCCGAATCTAAGGAGAATTTCAGCGTGCCCAAATCTTACCACCAGAGTTATCCACAGATTTGGTGGACAGGTTTCCTCTTGAACCCGCCGATATTAGGTTGCAGCCAAACAAGGAATCATCTGGCCCCGATATGCCCGACACACCGAATGCATCCAAGACGCGAAAATCCGCCACCGGACACGCTCGCGTTTCGGGCTATCTGAACACGCTCGACAACTCGCCGGGCGTGTACCGGATGCTCGATGACAAGGGCGCGGTGCTGTATGTCGGCAAGGCACGGAACCTGAAAAAACGGGTGTCGAACTACGCCAAGCCCGGCGGGCATTCCGGCCGGATCGCCCGGATGATCTCGCGAAACCGCGTCGATGATGTTCCTGACAACCCGGACAGAGACCGAGGCGCTGCTGCTGGAACAGAACCTGATCAAGCAGCTCAAGCCGCGCTACAACGTGCTGCTGCGCGACGACAAGTCGTTTCCGAACATCCTCGTCGCCAAGGACCACGCCTTTCCGCAGATCAAGAAGCATCGCGGTGCCAAGAAGGAAAAGGGCAGCTATTACGGCCCCTTCGCCAGCGCGGGTGCGGTGAACCGGACGCTGAACCAGTTGCAGAAGGTCTTCTTGCTCCGTAACTGCTCGGATTCGATGTTCGAAAGCCGCACCCGCCCCTGTCTGCTCTATCAGATCAAGCGCTGCGCTGCCCCGTGTGTCGGCTATGTCTCAGAGGCTGACTATGCCGGTCTCGTCGCCGATGCCGAACGCTTCCTGCAAGGCAAATCCACCAACGTGCAGACCAAACTCGCCACCCAGATGGAAGCCGCCAGCGAAACGATGGAGTTTGAACGCGCCGCCGCCCTTCGGGACCGCATCAAGGCCCTGACCCAAGTGCAACAGGCGCAAGGCATCAACCCGCGCGGCGTGGCCGAGGCGGATGTGATCGCACTGCATATGGATGGCGGACAGGCCTGCGTGCAGGTGTTCTTCATCCGTGCGCATCAGAACTGGGGCAATCGCGACTACTACCCCCGCACCGGATCGGGGGCCGAGGCGGCCGAAGTGTTGCAAGCCTTCGTCGGTCAGTTCTACGACACCAAGGACCCGCCGCGCCTGATCCTGCTGTCGCATCCGATAGAAGACGAGGATCTGATGGCCGAGGCGCTGACCGGCAAAGCCGGGCGCAAGGTGGACATTGCGGTGCCTCTGCGCGGCGAAAAGGCCGAACTGGTGATGAACGCCACCCGCAACGCCCGCGAAAGCCTTGCGCGGAAAATGTCGGAAAGCGCCACCCAGATCGAAACTGCTGACCGGCCTCGCCGATGCCTTCGATCTTGACGCCCCGCCGCAGCGGATCGAGGTCTACGACAACTCGCATATCCAGGGCACCAATGCCGTTGGCGCGATGATTGTGGCAGGGGCCGAGGGTTTCATCAAAAGTCAGTACCGCAAATACAACATCAAGGGCGAAGACCTGACCCCCGGCGACGATTTCGGCATGATGAAAGAGGTTCTGACCCGCCGCTTCCAACGCCTGCTGAAAGAAGACCCCGACCGCAAAGGTGACACCTGGCCCGACCTGCTGCTGATCGACGGCGGCGCGGGGCAGGTCAGCGCCGTTGCCGAGATCCTGCGCGAGCAGGGGGTCGAGGATATCCCGATGATCGGCGTCGCCAAAGGCGTCGACCGCGATGCCGGGAAAGAGGAATTCCACCGCCCCGGCCAGCGTCCCTTCGCTTTGCGTCACAACGACCCGGTGCTTTACTTCGTCCAGCGCCTGCGGGATGAGGCGCACCGCTTTGCCATCGGCACCCACCGCGCCAAACGCGCCAAGGCCATCGGTGCGACCCCGCTGGACGACGTGCCCGGCGTCGGCGCCACCCGAAAACGCGCACTGCTTAGCCATTTCGGAAGCGCCAAGGCGGTCAGCCGCGCCGGACTCGCCGATCTAAAGGCGGTCGAGGGGATTTCGGACACGATCGCCCAGACTGTCTACGACTTCTTCCACGACCGCGGTTAAATCGCGTCCGGTCACCCACCTCGCGCACCGCTGAGTTGACGCAAATCAACGCGGCCAGCGCAAATCTGGTCGTAGCCTTGTCTGTCTTCAGGAAAGGCCGGGCCAATGGCGACTCGATCACACGATCCATGGACTCGCAGCGCAGATGGTTTCCCCGCCGCGGCAAGTCTGGACCAACAGATACGGTTCCTGCTGGGCTGCGCCGTGCTGGCGCCCTCTGGCCACAACACCCAACCCTGGCTGTTTCGCGTCGGATCACGGACCGTCGACGTGTTGGCAGATCGCACCCGCGCCTTGCCGGTTGTCGACCCGCAGGATCGCGAGTTGGTCGTCAGTTGCGGCGCGGCACTGGGCACCCTCGAAATCGCGGCGCGGCGGTTCGGGCTGACGACAGGGATAGACTATCTACCCGATGCCAGCGATCCTGATCTCCTGGCCCGTGTAAAGTTCGCCCTCGGTTCTGCGCCAGCGGATATTGACATCGCTCTGTTCAACGCAATCCAGAAGCGGCGAACCATCCGCACCGCCTATGAGATGGCTCCGCTGCCCGAATACATCTCACGGGCCTGCCATGCGGTAACCGCAGACTACGGCCTTGCTCTGTCGGTGCTTCAGGACGCGCCGGATCGGGCTGCGGTCGCCGCACTCGTGGCAGAAGGCGACCAAATGCAATTCGACGACCCGGCGTTTCGCAAGGAATTGGCCCACTGGGTCCGCTCGACCCACCTTGGCAGCCACGACGGCATGTCGGGTGCCAGTTTCGGGATGCCCGACATCCTGTCGGCTGTGGGCGGCCTCGTTATCCGGACCTTTGACCTTGGCGACGGAATTGCCGCTTCGGATGAAAAGAAGATCACCTCTGCCTCGCCGGCACTTATGGTTCTGGGCAGTCCGGCCGACAATCCGACCTCGTGGCTCGATACCGGCAGGGCGCTCGTGCGGATTCTGCTGACACTGACGGCGGAGGGTTTTGCAGCCTCTTATCTGAACCAGCCCGTTGAAATCGCGGAACTGCGACCCCGGTTGCAAGCCGTGGCAAAGTTGAACGGTCATCCGCAGATCGTGTTGCGCGTGGGTCGTGCGCAGTCGGAACCGGGTCCGACCGCAAGGCGCGATCTGAACGACGTGATCCTGACCTGAGGCGACGAAACACTCGAAGACAGCAAGCTAGAGGCATGAGCCTCCCTACCCCTTTCCCCGGCCCGGCGCATCGGCTACTTCTTCCCCATGAAATGGACGATCCCGAATATCCTGACGATCCTGCGATTGCTGGCAGCCCCTGGCGTTGCGGTCATGTTCCTTTATTTCAACCGCCCCTGGGCAGACTGGCTCGCGCTTGTTCTCTTTGTGGGTGCGGCTCTGACGGACTATTTCGACGGCTATCTGGCTCGCCTCTGGCGGCAGGAAAGCAAGTTCGGCGCGATGCTCGACCCGATTGCCGACAAGGCGATGGTGGTCATAGCGCTACTGGTGATCACCGGGTTTTCCGGCATGGACCCCTGGATCCTGCTGCCCGCCACGCTGATCATCTTCCGCGAGGTCTTTGTCAGCGGTCTGCGCGAATTCCTGGGCGCGACAGCCGGGACGTTGCAGGTCACCAAACTGGCGAAATGGAAAACCACGGCGCAGATGATCGCCATTGCGGTGCTGTTCGGCACCGGGATTTTCGGCCACATGATGCTCGACCGCACGTTTGGCATGGACGACACGACCATCATGCGCATTCTGAACGGCGAGATCGAGGATACGGTCGGCCTGCTGGTGCTTGACCGCTATGCCTGGCTCAGCTGGTGGTTCGGCGTCGGCCTGTTGTGGGTTGCCGCGGCCCTGACCTTCATGACCGGCTGGGACTATTTCCGAAAGGCGCTGCCGTATTTCCAGGAGGAGCATTCGAAATGATCGACGTCGTCTATTTCGCATGGGTCCGCGAACGGATCGGCCTGCCGAAAGAGCGGATCGAGACCGATGCCAGCGACCGTGGCCGATCTGGTCGATGAACTGCGCCACCGCGAGCGACGCGCTATGAGGCCGCCTTTGCCGATCTCTCGGCCCTGCGCGTCGCCGTCGATCAGGAACTGACCGACTTCGATGCCCCCTTGGCAAGCGCGCGGGAAGTCGCCTTCTTCCCGCCAATGACCGGGGGCTGACCCCGATGACGGTCCGGGTTCAGGATGCCGCCCTTCGATATCGGGGCCGAGGTTTCAGCCTTCGCTACAGGACCGTCAGCGACATGGGCGCGATCGTGACCTTCACCGGCGTCGTCCGCGATGTCGGCGACGGGTTGCAGCACATGCTGATCGAGCATTATCCCGGCCATGACCCAAGCGGCGATCGAGAAGATCGAGGCGGAAGCAGTCCAACGATGGAATCGCTGGCGACAGCCTGATCATCCACCGCTTTGGCGCACTGAAACTCGGTGAGCGATCATGATGGTCGCCACCGCAGCACCGCATCGGGCGGACGCCTTTCGGGCGGCCGAGTTCCTGATGGATTACCTGAAATCCCGCGCGCCGTTCTGGAAAAAGGAAGTCACCCGCGCACGGCGAGGCGTGGGTTACGGCGAAGGACGAGGACGAGGACGCCCTGAATCGCTGGTAGCGTGACCGCCCGCAGCCCCGAACCAGATCCGGGGCTTCTGCCGCGCCGTCCAAAACCGGTCAGACGTTGTTCTTGACCCGATCGACATAGGACCGTAATTCCTCGGCTTCCCGCCGGGCATCGCGCAACCCGTCCATCGCCGCGCGCAGCTCGGCCTCGGTCTGGGTCAGCTGGTTCGATCATCTCGGCTTCGCGCTGCTGATAAAACGTCACCGCCTGATCGCGCTGTTCCTCGGCCTCGTGCAGCTGATGCGCCATGTGGTCGATTTCGCTCATGTCCGATTGCGACACCCGCATGAAGCGATGCACCAGCCAATGCGCGAACCAGCCCAGCATGAAGGCCACGAAAAGGATGATGGCGGTGGCGATGACGAATTCAGTTCTGTTCATCCGGGCTCTCTGTCTGGTCCGTTTCTGGCGCTGGCTCCTCGGCGGTCTCGCCCGTATCGGGGGCGGTCGTGTCGCCGGTTTCGGCAGCAATCTCTTCTTCCGGCAAGATCAGCCGGAATTCAATACGCCGGTTCGCCTCGCGCCCCTCTTCGGTGTCATTGTCGGCGATCGGGTTCGGCCTCGCCATAGCCTTTCGCCGTCAGGTTCGAGGTCAGCACCCGCCGCGCCAGAAGCGCGTTCAGCACCGCATCGGCCCGGCTCTGGCTTAGCGCCTCGTTCATCGTCTCGCGCCCCTGACTGTCGGTGAAGCCGCTGATCTCCATCGGGAAATCGGTGCAGTCCTTCATTATCTCTGCGATCTTGTCGACCGTCTCGCGACTGTTGCCGTCGATATCGGCGGACCCCGGATCGAAGGTGATCTTGCGGATCGCCAGCACCTGATTGATCTGCTGGGCGCATTCCTCGGCGGTGGGCAGGTTCAGCACCGGATCCAGCTTGCGCTCATAGGTCACCTCGATGCGAAAATCCTCGGCCTCGCCCAGCTTTTCCGACAGGATCCGGGAAATTTCCGCGCTCGCCTCGGGGTCGCCGGTGGTGCCGCGGATCTCGACCACGTCGGGTTGCATCACGACGCTGCCATTGTTCAGGAACCCCAGCACCTGCAACGAGGCCAGAACCCGCGTCGACCAGCCGCCTGGCAAGGTATCATCCAGCCGCATGGTCCCGTTGACCTGACCGCTGCCGAAATTCGCGCGAGCAAAGCTTTCCGCCGCGATCCGCGCCCGGTCGTCGGGGATCCGGCCGCGCAGTTGCACGGTGCCCTCGGGGCTGAGGGTCGCCACGAATTCCGGCGGCCCGCTGCCCTCGCCGGTGCCGTCGATCTGCACCGGTTCCGGCAACACCGCATGCACTGAAAATACATCCGGCAGCGCCGCCGTCAGTTCCCCGACAGCATCGTCAAAGACCGCCTGCGGTGTCGTTTCAGGGGCGATCAGCGTGACATCGGCGTCGCTGAAGGTGATCGACCCGCCGCCCAGTTCGGCCAGTTTGCGGATGCCGATCACCACGGCCTCGTCCCAGCTTGGGCTGGGGATACCAAGCCCGATGGTGCAACTGGCCTTGCCCTGCATCCCGGCCTCTGTCGCGGCATGCAGGATCTTGGCGCGGCCCTCCTCGGTATCGGTCGAACAGGCATCGAACCGAGCGCCGCGCTCGTCGATCAGAAAGCGTAAGGTGAAGGGGGTGATGACCGGTCTGGGTGCAGTGATCTCGATTGTGACGGGCACATTATCGGGGGCACTGCGGGCAAACTCGGCCTCCAGCCGCCGTTTTTCGGTGGCGCTGTCGCTGATCGCCTTCAGGTCGATCCCGTCCGCCGCGATCGAAATCTTCGAGCGGGGCAGGCGGGTCAGCACCTCCAGCCCATAATCCAGCGCCACGTCCCAGTTGGCGGGCGCGGGATAATCGGCGACCTCCAACAGGTCGGTGACTTGCGTTTCGCCCGCAAGTTCGGTGATCTGTTCCAGTGTCGCCTCGCGGTCCATCGTCGCCGGGATAAGCCCGATCAGCGATATCCCGTCGTCATTGCGCAGAATTTCGATGGAAAACCGCGGTGGCACAATGGGTTCGGGGTCGGCGACATCCATCATGTCGATCACCCGCGCCGCATCGACAACCGTGCCCGCAAGGCTGAGCGCGCGGAACCGTGTCGCCTCGTCCGGGGCGGCACCCGTCAGTTGCACCTGCAATCCGTCAACCGCGACCGTAACCCAGCCATGCCCGTTCAGATCCAGTACCCGGTGCACATCCTGCTGCGACCGGGTCTCGATTGTCGAGACGGCCATGATAGATGTCACCATGGCCAGCGTGACGGCCAGACCCAGGGCGATCAGGGCGGGAAGAAACGGTCTGATTGGCATTCAACTCGGACTTTCGGGCAACTTGTTCCTAACTAGGGCCTCAGTGTTCCTGCCGCAATCACAGCGCGCTGGCAATGGCGACAAACAGCGCAGGGATCAGCCCGGCATTCCGGTTCGACCGGAAAAGCCGAATACAAACCGCCGGATCGTCGATGTCCAGCGACCGGATCTGCCACGCCAGATGCCAGCCCAGCGCCCAGGGCCCGCCCAGTGCCACGACCAGTGCCAAGGGATTGTTCGCAGGCAGCAGCGCCAGCAGGATCGCCAGCGTCATCAACAGGACCGTGGCCATCAGAAACCAGCGCAGCCAGCGATAAGTCCCGGTTCCAAAGAGCCGCGCCGTTGATTTCACGCCGATCAGTTCGTCATCCTCCTTGTCCAGATGCGCGTAAATCGTGTCGTAGAACAGCGTCCAGGCGATGCCCGCGAGATAAAGGAAGACCGGTGGCCAGCCCAAACCGCCCGTCACTGCCGCCCAAGCCAACAAAGCGCCCCAGTTGAAAGCCAGCCCCAGAAACACCTGCGGCCACCAGGTAAAGCGCTTGGCGAAGGGATAAATCGCCACCAGAATCAGCGATCCGATGCCCAGAAGGATCGCGAAGTTGTGAAAGCTCAAGAGGATCGCGAAGGCCAAAACTGCCTGCAACGCCAGCCAAACCCCCGCCTGCCGGACCGAAACTTGCCCCGAGGGAATCGGTCGCGACCGGGTGCGCGCCACCGCCGCGTCGATCTTGCGGTCGGTGATGTCGTTCCAGGTACAGCCCGCGCCGCGCATCAGCCAGGCACCGATTGCGCAGCCAACCAGCACCCAAGCCTCGCGCCAACCGAACGTGCCCTGCGAGGCGGCAGCCAGCAAGGCCCCCCACCAGCACGGTAACAAGCAGCAGCCATGTGCCGATCGGCCGGTCCGCGCGCGACAGCCGCAGGTAAGGCCGCGTCCAGACCGGGGCCAGATGATCGACCCAGTTGCCGGTGACGGCATCCGAAACCTGTCCGGCACTCTCTGGCGTCTTTCCCGCAGCGGTCATAGATTGCCTTTCATGTCGGGCGCAAAAATCAGACTGTTTGTAGATCACCCGCTTGGGGCGGGGCAATCGGTTCCTCTGTCGCGGGATCAGGCGCATTACCTTTTCGGAGTGATGCGGCTGACCGAAGGCGCGCAGCTGCTACTCTTTAACGGGCGCGACGGCGAATATCTGGCAAAGGTGGCAGAGGCCGGCAAACGCGGCGGAGTTCTTACCTGCCTCGATCAGACCCGGCCGTTGCAGATGCCGCCCGACCTCTGGCTGCTGTTCGCGCCGATCAAGAAGGCGCGCACCGATTTCATCGTCGAAAAGGCGGTCGAGATGGGGGTGGCACGGATCGTGCCGGTCCAGACAGAGTTCACCAATTCCGAACGCATCCGGCAGGATCGCCTGCAAGCCCATGCCAGAGAGGCGGCAGAGCAATGCGGCGCAACCTTCGTGCCGCCGGTCGAGCCCTTGCAGAAACTCGACCGCCTGCTGTCGGACTGGCCTAAGGACCGTCAGCTGTTGTTCTGCGACGAAGCGCGGGCTGGCGCGAAAAACACGCTCGCCAGCACAATCGCGGCGGCGCATGGGCGATTTTGATTGGTCCCGAAGGGCGGTTTCAGCGAAAGTGAACGCGAGCAGGTTGGAAAGATGTCAAGAATGACACAGATTGGGTTGGGCCCCCGCATTCTGCGGGCAGATACCGCGTCCGTCGCGGCACTTGCCCTGTGGCAAAATGCAATGGGTGACTGGTGATGCAGTTCATTCGGCCGGAAATCAGGGAATCGATTGCCAGGGCGCGCGAAGCGATCATTGGCGTTTTCGTCTCGATCCTGGGCATGTATTGGGCCGTTGGCGGCTCTGACATGATGCGGATCATCGGCACCTCGTTGACCATCGCCGGGGCGCTTTTGTTCTTCGCCGGCATCCAGCGCGCCCGGTTCCGCACCGGCGGCGGTGGCGCCGGGGTCGTGCACGTGATGGAGGGGCAGGTCGCCTATTACGGCCCCCATGAAGGCGGTGCCATGGCAATCGCCGATCTGACCAAGGTCGAGCTGGATCCGACCACCAAGCCTGCCTCGCAATGGGTGCTTCACGATCCGCATTCGCCGCCGCTGCGCATTCCTACCGATGCCGAAGGGGCCGAGGCGCTGTTCGATGTCTTCGCCAATCTCGAAGGTATTCAGACCGAACGGATGTTGTCGGAACTGTCAGGCTCGCCTGACAGACAGGTCGTGATCTGGCAGGCAAAGCCGCCCGCCCTGCATTGACTTCCCCGATCTTTCGCACCAAGCAGACCGGACCCTGAAGCCTGAAAAGCCCGGAGCGCGAACATGTCCATCCCCCAGTCCGGCGGCGGGCCGATCGAGCGGCATGAACAGCTGGCCGAATATCTGGCCGCTGGCTGCAAGCCCAAGGATGACTGGCGCATCGGCACCGAGCACGAGAAGTTCGGCTATTGCAAAGACACGCTGAAACCGCTGCCCTATGACGGTGACCGCTCGATCCGGGCGATGCTGGAAGGTTTGCGCGACGGCTTTGGCTGGGATCCGGTGCTGGAAGGCGACCATATCATCGGGCTGGTCAAGGACGGTGCCAATGTCAGCCTTGAACCGGGTGGCCAGCTGGAGCTTTCGGGCGCGCCTCTGGAGACCATCCACCAGACCTGCGACGAGGTGAACGACCATCTGCGCGATGTGAAAACCGTCGCGGACAAGATCGGCGCTCGCTTCATCGGTCTGGGGGCGGCCCCGATCTGGACCCACGACGCAGATGCCGCTGATGCCCAAGGGCCGCTACAAGCTGATGGATGCCTACATGCAAAAGGTCGGCACCCATGGCACGCAGATGATGCGCCGGACCTGCACGGTTCAGGTGAACCTCGATTTCGGGTCAGAGGCCGACATGGTGCAGAAGATGCGCGTGGCGCTGGCGCTGCAGCCGGTGGCGACGCGCTTTGTTCGCCAATTCGCCGTTCTTCGAGGGCAAGCTCAACGGCCACAAGTCCTGGCGCGCGCGGATCTGGCGCGACCTGGATCCCTCGCGCACCGGCATGCTGCCCTTTGTGTTCGAGGACGGCTTCGGGTTTGAGCAATATGCCGACTAGGTGCTCGATGTGCCGATGTATTTCGTCTACCGCGACGGCAAATACATCGACGCGCTGGGCCAGTCGTTCCGCGATTTCCTGAACGGCAAATTGCCCGCTTTGCCGGGCGAGAAGCCGACGCTGTCGGATTGGGCCGATCACCTGACCACCGTCTTCCCCGAGGCTCGTCTGAAGAAATTCATCGAGATGCGCGGCGCCGATGGCGGCCCGTGGCGACAGGCTTTGCGCGCTGCCCGCCTTCTGGGTCGGGCTGATCTATGACCAAGGCGCGCTCGATGCCGCCTGGGATCTGGTCAAGGGCTGGGACGCCGAGACCCGCGAGGCGTTGCGGGTGGCTGCATCCGTCGACGGGCTGCAGGCCAAGGTGGGCGGGATCAGCATGCACGAGCTCGCGCGGCGAAGCCGTGGCGATCTCGGACGCGGGCCTGAAAGCCCGCGCGATGCCGGGGGCAGGCGGGCTGGTGCCGGATGAGACGCATTTCCTCAACGCGCTCAAGGAAACCGTCGAAACCGGCAAGACCCCGGCGGATGAGTTGCTGGAGCATTACCACGGCGACTGGAACGGCGATCTGACGCGGATCTACGCCGAGTATTCCTACTGACGGCTCAGTCGCTGCGTGGTACCGACGGGATCGACGACCGGTGCTCGAAGAACTCGTCGTATTCGCCCGATCCGCCGTCCAACGGGTCCGGCCCGAACCGGTTCGGGCCGTCCGTGCCCTTGGTCGCATACCAGACGATCAGGATGATCCAGCCGATCAGCGGGATCAGCACCAGCCACCACCACCAGCCAGAGCGGTCGGTATCATGCAGCCGGCGCACCGCGACGGAAATGCTGGGCAGGAACATCACCAAGCCGAATATCCCGTTCAGGAATTGCGGATCATCGCTTACCCAGCCGAACAGGATCGCATCGACGAGGCCCAGAACAAAGCTACCCACCAAGTTGAAAAGCGCGAACCACCAGAATTCCGATCGCTGGGCGCGTCCCGAAAAGGTGACATATTTCTGAAAGCAGGTGCGGACGGCTGTTGTGAAATCCATGAGAACCCTCGCTATTTTCCCTTTTGGCCGATCTTCGGCTCGGTCCGGTCTAGAAGCCGGGCGATATTAGCGCTGTGCTTGTAAAATATCAAAGCGGCCAGCAACAGCACCAGAACCGCACCGTGCCGGTGATAGAAGACGAACGTATAGACCGGCGCCAATGCCGCCGCCACCAAGGCCGCGAGCGACGAATAGCGCGCGACCCCCGCCACAACCAACCATGTCGCGCAGGCTGCAAGCCCGACCGGAAACGACAGCGCCAGAAGTGTGCCAAGGAACGTCGCGACACCCTTGCCGCCGCTGAATTTCAGGAACGCCGAGTAAAGATGCCCCAGCATCGCGAAGAGGCCCGCCAGCCCGGCGGCATCTTCGCCGATAGCCGCTCGTGCGACCAGAACCGCAACCGCCCCCTTGCCGGCATCCAGCACCAGCGTCAGCAGGGCGGCGGGCTTGTTCCCTGTACGCAGCACGTTGGTGGCACCGATATTGCCCGACCCGATCTTGCGGATATCGCCCAGTCCGAAGGCCCGCGCCATTACCAGCCCGAACGGGATCGAGCCCAGAAGGTAGGAAAGCACCGCGACTGCGATATAGATCATCCGAACACCCTCTTGCCGCCCACCCAGGTTCCCAGCACCTTGCCCTGCATCCGCTGGCCGTCAAAGGGGGTATTCTTGGATTTCGATCGCAACGTGAACCGGTCCAGCACGAACGGCGCATCCGGATCGAACAGCATCAGATCCGCAGGTGCGCCCACGGCTAACCGCCCCTGCGGCAAGCCCAGTCGTTTCGCCGGGTTCAGCGACAGGGCGCGGAAAAGCTGCGGCAGGGTGATCGCCTCTGCATGGTAAAGCCGCAACGCGGCGGGCAGAAGGGTTTCCAGTGCCACGGCACCGCTGGCGGCTTCCTCGAACGGCAGGCGTTTGCTTTCCTCGTCTTGTGGCGTGTGCATCGAGCTGATGACGTCGATCAGACCAGAGGCGACCGCCTGAACCATCGCGACCCGGTCATCCTCTGACCTTAGCGGTGGCTTGACCTTGAAGAAAGTGCGGTAATCGCCGACATCCAGCTCGTTCAGCGTCAGGTGGTGGATGCTGACGCCCGCTGTCACATCGAGGCCATTGGCCTTGGCGCGTTCCAGCCGCGGCAGCGACCGGGCGCTGGTAATCTGGTCGGCGTGATAGCGCACGCCGGTCATCTCGACGAGGGCAAGATCGCGGTCCAGCCCCATCCGTTCGGCCATAGGTGATACGGCGGGCAGGCCGCGCAAGGATGCGAACTTGCCGCTGGTTGCCGCGGCCCCCCGCGACAGGCCGGGGTCCTGCGGATGCGCGATCACCAGTGCGCCAAGCGAGCGCGCATAGGTCAGGCAGCGGCTGGCGACCTTGGTATCCTCGATCACGTTGTCGCAGTCGGTGAAGGCCACAGCGCCCGCGTCCAGCATGAAGCCGATCTCGACCATCTCGCGCCCGGCGCGGCTCTTGGTCAGCGCCGACATGTGCAGCACATTGACCGCCGAGGCCGCGGCGGCGCGCCTTGTGACGAATTCCAGCAGTTCGGGGTTGTCGATTGTGGGCGTCGTGTCGGGCCGCGTGACCATCGTGGTGACGCCGCCCGCCGCCGCCGCAAGCCCCGCCGAGCGGAAAGATTTCCTTGTGCCGCTCACCGGGTTCACTGACCTTCACACCGATATCGACGATGCCGGGGGCCAGGCATTTTCCGGCACAATCGAGAATTTCTTCACCGGAGTCAGTGGCTTGACCGGATTTGTTTCGCGCGCGAAACATCTCAATGTTATCAGTGCGTTGCGTTAGGATTTCGGTAATCTTTCCGTCCGATATCCGAATCGCCCCGAGCGTCTCGGTCCCGGCTTCTGGGTCGATGAGGCGGGCATTGTGGAGGAGGGTCGTCATGCCTGCCCCCGCTGAACCTGTAGCATCAGATCGTGAACTTTCTGGGCATCGGCCAGCAGCTCAAAGCCGAAGCGCTGCAGCTCGGTTTCATCCTCCAGTTCGATATACCTGTTGGCGAAAAGGACGCTTGGCGGCTCGGTCGCGCGCAATTCGATCTCCATCCCGGCTGTGATCGGGAACGAGGTCACGACGGGCCTGCGAAACCTGTTCAGTACGACAATGGCGCGCCGGTCGGTCAGGGCATAGCGGGTGTTTCTGCGATCGTAGGTCTGGCCCAGGTGGATGCCCAGAACAAGATGCAGACCGAATAGAAGGAACGTTACGGCGAAGGCTGCGGGGATCGCGCCGAAAAGCGACAGGCCATTTTCGAAAGACTGAACGAAGACCAGTTCGAAGATGCCGACGGCTATGAATGCTACCCCGAAAAGGCTCGGGCCTAGGTGATACATGTTGAACCGGAAACGCCTGTCCGGCTTGCCCTGCCAAAGCAGCCGTTCCGTCTTTTCCGGTGGACCGATCCAATCGTCGGCGGTGGTATCTGCGCTCACACCCACACCCCTTCCGCCTTGTCCGTCCGGTTCCGTGCCAGCAGCTCCATCGCGGCCATGCGCACGGCGACGCCCATCTCGACCTGTTCCTGAATGTGGCTGCGGTTGATGTCGTCGGCCAATGTCCCGTCGATCTCTACCCCGCGGTTCATCGGGCCGGGATGCATGACGATGGCGTCGGGTTTGGCATGGGCCAGCTTCTCTGCATCCAGACCGAAGCGGTGGAAATATTCGCGTTCCGAGGGGATGAACGCGCCGTCCATCCGTTCCTTCTGCAATCGCAGCATCATCACGACATCGGCGTCCTTCAGCCCCTCGGCCATGTCGCCGTAGACCTCGACGCCCCAGTCGGCGGCCCCGGCGGGGATCAGCGTTGGCGGGCCGATCAGGCGGATGCGGTTCTCCATCTTGCCCAATAGGATGATGTTCGAGCGCGCGACGCGGGAATGCGCGATGTCGCCGCAGATCGCCACCGTCAGCCGGTGCAACCGCCCCTTGGCGCGGCGGATCGTGAGGGCATCCAGTAGCGCCTGGGTCGGGTGTTCATGGCGACCGTCGCCTGCGTTCAGCACGGCGCAATTCACCTTTTCGGCCAGCAGGTTCACCGCGCCTGAATGCGGGTGCCGCACGACCAGCAGATCGGGGTGCATCGCGTTCAGGGTCAGCGCGGTGTCGATCAGCGTCTCGCCCTTTTTGACGGAGCTAGCCTGCATCGCCATGTTCATTACCGTAGCGCCCAGCCGCTTGCCCGCCAGCTCGAAGCTGGCCTGGGTGCGGGTCGAGTTCTCGAAGAACATGTTGACCTGCGTCAGCCCGGCCAGCACCTGTTCTGTCGGTCCACCCTTGCGGTTCAGATCGGCGTAATGGTCGGCGCGGTCCAGAAGGCTGCGAATCTCATCGGGGTGAAGCGGTTCGATGCCCAGTAAGTGCTTCTGCCTGAAGGTCATGGCGCCCCGCCTGTGAACTTTCCGGCTTATAGGCGGCAACCGCTCGCCGGGCAAGCGCTGGGCCGCGGCTTTGGCGGCCAGCACCCTTGACGGCCCGTCGCTGTTGCCTGAAGACCAGTGAAACGCAATCACTTGGCGGGTCGGCGTCAGGCCACGTCCGCCAGGGTCAGGAGCATCGCGATGGATCGCACGGTTTATGTCAACGGAGAGTACCTGCCCGAAAGCGAGGCGAAGATCTCGGTCTTTGACCGGGGGTTTCTGATGGCCGATGGCGTCTATGAGGTGACGAGCGTGCTCGACGGTAAGCTGATCGACTTTGCAGGCCATGCCAAGCGTCTGCAACGGTCACTGGACGCGTTGGACATGGCCCCACCGCCCGCGATGGGCGAATTGCTTGCGATCCACCGAGAACTGGTAGTGCGCAACGATCTGACGGACGGCATGATCTATCTGCAAATCACCCGCGGCAATCCCGGCGACCGGGATTTCGCGTTTCCCGATCCCGCGACCACACCGTCGACCTTGGTGCTGTTCACGCAGTCCAAACCCGGTTTGGCCGACAATCCGGCGGCGAAAACGGGGATAAAGGTGATCTCGATCGAAGATATCCGCTGGGGCCGCCGCGACATCAAGACAGTGCAACTGCTCTACCCCTCGATGGGCAAGATGATGGCCAAGAAGGCCGGCGCCGACGATGCCTGGATGGTCGAGGATGGCCATGTCACCGAAGGCACCTCGAACAACGCCTATATCGTGACAGGCGGCAAGATCGTCACGCGCCAGCTTGGCAATGATATCCTGCACGGTATTACCCGTGCGGCCGTGCTGCGGTTTGCGCGCGAGGCGCAGATGGTGGTCGAGGAACGGCCCTTCACCATCGAAGAGGCCAAGCGCGCCGACGAGGCGTTCATCACCAGCGCGTCCGCCTTTGTGATGCCGGTCGTGGATATAGACGGCACGGCCATCGGCGGTGGCAAACCCGGCCCCGTGGCGACGCGCCTGCGCGAGATTTATCTGGACGAAAGCCGCAAGGCGGCGGTTTAGGGTAAGATGACTTTGCTCGGGAACAAAGCCATCCTGCGTTAGCGTTCGGCCCGCGCCTGCAAAGCCGGCCCGACGAAATCCACCGTCACCTTCAGCGGCAGCTTCCAATCATCGGGCTGATTGTAATTGCCTGCGAAGACCACGATCACCGTTCCGGTCTTGCCACCGATCATCAGCCGCTGCCCTCCATTACCGAACCCCGCCACCCATTGCGTGGGCGAGGCTTCAGGGGCCAGCCACCAGAAGAAGCCATAGCGCAAAGCATCGCCCTGCAACGTCGAATAGGGCGTGAACGACGCATCCAGCCAGTCGGCAGGCACAACCTGCCGGCCGTCATGCATGCCGCCATCCGCGATCATCCGGCCGATCTTGGCCAGATCCCGCATCCTTAGTCGCAGGCCCGAGGCGGCGGACGGGACGCCGTCCGTCCCGCGCACCCATTCAAATTCGGTGATCCCCAAAGGCCCGAACAGCTTCGCGGCGGCATACTCATCCAGCGCTATCCCGGTGCCTTCCGTGATCAGCCGCCCGATCACCGCCTTGGCCCCGCCATTATAGGCCCACCAGTCACCGGGTTTGTTCACCATCGGCCGGTCCAGCACGAAACGACTGCGGTCCTCGGCATTCTCCATCGCAATCTCGCTGTTCCGCGGATCGGAATAGGGCAGATCCTCGTTCCATTCGGTGCCCATCTTCATCGACAAGGCATGGCGCACCAGAATCCCCGCCCGCGCCGGATCGGCGGCCAGATCGGCATAATCGGCAAACTGTGCGATCAACGGCGCATCCAACCCCGGCACCGCGCCCTCTGCCAGCGCAATCCCGTATAGAAGCCCGACGATACTTTTCGTGACCGAGCGCAGATCGTGCAGTTCATCCGCACCATGCTCACGCAGCCCCAGCGGCGTACCCCAACGCTGATCGTCGCCCGGGAAATAGAGCTCTGCCAGAACCTCGTCGCCCTCGGCGACATAGACGGAATGCAGGCCTGCAAGCTCTCCGGTCTCGAAGGCGGCGGTCAGTTTCTGTTCCAAGGCTTGATCCTTTGCTGCCGCGATCAACGGCACAAGCAGGGCTAGGGCTGTCAAAGTCGGGGCTATCGCAACAAACCGGAATCGCACGTTAAAGTTTCCTAACTCGCCAACCCGATCACCATCGCTGCAAGCGCCACGATATGGATCAGCATGATCGCCCGGTCATTCCACATTAACCCGACAATGAACCAGCCGACCAGCCCGACAAGGAACAGGTAGATGTTGAGCGGCGTCATGCCGAATGCGGTGGCCGAATAGCCCATGATCTGGATCACCGAGGCGACCCATTTCAGCGCGAACGCCGCCTGCGCGCGGCGATCGGGGGCCAGTGCCACATCAGACAGCATGGGTCAGCCCGCCGTCGATGCGCAGGTTCTGCCCGGTCATGTAGGCGGCGTCGTCCGAGGCCAGATAGGCGATCAGCGCCGACACTTCGGCGGCCTTGCCGTAGCGCCCCATCGGGATGCGCGCGCGGCGATCCTCGGTCTCCGGCAGGCTGTCGATGAAGCCGGGCAGGACGTTGTTCATGCGGATGTTGTCGGCCGCGTATTTGTCGGCGAACAGCTTGGTGAAAGCCGCCAGCCCGGCGCGGAACACGCCGGAGGTCGGAAACAGCGGATCCGGCTCGAACGCCGCGAAGGTCGAGATGTTGATGATCGCGCCGCCGCCCTGCTTGGCCATGATCGGGGTGACCAGCCGCGTCGGGCCGGATCACGTTCAGCAGATAGACCTCCATGCCCTCGTGCCAGTCCTCGTCGCTGATCTCCAGGACCGGACCCTTCGGCCCGTGCCCGGCGGAGTTGACCAGCACGTCGACGCGGCCCCAGCGTCTCCATCGCCAGGTCGACCAGCTGCTTGCAGATCGTCGACTCGAGCGGTTCGACCCGGTCACGCCGACGCCGCCAAGTTCCTTGGCCAGCGCCTCGCCCTTGCCGGACGAGGACAGGATCGCGACCTTGATACCCGTCCGCGGCCAGCCGCCGCGCCGCGTCCGCGCCCATGCCGCTGCCGCCCGCCGTGATGAGTGCCACTTTCGTCTGCCGCCATGATCCGTCCTCCGGTTTCCAGTATGTGCCGCACATATGGCCGCAGTCGCCCGCGCTTGACCAATCATGTCTCGTCGCGCAAGGCTGTAGAAAATCTACTGTCTACGGAGATGCCGACCCATGCGCCTACCCAACCTCAACGCGCTGCGGATGTTCGACGCCGCCGCCCGGCATCTGAACTTTCGCCTTGCCGCCGAGGAACTGAACCTGACCCAGGGCGCCGTCGCGCAGCAGGTGCGCCGGCTCGAGGCTGACCTTGGCCGTCAGCTGTTTCATCCGCAAGCCGCGCGGCCTTGCCCTGACCCGCGACCGGGCGCGAGCTATCACGCGCCGATCCGCCGCGCGCTGGCGATCATCGAGGAGGCGACGCCGCAACCTGCGGCCCGAAAGCACGCGCATCACGCTCAGCGTCACGCCGTCCTTCGCCACGAAATGGCTGGTGCCGCGACTGGCAGGGTTCGCCGATGCCCATCCCGAGATCGACTTGCAGATCGTCGCCACCGAGGGGCTGGCCGATTTTCGCACCGATGGCGTCGATCTGGCGATCCGGCAGGGGCGCGGTGGCTTTGGCGGTGATCTTGACGCGAAGCTGCTGTCGCCGCTGGATCTCTGCGCGATTTGCAGTCCGGGTTATGGCGCCGAAACCGGGGCGGTTGACGGCCTGAAGGGCTTCACGACGCATCGGTTGATTCAGGACAGCCACGCCTATTGGGAAAAGCTGTTGGGCGATGCCGGGCTGCGGCCACAGAACCGGATATTGCAGTTCAACCAGACCGCGTTGGCGATGGACGCCGCTGCGAACGGGCAGGGCGTGGCGCTGGCCCCCCGGCTGCTGCTGGGCGAAGAGATCGCGGCGGGTCGCCTGAGCGTGCTTTGGCATGACAATGCGCGCGATCAGGGCGGGTTCTATCTGGTGCGCCCCGGCGCGCGAAAACCCAGCCCGGCGCAGGATGTGGTCATGGAATGGATCAGGGCAGAGGTGGCGCGGGAAGCCTGAACCCAATATGCGCGCAATCCCCAGACGATAAACATCCGCCACGCCCCATTTCGGCCAATTTCGCTTGGCAATCCTGTTCGCAGGATTGCACCGAAGGGTTGAACGATGCGGGCACTGCGACCTCTTTTCATTTTGGTCCTGATCTTTGCGGCCTTTGGCGCGCGCGCCGATGAGGCCGAAGAGCTGCGGCTTCGCGCGGCGGTCACCAACGGCGATGTCGCAGAGGCTGAGGCGATCCTGACAAACGCCCAAACCCTGTTCGAGGCCAAGGAACGAAGGGCGGGCGAAATCCGTATGCTCTTCAAGATGTTCAAGTCCACCAACCCGGTGACAGTCGCGTTCATTGACAAATGGCTGGAACAAAAAACCGCATCCGCCTTCGCCCATTCGGCGAAATCCTGGAACCTTAACACCCGCAGCGACTATATCCGCGGTGAAAAACTGGCACGAGAAACCTATCCCGACGCGCTGCGGATATTCCGCACCATGCAGGAAGAGGCGTGGGACCATGCGATGACGGCCTACCAGAGCAAACCTCGGCTGATCTCTGCCTCTGACGGTCTGATGAACCTTTCGGTTAGCACAGGGCGACGCGAAATCGGTCTGGAGGTGCTCGACGCCGTGATGCGCAGCGATCCCAACTGGGGCACGCTGTCACGCGGAGAACTTCTGGCGCATCCGGGATGGGGCGGAACCTGGGATCTGGCCGAGAAGATCTGCGATACCTACGCACCGCTGGCTCCCGACCCCGAACCATCGCCGGTTCTTAGCTGCAAACTGTCGATCGCGCATAGTTACTATCACGACCGGCTGGATTGGGTCGAGGAAACGCTGAACAACGAAGACCTGCCGCATCTGGATCATTTGCGACTACGCCGCGCGCTGACGCGCAATGCGACGCCCGAACAGGCCGAACTGGCGCATCGGTTGCTGACCCGTGACGGTTATATCAATGCCGAGCAGGCCGATACGTTCGATACCTTCGTTGCGGGTGAATACGGCTATCCGACATTGGCCGAAAAGCACCGGCAGGCAGAGATCGACTATGCACGCTGCTGGTTGCACAAAGACCCCTACAATCCCAATCTGGTCAAACTGCTGATGACGCCGCTAAGCCGGTGGGAAACCGACGATAGCGGCCAGCGCAGGATGGTGGTGGTCAGCAGACCGACACCGGAAGAGATGCTGGATTACGCGCGCCGCATGCTGATCGCCTCGCCCTATGATCCGGATTATTGGCAGGCTTATTTGCAGGCCAAAACCGTCGCCGAGGGGTTCAAGTCTGTTGCCGCGCTGGAACCCTATCAGATCAACATGATCGCCTATTCACAGCATCGTCCCGACCTGATCCAGGAATATCTTATGGAGAAGGTCTATGCTTTCGACGCGATGGCAATGGTCGCGGAAGGTGAGTTCGGTGTGGAATTGGCGAAGATTCAGGCAGCGACCGATATTGACCGCGATATCCTGTGCCCCTTCACCCGTGCGCTACGGGTGCATGAAAGCGTCTGCGCCGGGAAAACCCTTAGAGGATGCCCGACCGCGCCAGAGGTCGATGCGATGTTCGCGGTGCTGAGTGCCGAGGTCAAAACCCGGGGCGTCTGCGTGAAGGAGCGGACGCTGCCGGTCGCTGTGCTGGGCTACACGCCGGTTGATGTGCCGATTGAGGCCAGCGGCGGATAGGCGACGCGGATTGGTCGTCGGTCGGAGTTTCGAAGTACGAGGGCGCTACTCTGACCCGCCGCCGACATTCTGGCGGAACGCTTCGTCGAACTGCGCCTTCTTGGCGTCGTCGGCTTCGGTCTGGTTCTTAGCCCGCCATTGCTCGTACGGCATCCCGTAAAAAGCCGCGCGGCCCTCGTCCTTGGTCATCTCGATACCGCGTTCGTTCGCAGCTTCCTGATACCAGCGCGACAGGCAGTTGCGGCAGAACCCGGCTAGGTTCATCAGGTCGATATTCTGCACATCCGGGCGCTTTTCCATCAGGTGTTCGCGCAGCCGACGGAATGCGGCGGCTTCCAGTTCTGTTTGTGTTTTCTCGTCCATTTTCAACCCCTTGGCTAGATACCACTGGCCTTCAGCGCCTCTGGCAGCAACCGCGCCAGACGCTCTGCCCATTCCTGCTGACCGGCCTCTTCGGCGATCAGATCCTGCCGGATCTCGATCAGAGCATTTGGCCGCCCCGGTTGCAAGGCGTGCTGGTCCACCGCATCGCCGGGAAGGTGCCCGGCATAGGGTTCATTGGCGGCGGCGCATATGCCGGGTTCGCGGTAAAGCGCCTCCAGCAACGGTGTGGACAGCCGGGTATCCCAGTCGGCATGCAGGATGCCGATGTGCCAGGGTCGCGGCGCACGGCTATTGAGCTTTGGCGTAAAGCTATGAACTGCAACGATAATCACGTCGTCACGTCGGGCCGCAAGTTCGGTATAAGCCTTGTGATAGGGCCGGTGGTATGTGTTTAGCCGACGTCCGATTTCTTCCGCGTCGGCATGTCGATTGCCCGGAATGATAGTGCCGTCATAGACCCGCATCATCAATGTCGGATCGTCCTCGCCGCGGTTCGGGTCGATTACCAGCCGCGAAAACCGCGACAGGATCGCCGGGGCATCCAGCATGTCCGCCAGCTGCCGCGTCACCGCCGCCGCACCGATATCATAGGCAATGTGACGTTGCATTTCGGCCGGTGCAAGGCCCAGATCGCCGCCGCAAACCTCTGGCGGGATCCTGTTCGTGGCATGATCACAGGCGATCAGCCATCGAGAATCTCTTTTGTTTCCAATGATTTCGTAAGGAATCTCTGTCATGTGTCTGCCGCTGATTTCCGTCGGACCTGCTTACGCAACTTGAAAGGAAAGCGCCAGTTGTCACGTCGCGGGAATTGATACATACAGGCCTTGGCCCAATGACATGACCTATCTGACAAAAGGAACGAGGCAAAATGAGACGCCTTCGCAGAGTTAAGATCGTTGCCACGCTGGGCCCAGCATCGAATGACTACGAAACCATCCGCGCGCTCTTTGAAGCAGGCGCTGATGTGTTCCGTCTGAACATGAGCCACGGCGAACATGCCGACATCCGGGCGCGCCACGAGATCATCCGCCAGATCGAAAAGGACACCGGCCGCCCGATCGCAATTCTGGCCGATCTGCAGGGCCCGAAACTGCGTCTGGGCACCTTCAAGAACGGCGAGGAAGAGCTGGAGGACGGTCAGAAATTCCGCCTCGATCTTGACAAGGCCGAGGGTGACAAAACCCGTATCTGCCTGCCACACAAGGAGATTTTCGACGCGTTGGAACCCGGCGCGTCGCTGTTGGTGAACGATGGCAAAATCCGTCTGAGGGTCGATGACTGCGGCCGCGACTTTGCCAATTGCACCGTGATTGCAGGCGGAACGATTTCTGACCGCAAGGGCGTGAACGTTCCCGATGTCGTGCTGCCGCTGGCCGCCTTGTCAGAAAAGGACCGCAAGGATCTGGAATTCGCCTGCCAGCTGGGTGTCGACTGGCTGGCGCTATCCTTCGTGCAGCGCGCCGCCGATGTCGAAGAGGGTCGCGCATTGGCCGCTGGCCGGGCCGCGATCATGTCGAAGATCGAGAAGCCCGCCGCGGTCAAGGCCTTCGACAGCATCCTGGCCGCCTCTGACGGTATCATGGTGGCGCGTGGCGATCTTGGGTGTCGAACTGCCGGTGCAAAACGTGCCGCCGATCCAGAAACGCATGGTCCGCGCCTGCCGCGCGGCCGCCAAGCCTGTGATCGTGGCGACACAGATGCTGGAAAGCATGATCGAAAGCCCGATGCCGACACGTGCCGAGGTTTCGGACGTGGCAACGGCGATTTACGAGGGTGCGGATGCCGTCATGCTGTCGGCCGAGAGTGCCGCCGGCAACTATCCGGTGGAAGCCGTCACCACGATGAGCAACGTCGCCATCGAGGTCGAAAACGATCCGAACTACCGGGAGATCATCGACGCCAGCCGGGCCGGGACCAAGGCGACGATCGCGGACGCGATCGTTTCCGCTGCGCGGGAGATCGCGGAAACCACTGATATCAAGGCGATTTGCTGCTTTTCTGAATCGGGAACGACGGCGCTTCTGACAGCGCGCGAGCGCCCGCATGTACCGATCATCGCGCTGACCTCGCGGATCGGCACGGCGCGGCGTCTGGCGCTTAGCTGGGGTATGCATTGTGTCATGACCGGCGAGGTCGAGCGGTTCAAGATGGCGGTGGTGAACGCCGCCCGCGCGGCCCGAACCGAGGGTTTCGCGACCGAGGGCGACTTCATCGTCGTCACCGCTGGCATTCCGTTCAACCAGCCGGGGTCCACCAATATTCTTCGTGTGGCCCCTTGCGAAGAACGGTTGATTTTCAGCACCGATCCTGAATAAAGCGATTTCAGGATGCGGCAAGATGGACCCTGTGTATGACGAATGACCTGTTATTTGTGCTGGGGCTTATCATTAGTGCTCTGGCAATTCCTTCTGTGATCAGTGCGTTTTCGGAAAGCCGCACGCCGCGGGCCGCAGCGATCATGTTCATGATCGGCGGAGGGCTGATCGCCATTGCGGTTACCCAGCAACCGGGCGGCTATTCGTTCGAGGAGATACCGGATGTCTTTTCGCGGGTCGTAGCCCATTACATTCGGTAGGTTGCCCCGCCTTTTCCGCTTGCCTGCGGCCCGATAGCCCCCTATACGCCCCCAGTCTAACTGTGCGTCCGGCCGAAAGTGGCATGCCGAGTCGCGCATTCTACCGACCCAAGAGGAGACGGAAATGCCCAAGATGAAGACCAAATCAAGCGCCAAGAAGCGCTTCAAGATCACGCGCGACCGGCAAGGTTCTCGCAGCCCAGGCAGGCAAACGCCACGGGATGATCAAACGGACCAAGAAATTCATTCGTGATGCACGCGGGACGACTGTGCTGTCCGATCAGGACGCAAAGATCATCAAGTCCTACATGCCCTACGACCGATAAGGAGGTCTGACAGATGTCTCGAGTAAAAAGCGGAACCGTCACGCACGCCCGTCACAAGAAAGTTCTGAAAGCCGCCAAGGGTTACTACGGTAACCGCAGCCGCAACTTCCGGACGGCCACGCAGGCCGTGGACAAGGCCAACCAATACGCCACCCGCGACCGCAAGAACCGCAAGCGCAACTTCCGCGCGCTGTGGATCCAGCGGATCAACGCCGCGGTGCGCAGCATCGATGAGTCGCTGACCTATTCGCGTTTCATCAACGGTCTGTCGCTGGCCGGGATCGAGGTGGACCGCAAGGTTCTGGCCGATCTCGCGGTGCACGAGCCCGATGCGTTCGGCGCAATCGTCGACAAGGCGAAGGCCGCTCTGGCCTGATTGCCCAAACTGACTGATACTTGAAGGCCCGCCCCAAACGGCGGGCCTTTTTGCCTAGCTTTGCCCCGGTGCCGCCATCGGTTTCTTCGGTGCCAGTCGCGGTCTGGTCAGGACCGGCCAATAGGCCACTACAAAGACCGCAAAAGCCGCGATCCAGGCAAGTCCGGACAGGTCCAGCGTCCAAACCGACCCGGTCAGCCCCGCCGTGATCCGGGCCAGCACAGCCAGCAAGGCGAGACCAAAGATTGAGATCTCGGTCCAGTCCGCCTGCAACGCGCGTCCGGTATGGCCAAGGCTGGCGCGCGTCATCATCGCCAGCGTCATCAGCCCGACCGCGCCGGACATCCAGGCGTGCAGGCCAACCAGCGGCGGCACCGATGGCAGCCATTGCGCCAGCGCCAGCAAAAGGAACCCCAGCGGCACAAAGGCATAGGCCACATGCAGGACCAGAACCATAGGCTCTGCCACGGTTCGGTCGCCTGCCCAACGGGCCAGCCGGAAGGCGTGCAGCGCGCCGGCAAGGCCAAGCGCTGCGGCGCCGGCGGCATGGTCCGGAAGCGCGATCCAACCGGCTAGGGCCAGGCCGGACACGCTCAATGTCACATGATCGTAGCGGTTTATCGGCACCGGCAGCCGACCCGGACCTTGCCGCGCCAGCCAGTTTCGCGTGAAGCTGGGCACCACGCGCCCGCCAATCAGCGACAGTAGCATCACCAGCGCAGACGCGCCCAGCCGCGCGCCATGGCCCGAGGCGGCGACCTCGCCTTGTAGTGCAACGTAGTGAAACACCGCATTGCCCGCCAACAAGAGCAGGCAGAGGCCGATCACTGGCAGGTTACGCCAGTTCGAGCCTGCCCAGATCTCTCGTCCGATCACGGCGGCGAGCGCGGCGAGAAACGCCAGATCGCCCGCCACCACCGCCCAGGCCGGCAATGCCGCGCCGAAGGTCACGACCACCCGGCCCAGCAGCCACAGGGCCACCAGACCCGCCAGCGGCCAACCCATCACCGGCAACCGCCCGGTCCAGTTCGGCACGGCCGTCAGCAGGAAGCCGCAGACGATCGCCGCGGCATAGCCGAAGATCAGTTCGTGCGCGTGCCAGTCTACCGGGTCGAATGCCGTCGGCAGCTCGACACCGCCGCTGATCACTGCGACCCACAGAAGCATCGCCAAAGCCGCCCAAATCGCGCCGAGCAGAAAGAACGGACGGAACCCGCCGCTGAGGAAAACGGGGCCGGTATAGCTGCGTTGTTTTTGTGCCGTTCCCTGAGACATCGTTTCGCTCCTTCGGGATATCGACCGCTTTTGCGCCTGCCGGGGCTGACAGACAAGCCCTGCTGTTGCGACAAATCCGCCGCGCGCGTGCCCCGGCGGCCTTGCAATCACGGGGGTGTCTGGGTAGCAGGTTCCAGACGTAACCACGGGGCTCGCGATGGACGATCTGAGGCAGAAATATCTAGGTGCAATCGCCGGGGCCGGGGATGAGGCCGCGCTGGAGGATATCCGCGTTCAGGCCATGGGCAAGCAGGGCGAAGTGGCGCTGAAGATGCGCGAACTGGGCAAGATGACGCCCGAGGAACGGCAGGTCGCCGGGCCAAAGCTGAATGCGCTGAAGGATGAGATCACCTCTGCGATCGCCGCCAAGAGGTCGGCTTTGGCCGATGCCGCTTTGGATGAACGCCTGCGCCATGAATGGCTGGATGTCACGCTGCCGGGTCGGCCGCGTCCGCAAGGCACGATCCATCCGGTCAGCCAGGTCACCGATGAGGTGTCCGCGATCTTCGCCGACATGGGCTTTGCCGTGGCCGAGGGGCCGCAGGTGGAAAGCGACTGGTTCAATTTCGACGCGCTGAATATCCCGCCCGAACATCCGACGCGGACAGAGATGGACACGTTCTATATGCACCGCGAGCCGGGTGATAACCGGCCGCCGCATGTTTTGCGGACCCATACCAGCCCGGTGCAGATCCGGGCGATGGCCAAGCATGGCGCGCCGATCCGGGTGATTGCGCCGGGGCGGGTATACCGGGCGGATTACGATCAAACTCATACCCCGATGTTCCACCAGATCGAGGGGCTGGCGATTGACCGCGATCTGTCGATGGCGAACCTGAAATGGGTGCTGGAGGAATTCTTTTCGGCCTTCTTCGGGACCGGGGTTCGGACCCGGTTCCGGGCCTCGCATTTTCCGTTCACGGAACCCTCGGCAGAGGTCGATATTCAGTGTTCCTGGGAGGGTGGTGCCGTGAAGGTGGGGCAGGGCGATGACTGGATGGAGGTGCTTGGTTCCGGCATGGTTCATCCGCATGTGCTGCGCTCGGCGGGGGTCGATCCGGACCAGTGGCAGGGCTTTGCCTTCGGGATGGGAATCGACCGGCTGGCGATGCTGAAATACGGGATCCGGACCTGCGGGCGTTCTTTGATTCAGACCTGCGCTGGCTGCGGCATTACGGGTTCTCGGCGCTGGATGTTCCGACCCTGCATGGCGGGGTCAATCGGTAGTGTCCACATGTGGACGCATAGTCAAGGTGTTGGGATTGTTGATGTTAGCGATAACGGGAATGACCACAGCGCGGAGTAAAGCGGCAGACAGAATTGTGAGGTTTTTTTCGTTTGCTTTTCTCTGCTTCTTGGCGACAACAGAAGTTGGTCTTGTAGCTGAATTTGAGATCGTTGATTGGCGCGGGCATCAGGTTTTGAAGATGTCCGGCGAAATTGACAGCGGGACCGCAGACAAGTTTTTGGCGAAGTCCGGCAGTGTTTCTGCATTGCCTCACGGTCTACCTGTCCTTTTACTTGACAGTTCAGGTGGATCAGTCAGCGAGGCGCTCGCGATCTCCGGCATTCTTGGGGTCCGAAAGTTTCATACAGTTGTTGCCAATGGATCGAGATGTGCCTCCGCATGTGCTTCATTGGTGTTCATCGCCGGATCGCAGAGAACTGTCGAACCGTTCGGTCTGTTAGGACAGCATTCGTGCTCAAAGGGCGGTGTACCAGATCAACAATGTAATGAACTTCTAGCTGAACACGGATATGCTCACGGAGTCTCGCATGGAAGCATCGCTGCTTTCGTTACTTACACTGCGCCTGAAGACATCATCTGGTTCTCACGAGAAGATGCCGACGGTTGGGGATTAACCCGTTATGCAGGCGAAGCCGAAAGCGGCTTTGAGAAAAGCGAACCTCGCGCTATCGCTATGATTGTCGGTAGAAAACCCCAAGCGCAGTCTGCCTGGAGAATTGACTTCCGCGAGGATGGTTACGAGGCTTTCTTAAGACCTGTTTCGGATGATGAAAGAGAACTAGAGCTGAATCTTTTTTGCATCGAGTCTTTTCCAGGTCGGCTTTTCTTGAGCATGGAGGTGAATGGACCAACCGACGCGGTTCGTGAGGCCGCAGCCGCCGTAACTGTGGAAACCGACAAGTTCAGTTGGACGAACTGAAGCCAATAGTTCATCAACTCGATCCGCTGGTTTCCGAAATTATTGCAGAGCTACCACGTGATCGTATTCTGCAATTTTTGCAACAGGTCGACCGGCTTCGATTTACGGTTCAGGTCAATCAGCCGTATAAGCCAATGGTTGCAGACACTTACATTGCTAACAGTCGAACGAATTTGGTCTTTGCCGCAAACAACTGCACCGACAGAAGCTAGAAAAGTGGCCCTCTCAATGACCCCCTCCCCCCTCTCCAAATACCCCAACGCCGTGACCTTCCGCTTCGGCGACTCCGACGCGATGAACCGCGAGTTGATCGCTCTGGTGCGCGCCGGCAAGAAGCGGGCGACGATGGGGCGGTTGTCGGATTTCGGGCCGGGCAAGGAGGCCAAGCCGGTCGTGGGGCGGTGCGATATCATCACCGAGTGGGACGGGACGCCTGCGGTGGTGGTTCGGACTGTTTCGGTCGAGGAGATGCCGTTAAGCGAGATTTCCGAGGATTTCGCGCTGGCCGAGGGCGAGAATGAGACCTACCGGGAATGGTATGACGACCACCGCCGCTATTTCGAGCGGAATGGCGGTTGGGCGCCGGATATGATGATGATTTGCGAACGGTTCGAGGTTGTTGAAGACCTTGGGTCGGAGGGGCAGACGGAATGACGGTTGCCACCCTTCTTGCCCAAGCTTTGCTTGGGCCGCGCCTGACCTGCCCCCACGGGGCAGGCGCGTTCGCGCCCACCCCTCAGGTCAGGCGCGGGAGTTGCGCGATACCGGAACACAAGGATCAACGGATATGAAATTCACACTGTCCTGGCTGAAAGATCACCTCGACACGACCGCCTCGGTCGAGGAGATCACCTATGCGCTGACCGATCTGGGGTTGGAGGTCGAGGGGGTCGAGAACCCTCTGGATGCGCTGAAGGATTTCACGCTGGGCAAGGTCAAGACCGCCGAAAAGCATCCCGATGCCGACAAGCTGCGGGTCTGCATCGTCGAGACCGACGAGGGCGACAAGCAGATCATCTGCGGCGCGCCGAACGCGCGGGCGGGGATCACGGTCGTGATCGCCAAGCCGGGCATGTATATCCCCGGCATCGACACCACAATTCAGGTCGGCAAGATCCGGGGTGTCGAGAGCCACGGCATGATGTGTTCCGAACGCGAGATGCAGTTGAGCGAGGAGCATGACGGGATCATCGAGCTGGACTCGGGCAAGGTCGGCGATCGGTTCATCGACTGGCTGGCAGAACATGATCCGGCGAAGGTCGATCCGGTCATCGACATCGCCATTACCCCCAACCGCCCCGATGCTTTGGGCGTGCGCGGCATCGCGCGCGATCTGGCGGCAAGGGGCCTCGGCACGCTGAAACCGGCGAAAGAGGCGCAGGTCGCGGGCAGCTTCGATAGCCCGATCAAGGTGACGATTGATGCAGATACCCAAGGCGAGGGCTGTCATGTCTTCATGGGTCGGCTGATCAAAGGCGTGAAGAACGGACCCAGCCCGCAATGGTTGCAGGACCGGCTGCGCGCGATCGGCCTGCGGCCCATTTCTGCGCTGGTCGATATCACCAACTTCTTCACCTATGACCGGAACCGCCCGCTGCACGTTTTCGATGCTGGCAAGGTCAAGGGCGATCTGCGGGTCCATCTGGCCAAGGGCGGCGAGACTTTGGCGGCGCTGGATGACAAGACCTATACGCTGGCCCCTGGCATGGTGGTGATTTCCGACAGTGAAGGTGTCGAAAGCGTTGCCGGGATCATCGGCGGCGAGGCGACGGGCGTGACGGCGGACACGGTGGATGTGTTCCTGGAGGCCGCCGTCTGGAACACGCTTTCCATCGCCGCGACCGGGCGGCAGCTGAAGGTGAATTCCGACGCGCGCTATCGCAACGAACGCGGCATCGACCCAGAGTTCAACGCGTCTGCGATCGAACTGGCGACGCAGATGATCCTCGATCTGTGCGGCGGCGAGGCGTCGCATGTGGTGACAGCGGGCGCGGTGCCGGATACGGGCCGCGCCTACAAGCTGGATACCGACCGCGTGCAAAGCCTTGTCGGGATGGAAATCTCTGCCGATGAACAGCGCCGGACGCTGGAGGCATTGGGGTTCGCCATCAAGGGCGACATGGCGCATGTGCCAAGCTGGCGGCCCGACGTGCAAGGCTCGGCCGATCTGGTCGAGGAAGTGGCGCGCATCGCCTCGCTGACCAAGTTGCAGGGCAAGCCGATGGCGCGCGCGCAAGTGGGTGTGCCGCGCCCAATCCTGACGCCGATGCAAATACGAGAGCGCGATGCGCGGCACATGGCGGCGGCTTTGGGCTACAATGAATGCGTGACCTATTCGTTCATCGATGCGGGTTCTGCGGCCCTGTTCGGCGGCGGGCAGGATGCGACGAAGCTGGAAAACCCGATCTCGTCCGAGATGAGCCATATGCGACCCGACCTTCTGCCGGGATTGTTGCGAGCGGTGGCGCGCAATCAGGCGCGGGGCTTCCTGGATCTGGCCTTGTTCGAGGTCGGTCCGGCCTTTCACGGCGGCGAACCCGAAGAGCAGCATGTGCAGGTGGCGGGGCTGCTGGTGGGCCTTACCGCGCCCCGCGATCCCTACGGGTCGCGCCGCGCAGTCGATGTCTATGACGCCAAGGCCGATGCCGAGGCGGTTCTGGCCAGCATCGGCGCGCCCGCCAAGGCGATGATCCAGCGCGGCGCACCCGCTTGGTGGCATCCCGGCCGGTCGGGGCAGATCGGCCTGGGGCCGAAAAACGTGCTGGCCGTGTTCGGCGAGGTGCATCCGAAAGTGCTGAAAGCGTTGGATGTCAAAGGCCCGGCAATGGCGTTTACCGTCTTTCCGGAACGCGTGCCGTTCCCGAAGGCCAGAACCACGACCCGGCCGGCGCTGGCGCTGAACGATCTGCAAGTGGTCGAACGCGATTTCGCCTTCGTGGTGGATGCGGGCGTCGAGGCGTCGACGGTCGTCAATGCGGCGGCTGGGGCCGACAAGGCGCTGATCGACAGCGTCCGGGTGTTCGACGAGTTCAGCGGCGACAAGGCCGAAGCGCAGATGGGCGAGGGCAAGAAGTCGCTGGCGATCTCGGTTCGGTTGCAGCCAACCGACAAGACGCTGACCGAGAAGGAGATCGAGGCGGTGGCGGCGGTGATCGTCGAGAAGGTTACCAAGGCCACGGGCGGGGTGCTGCGTGGCTGATCGTCGCGCGGGGATATTTGAAACATTTTGAAAGGACAGGCGATGGGTCTGAAAGTGTATCTGTCGGGGGAGATCCATACCGACTGGCGAGAGCAGATCATCGAGGGCGCCGCTGGTCTGGACGTGGAGTTTTCCGGTCCGGTGACGGATCACGCGGCCTCGGACGATTGCGGTGTCGCGATATTGGGGGCAGAGCCGGACAAGTTCTGGCATGACCGTAAGGGAGCGCAGCTGAACGCGATCCGCACCCGCAAGGGGATCGCGGATGCGGATGTGGTCGTTGTGCGGTTTGGCGCAGAGTACAAGCAGTGGAATGCGGCCTTTGATGCGGGCTATGCCGCGGCGCTTGGCAAGTCGCTGATCGTGCTGCACGGGGCCGAGCACCAGCATCCGCTGAAAGAGGTCGATGCCGCGGCTCTGGCGGTGGCCGAAGAGCCGCGGCAGGTGGTCGAGATGCTGCGCTACGTGCTGACCGGGGAGTTGCCCGGTTAATCTCGGGGCGGGATGTTCTTGCCGCGAATGACGGCATCGCGGTTGTAGAACCGTTCGACATAGGCAACGACGTTCTTGTAGTCGCTCCAACCGACAATCTCTTTGGCGCCATAGTTGTCGAGCCCGTTCAGCCACGGTGCAAGGGCGATATCGGCAATCGAGTAGCTGCCCGTGATCCAGTCGCGACCGTTCAATTGGCCCTCGACCACGTTCAGCAATCGCTTGGCCTCCGTGACATAGCGTTCACGAGGTCGGGGATCCTCGATCTCGGCACCGGCGAATTTGTGGAAATAGCCCAGCTGCCCGAACATCGGCCCGACGCCGCCCATCTGGAACATCAGCCACTGGATTGTCTGGTAGCGGCCGACAGCATCGCCTGGCATCAGCTTGCCGGATTTCTCGGCAAGATAGATCAGGATCGCCCCGCTTTCGAACAGGCCCACCGGTGCACCGTCCGGCCCGAGCGGGTCGATGATGGCTGGGATCTTGCCGTTGGGGTTCAGGGAAAGGAACGCGGGGCTTTTCACATCCGCCTTCGCCAGCGTTACTTTGTGCGCCTCGTAAGGCAGCCCCATTTCTTCGAGCGCTATCGAAACCTTGACGCCGTTCGGAGTGGGGAATGAGTAAAGCTGAATGCGGTCGGGATGTTCGGCGGGCCATCTGTGCGAAATCGGGAAGTTATCTAGCTTGGTCATTGGCTTTCCTTATCACTTCAGGGTGACTAATAGCCGGTTTTTCCCCGCGAAAAAGAGGTGCAGCCCGTCCGAATTGTGCTAGAGGCTGTGCGCGAATGCGCAGAATGCGCGAACGGGAAACAAGTGGGGACACTGAACATGCTTAACGAATTCAAGGATTTTATCGCCAAGGGCAATGTCATGGACATGGCCGTTGGTATTATCATTGGTGCGGCCTTTACGGCCATTGTCGGTTCGTTGGTATCCGACCTGA
>CAVYHT010000035.1:0-100463 GCA_963768355.1 uncultured Alphaproteobacteria bacterium
CACGCAGGACTTCAACGCGTTCGATATTCGACAGACTCCAGTTTTGACCCACCTGACGGCCAAGATAAACACCGTCGACGGATACGCTGACACCCGGATCAACGGCGATCAGGTGATCCTGTATGCCGATGCCGCGAATAAAGACGTTGACTGACGAAACATGACCGGCCGAGAAGCCGGTGACGTTCATATTCGGCACGAACTTGCCGATATCGATAACGTCAACGATGCCCTGTTGAGCGAGTTTGTCGCCTTCGAAAGCGCTCATCGCTATTGGAACTTCGTAGATGCTCTGCTCACGCTTGGTCGCCGTGACCGTGATTTCCTCGATCAGACGACATACGCTCCTGTGCGAACGCGACCGGAGCTGCGCCGAGCAGCAGTGCCGACTCGCGGCGAGCCAAGTGCACGTTAGCCTGCTGATCTTCATTGATTGTCTCCCCCTGAGAAGTTTTGCGTGTTGTTAGCGGCTCCATGATCAGAGCCACTTGGTACGCTGAAGTATAGCTGATCGCCTGACTTGTTTGCGCTCGAATCGTGCTCTAAGGTGTCGATCAATGGAACGATAGCCGTAAAACTTCGGTGAATTCCGTCGTACCCGGCGCCGCCGGGCGGGCTCCTGACGGATGACATGCTCGCCGCCTTCAAGGATGCCGGCGTGCTCGTGCTGCGCGACTTTGTCAGCGTCGACGCCTGCGAAGCACTGCGCGCGCGGGCGGCGGAACTGGTTGAAGCGTTTGACCCCGAGGAAGTACGCAGCATCTTCTCGACGACGGAGCAGACACAGCTCGACGACGACTACTTCATCGAATCCGGCGACAAGATTCGTTTTTTTCTCGAAAACGATGCGTTCGACGATAACGGCAAGTTGCGACAAGAGAAAAAGCACAGTCTCAACAAGATGGGGCATGCCATGCATGACCTGGATCCGGTCTTCGACCAGTTTTCGCGGACACCCGAGCTCGCAGAAGCCGTAAAACGAATCGGCTTTGTGGAGCCTGCCATTTTGCAGTCGATGTATATTTTCAAGCCGCCGAACATCGGCGGCGAAGTCGTTTGTCACCAGGATTCGACCTACATCTACACCGAACCGGAGACCTGCGTTGGCTTCTGGTTCGCCCTGGAAGACGCAACCCTGGAGAACGGTTGCATGCAGTTCATTCCGGGTGGGCACAAGTTGCCGCTAAAGAAACGCAATTACCGCGGTGCCAACGGCAAACTCATTACTGAGACCCTGGACGATTCGCCGTGGCCCGAGGAGAAAAAACGGCCGGCTGAAGCACCTGCCGGCACGCTGGTCATTTTCGATGGCCGGGCGCCGCACCTGAGCGCGGCAAATCGGTCGTCCAAATCGCGGCACGCCTACACACTGCACGTAATCGACCGCAAAGCCCGTTATCCGGATGAAAACTGGTTGCAACGCGGCGATCATCTGCCGTTGCGTGGATTCGACTAAGGACGCGCATGTTATTCACCGACGTAATACGCAAAAAACGCGACGGTGGCGAACTGTCCGACGACGAAATCCAGTTCTTTGTCGACGGGCTGGCCGACAGCAGCCTGCCCGCAGAGCAGGTGTCTTCGCTCGCGATGGCAATATTTCTCAACTCCATGAGTTTCGAAGAGGCCGGCAAGCTGACGCTGGCCATGGCAGCCTCGGGAACAGTTCTTGACTGGTCGAAAGAAACTCTCGATGGACCTGTCATCGACAAGCATTCGACGGGCGGTGTCGGCGACAAAGTCAGCTTTTTGCTGGCGCCAATCGCGGCCGCTTGCGGCTGTTACGTGCCGATGATTTCCGGCCGCGGCCTTGGGCATACGGGCGGTACGACGGATAAGGCCGAATGCATACCGGGTTACGACGCGACGCCCGATTTCGACATGTTTCGCAAGGTAGTGAAAGAGGTTGGCTGTGCAATTATCGGCCAGACGGCCGATCTCGCGCCGGCTGACCGGCGCTTCTATGCGATTCGCGACGTGACCGGAACCGTTGAGTCGGTGCCGCTGATTACGGCTTCGATCCTGTCGAAGAAGATTGCCGCCGGGCTGCAGGGCCTCGTCATGGACGTAAAAGTCGGCAGCGGCGCTTTCATGGAAACGCTGGAGCGTGCCCAGGAACTTGCCGGCAGCGTCATCGCCACGGCGGCGAAAGCGGGACTGAAGACGCATGCACTTATCACGGACATGAACGAAGCGCTGGGCACGACCGTGGGTAACGCGCTCGAAATCGAGGAATCGATCCTCTATCTCAGAAACGAACGGCGCGATGCACGGCTGGACGAAGTCACGCTGTCGTCTTTGCGCCGAGATGCTGGTCGTTGGCGGCATCGAAGATGATCGCGACAAAGCGCGCCGCCGATGTGAGCAGGCAGTTACGAGTGGTCGTGCCGCGGAAGTCTTTGGCCGCATGGTGACAGCGCTTGGCGGGCCTGCGGACCTGGTTGAGAAATACGAACATCACCTTGTCAAAGCGCCGGTCGTTCGAGCGGCTTTCCAGTCGACCGAAGGTGACTTTCCCTTCAGGCCCATGCTGACGAAATTATGCTCTGCCTCGTGCAGCATATGGGTCGCGTGCAGGAGCGCTTTGGACGGGATGCAGCCAACGTTCAGGCAGGTGCCGCCGAGGGTTTCGCGGCCCTCGACAACGGCGGTTTTCAGGCCGAGCTGGGCGCAGCGGATGGCGCAGACATAGCCGCCGGGGCCGGCTCCGATAATGATCACGTCATAGCTTGCCATTGGGCTCTCCTGCGCAGTTCTTGTATGTTTTCTTTAAAACTTTAGGGCTTTTCATGACGTGTTCTTTAAAACATTACAACAGTGGACGGGGGTATCATGATACCAGTGCCGCCAGAATCATCAGGATGGTCGCGATGAAGCCCACAGCCCAGATCAGCGATCGCCAGGGACGCCAGCCGAAGGCGTAGGCCGGAACGTAGAGTATCCTTGCGCCCAGATAGGTCCAGGCGCAGGCGGCGGTGAAAGTGGTGGACTGACCCGAGAGGGTCACGACCACCACGGCGAGGGTGAACAGGATCAACCCCTCGAAATGATTGTTCAGCGCCCGGTAGAGCCGCGCCGTGCGGGTCGAGAGCTGGTCGACCAGATCGCCGCCCATCCGGTCGCGGTCGCGCGGGCTGGAGGTCTTGCCCGGCCCCAGTTCCAGATTGGCGGGGACCGCCATCAGCACGTATTGGGCGACCTGCAACAGGCCGGCGAGGGACAGCGCCGTAAGCTCGGCGGTCATAGCGCGAGGAAGTAGAGCACGGCGGTGGCGGCGAAGCCGGCAAGCCAGACCAGAGTGCGCAGCCCCATGACGCCCAGGGCATAGGCCGGAAGATAGATGACGCGCGCCAGCAGGAAGATCTGCGCGGCCATCAGCGATGTGTCCGAAAACGCATCGCGGGCGGCGAGGATAAGGATCGCCGGGGCGAAGAGGGTCATCGCGATGACCGAGTTGTTCAGCGCGCGTTCGAGGCGGGCGGTCATACCTGCCGCCTGTTTGCCCTCGTCGCGGCTGGACATCAGGTAGCCCATGCCAAGCTGGCCCATCGCACCCGTGGTTTGCAGAAGCACGGTCAGGGCGACGAGAAGGCCGTAAAGCGCGAGGAGGGTGAGTTCGTCGGAGAGCATGGGCGCGGGTCCGTGTTTTGGATTTCTTACCGGCAGGTTAGCACAGCGGACGGCGAGGGTAAGGGGTCACGCGATTTTCAGGAAATCTGCGGTGATGGCCTGACCGAAGCCCGTTTCCTTGTCGAGCCAGGCCTGTGCTTTCTTGCGATCACTGACCTTGAAAAGTGCGACGGTGGCCGAGGGCGTATCGGCGTCGCGCCAGAGTTGCAGGAGCGTGAGACCGGCGAGGGAGCGGTTCTCGGTGTCCTTGTCGAACTCGGATTTCCAGGCGGTGTAGTCGGTTGTGTCGAAGCGGGCGAGGAGGTGCATCTGGGTGGTCCTTTGGGGGTGGGTTGCCCTTTCAGAACCGCCGAAGTCCCGAACTTGTTCCGGGACCTCTCGGTTCGGTGAGGCACCGGATCGGGTCCGGGGCTACGTTGAGTGTCCGATGGTTCTTGGCAGGTAGTGCGCTGAAGCGCACCCTACGGGTTGCTTGGGGGAATGCTCTTTTTCTCAAAAATTCGAACTTCGTAGCCGCCGGACGCCCAAGTCGTTACAATCCTGTAGCACATGTCGCACATCCAATCCTTGGCTGATTTCGGCGCAGAAAGAACGCCGCTTTCTGGCAGTTCCTGCATCGCCTCGGCTTCGGGGTCACTGACGTCTCCCGGATCATTGATGATCCATCCCTCACGCAGCGTCTCGTTGTGGCCGTCTTCCATGAATTTTGCCCAGCAGACATCGCAGTGATCGTGGTCCCAAAGATCTCTTGGTGCCTTGTATCGTGCTCGCGTGAGTTTCGGGAGCGGAGTATTTTCGGTCAGGCAGCCCCAATGAAGCTCCAGCGTTTCCAACCTCCACGCGATGTCTTCGCCGGTCTCCCGGTCAATTATTGGCGCAATCTTGACCAGAGCCCCCAAACTACAAATCCATCAACAACCGTCGCGGATCCTCCAGCGCTTCTTTCACCCGCACAAGGAACGTCACCGCCCCTTTGCCGTCGACGATGCGGTGGTCGTAGCTGAGCGCGAGGTACATCATCGGGCGGATCACGATCTCTCCTTTGACCACCATCGGGCGGTCCTGGATCTTGTGCATGCCGAGGATGCCGGATTGCGGGGGGTTCAGGATCGGCGAGGACATGAGGCTGCCGTAGACGCCACCGTTCGAGATGGTGAAGGTGCCGCCCTGCATCTCGGCCATGGAAAGCTTGCCGTCGCGGGCGCGCAGGCCAAGCTCGGCGATCTTCTTCTCGATCTGGGCAAAGGACATCTGGTCGGCGTCGCGCACGACCGGCACGACGAGGCCGTTTGGGGTGCCGACGGCGACGCCCATGTGGACGAAGTTCTTGTAGACGACATCGGTGCCGTCGATCTCGGCGTTCACTTCCGGGACTTCGCGCAGCGCGTGGCAGCAGGCCTTGGTGAAGAACGACATGAAGCCGAGTTTGACGCCGTGCTTCTTCTCGAACAGCTCTTTGTATTCGCTGCGCAGACCCATGACGCCGGACATGTCGACCTCGTTATAGGTGGTCAGCATCGCGGCATTGTTCTGGGCGTCTTTCAGGCGGCGTGCGATGGTCTGGCGCAGCCGGGTCATCTTCACGCGTTCCTCGCGCGACGCGTCCTCGGCGGCAACGGGCGCGCGCGGGGCGGCGGGCGCTTCGGCCCGGGCCGGGACGGCGGCGAGGGCGGCCTGAACATCCTCTTTCATGATGCGACCGTCGCGGCCGGTGCCGGTGACCTGATCGGCCGACAGGTTCGCCTCTGCCATCGCCTTTTTGGCGGCGGGGGCGTCCTCGACATCCTTCGCCTTGTCCCTGGCCGCCGGCTGTGGTGCTTGCTTGGGCTCTTCCTTTGGCTTGTCGTCAGCCTTTGCCTCGGCTTTGGCGGGCTGGGCCCCTTCACCTTCGTTGATCGTGGCCAGCAGGGCGTTGACGCCGACAGTGTCACCCTCGGCGGCAACGATCTCTCCCAGCGAACCGGCGGCGGGCGAGGGGACCTCGACGGTCACCTTGTCGGTTTCCAGCTCGCACAGCATTTCGTCGACCGCCACGGCTTCGCCGGGTTTCTTGAACCATGTGGCGATGGTGGCCTCGGTGACGCTTTCACCAAGCGTCGGAACGCGGACTTCTACAGACATGTTTTTATCCTTTGACCGTCAGCGCATCGTTCACGAGCGCGGTTTGTTGTGCTTTGTGCTGGCTTGCAAGGCCGGTGGCAGGGGAGGCGGCGGCGTTGCGGCCGGCATAGGTTGGCCGGGTGTGCTTGGCCTTGATGCGCGACAGTACCCATTCAAGGTTCGGTTCGATGAAGTTCCAGCCACCCTGGTTCTTGGGTTCTTCCTGGCACCAGACCATTTCCGCGGTCTTGAAGCGTTCAAGCTCTTTGACGAGGCTGAGGGCCGGGAACGGGTAGAACTGTTCGATCCGCATCAGGTAGACGTCGTCGATGCCGCGCGCGTCGCGCTCTTCCAGCAGGTCGTAGTAGACCTTGCCCGAGCACATGACGACGCGTCTGATTTTCTTGTCGGCGACCAGCTTGGTGTCGGAATGGCCCTTTTGCGCGTCGTCCCAGAGGACGCGGTGGAAAGAGCTGACCGGTGGTGAAGTCATCGGCATCCGATATCGCCAGCTTGTGGCGCAGCAGGGATTTCGGCGTCATCAGGATCAACGGCTTGCGGTAGCTGCGGTGCAACTGGCGGCGCAGGATGTGGAAGTAGTTGGCGGGCGTCGTGCAGTTCGCCACGATCCAGTTGTCGCCGCCGCACATGGTCAGGAACCGTTCGAGGCGGGCCGAGGAGTGTTCCGGCCCCTGGCCTTCGTAGCCGTGCGGCAGCAGGCAGACGAGCCCGGACATCCGCAGCCATTTCGATTCGCCGGAACTGATGAACTGGTCGAACATGATCTGCGCGCCGTTGGCGAAATCGCCGAACTGCGCTTCCCAGATGGTCAAGGCGTTGGGCTCGGCGAGCGCTGAAGCCGTATTCGAACCCGAGGACGGCATATTCCGACAGCATCGAATCGATGACGTCATAGCGTGCCTGGCCGGATTTGATGTGGTTCAGGGGATAGTAGCGTTCCTCATCCTCTTGGTTGACGATCGCGGAATGGCGTTGGCTGAACGTGCCGCGGGCACTGTCCTGACCTGCAAGGCGGACATGATAGCCTTCCGTAAGGAGCGATCCGAAAGCGATCGCCTCACCCGTCGCCCAGTCAAAGCCCTTGCCGGTCTTGAACATCTCGGCCTTGGCTTCCAGGAGCCGGGTGACGGTCTTGTGGGCGGGAAAGCCCTTGGGCAGCGTCGTCAGTGCTGTACCAACCTCTTTCATGGTCTTCTTCGGGATCGCGGTCTGGCCGCGCTGGTAGTCCTCGCCCTCGCGGTCCAGATGCGACCAGCGGCCATCCAGCCAGTCGGCCTTGTTCGGCTTGTAATCCTTGCCGGCCTCGAATTCCTCGTTCAGATGCGCCTGGAACGCGGCCTTCATATCCTCGATCTCGCCTTCGGGGATCAGCCCGTCCTTGACCAGCCGTTCGGTGTAGATCGAGAGCGTGGTCTTCTGCTTCTTGATCTTCTGATACATGATCGGATTGGTGAACATCGGCTCGTCGCCTTCGTTGTGACCGAAGCGGCGGTAGCAGAAGATATCGAGCACCACGTCCTTGTGGAATTTCTGGCGGAACTCGGTGGCGACCTTGGCGGCGTGGACGACGGCTTCCGGGTCGTCGCCGTTGACGTGGAAGATCGGCGCTTCGACCATCAGCGCGATGTCGGTCGGATAGGGGCTGGAGCGACTGAAATGCGGCGCGGTGGTAAAGCCGATCTGGTTGTTCACGATGATGTGGATCGTGCCGCCGGTGCGGTGGCCGCGCAGGCCCGACAGGCCGAAGCATTCCGCCACGACGCCCTGCCCGGCGAAAGCGGCATCGCCGTGCAGCAGGATCGGCAGGCAAGATGATGCGATCGGTGTCGTTCATCTGGTCCTGCTTGGCGCGGGCCTTGCCCAACACCACCGGATTCACCGCCTCAAGGTGACTGGGATTGGCGGTCAGCGACAGGTGAACGGTATTGCCGTCGAATTCACGGTCGGATGATGCGCCGAGGTGGTATTTCACGTCGCCCGATCCATCGACATCCTCGGGCTTGAAACTGCCGCCCTGAAATTCGTTGAAGATCGCGCGGTAGGGTTTCGACATCACGTTGGCCAGCACCGAGAGACGGCCCGCGGTGCGGCATGCCGATCACGATATCCTTGACGCCCAGCGCGCCGCCGCGCTTGATGATCTGCTCCATCGCGGGAATCAGGCTTTCGCCGCCATCGAGGCCAAAGCGCTTGGTGCCCATGTATTTGACATGCAGGAATTTTTCGAAGCCCTCGGCCTCGACCAGCTTGTTCAGGATCGCGTGGCGGCCTTCGCGGGTGAAGCTGACTTCCTTGCCGTAGCCCTCGATCCGTTCCTTCAGCCAGCTGGCCTGTTCGGGGTCCGAGATGTGCATGTATTGCAGCGCGAAGGTGCCGCAATAGGTGCGTTTCACGATGTCGATGATCTCGCGCATGGTGGCGAATTCGAGGCCCAGCACGTTGTCGATGAAGATCGGGCGGTCCATGTCGGCGTCGGTGAAGCCGTAAGAGCGCGGATCGAGTTCGGGATGCGGGCGTGTGGGCGCGCATTTCAAGCGGGTCGAGATCGGCGATCAGATGGCCGCGGATCCGGTAGGCGCGGATGATCATCAGCGCGCGGATGCTGTCCAGCACCGATTGCTTGACCTGATCGTCGCTGACCGCGACGCCCGCCTCGGCGGCTTTCGCCTTGATCTTCTCGGCCTGTTTCGCGGGCTCCGCCCATTGGCCGTCCAGCGCGGCCGTCATCTCATCATTCGGAACCGGCGGCCAGTCGGCGCGTGCCCAGCTTGGCCCCTCTGCCTCTCGCTTGGCGTCGGTCTCGGACGTGCCAAGCTGGCGGAAGAAGCTTTGCCAGGCTTCATCGACCGCATTGGGATCGCTGGCATAGCGGGCCTGAAGCTGCTCGATATATTCGGCGTTATGGCCTTGCAGGAAAGAGGATGCACGGAAGATGTCGTTGGGGGATTGTTCGGTCATGGTGGCCTCGCAGGTTGGTGCCGGTGGCGTCGGGAGTGTTTGCAGAAATTGATGCCGGATCGGGCTTCATCGTCATGTGCCTTGCGTCCGGGTCTTGATCAGAAGGCCGGCCGGGGCGGCGAATTGAAAGCCGTTCGCCGCCAGCGCGGCAGTGTCGATCAGGGTCAGCATTATTCTAGTGTCGAAAGCGCCTGAACGACCCCGGTCACGCAGACGGATGGCCGGATTGCCCGGCGTAAAGACCGGGACGGAGCCCACGACCGCTTGATAGAAGACTCGGGCCGGGTCGATGCTGGTCGTTGCCATGTTCGACCAGACCTGGCCGTCGCTTCCCTTTTGTAGAATGTTGGCATAGGCCGCAAATCCGCCACCGGGGTGGAACAAGGTCGTCGATACGATGCCGTCGCCGGAAGCGCGATTGATGTTGGCGGCAAGATTCACATGCGTCCGCTTGCGAAACAGCGGATCGGCATAGCTGCCACCGGGACGCACGACTTCGGAAACCGACAGGGCATCGGCCATGGCCGCGATGGCATCGGGGAACTGGTCCTTCGGGGCGATTTGCCATCCTTGTGCCTGCAACGCCGTCACTCGGTCCTGCGCCGACAGGCTTTGGGCCGCGGTGGCCATCAGGAAGCCCTGAAAAAGGTCGGGCGACGCCTGCGCCGCCAGCCGGCCCGCGGACAGCCCGATCGCTGGCAGCGCAATCGCGGCCGACAGAGATGCTATGACGCTTCGACGTTGCATGCGGCTATCCAATCGCCTTCAGCACAGCTTCGCCCAGCCCGGCGGGGCTATCGGCGACGATGATGCCGGCGGCTTTCATCGCTTCGATCTTGGATTCCGCATCACCCTTGCCTCCGGCCACGATCGCGCCGGCGTGCCCCATGCGGCGGCCCGGCGGGGCGGTGCGGCCGGCGATGAAACCGGCGACGGGTTTCTTGCGGCCCTTCTTGGCCTCGTCCTTCAGGAACTGGGCGGCGTCCTCTTCGGCCTGGCCGCCGATCTCGCCGATCATGATGATCGAGTGGGTTTCGGGGTCGGCGAGGAACCATTCGAGGACGTCGATATGCTCGGTGCCCTTGATCGGGTCGCCGCCGATGCCGACGCAGGTGGATTGGCCAAGGCCGACATCGGTGGTCTGCTTCACCGCCTCGTAGGTCAGGGTGCCGGAGCGGGAAACGACGCCGACCGAGCCCTTCTTGTGGATATGGCCGGGCATGATGCCGATCTTGCATTCGCCGGGGGTGATGACACCGGGGCAATTGGGGCCGACGAGGATCGTCTTCGAGCCTTCCAGAGCCCGCTTGACGCGCATCATATCGAGCACGGGGATGCCTTCGGTTATCGCCACGACGAGGGGGATTTCGGCGTCGATGGCTTCGAGGATGGAGTCGGCGGCGAAGGGGGGCGGGACGTAGATGACGGAGGCATTGGCGCCGGTTTTGGCGACAGCCTCATGCACCGAGTTGAAGACCGGCAGGTCCAGATGTTTCTGCCCGCCCTTACCGGGGGTTACGCCGCCGACCATGTTCGTGCCATAGGCGATGGCCTGTTCAGAGTGGAACGTGCCCTGAGAGCCGGTGAAGCCCTGGCAGATGACCTTGGTGTTCTTGTCGACGAGGACCGCCATATGTCCGTTCCTTCTGGTTTTCGATCAGGCCGTCGGCCCGCCGTGGGCTTTGGCATATGCCTTGGTGATGTCAAAGAGATCCTGCAGACCTATCTGAAGACCGGTCGGACTGGTCATCAGTGTCGGACGCAAGTTCAGCGTGGCGAGTCGTTGCAGGTTCCGGCGAAATCCGTTCGGTCGCAGCTGTTGTGCCGTGTCGTCGGTCAAGGACATACGCAGATGCGCCCCGCGACCGGTATGCATTGTTATTTGGGTCATCCCCGACCACGGAATGACAATGGGCGCGCAGATCCAGTTGCTGAAGCCTTCGGGCGTGATCCAGACGACCGGCACACGACCCATCGCGGCGCGGTGCAGGGTATGGGCGGCGAACAGACCGAAAAACAGCACGCCTGCGATCATCAGCCTGTCGACAAAACGGCGAAACTGATCGGCATGTCCCCAGGAAAATACCACCGCTGCCAAAAACAGAAGCGTCAGCACACCGAAGAACGCAGCGAGCAGCGCGAACGGCACCGGGCTTTGCTGAACTTCCAGCCGCTGGCTGGTGTCGATATGTGAGCCGACAGCGGGCATTGGCTATGCTTTCACCGCCGCCACGATCTTTTCCGCACCGTCCTTCAGGTCATCCGCCGCGATGACGTTCAGCCCCGAATTGCGGATGATCTCTTTGCCTTTTTCTACATTCGTCCCTTCCAGCCGCACCACCAGCGGCACTGTCAGCCCGACCTCTTTCACCGCTTCGACCACGCCCTCGGCGATCACGTCGCAGCGCATGATGCCGCCGAAGATGTTAACGAGGATGCCTTTCACGTTCGGGTCAGAGGTGATGATCTTGAACGCCTCGGTGACCTTTTCCTTGGTCGCCCCGCCGCCCACGTCAAGGAAGTTGGCGGGTGAGGAGCCGTAGAGCTTGATGATGTCCATCGTCGCCATCGCCAGGCCCGCGCCGTTGACCATGCAGCCGATTTCGCCGTCGAGCGAGATGTAGTTGAGGTCGTATTTCGAGGCAGCGAGTTCCTTGGGGTCTTCTTCCGATTCGTCGCGGAAGGCGGCGATGTCGGCGTGGCGGTAGACCGCGTTACCGTCGAACCCCATCTTGGCGTCGAGGCATTTCAGGTCGCCGCTGTCGGTGACGATCAGGGGATTGATTTCCAGCATCTCGCAGTCTTTTTCCAGGAACAGATTGTAGAGCATGCCCATAAGCGTGGTGCATTGTTTCACCTGCTTGCCCTCAAGCCCAAGGTTGAAGGCGATGCGGCGGCCGTGGAAGGGCTGGTACCCAGTGGCGGGATCGACGCTGAACGACAGGATCTTGTCGGGCGTGGAATGGGCCACTTCTTCGATATCCATGCCGCCTTCGGTTGAACAAACGAAAGAGATGCGAGAGGTCTGGCGGTCGACGAGAAGGGCGAGGTAGAGTTCGCGCGCGATATCGGCGCCGTCCTCGATATAGATCCGGTTGACCTGCTTGCCCGCCGGGCCGGTTTGCTTGGTCACCAGCGTGCGGCCCAGCATCTTCTTGGCCTCTTGCGCTGCCTCTTCCACGGATTTCGCAATCCGGACGCCGCCCTTTTCGCCCGAGCCGGCCTCTTTGAATTTGCCCTTGCCGCGGCCGCCTGCATGGATCTGCGCCTTGACCACCCAAAGCGGGCCGTCGAGCTCGCCCGCCGCGGTCTTGGCTTCTTCGGCCCGCATAACCACACGGCCATCCGAGACTGGCGCACCGTAGCTACGCAGAAGGGCCTTGGCCTGGTATTCGTGGATGTTCATGGCCGTCCCCGTGCTGGTGCGTTCGCTACCCGTCATTGCACATCGTAAAAGCATGAATAAACGGTTTTCTTTGTCCGGGCCGTGAAAGGGCGAAAAAAAGCGGGAAATGTGATCACACGTTGAAAAACTGTGATCACAAATCGATGTAATCGCTTTATGGGCGTGGATATCGATAGACTGCGCGCATAGGTTGAAAAGTGACCGTGGCCTGTCTATAAGCAGGAAAAAGCAGCCAAATCAGGCGGTAGACAACATGCCTTTGGTGCGGATCGGGCAGGTAATCCTGTTCTTCGTCCATATCCCCAAAACCGGTGGCAGCAGTATCGAGCAATACCTGGCCGAGATCGGGCAAGTCTGTCTGGTGGCGCGGCGCGCGACCGGGTTTTCCAGCGTGACGCCGCAGCACATGGAGCGCGAAACCTACCAAAGCTACATCCCCGAGGGGTTCTACGATCATGGCTTCGCAATCCTGCGCGATCCGGTGGAGCGGCTGCTGAGCGAGTTCCGGCATCAGGCCAAGATGAGCAAACCGCATCACAAGGTGATGCATCATCTGAACCTGCCGGGATCGGGAAGGCGGGCAGCGGTGGCCGGCAAAGCCGAGGGCTTTGTCTGGCGCAACGATTTCGACGGCTGGGTCGGGGCAATTCTGGCTGCTTGCCGTGCCAATCCCTACATCTGCGACAATCACATCCGGCCACAGGCCGATTTCGTGGTGCCGGGGCACCGGTTGTTCGATTTCGGGGCAGGATTGGACCCGGTGGTGCGCTGGATCGACGAGGTTGCGGGGATTGATGGTGGCGGTAGCCCTGCGCCGCATGCCAAGCGGTCAGAGAAGAGCCCCGTTGCGATCAGCGCAGCGACCCGGAGGCGCATCGAGAAATTCTATGCGCCGGACTACGCGCTACTGTCGTCACTGCGCTGTACGTGACTTTCGTTTGCCGCGTGCGATGGCACCCAAGACTGCGTGCCGGACCTGCGATGCCCAAAGAAGAAGGCGGCAGAATTGATCTGCCGCCGTCATCTGTCAGATCAGCATGGCTTAGGCCAACGCGCTGTCGATTTCCTTGCAGGCCTTGACAAGACCCTTCACCGCATCGACGGATTTGTCGAACATCGCCTGTTCGTCCTTGTTCATCTTGATGTCGATGACACGCTCGATGCCGCCGGCGCCGATCACGGTGGGCACGCCGACATACATGCCCTTGAGGCCAAGCGGGCCGTCGACCTAGGCGGCACAGGGCAGGACGCGCTTTTGGTCCTTGAGGTAGGCCTCGGCCATTTCGATGGCGCTGGTCGCAGGCGCATAGAACGCGGAACCGGTCTTCAGCAGGCCCACGATTTCCGCGCCGCCGTCACGGGTGCGCTGGATGATGGCGTCGAGTTTTTCCTGCGTGGTCCAGCCCATCTCCACCAGATCGGGCAGAGGAACGCCGCCGACGGTCGAGTAGCGGGCCAGCGGCACCATTGTGTCGCCGTGACCGCCCAGAACGAAGGCGGTGACATCGCGCATCGAGACGCCGAATTCGAGGCTCAGGAAGTGGCGGAAACGGGCGCTGTCCAGAACGCCGGCCATGCCGACGACCTTTTCATGCGGCAGGCCGGAAAATTCGCGCAGCGCCCAGACCATCGCGTCGAGCGGGTTGGTGATGCAGATCACGAAGGCGTTGGGGGCGTTCTTCTTGATGCCCTCGCCAACGGATTTCATGACCTTGAGGTTGATGCCCAGCAGGTCATCGCGGCTCATCCCCGGCTTGCGCGGAACGCCTGCGGTGACGATGCAGACATCGGCACCTGCGATATCGGCATAGTCGTTGGTGCCCGATACGTCGGCATCAAAACCTTCGGCCGGGCCGGATTCGGCGATGTCGAGGGCTTTGCCCTGCGGGATGCCTTCCGCGATGTCGAACAGGACGACATCTCCGAGTTCCTTGAGCGCTGCAAGGTGGGCGAGTGTGCCGCCGATCTGGCCTGCGCCGATAAGGGCGATCTTGGGTCTGGCCATTTGAGTGGTCTCCGATCCAGTGAATGACGCGGGATGCCTAGACCCTTGCGTCGCCTTTCGCAAGGGCGCTGCGATGCAGCACGGCTCGGCGGTGCACTTGTATGACCAGCGGATTGGGCTAAACGGGGCGGGCGTCCGGGATACGGGCGGCAGGCAGGTAACGGAGAAATGGGTGGAACCGCAATCGACTCTGTTCTGGATTCTGGCGGTGATCGCTGCGGTGCTGGTCGGTCTTTCGAAGGGCGGGCTTCCGGTCGTAGGCATGCTGGGCGTGCCGGTCTTGGCGCTTGCGATCAATCCGATCCTGGCGGCGGGATTGCTGCTGCCGGTTTTCGTTGTATCGGACGTATTCGGGGTCTGGGCCTATCGGCACGAGTTCGATCGCCGGGTATTGGCAATCATGTTGCCCGCCGCGGTTTTCGGAATAGGGGTTGGTTGGGCCACGGCCAGTCTGGTGCCCGAGCGGCTGGTGACGGGCCTGATCGGCGTTATTGGCGCAACGTTTTCGGCGCGGCTGTTGTTGCAGCGTGAGCCAGATGGACCGCCGCGAAGGGCGCGTATCGGGCCGGGGCTGGTCTGGGGTGCGGTTGCAGGCTTCACCAGTTTCATCAGCCACGCGGGCGCGCCGCCCTATCAGGTTTACGTGTTGCCTCTGAAGCTTCGAAAGACCGTCTTTGCCGGCACCACGACGATCATGTTCGCGGTCGTCAATGCGGTGAAGCTGGTGCCCTATTGGGCGCTGGGGCAGCTGTCGCTGGCGAACCTCAAGGTCGCAGCGGTATTGCTGCTTCCGGCGACGCTGGCGGTTTTCGCAGGGGTGCGGCTGGTGCGGGTGATCCCGCACGCGTTGTTCTTCAAATTGATTAGCTGGGCCCTGCTTGCGGTCTCGATCAAGCTGATTTGGGACGCGGCCCTGAGATAGACCGCGCCGCCGCCTCAGGCGCCCTGACCGGCAGGTGGCAGAACCTCTTCCAGCGCTTCGAAGGCGACACCACTTGCGACCAGGCAGGTCAGGCCGGATGGTAGCGTGACGGTGATGGTCCAACTGCCGGATTCGGCAGAGGCAAAAACCTCGACCACTGCGTTGTCGTCGCCGAGGCCGATCGACTGGCGGGTTTCGCCGTAGCCGGTGGCCAGCCGTTCCAACACGCGGTCGCGCGGGGCGCAGCTGGGGTTTGGGTTTGCGAAGGCACGGTCGGTGGCAAGGATCATCGCGCCGATGCCGAAGGACAGTGCAAGAAGCTGACGTTTCATCTGGTATCCCCAATTCTTGGAGCAGGTCGGCCCCAGTTGATGCAAAGCGCCGAACCGGCTGTTCGACGACGGGCAAAGCATCATCGCCAGCAGACCAAAGTTTGGTTAATGAACCGTTCGCGACGTGTTGCGTCCGTTGTAAGCTGTTGAATTCTTGCCCTTGCTGCGTCGCGGCAAAAGCTGGTTGCGGATTGCTGCGTTTCGGGGAAAGTTTGCGCAAGAAAATTGCGAGGGAAGAATCATGGAGCAGTTGGTGCGGCCCTGGCGGTCTGTTCTCTATATTCCGGGCTCGAATGCCCGTGCCCTGGACAAGGCGCGGGGGCTGCCAGTCGACGCGATAATCTTCGACCTGGAAGATGCGGTCGCCCCGGATGAAAAGGCCGCGGCGCGCAAGGCGCTGGCCGAAGAACTGGCAAGAGGCGGCTTTGGTGCGCGGGCACGGCTGGTAAGGGTGAATAGCTTCGAGACCGAATGGGCCCACGAGGATGTTGCCGCGTTTGTCGGCGCGGATATCGAGGGACTGCTGATCCCGAAGGTAGACAAGGCGGCGGATCTGGATGCCATTGCTGATGCGATTCCGGATGCCCCTCTTTGGGCGATGGTCGAGACTTGCAGGGGGGTGCTGAACGCGGCCGAAATAGCTGCGCATCCGCGGCTTTCAGGGTTTGTCATGGGCACCAACGATTTGGCAAAGGAATTGGGCAGCCGTGGTCGGGGCGCGATGCTGACAGCGTTGCAGATGTGCCTGCTGGCGGCGCGTGCTGAGGGGATCGTCTGTGTCGATGGCGTTTACAACACGTTCAAGGATGAGGACGGTCTGCGCAAGGAATGTGTTGAGGGGCGTGACATGGGGTTCGACGGCAAGACGCTGATCCATCCCGCGCAGGTGGCGATCACGAACGAGGTTTTCGCGCCGTCGTCGGATGAGGTGGATCTGGCGCGCCGTCAGATCGCGGCATTCCGCGAGGCGGAAGCGGCCGGCAAGGGCGTTGCGGTTGTGGATGGCCGGATCGTGGAAAATCTGCATATCGTGACGGCGAAGGCGACGCTGGCCAAGGCGGATGCCATAGCGGCGATGGAGGCTTAGATGATCTGGCTGATTTTGGGACTGCTGCTGTGGAGCGGCGCGCATTTCTTCAAACGGTTCGCGCCGGGGCCCAGGGCGAGGCTGGGCGATGCGGGCAAGGGGTTGGTGGCGGTTCTGTCGGTCGCCGGGATCGTTCTGATGGTGATCGGCTACCGTGCTGCCGAGCTGGCTCACCTTTGGTATCTGGGTGGTTGGGCTGTGCATCTTAACAATCTTCTGATGCTGGTCTCGGTCGCGTTGCTGGGGCTGGGCAGTTCAAAAAGTCGCCTGCGCGGCACGCTGCGCCATCCGATGCTGACGCGGCGTCATCGTTTGGGCGGCTTCGCACTTGATGGTCAACGGCGATGTGCCAAGCCTTGTTCTGTTTGGTGGTCTTGCCGTTTGGGCCGTGGCCGAAATGATGGTCATCAACCGCGCCGAACCGGCACCTGCGCCGTTCACGGGTGGATCGCTTAAGGGTGATATCCGGCTGGCGGTGATCTCGATCGTGGTTTACGCGGTGATCGTGGGCATCCACATCTGGATTGGCCCGTCGCCATTCGGAGGGTGAGGCAATGAAAGCCTATCGCTTGTTGACCGAAGAGGATACCTCTGCCTTTTGCCACAAGGTAACCGACGCATTGGCGAAGGGTTGGGAGCTTCATGGCGATCCGGCCTATGCGTTCGACAGCACCAGCGGCAAGATGCGCTGCGCGCAGGCGGTCACGAAAGAGGTCGAGGCGACCTATTCACCAGACATGAAACTGGGGCAGCTGTGAAAACAAATCCGGGCCGATTTTTCGAGGACTACAGGCTGGGTGAACAGATTGCCCACGCCGTGCCGCGCACCGTATCGGGCGGTGAGCGGGCGCTTTATCATGCGCTTTATCCAGCCCGGCACGCGATCTACTCCTCTGACGTATTCGCTAAATCCTGCGGGCTGATGAAGTCGCCGATCGATGATCTGGCGGCGTTCCATCTGGTCTTCGGCAAGACGGTTCCCGATATCTCACTGAACGCGGTCGCCAACCTTGGCTATGCCGAAGGGCGTTGGCTGCGGCCGGTCTGGCCGGGGGACACGCTGCGTTCGGTCAGCGAAGTGATCGGGCTCAAGCAGAATTCCAACGGCAAGTCGGGCCTGGTCTGGGTGCGCACGACCGGACTGAACCAGTGGGACGAGCCGGTGCTGGACTATGTGCGTTGGGTGATGGTGCGGAAACGCGATATCGATGCGCCCGCTCCCGAGACCGTAGTGCCTGCGCTTGCGGAAGCTGTGGCCCCTAGCGATCTGGTGCTGCCGGAAGGCATAGATTTCCTGCAATACGACTTCGGTCAGGCCGGCGAGCCGCACCGCTGGGGCGACTATGCGGTCGGAGAGCAGATTGACCATGTCGACGGCGTAACTATCGAAGAGGCCGAGCACATGCTGGCGACGCGGCTGTGGCAGAATACCGCCAAGGTGCATTTCGACGCGTCGGCGCGACCGGATGGCAAGAGGTTGATCTATGGCGGGCATGTGATCTCGCTGGCGCGTGCGCTGTCGTTCAATGGCCTTGCCAACGCGCAGATGATCGTGGCGCTGAATGGCGGTGCCCATGCCAATCCGTGTTTCGCGGGCGATACTGTACGGGCCTGGTCCGAAGTTCTGGACAAGGCCGAGACCTCTGCGCCAGGCGTCGGTGCCGTGCGATTGCGGCTGGTGGCCACAAAGGGCGAAGCGTTCAAGTTGAAGGCCGAGGATGGGAAGTTTCTGCCGGATGTCTTGCTAGACCTCGATTACTGGGCTTTGATGCCACTATGACAAGATGGATCGCAGCAGGCGTTCTGGTCATTGGGCTAGTCGGCGCCGCTGTTGCACAGGAGCCGGTATGTGATCCGAGCGCGGACAAAACGGTGCCGGTGTTCGAAGAAGCAAAGTCGGCGATGCTGACCGGCGATTACGATCGGTTCTACAGGCAGGTAACGCCCTATGTGGCCAATCCCGACGAAAAGCGCGCTTCCCTGATCGGGCCGTTGCAGCGGCTGATGCCGAATGGCTTCGAAGGCTGCGCAACGATCGTGCACCGTTTTGAACCGCCGGGCCTTTATCAGGAGGTCGTGTTCTTTGACACGGGCAAAGGGCCGCTCGGCCTCTATCTTTCGGCCGCGATGTTCGATGGAGAATTGAGGATCATTTTCTTCTCTTACTCTGACTCGCCTGCCGACATGTTGGAAAACCTGAACTAAGAGGTATTGGCGTCATTCGCCTGCGCGAGCCACGGCGCTGACTGTTTCTTGACTTCCCTGACGAGGCAGCTTGGCTAATGTGGACTTATGTCGATCCTGCGCGCCATCTCTTTTGCGTTCTGTCTGGCCACGCCTGCTGCTGCCTGCGATCTGGCGCTGCTCTTGGCGGTCGATGTCTCTGGGTCGGTCAGCCGAGATGAGTTCCGCATTCAGAGCGACGGGTTGGCGGCGGCCCTGCGGGACGGCCTGGTGGCCGAGGCCCTGATCAAGGCGCGGGCGCAGGTGGCTTTTCTGCAATGGTCCGGGTCATCGCGGCAGGAGGTCACGATTCCCTGGACAACTATCGAGACCTATGCCGATCTGCAGGCGCTTGCCGAGCGGATCGAGACCGACAGGCGCCTTTGGCGCGACTACTCGACAGCGATCGGCGAAGCTCTGACGCTTGGACAAGAGCAGTTCGCCGATGTGCCGGACTGCAAACGCCAGGTGATCGACGTCTCCGGTGACGGATCCTCGAACGAAGGGATTGAGCCGCGAGAGCGCCATGCGGCATTGCGCGCGGCAAATATCACCGTGAACGCATTGGTGATCGAAGGTAGTGAGCCCGATCTGGACGTCTATTTCTGGGAGAACGTGATTATCGGCGAAGGCGCTTTCATCATCACCGCGAATGGGTTCGAGGAATATCCGTCTGCAATTCGGCGCAAACTGATCCGGGAAACCACAAAGCAGGTGGCCTGGGTGTATCCGGTCCCGGAATAATGCCCTGCTTCGTGATCACATATTTTCAGGCTGTGATCACGAAGACAGGGTTTCCGGCGGATTTATCGCGCTTTGACATCTTGTTAGCGCCGCCAGCCTAGTGACATTGCCGCAAAAGACGCTATCACAAGTGAGCAACGCCAAAATGGCGACACAAGGTAAGGATCTCACATGGCTGATGTGAACCGGGGCGACAGGCCACTTTCCCCGCATCTGAGCATTTACCGGCCGCAACTGACCTCGATGACCTCGATCCTGACGCGGATCACCGGCAACGCGCTGCTGGTCACGGCGCTGCTGATTGTCTGGTGGTTCCTGGCGGCGGCAACATCCTCTGGCTATTTCGACATGGTGAACGGGCTGTTGACCAGTTGGTTTGGCGATCTGGTTCTGTTTCTGTCGCTTTGGGGGATCTGGTATCACCTGCTGGCGGGGTTGCGGCACCTTTATTGGGATTCCGGTCGCGGGCTGGAGATCGAGACGGCCGAGAAACTTGGCTGGGGCGTGATCGGCGGGTCGGTGGTGCTGACCATCCTGACTGCACTGATCGTTTAAGGGGGCAGGCATGGCATATCTGACGGATCGCAAGCGCGCCACCGGCATGGGCTCGGCCAAGTCCGGCACCGCGCATCACTGGTCGATGACGGTCAGCTCGGTCGGGCTGCTGGTGCTGGTGCCGCTTTTCCTTTTCACCTTCGGGCGCGTTCTGGGATCGTCCTACGAGGATGTGCTGGTCTATTACGCCCGACCTTTTCCGGCGATCATCGCGGCGCTGACGATCGTGGTCGGCTTCATGCATTTCAAGAACGGCGTGCGGGTGCTGATCGAGGATTACGTCCACGGGCTGGCGCGCGAAGCTTCTGATCATCGCGATGATCTGCCTGAGCTACGCCGCCGCGGCGACGGGCCTGTTCGCCATCGCCAGACTGGCACTTTGAGGTAATCGAGACATGGCAGCTTACGAATACGAAACCCACGAGTTTGACGTGGTGGTGGTTGGCGCCGGCGGCGCTGGTCTGCGCGCGACGCTTGGGATGGCCGAGCAAGGTTTGCGCACCGCTTGCGTGACCAAGGTCTTCCCGACGCGCAGTCGCATACGGTGGCCGCGCAGGGCGGTATCGCGGCGTCGCTGGGCAATATGGGGCCGGATCACTGGCAGTGGCATATGTATGACACCGTCAAGGGGTCGGACTGGCTGGGCGATACCGATGCGATGGAGTATCTGGCGCGAGAGGCCCCAAAGGCGGTTTACGAGCTGGAACATTACGGGGTGCCGTTTTCGCGCACCGAAGACGGACGCATCTATCAGCGGCCCTTTGGCGGTCACACGACAGAATTCGGCGAAGGCCCGCCGGTGCAGCGCACCTGTGCCGCCGCCGACCGGACCGGCCACGCGATATTGCACACGCTTTACGGCCAAAGCCTGAAGCACAATGCGGAATTCTACATCGAGTATTTCGCCATCGACCTGATCATGTCCGAGGACGGCGCCTGTCAGGGCGTGCTGGCCTGGAAGCTGGACGACGGCACGATGCATGTCTTCAACGCCAAGATGACGGTGCTGGCGACAGGCGGCTATGGCCGGGCCTATTTCAGCGCGACCAGCGCGCATACCTGCACCGGCGATGGCGGCGGCATGGTGGCGCGGCAAGGGCTGCCGTTGCAGGACATGGAATTCGTGCAGTTCCATCCGACCGGCATTTACGGCGCCGGCTGTCTGATCACTGAAGGCGCGCGCGGCGAGGGCGGTTATCTGACCAACTCCGAGGGCGAGCGGTTCATGGAACGCTACGCGCCGACCTACAAGGATCTGGCGTCGCGCGATGTGGTGTCGCGTTGCATGACGATGGAAATCCGCGAGGGTCGCGGCGTCGGGCCAGAGAAGGACCATATCCATCTGCACCTGAACCATCTGCCGCCAGAGACGCTTGCAGTTGCGCCTGCCGGGGATATCCGAAAGTGCGCGGATTTTCGCGGGCGTCGATCTGACCAAGGAGCCGATCCCGGTCATACCGACTGTTCACTACAATATGGGCGGCATTCCCACGAATTACTGGGGCGAGGTACTGAACCCGACCGCGAAGAACCATGACCGGGTTGCGCCTGGCCTGATGGCCGTGGGCGAGGCGGGTTGCGCAAGCGTACATGGTGCGAACCGGCTTGGGTCAAATTCGCTGATCGACCTTGTGGTCTTTGGCCGCGCCGCGGCGATCCGCGCCGGACAGGTGGTGGATCCTGCGCAGGCGAACCCGAGGGTCAATACCGCTTCGGTTGATGCGGCACTTGACCGGTTCGACGGCTTGCGCAACGCCAAGGGCGGCACGCCGACCGCCGATTTGCGGCTGGAGATGCAGAAGACGATGCAGGACGGATGCCGCCGTGTTCCGCACCGACAAGACGCTGGCCGAGGGCATGAAGAAGATGACCGCTATCGCCGCCAAGCTGGATGATCTGCATGTCACCGATCGCAGCCTTGATCTGGAACAGCGACCTGATGGAAACGCTGGAACTGACCAACCTGATGCCGAATGCGCTTGCCACGATCGTCGGCCGCCGAGGCCCGCAAGGAAAGCCGCGGCGCCCATGCGCATGAGGATTATCCCGACCGGGATGACAAGAAGTGGCGGAAACATAGTCTGGCGACGGTTGACGGAACCAAGGTCAAGCTGAGTTATCGCGATGTCCATCTCGATCCGCTGTCAAAGACTGAGGATGGCGGGATTGATCTGAAGAAAATTGCACCGAAAGCGAGGGTCTATTGATGCGTATTCTAGTTTCGATTAGCGCCGCTGCGTTCCTTTTGTCGGGCTGCGCGCCGGCTGCGATCATCTACGACGGTTCCCGCAAAGGCACGGTTTCGGTCATCGAACGCGTCGTCGTCCACACCCATCCGGCGGTCGAAGCTAACGCCGCTGCGGAATGTGTGATTCAGGGTATGACCTATGGCGAAGTTCTGAAGATCGGGACGGGCAATACCACCAAGGTTTCCCAGCAATCCTACGATCTGATTACCGAGGTGACAGGGCGGCCAAAGACTGCAGAATGCCTGGCCGGCCTGCCGGAGGTTACGGCTGGATGAAGCTGTGTTTCCTATCCTTGCTCGGGCTCGTCCTGATCCTGACCGCCTGCGGCCCAATCTCACCCGAACGGGCGGCGCGGGAATGCGAGGATCGGGCGCGCAAAGCCAGGCCCCTGACCGGACAGGCGCGAATGGGCGTGGGAAGTGGTGGCGTTACGACCGGGTTCGATGTTGGCATCGTTCTGTCCAGCGACACCCTCAGAGGTCGCGATCCGTCGGACGTGTACAGCGAATGTGTCTGGTCGAAGACCGGTCAGGCTCCAATCCGGCCACCCAGGTTATGATGGCAGCTGCAGCAGGATATTCCGGAACACCGTTGGCCAGGAAACTGGGGCTGAAAGACGGGCAGAGGGTGGCCTTTGCAGGCTTGCCGGGCAGTCTGGTGGGGCTGTTGAAAGAGCGGGCGTTCGCTTTCGTCGAACAGGTCGAAGACTGGGCCGACATCAAGGCGACCGGGCTCGACTACATACACCTCTTCACCGACAGCGCAGCGACAGTTAAGGCGGCGACGCCTGCGCTGCGCGACCGGATTGACCCGGCGGGCATGATCTGGATGAGCTGGCCGAAGAGAGCATCGAAACTGCCGACGGATGTGACCGAAGACACGATCCGCGACTGCGCCTTGCGCAACGACATGGTGGATGTAAAGGTTTGTGCAGTTGATGACATCTGGTCGGGCCTCAAGATCGTGATACGCAAGGAATACCGCGGCCGTTACGGAGGACAGCCATGATACGTGTATTGACGATTTGTCTGGGTGTGGCCGTGTTGGCGGGCTGCGCCGGCGGTGAGGCCGCGGTACAGCAGACAGCGCGGAATGCCGCTAAAAGTGTGGTCACGAACGTGATCGCCCAGCGTTTCCCGGGCGTGAATGCGGCACCGTTCACCGATTGCATTATCGACAACGCCACCGATCAAGAAATCCTGAACATCGCCACCGGGGCCATAACGGGCCCGGATGAGGCGACTGTGCAGATCATATTGAACATTGCCAGCCGGCCAGAGGCGGTGCGATGCATCGGCCCGGCGGCACTTGGAAATATTCTGGGGTAGAGACATGGTTCAACTGACACTTCCAAAGAATAGCCGCATCCAGACGGGCAAGACGTGGCCGGGGCCAGAAGGCGCCAGGAATGTCCGAAAGGTCAGCATCTATCGCTGGAACCCGGATGACGGCAAGAACCCGCAGGTCGACACCTATTTCGTCGATATGGATACCTGCGGCCCGATGGTTCTGGACGCGCTGATCAAGATCAAGAACGAGATCGACCCGACGCTGACCTTCCGCCGTTCCTGCCGCGAGGGCATCTGCGGGTCTTGCGCGATGAATATCGACGGGATCAACACGCTGGCCTGCATCTACGGCATGGACGAGATCAAGGGCGACGTGAAGATCTACCCGCTGCCGCACATGCCGGTGGTCAAGGATCTGGTGCCGGATCTGACGCATTTCTACGCCCAGCACGCCAGCATCATGCCGTGGCTGGAAACCAAGACCAACCGCGCCGGCGACAGGAATGGCAGCAGTCGATCGAGGATCGCGAAAAGCTCGACGGGCTTTACGAATGCATCCTGTGCGCCTGCTGCTCGACCTCCTGCCCGAGCTACTGGTGGAACGGCGACCGCTATCTGGGCCCGGCCGCCCTGCTGCAGGCCTATCGCTGGATCATCGATTCAGCCGCGATGAGGCGACCGGCGAACGGCTGGACGATCTGGAAGATCCGTTCAAGCTTTATCGCTGCCACACCATCATGAACTGCACCAAGACCTGCCCCAAGGGGCTGAACCCGGCCAAGGCGATTGCCGAGATCAAGAAGATGATGGTCGAGCGCGTGGTTTGAGCGCAGTGTTGATTGCTTTGTCCGAAGAGCAGCCTACCGGGTCTTTATTTGCTGCATTGCAGCAAGTCCTTGACTTTCGGGCGAAACCCCCGATGTGACAATCGATTGACCAAGCCTCCTGCCGCGTGAGCAGTGAAGACCCGATACGAAAGAAAGAAACGGGTTACAGCTTGGAAGACGATCACCGAGAAAGTGATCCACCTAAGGTTCCCATATCACGCAGGGGTCCGACGATCTGACCGCCAAAGGGCAATTCGGCCCGTGGGAAAGTTTGGATCGCCAACCATGCGATAGCCTGTGACCGGTTCGGAATGATCCGGCGGTGACGGCTGCATTCAATATGAAGCGGTGCGCGCAAGCGGCCGCAGAGAAGGTAGAATTTGCTGACTTTTAAAGAACTTGGTCTTTCGGACCGACTTGTCGAACGACTGACCGAACAGGGCATGACCGAGCCAACGCCGATTCAGGAAAAGGCGATCCCGCTGGTCCTTCAGGGGCGCGACGTGATGGGTCTGGCCCAGACCGGCACCGGCAAGACGGCCGCGTTCGGCCTGCCGATGGTACATCTGATGGCTGCGGCTGGCCGCAAGCCGAACCCCAAGACCGCGCGCGGTCTGATCCTGGCGCCGACCCGCGAACTGGCCGGGCAGATCGCGGAAGCGATCCGGCCGTATCATCGAGAAGACGCATCTGAAGATCGGTGTCGTCGTCGGCGGCCAGTCGATCAACGTGCAGATCAAGCGACTGGAACGTGGCCTGGATATCCTCGTCGCGACGCCCGGTCGGCTGCTTGGACCTGATCGACCGCCGGGCGGTCAGCCTGTCCGAAACCGAGTTTCTGGTGCTGGACGAGGCCGACCAGATGCTGGACCTTGGTTTCGTTCATGCGCTTGCGCAAGATCGCCACGATGCTGCCTGCCGAGCGTCAGACGATGCTGTTCTCGGCCACGATGGCGAAACAGATGGCGGAGATTGCGGCGGCTTATCTGAACAAGCCGTTGCGGGTCGAAGTCAGCCCGGCGGGCAAGGCTGCTGACAAGATCGACCAATCGGTGATCTTCGTGCCGCAGGCGCAGAAATCCGAGATGCTGAAGGAAAAGCTGGACGCGCATCGCGATGAGCTGGCGCTGGTGTTTTCGCGCACCAAGCATGGTGCCGAAAAGCTGATGAAATCATTGGAGGCCGTCGGCTTCGCCGCCGGGCTCGATCCACGGCAATAAAAGCCAAGGCCAGCGCGAACGCGCGCTGAAAGCGTTCCGCGAGGGGCGTCTGCGGGTTCTGGTGGCGACGGATGTTGCGGCGCGCGGGATCGACATTCCGCAGGTGCGGCACGTCTATAATTACGATCTGCCGAACGTGCCGGAGAACTACGTCCACCGGATCGGGCGGACCGCGCGGGCCGGGGCTGATGGATCAGCCGTGGCGTTCTGCGCGCCTGCCGAGATGGGCGAATTGCGCGCCATCGAAAAGACGATGGGTGTCAGCATTCCGGTTGCCGGTGGATCGCCCTGGGCGCATGAGGAACCGTCGGGTGGTGGCCGCAACGGCAAGGGCCGTGGTCGCGGCGGCCCTGCAAAGCCGCAAGGGCAGGGCCGTCGCCGTGGCGGGGCAAGCCGCAAAGCAAGGGCTTCAACCGCGCCGCTTGATATGTCGTAAGCACAGTACTGAATGGCCCTGTCCTGTCGGATGGGGCCTTTTCTTTTGTGGCGGATTGGGACTTGTTGTCGGGCAGATATCCGAGGGAGCCGACCGATATGAAGCCTGATCGTCCTGCCCATCCGCGACCCGACGACGCTGTGGCCCGACAGGCCGTGGCCCCGGTCGTGTGCTATCCGCCCGAGACCCTGCCAAAGCCGGATCTGGCGGGCTATGCAAAGGTCCGGCAAGACGCGACCAAGACCGGCGAAACGCTGGTCCCGCCGCGCGAGGCGCGGTGCGTTCGCGTCGGTGCCGGTCAGTTCTTTCGGATCACCAGCGTCGAGGGGCCGCAGGTCGGCGATCTGAACCTGTGGAACGCCGCCGATCTGTCCGAACGGTTCTATTCCGGCAAGACGCGCGCCTTGCATGGCACACATCTGTCGACCGGCGACCGGATGTGGTCGTCCTTCCCGACGCTTGCGCCCGATGGCGACGATCACGACCGACACGCTGGACTGGTACGGTTTCGACGAATTCGGAGGATCGGTGCATGACGTGATCGGCACCCGCTGCGATCCCTATACGCATGCCCTGCTGGCGGGTGACGATTACCACCATTGCTGCCATTCCAACCTGACCCGTGCGCTGGCCGACGGAAACCGGTCTGCCACTACGTCAGGCCGAGGCGCATGTGCATGACGTGCTGAATGTCTTCATGTGTACCGGGTTCACCCGCGACACTGGACAGTACTTCATGAAAGCCAGCCCGGTGCGTCCGGGCGATTACATCGAGTTCTTCGCCGAGATCGACCTTCTGGGCGGTCTCAGCGCCTGTCCGGGCGGCGATTGTTCGGCGGAGCATTCCAGCGATACCGCGGCCTGCTATCCGCTGCTGGTCGAGGTCTTCGCGCCGACGCATCCGCCTGCCGGCTGGCTCGCCGCCGCCGAACGGCTACAGTCGCGACCACGGCCGTCTGATCGTCATTGTCTGAAACATCGTCGGGGGTCGGTGGCGCAGCCCCCGGCCATGGTCAAGCGAAAGCGGCTTCCAGCGCGATTTCGACCATATCGCCGAAGCTGCGTTCGCGGTCGGCAGAGGGCAGGGCCTCACCGGTGATCAGGTGATCGGAGACCGTCAGCACCGCCAAGCGCGCGTTTGCCGTAGCGCGCGGCGAGGGTGTAGAGTTCGGCGGCCTCCATCTCGACCCCCAGAATGCCGTGCCGGATCATCTGTTCGTTCAGATCGGGCCGTTCGTCATAAAATACGTCCGAGGAATAGATGCCGCCGACATGGGTGGCTGACGCCCTTTGCCTTGGCGGCTTCCGCCGCGGCACGTAGCAGCGACCAGTCGGCGCTGGGGGCGAAGTTCAGTTCCTTGAAAATGCCGCGCGACGGTGTCGACAGCGTCGAGGCGGTCATCGCAAGGATCACGTCGCGGACCTTGACGCGATCCTGCATGGCGCCGCAGGACCCGATGCGGATCAGCGTCTGCGCACCATAGTCCTTGATCAGTTCGTTGACGTAGATCGAGAGCGACGGCATCCCCATGCCAGAGCCCTGGATGGTGACGCGGTTGCCTTTGTAGCTGCCGGTAAAGCCCAGCATGCCGCGCACCTCGTTCACCAGTTTCGGGTCGTCCAGAAACGTCTCTGCCGCCCATTTCGCGCGGTAGGGGTCGCCCGGCAGCAGGACGGTTTCGGCGATCTCGCCTGTTTTGGCTCCGATATGGACGGTCATGGGTTACCTCATTTCTGGTTCTGGTCGGATGACGAATCGCGGCGCGGGCCGGCGATGCTGACTGTTGCTTTCAGCGGGAAATGGTCAGATCCCACACTATTGCACAGCGAATAGGACGCGATGCGAACGCCTTTGGTGACATAAAACTGATCAATGGGGAACCGCAGGATCGGATGCCGCGCGTCGAAGCTGGACATCAGTCCGCGCCCGATCCGGGGGTCCAGAAATTGACCGTGATGCTTGAACCGTGTCGTGGTCCAGGACCAGGCGACATCGTTGAAATCGCCCATCGCGATCACCGGATGGTCCGACAGCCGGGTCAACGTGGCAGCGGTCTTGATCTGTTCGTCGCGCTCATCGGTGTCGTCGCCGGGAACGGGCGGGCGCGGATGCAAACCGATGAAATGGAAACGCTTGCCGTTGGCATCTTCAAGGTCGGCCAGGACGGCAGGGGTTTCGTCATCGGCCAGAAACACCGTCTTGGCCGAATGGCAGGTCAGTCGGGTCGCGAAGATCATGCCGTAATGATTTGACAGCGGATGTGCCACGACCGTGGGATAGGCTTGCAAGCTGGCCATCATGGCCTGATGCCAAACCTCGTCGGTTTCCATCAGCAGGACAACATCGGGGTTTTCGCGGACGATCAGATCGGCCACTTTCTGATGCTCGGTGTTTTCCATTTCCACATTGCTGGCAAGCAGGCAGATGCCGGTCGCGTTTCCCGGAGCGGGCTCGAACGCGATCTGTGGCCGTGTCAGCCGGGTGAATGGCAGGATCTTGTGACCCTGATAGATCGCGGCACCCAGAAGGACAAGAACCGCAAGGATCGGCCCGTCGATCAACATTGCCAGCAGGATGCCGGCAACGGCCACGCCCAGCACATGCAGGCGCGGAAAATCCCACATCCGGATCCACCAGCGTGTGCTTGTGGTCATTGACAGAACCGTGACCACGAAAACGGTCGCCGTCACGACCCAAAGCAAAATCGTCAGTAGAAGCGTCATTCCGGCGAACCTTTCACAGCGAAGCTATTTTTTGGGCCGTAGCCTTGCAAGCGTGCTGATCGACGCCTGTCAGTGTCAATGCGGAGTGCGGATGAATGTTCCGTTGCGCAAGATCCTGCATCGCCTGCTGCAACTCGGCCTGGGTGTTCATTACGATGGGGCCGTGCCAGGCGACCGGCTCTTCGATCGGGCGGCCCGAGATCAGCAGAAAGCGGATGCCGTCCGGGCCGGCCTGCACCGTCACCTCGTCGCCGGTATCGAAGCGCACCAGCGTGCGGTTGCCGGTGAGGTCGCGGATGTTTAGCTCTTCGCCCGCGAATTCCTTTTCCACCCGGACGCCTTCGGGCGTCGAGGCGTCACGGAAGCTGCCCGAGCCTGCGAACACGTAGGCAAAGGCATTGGCATATGTATCGACCGGCAGGGTCTTGCGGGTGTTGGGCGGGACCGAGATGTCAAGATACATCGGCTTGGCGGCGATGCCATCGACCGGGCCCGACTTACCCCAGAAGCTGCCGGTGACGATCTTGACCTTCGTGCCGTCATCGTCGGTGATTTCCGGGATGTCGCTGCCCTGAATGTCCTGATAGCGCGGCGTCGTCATTTTCAGGCTGGAGGGCAGGTTTGCCCAAAGCTGGAACCCGTGCATCTGCCCTGCGGTGTTTCCGCGCGGCATTTCCTGATGCATGATCCCTGATCCGGCGGTCATCCATTGCACGGCACCTGCGCCCAATGTTCCCTTGTTGCCCAGCGAGTCGCCGTGGTCGACTTCGCCTTCCAGCACATAGGTGATGGTTTCGATGCCGCGATGCGGATGCCAGGGGAAGCCCTTGGCATATTGCGCCGGATCGTCATTGCGGAAATCGTCGAACAGCAGGAACGGGTCGAATTCGCGCGGTTTGTGGAAACCGAAAGCGCGGTAGAGGTGGACGCCTGCGCCTTCCAGCGTGGGTTGCGCGGCGGATTCGGATTTGACGGGTCTGAAGCTCATGATGGCTGCTCCTTTGCTTCCACATAATATGATGTGCCTCAGCCGCGAGAAAAGGCTGTATCTGAACAGATCCTTGTGCATTCTTGCGCGGATGGGTGGGGTGGCGACCGAGCGGGTCAATCCCTGACGCGGTGGCGCGCTGTCGGGACCGTTCACCGAATGCGCAAGTCCCACCCACTGCAATATGGAAATCAGCCAGAAACCGGGATCCATCTGCCCCCGCTCGACGCCCAGATTTGCGGAATGCGGAAAGGCGTGATGGTTGCCGTGCCAGTTTTCGCCGAAGGTGATCAACCCAAGCCAAGGGAGATTGTAGCCCTGCACGGGAAGTCCGACGATATACCAGCCCTGTTGACCGGTGCGGTGAGCATAGTGCCCGACCGCCCAATGGCCCGTCAGAGATGCGGTGATGCGTACCGAAACACCCCAAAGCACCCAAGGCCAGCCGCCAATGGCCCACAATACCAGCGCAAGCGGGATTTGTTGTGCCATCCAGTTGCGCTCGATCATCTGGTAGAAGCGGTCATTGGCTATTCTGTCCTCGATCTGAAAGCGCGGAGGGCGGGCAAGGTCGAAGCGGCAGTGCATCTGCCACCAGGCATCGCGCCAGAACCCGGCCGCATGCGCCGGATGGGGCGGGCAAACAGCCTGTCGTTGATGCCAGTCGCGCATGTCATGCGCCCGGATCATGCCGAAAGGTCCGGCCATGCCGACGAGTGTACCAAGCCAAATCAACAGATGTTCCAGCCAAAGGGGCGTTGCAAAGCTGCGGTGAATTAACAGGCGGTGCATTCCTACCGAATGCCCGGCGCAGATCATGATCGCCGTCAGAACCAGAAATACCGCGATAGCGTCGGGACTTGCAAAAAACACCAGCGCCAGGACAGTTCCAGCAGCATGACCGAAATACCAAAGTGACTTCGGAGCGTCCCAGACGATGCGGCCTTCGGTTGCGGAAGTGCTGGCGTATGGGAAAACCCGGTCGGTCGGCGCGAGTGACATATTGAATCTCCCCTCGGGAATGGTTATTATTAAATAACTAATTAATTAACTAATAAGTTATAAGGTGAAATGATGTCAAGCCCGGAAAAAGTCTTCGATGCCTTGTCCTCGACCACGCGGCGAAAGATCCTGGCCTATCTGTCTGAAGCGCCGTTGAGCGCCGGAGACATTGCGCAGAGGTTTGAGATGTCGCAGCCGGCCGTGTCAAAGCATCTGGCGATTTTGGAAGGGGCCGGGCTGTTGTGGCGCAAACGCGAGGGGCAGTTCGTATATTACGGAATGGAGCGTGAAACGCTGTCGGGAACGCTGGCGGGATTTCTGCAAACGGTCTGCCCGCCGTCGCGGGCGCTGAAGAAAGAGGCGCGGGACAAACAGGCGAAGACCAGCGGCTGAACCGGCTGGCGCTACTCGGGCCGCGACCGCCTGCGGGTCGACCAGTGCGACGATGTCGAACATGATGCGGTTCAGCTCGAAATCCTTGGGCGTGTAGACCCGGGCGACGCCCATCTCGCGCAGGTGGGCCGCGTCGTCTTCGGGGATGATGCCGCCGACGACGACCGGGATGTTGGTCAGGTTCGGCCGCGCGCAGCAGGTCCATCAGTTCCTCGACCAGCGGCACATGGCTGCCCGACAGGATCGACAGGCCGATGACATGGGCGCTGTTCGTCCTGCGCCGCGGCGACGATTTCGGCCGGGGTCAGGCGGATGCCCTCGTAGGCGATGTCCATGCCGCAATCGCGGGCGCGGGCGGCGATCTGTTCGGCGCCGTTGGAATGGCCGTCGAGGCCGGGTTTGCCGACGAGGAATTTCAGGCGGCGGCCAAGGCGGTGCTGACACGGCGTTCGACGGCGGCGCGGATCTCGTCGAGCCCTTCGGTGCGGTTCGAGGGGTTGGCGGAGACGCCGGTGGGCGCGCGGTACTCGCCGAAGGCGGCGCGGACGACGTCGCCCCATTCGCCGGTGGTGGCCCCGGCCTTGGCGGCGGCGATCGAGGGCGGCATGATGTTGTCGCCGCTCGTGGCGGCTTGGCGGAGCGCGTCGAGCGCGCTCTGCACGGCGGCGTCGTCGCGCGCCGCGCGCCAGGCGTGCAGGCGGGCGATCTGGTCGGCCTCGGCGTCGGGGTCGGCGATCATGATCGCCTCGGGGCCGGAGGTCAGCGGCGAGGGTTCGCCCTGCTTGCCAGCGGTTGACGCCGACGACGGTGGTCTCGCCGGCCTCGATGCGGGCGATGCGGTCGGCATTGGCCTCGACCAGCCGGGATTTCATGTAGCCGATGGCCTCGACCGCGCCGCCCATGGCGTCGATCTGCGCCAGTTCGGCGCGCGCGCCTGTCCTTCAGCGCCTCGACCTTTGCGGTCACGGCGGGGTTGCCGTCGAAGAGGTCGCCGTATTCCAGCAGGTCGGTTTCATAGGCGAGGATCTGCTGCATCCGCAGCGACCATTGCTGATCCCAGGGGCGCGGCAGGCCGAGCGCCTCGTTCCAGGCGGGCAGTTGCACGGCGCGGGCGCGGGCGTTCTTCGACAGCGTCACGGCCAGCATTTCCAGCAGGATGCGGTAGACGTTGTTTTCCGGCTGCTGCTCGGTCAGGCCCAGCGAGTTGACCTGCACGCCGTAGCGGAAGCGGCGGAATTTCGGGTCTTCGACGCCGTAGCGGTCGCGGTGATCTCGTCCCACAGCTCGACGAAGGCGCGCATCTTGCACATCTCGGTGACGAAGCGGATGCCGGCGTTGACGAAGAAGGAGATGCGGCCGACCATTTCGGGGAAATCCTCGGGCGCGACCTTGGCCTTGCAGGTCGTCGAGCACGGCGGTGGCGGTGGCCAGCGCAAAGGCCAGTTCCTGTTCCGGCGTCGCGCCTGCCTCCTGCAGGTGGTAGGAACAGACGTTCATCGGGTTCCATTTCGGCAGGTGCTGGCGGGTATAGGCGGCGACATCGGTGATCATCCGCAGGCAGGGCGCGGGCGGGCAGATATAGGTGCCGCGCGACAGGTATTCCTTGATGATGTCGTTCTGCACGGTGCCTTGCAGCGCGGCGATACGTCGGCGCCCTGTTCCTCGGCCACGGCGATATAGAGCGCCAGCAGCCACGGCGCCGTGGCGTTGATCGTCATCGAGGTGTTCATCTGGTCCAGCGGGATGTCGTCGAACAGCGCGCGCATGTCGCCGAGGTGGCTGACCGGCACGCCGACCTTGCCGACTTCGCCGCGGGCCAGTTCGTGGTCGCTGTCGTAGCCGGTCTGCGTCGGCAGGTCGAAGGCGACCGACAGGCCGGTCTGGCCCTTGGCGAGGTTGCCGCGATAAAGCTCGTTCGAGGCTTTGGCCGTGGAATGGCCGGCATAGGTGCGGAAGAGCCAGGGTTTGTCGCGGGTCGGGGCATCGGTCATGCAGTCAATCCGTTGGTAACTAAATTATCCGAATGAATGTCTAATCGGAATAATCTTGCGCGTCCAGATGCTGCACTGCAAAAAGATCGGCCCGGTGCAGCATGCTCCGGGCCGGATTAAGCTTTAGTTCGTGGCGAAGCAATAGAGCAGACCGTCGCCACCGGTGCCGCGCAGCGCCTCTAGCCCGCAGCCGCCGCGCGAGGAATGCGACGAGTTCCACGATTTCGACGGCGGTGTATCGTCCAGCCCCATCCGGTCGTGATGGCCGACCATGCCTGCCGTCTCCTCAGCGCTGCTGGTCCAGTCTTCGCAGGTCATGCCCTCGGCCACTGTGCCTTCGGGGGTCGAGCCGGTCAGGATATCATGCCGGTTCGGTGTGTCCCCCCGACCGTTCACCTGTTCGCCGATCTCGTTCAGCGCGGTTTCCTTGGTCAGGTTGTTGTCGCCATGCAGGCCCTCGACGCTGTCAGCGATGGTCTCACCGGTCGCATTGATCCATGGCCCGGCACCGATTCTGTCACGGGCGTCTTCGGCGCTGGTCGAAAGATAGGCGCGCCAGGTCCTGCCTGTAACACCCGCCTGTTCGGCCAGCGCGGCGCAATGCGCGTCAGCGCCTTCGAGGCCGCCGAAGTTGCCGCCTTTGCCGGGATTTTCGCTGGTGACGAAAAAGCTCATACTACCGTCCTGCGCAACTGCGGCAGAGCCGGCAAGAGCAATCGCGGCGGCCATTAGAATGCGAGTTGACATATCTTTACCTCCATGAATGTTCGTGCGCCCCGTTTGAGGGGCATTAGAAACTCATCATAAAATGCCAGACCGCGCAGCACCATTTGCGGAATTCGCAGATAGATTGACGATTTACGCACGGGCCATTTGCTGTAAGGGTCGTCCGGATGACGCAACCGGTTGAAGTTCCGCTTTGGCTTTTGATCCTGGTCCTGCTGTTCGCGGCAGTGACCTTTGCGTCGCACTTCCTGTTCCCCTCGGTGCGTTGGTTTTTCCGCCGCCGAATGGAACGCGTAGTGGCGCGCCTGAATGAACGGCTGGAGCGGCCGATAGAGCCGTTCAAGCTGCTGCGGCGCCAAGACATGATCCAGCGGCTGATCTACGACCCGATGGTGATCGAGGCCGTGGCCGAGCATGCCGCCGAGACAGGTGTGCGCGAGGATGTGGCGTTCGAACAGGCCCGCCGCTATGCGCGAGAGATCGTGCCATCCTTCAGCGCTACGGCATATTTTGGTTTCGCAATCCGCTTCGCAAAGCTGCTCAGCCGAGCCTTTTACCGGGTTAGGCTGGGACATTTCGACCAAGAGGCGATCCGGGCGATTGGGTCGGATGCGACCGTGGTATTCGTGATGAACCACCGGTCGAATATGGACTATGTGTTAGTGACCTGGCTGGCAGCGGAAAGATCTGCTTTGTCTTATGCGGTTGGCGAATGGGCGCGGGTCTGGCCCTTGTCGGTTCTGATCCGGGCGATGGGGGCCTATTTCATCCGACGCAAGTCGCGCAACGCGCTCTACCGTCGGGTTCTGGCGCGCTATGTGCAAATGGCGACGCGCAATGGCGTGGCGCAGGCGGTTTTCCCCGAGGGCGGGCTAAGCCTCGACGGTAAGGTGGGTTCGCCCAAACTTGGGCTCTTGAGCTACATCGTGTCGGATTACGAACCAGGCAAATCACGCGACGTAGTCTTCGTGCCGGTTGCATTGAATTACGACCGGGTGCTGGAAGACCGTGTGCTTCTGGCGGCTGTCGGGGCGACTGAGCGCAAGTTCCGGTTCCGGTGGCGGGACGCCGTACGGTACTTTGTGAAGCATATCTTTCAACGGCTGACGGGTCGGTTCTTGCGGTACGGCTATGCGGCAGTGAGTTTCGGTGCCCCGTTGTCACTGGCATCGTACACCGAGGGCCGGACCGGCGATCCGACCAAGGAAATCGCGCAGGAATTGATGGAACGGATCCGCGCCATCATTCCGGTTTTGCCGATCCCGCTGGTTGCGGCTTGCTTGCTGCGGGCAGGGGCGCCGCTTGATCGCGCTGAGCTGGTGGACAAGGTGAGCGACCAGGATCGCAGTACTGGCCGAAGCCGACGCGCATGTGGAGATATTTGACGGCGACATCTCGACCGAGGTTGAGAACGCGGTTAACCATCTACAGATGCGTCAGCTGGTGCGGGTAGGAAGTCAGGGGATAGAAGTCACGGACGGCAATCACGGGCTGCTGACCTACTACGCAGCATCCATTGGCCATCTTCTGGATGCAACTGCGGCGTAGGCGAAAGAATTTCTGCGCTCGCTCGGTTATTAAATTACAAAAATTGACGTGAGATGGTTGCATAATTACGTCTTGCTGGGTATCCAACCCGTAACGCCGCTGCGATTCTGCGCTGCGGCACCAATACTGGAGCTTCGGAGGCAATGATGGCACTCGATACGAATTCCGCGCCCGCGACATATGATGCGCCGACGAAGGACTTATACGAGATCGGCGAAATGCCGCCCCTTGGCCATGTGCCGAAACAGATGCACGCTTGGGCCATCCGTCGAGAACGGCACGGCGAACCTGATACCGCAATGCAGGTAGAGGTCGTGGATACACCGCAGATCGACAGCCACGAGGTGCTGGTTTTGGTCATGGCGGCGGGCGTCAACTACAACGGAGTCTGGGCGGCCCTGGGCATTCCCATCTCGCCATTCGACGGACACAAGGCGGACTATCACATTGCCGGCTCTGATGCGTCCGGGATCGTGTGGGCGGTGGGCGACAAGGTGAAGCGCTGGAAGGTCGGCGACGAGGTCGTGGTGCATTGCAACCAGGACGACGGTGACGACGAGGAATGCAACGGCGGCGATCCGATGTTTTCGCCCAGTCAGCGAATCTGGGGCTATGAGACGCCGGACGGATCGTTTGCGCAATTCACTCGGGTGCAGGCCCAGCAGCTGATGCACCGGCCCAAACATCTGACTTGGGAAGAGAGCGCATGCTACACGCTGACCCTGGCAACAGCTTATCGAATGCTGTTCGGCCACCGTCCGCATATCCTGAAGCCAGGCGACAACGTGTTGGTCTGGGGCGCGTCGGGTGGACTTGGATCCTATGCGATCCAACTGATCAATGCCGCCGGGGCCAACGCGATTGGCGTCATATCGGAAGAGGACAAGCGCCAATTCGTGATGGATCTGGGCGCCAAAGGCGTCATCAACCGCAAGGAATTCAAGTGCTGGGGCCAGATGCCGACGGTGAATACGCCCGAGTACAAGGAGTGGTTCAACGAGACTCGCAAGTTCGGCAAGGCGATCTGGGACATCACCGGCAAGGGCAACAATGTCGACATGGTGTTCGAACATCCCGGTGAGGCGACGTTCCCGGTTTCGGTTTTCGTGGTCAAGCGCGGCGGCATGGTGGTGATCTGTGCAGGGACGACGGGCTACAATCTGACATTTGATGTGCGTTATCTGTGGATGCACCAGAAGCGGGTGCAGGGATCGCATTTCGCCAATCTCAAACAGGCCTCTGCGGCGAACAAGTTGATGCTGGAGCGGCGGCTCGATCCCTGCTTGTCAGAGGTCATGCCCTGGGCCGAGATACCCGCCGCCCACATGAAAATGCGCCGCAATGAGCACAAGCCGGGCAATATGGCGGTTCTGGTTCAGGCCCCGAAAACCGGGCTGCGGACATTGGACGACGTGCTTGAGGCGCGGAAATAGTCAAAACGCTAACGCGTTCGGAGAATCTTAAGGGCCGCCTGATTGGAATCAATCGGGCGGTTCTTTCGTCATTGTTTCCAGATGTGCCGCTTCAACCGGGTTCGGGTGCCAGAGCCTCCCCATTATTGGGGAGTAGAAAACAGCGAATTTTCTTCGGAACATGACGCATGCTAAGGTTGTCTTAACGTCCCATTAACCTATGATAAAGAGAGTTTCCCATGGCAAATGACTGGATTATCGACGTACTCGCGGACCTCAAGACCTACGCCAAGAAGAATGGGTTGTCCGTGCTGGCCAAGCAGCTTGAAGAAACCACTCTGATCGCTGCGACGGAGATTGCGTCGGCACAAGAAAGGGCGCCGGAGACGGCGAATTGGGAACTCGGTGACACTGGAAGATACTATAGAACAATTACAGCGCGCGAGAACGCTTGAAGATCTGCAGATCGTCACAGAGCGCTTGCGCGATCACTACCTCGTCACTCACATCGTTTATCACTGGGTCAACAGCATAGGAGAAAGGTTTGGCGCCGGCACCTACAGCACAGACTGGGTCGACCGCTATCTGGAGAAAGACTACCTGCGCATGGATCCGGTCATTTTCGGCTGCTTCCAGAGATTTCATCCGGTTAACTGGAAACAGCTGGATTGGAGCACCAAGGCGGCGCGGGCTTTCCTGAAGGAAGCGATTGAATTCGGGGTCGGCAATCAGGGCTACACCATTCCGATCCGGGGGCCGAGCGGACAGTTCGCTTTGTTCACCGTAAGCCACGACGCGGAAGATCGGGAATGGGAAGGTTTCATACAGGCAAATGCCCGCGACCTCATGATCATCGCGCATGAGTTCAACAAGAAGGCGCTGGACTTCGAGAACAAGACAGATGCGATGCCGTTGCCGACCCTGTCCCCGCGCGAGCTTTCGGCGATGACTTATCTGGCCAAAGGTTTCAGCCGGGCACAGGCAGCGGATGAGTTGAAAATCTCCGAACATACATTGCGTGTGTATATCGAGGCCGCACGCCACAAATTGGGCGCGCTCAACACGACACATGCGGTGGCTCGGGCGCTCAGCAGCGGGATCATCGTGGTCTGAATGTTGCGTGGTTCGGGACCGGTGCGGACGGATCGCTAAAATTCTAGAAAGATAACCGCCCGCACTCAGAGCGGGTCGTTAACCATGTCTGCCTAACCTTTCCGAGATCAGACGGAAAGGAACCGCAATGCTTCGCTATGTTTACGGCAACGATCTGCACCAGTTTCCACTTCTTCGCGACACGATGTTTCGTGACCGCGCGGATCAGTTCAAGACCCGTCTGGGGTGGGAGGTCCGTGTCAACGAGGCCGGCGAAGAGCGGGATGAATACGATGCGATGAATCCGCTTTATGTGATCTGGCAGAATGCGGATGGAACCCACGGCGGGTCGATGCGGTTTCTGCCGACGGTTGGCCGGACTATGGTCAACGATCATTTCAGCCATCTGACGGACGGCGTCCATATCGAAAGCCCGCTGATTTGGGAATGCACCCGGTTTTGCCTTGCGCCGAGAGCCGAGCGCCAAGTTTCGTCCGGCCTTGTGCTGGGTGCCGGTGAAGTGATGGCCAATTTCCACCTCGAGCATTTCGTTGGTGTCTTCGACAATCGCATGGAACGGATCTACCGCCTGATGGGGTTGGAACCGGATGTAATCGGTACGGTGGGCAATGGCCGCGACAAGATCGGGGTCGGTCTTTGGGAAATGCAGGATTCAGCCTGGCCGCGCACGCTGGAACGGGTCGGAGTTTCGCGCCAGACCTCGCTTGGCTGGTTCCGGAATTCCTTTGCCGCGGGCGCAGTAGTCGCGGCAGGCGAACCGGTACCGGCTTAAGCATTTTCAAAGGTGCTGGTCCCTCTGGCGGTGCCCCTGTAGGGTCGCCGCCATGGGCGTTTCGCTGTTTCAATTCTCTGACGATCAGGCCGAGGCTTTCGACCGCGTTGCAGAGTTGTTGCGGGGGGCCGGCATCGATATCGAAGAGAGTCTGACCACGCCTGAGGCGACCCACCGCGAGGATGTTTTGGCGGTGATCGGTAAGGCCGGATCGGGCAAGACCATGTTGCTGGCCCGGCTTTACGAGGCGATGCGGGAAGCCGGGGTCGAAGTAATCTCGGGTGATTACGAAAGCCGGCGACGCAAGGACAAGCGCACGCTGGCGATTCTGGCGCCGACGAACAAGGCGGCCAGCGTTCTGCGAATGCAAGGCGTGCCGGCAACCACCATCCACCGCATCCTTTACACTCCGGTCTATGATCCCGAATACGAAAAGGTCGCCGAGTGGCTGGCGGGTGGTTCCGAACGGCCGGTTGTCGAGGGGCTGACCGACATCGCGCTTGATCGGGCGTTCGCATTCTACCAGACCAATCGCTCGATCCCCGGCGCGCTGGCGACGGCAGGTCTGCGCGGATCGGATTTCATCACCGGCTGGAAACGGCGTGAAGACCCGCTGGATATCGGATTTGTCGATGAAAGTTCGATGCTGGACGATCGCCAGTTCGAGGATCTGAAGGAAATATTCCCGACGCTCGTGCTTTTTGGCGATCCCGCGCAGTTGGCCCCGGTGAACCAATCCGGTGCGATGGTGTTTGACGCGCTGCCCGAGCCGCGCAAGCTGGTGCTGCATCGCATCCACCGGCAGGATCTGGGCAATCCGATCCTTGATCTCGCCCATGCGCTGTCGGACGATACGCTGCAATTCGAAGCTTTCGAGCGGATGATCGCGGATGCGGCCCGGTCCGACCCTCGTGTGGTGATGGCCGAGCGGGTCGAATCCGATCTGATGGCGCGCTCGCCCGTTCTGGTCTGGCGCAATGTCACGCGGGTGCGGCTGATCCAGGCGTTTCGCGCGGCCTTTGGAGCGCCAGCCGATGCGCTGCTGCCCGGCGAGCCGCTGATTTGCGACGGGATCGAACTGCCGTTGAAGCATCGCAAGAAACGCATTGATCTGGAAGCGCGCGGCCTGATCAAAGGCGCGCAGGTGATTTATCTGGGCTCCGGGAGCAAGCCGGGATTTTCGCGCCTGCATGTGATTGGGGCAGAGGACCCGCAGGTCAGCGCTGCCTCGATCATCAAGATTGAACTGCCGGGCGAGGAGGAGCCGTTTATCCCTTATGCAGCGCGGATGGGGGCCACGTTCCTGCATGGCTCGGCGGTGACGATCCACAAAGCACAAGGATCGCAGTGGCACGATGTGCAGGTCTTTGCGCCCGACTTGTATGCCGCAAGTCGTGCAGGTCGGATCGAGGCAGGCATTCCGCTGTGGAAACGACTTGCCTATGTCGCGATCACCCGGGCCGAGGAGCGGTTGCTCTGGGTTACGCGCAACCGTCTGGCACGACCCACGCAGCCGCTTTCGATCGAAGACTTGAATGCACCGCCCGCCTCGTTTCAACTGACAGCTGAGCCTGAACTGGAGGACTGACATGACCGGCACGATCATCATCACGGGCGCCAGCGCCGGAATTGGCAAGGCCACGGCGCGGAAATTTCTGGATGGCGGCTGGACCGTTGGCCTTCTGGCACGAAGCGCAGAGCCCTTAGGCGAACTTGCCGCCGAGAATGAAAACGCGGTTGCGTTGGCGGCCGATGTGACTGACGTCGCGTCCGTAGACGCAGCTTTCGACAGGTTCGCAAAAAAGGCGGGCCGCCTAGACGCGATCTTCAACAATGCCGGGCGTGGCAGCCCGCCGCAGACGATCGACGAGATTGACCCCGAGGTCTGGAAAGCGGTCGTGGATGTGAATCTTACCGGGATGTTCCTGTGCGCGCGTGCCGCATTCCGCCATATGCGACATCAGAAGCCTCAGGGCGGCCGGATCATCAACAATGGCTCAATCTCGGCAGTGATGCCGCGGTGGGGATCCGTGCCCTATACCGCGACCAAGCATGGTGTGCTCGGGTTGACCAAGACGATCTCTCTCGACGGTCGTCCCTTCAACATCGCTTGTGGGCAGATCGACATCGGCAATGCACTGACCGAGATGACGGCAAAGATGTCCGGCGGCGTGCCGCAGGCTGATGGCAGTCTTAAGCCTGAACCGACGATGGATGTTCAGCATGTCGCGGATGCGGTCTATCACATGGCCAGCCTGCCGCTCTCGGCCAATATCCAGACTATGACGATCATGGCGACCACGATGCCCTATGTCGGGCGCGGCTAGCTGCGGATATATCGGAAGACCGCAGAAGCGCCCCAGCCCGCAGCGATCGCAATGACCAGCGACAGGATGCCATAAGCCAGCGGCTAGTTCGTGCGCGAGGTTGAAGAGCCAGCGTTCCAACCCGACCTTCTGTACGTCGATCTTGGTTTCATATGCGGCGACGACATCCCCGCTTCGGGTCAGGAATATTCGCGCGGTATAGGCGCCTTCGGTCAGGTTTGCAGGCAGGGCGACCGAGGTGTTGAACAGCGTCTCTTCGCTGACTTCGACCGTGCCGGGCGACATCTGGTAAAGGCCCATTCTGGTCGCGGATGCGGATCAGCGCCTCGGTAAAGTGCGCGGGAATCCATGATCGTCATCGGCGCGCCGACAGACCGGATCGCGCGCGGGATCGAGATCTTGTAGCGCAGGTCTTCGGTTTCGTTCAGCACTTCGTTCAGCGGGCCGACTGGTGGCGACGGCGTAGAAACTGGGGCGCGGCATCGACCTCGACCGCGTCGGTGTTGACCCAGATGCCGAACCGCTTGGCCTTGCGGCGCACCATGATCGGCTTCGACGGGCCCGCGACGGTGATGATCACCTGCAATGCTCCGGTGCCGGGCGATCGGTGCCTCGCGCTTGACCGCGCCGAAGATCAGGATCTCGGAGCCGTCGAAATTGGCGGTGATCGCCACGCGGTTCTGGCTGACAGCCCGGCCACGACCGCCTCCTCTGCGCGGCAGGGGCTGGGCCAAGGCCACAAGCAGAATGAGAACAGCGCGCAGCATCAATGCCGCCCATCCGCCGAGGTGAATAGAGCTCGGACGGTTGCAGCAGCAGGTCCAGCGCCAGCTTGCCGCAGACCGCAAGGACCAGATCAGCGCAAGCAGGATGCGCAGCTGTTCGGCCTTCATCTTGACGCCGATCCGGGTGCCGATCTGCGCGCCGATCACGCCGCCGATCAGCAGCAGCACCGCCAGCATCATGTCGACGGTATAGTTGGTGGTGGCGTGCATCAGCGTGGTGAAGGCGGTGACGAAGATGATCTGGAACAGCGAGGTGCCGACCACGACCTTGGTGGGCATGCCCAGCAGGTAGATCATCGCCGGGACCATGATGAAGCCGCCGCCGACGCCCATGATCGCGGCCAGAATGCCGACGAGGATGCCGACGATGACCGGCGGAATGACCGAGATATAGAGGCCCGAGGTGCGGAACTTCATCTTGAAGGGCAGGTTATGAACCCAGTTGTGCTTGCGTCGCGGTGCTGCGGCGCCAGGCTTGCGGGTCCTGCGGATGGCGCGCAGGCTTTCGATGAACATCAGCCCGCCGATGATGCCGAGAAAGACCACGTAGCAAAGCTTGACCAGCAGATCGACCTGACCCATCGCCCGCAGCATGTTGAACACCTGCACGCCCAAGCGCCGCGCCGATCAGGCCGCCGATCAGCAGGACCAGTGCCCATTTTGAAATCGACGGTCTTGCGCTTGAAATGCGCCAGAACGCCGGAAAAGGACGAGGCGACGATCTGGTTCGCCTCGGTCGCGACGGCGACAGCCGGCGGGATGCCGATGAAGAACAACAGCGGCGTCATCAGAAACCCGCCGCCGACGCCGAACATGCCGGACAGAATGCCCACGATTCCGCCCAAGCCCGAGAAGCAGGAAGGCGTTCACCGAAACTTCGGCGATGGGAAGATAGATTTGCATGTTGCGGTTCCGGCAGGATGTGGCCGTTTAATCCAAACAACTCTTTTCGGCCCAAGGTGTCAAACCATTGACCTGTTGGATCATGAGAAATTGTCCTGGCGAGGCAGTCTGGCCCTATTGTCGGCATCGAACTGGACTGAAAGCGTCAGAAGCCCGCAGAAACCTTCGCAATATGCGTTCCAGCTTGGCGGCCCCCAGCGGCGCCATCGCCTTGGTGTGTTCGTGGCTGATATCCTCATCGCGTCATTCCGGCGGCCATGTTGGTGATCGTCGATATCGCGGCGACCCGCAGGCCGAGGAACCGCGCGAGGATCACCTCGGGCACCGTGGACATGCCGACCGCATCGGCGCCGAGGATGCGGATCGCGCGGATCTCGGCGGGGGTTTCAAAGGAGGGGCCGGAATACCAGGCGTAGACGCCTTCGGCCAGCGTGCACGCCCTCGGCCTTCGCGGCGGCGCTGCAGGGCCGTGCGCAGGTCCGGGTCATAGGCGTCTTTCATCGGCACGAAGCGGGCGTCGGTCGGCTCGCCGATCAGCGGGTTGAGGCCGGAGAAGTTGATGTGATCCGACAGCACATAGATCGCCCGGCGGCATGTCGGGGCGCATGGAACCGGCGGCGTTGGTCGGGATCAGCGCGTCGGCCCCCAGCGCCTGCAGCACCTCGAGCGGCAGGCGCATCGCGTCGCCGCGCCCGTTTTCGTAGTAATGCGCCCGACCGCCGAAGACGGCGACGCGCACGCCTTCAAGATCGCCGATCACCAGTTTGGGGTTGTGGCCCGACACGCCCGCATGGGGAAATCCGGGCAGATCGGCATAGTCGATGGCGGTGCCGTTCACCGCGTCGGCCAGATGGCCAAGCCCCGACCCAAGGATCAGACCGACGCTGACCGGCGCATCGCCTGCGCGCGACCGGATCAGATCGGCGAGGTCACTCAGCGTTCTTTGACATAGGGCTCGCCGCCGGCGCGCGGCGGGATCGCCTTGCCGACAAACCCGGCCAGGATCACGACGGTCAGGATATAGGGCAGGGCCTGCATGAACTGCACCGGGATGGTGAACAGGCCGAAGACATTGATGTTCGGGAAGCAGGTTGCGCGATCGCTTCGAGCAGGCCGAACAGCAGACAGGCCCACAGCGCATACCACGGCCGCCACTTGGCGAAGATCAGCGCCGCCAGCGCGATGAAGCCGCGGCCGGCCGTCATGTCCTTGACGAAGCCCGCCTGCAGCGCGGTGGACAGATAGGCCCCGGCGATGCCGCACAGAACGCCGCAGATGATCACGCGCCGATAGCGCAGCCCGACGACCGAGACGCCGGCGGTATCGACCGCCGCCGGGTTTTCGCCGACCGCCCGCAGCCGCAGGCCGAACCGGGTGCGATACAGCACCCACCAGGTCAGCGGCACGATGGCGAAGGCGACATAGACCAGGATCGTATGGCCCGAGATCAGTTCGCAATAGATCGGGCCCGAGGACCGGCACATCCGGCACAGCGTTCGCAAAGGGCAGGTCGATCGCGGTGAACCGCGCGTCGCCCGATCAGCGGCGGCGTCGCCCGCCCTGCTGGAACCAGGCCTTGCCGATCACGACCGTCAGGCCCGCGGCGAGAAAGTTGATCGCCACGCCGGAGATCAGCTGATTGCCGCGAAAGGTGATCGAGGCAAGGCCGTGGATCAGCGACAGCACCAGCGAGGCAGCAGATGCCCGCCAGCAGCCCGATCCAGACCGACCCGGTGACAGGCGGCAACCGCGCCGGCAAAGAACGCCGCGGCCAGCATCTTGCCTTCGAGCCCGATGTCGAAGATGCCGGCGCGTTCCGAGAAACAGCCCGGCCAGGCAGGCCAGCAGCAGCGGCGTCGCCAGCCGGACGGTGCTGTCGAGCAGCTGAAGATCAGTTGCAGGAAACCGTCCATCACGCCGGCCCTCTGCTTCGTGCGGCACTGGAAGCAGCCGCTCGAGCGGCATCGCGCACCATGTTGTCCAGCGCGCCGGTGAACAGGATCACCAGCGCCTGAATGACCACGATCATCTCGCGCGGAATCGCGGGCATCTCGAAGGCCAGCTCGGCGCCGCCCTGGTAGAGCACCCCGAACAGGAGCGCCGCCAGGAAGACGCCGAACGGGATGGTTGCGCCCCATCAGCGCCACCGCGATGCCGATGAAACCGGCGCCGTCGACGGAATTCAGCACCAGCCGTTCTGCCTCGCCCATGCACGTCGTTGATCGCCATCAGCCCGGCCAGCGCGCCGGAGATCAGCATGGCGATCATGATGATCTTGACCGGCGAGATGCCGGCATATCGGCGGCCGTTTCGGAATGGCCGAAGGCGCGGATTTCATAGCCCAGCCGCGTGCGCCAGATCAGCAGCCAGACCAGAACGACGCAGGCCAGCGCCAGCGAGAAAGCTGACATTGAGCGGCGCGGAGCGCGGAAAACTCGATGCCGAACGGCGCCAGCAGATCAGTGCAGCGTCGGCAGGTGCGCCGGCTCGGCGAAAGCGCGCGGTTTCCGGCGTCCATCGAGCCGTCGGGTCTTCAGCACGTTGACCAGCAGGTAGATCAGCAAGCGCCGCGGCGATGAAGTTGAACATGATCGTGGTGATCACGATATGGCTGCCGCGCTTGGCCTGCAGATAGGCCGGGATCAGCGCCCAGGCCGCGCCGAACAGCGCAGCCGCCAGCGATCGCGACCGGCAGCGCCAGCGTCCAATGCGGCCACGGCGATCGCAGCAGACAGACCAGCGCCACGCCAAGGCCGCCGAGCAGCGGCCTGACCCTCGCCGCCGATGTTGAACAGCCGGGCGTGGAAGGCGACGGCCACGGCCAGGCCGGTGAAGATGAAGTTGGTGGCGTAATACAGCGTGTAGCCCCAGCCATAGGTCGACCCGAGCGCGCCCTTGACCATGCAGCTTGACCGCCTCGCAGCGGGTTTTCGCCGATGGCCAGAACGACCAGCCCGGACAGCGACGAAGGCAAGGATCAGGCTGATCAGCGGGATCAGGACGACATCGGCCCATTTCGGCATCTTGTCCATCTAGGCCGGCCTCTCCCTCGTCGCTCGACACCGGCCATCAGCAGGCCCAGCTCGCGCTCGTCGGTCTCGGCGGGCAGGCGCTCGCCCATGATGCGACCGTCGAACATCACGACGATGCGGTCGGCCAGCGACAGGATCTCGTCCAGTTCGACCGAGACCAGCAGGATCGCCTTGCCCGCGTCGCGCAGGGCGACGATCTGCTGGTGGATGAATTCGATCGCGCCGATATCGACGCCGCGCGTCGGCTGGCCGACCAGCAGCAGATCCGGATTGCGCTCCATCTCGCGCGCCAGCACGATCTTCTGCTGGTTGCCGCCGGAGAAATTCTTGGCCGTGCAGCCGCGGATTGGGCGGGCGCACGTCGAAGCGCTCCATCTTGCCTGCGGTATCGTCGCGGATCGCGGCGTTGTCCATCAGCCAGCCGGTTCTTCTGGTAGTTCGGGTCGTGGTGATAGCCGAAGACCATGTTCTCCCAGGCCGCGAAATCCATGATCAGACCTTCGCGCTGGCGGTCTTCCGGCACATGGGCGATGCCGCGCGCGCGCCGCGACTGGCCATCGGAATGCGCGCCGGTCAGGTCGATCGGCTCGCCGTTCACCGCGACGGTGCCGGTCGCCGTGCCGATAGCCGCCCAGCACCTCCAGCAGTTCGGACTGGCCGTTGCCGGAGACGCCGGCAATGCCGAGGATTTCGCCGGCGCGCACGTCGAAGCGAGATGCCCTTGCAGCCGTTCGACGCCCGTCGTCGTCGACGACCCGCAGGTCCTCGACCTCCAGCACGGTCTCGCCGGGCGTGGCGGGCTTCTTGTCGACCCGCAGCAGCACCTTGCGCCCGACCATCAGTTCGGCCAGTTCGCTCGGGCGATGGTTTCGGCGGTCTTGACGGTCGCCGTCATCTCGCCGCGCCGCATGACGCTGACGGTGTCGGTGACCTCCATGATCTCGCGCAGCTTGTGGGTGATCAGGATGATGGTTTTGCCCTCGTCCTTGCAGCCGCTCGAGGATGCGGAACAGGTGATCGGCCTCGGCCGGGGTCAGCACGCCGGTCGGTTCGTCGAGGATCAGGATTTCGGCCTGCCGGTAGAGCGCCTTGAGGATCTCGACCCGCTGCTGCATGGCCGACGCGACAGATCTTCGATCAGCGCATCGGGATCGACGTCCAGCTCGTATTCCTGCGGCCAGCTCGGTCAGCGTGCTCGCGCGCCTTGGCCAGCGACGGCTTGCAGCAGCGCGCCGTCTTCGGCCCCCAGCATGACGTTTTCCAGCACGGTGAAATTCTCGACCAGCTTGAAATGCTGGAACACCATGCCGATGCCGGCGCGCGATCGCGGCCTGGCTGTCGGGGATCTCGGTCTTCTTGCCGTTGATGAAGATCTCGCCCGCGTCGGCTTTGTAGAAGCCGTAGAGGATCGACATCAGCGTCGACTTGCCGGCGCCGTTTTCGCCGATGATCCCGTGGATCGTGCCCGGCATGACGCGGATCGAGATGTCCTTGTTGGCCTGCACCGGGCCGAAGGCCTTGGAGATGCCGTCGAGTTCGATCGCCGGGGCGGCAGTCTGCCGTGCCGCCCCGAGCGGTTTGGTCGCAGTCGTTCACGACCCGTCCTTAGAAGCTCGAGCGCCGGGCAGCTGTCGTCGGACATGTAGTCGTGCGACCGTCAGATTCGCCCGCGACGATGCTCGGCCGCGGCCGCATCGACGGCGGCCTTCATCTCGTCGGTGACACAGCTCTGCGTTGTTCTCGTCCAGCGCATAGCCGACGCCGCCTTCGGCGAGGCCCATGCACGTTGAAGCCGGTTTCAAGCGTCTGTCGCCGTCTGTCGAACGCGTCATAGACGGCGACGTCGACGCGCTTGAGCATCGAGGTCAGAACCTTGCCGGGATGCAGGTAGTTCTGGTTGCTGTCGACACCGATCGACAGGATGCCTTCGTCGGCTGCGGTCTGCAGAACGCCAACGCCGGTGCCGCCAGCGGCGGCATAGACCACGTCAGCGCCCTGGCTGATCTGCGCCTTGGTCAGTTCGCGCACCCTTCACCGGGTCGTTCCAGGCGGCAGGCGTCGTGCCGGTCATGTTGGCGATCACGGTTGCGTCGGGGTTCACCGCCTTCACGCCCTGCGCATAGCCGCAGGCGAACTTGCGGATCAGCGGAATGTCCATGCCGCCGACAAAGCCGACGGTGCCGGATTTCGGACGCCATCGCGGCCAGCATGCCGACCAGATACGACCCTTCATGTTCGTTGAAGCACGACCGACCGCACGTTCGGCTGATCGACGACCATGTCGATGATCGCGAACTTGGTGTCCGGATAGTCCGGCGCAACCGTTTCAAGCGCCGAGGCGAAGGCGAAGCCGGTCATGACGATCGGGTTGGCGCCCGCTTCGGCAAAACGGCGCAGCGCCTGTTCGCGCTGGGCTTCGGACTGCAGCTCGATCTCGCGGATAGCTGCCGCCGGTTTCTTCGGCCCAACGCTGCGCGCCGTTGAAGGCGGCTTCGTTGAAGGATTTGTCGAACTTGCCGCCAAGATCGAAGATGATGGCAGGGTCGGCGAGTGCAGCGGCTGCGCTGAGCGCCAGCGCCGCGCCTGCGCCAAGGAATTTCTGCATCAGGGTCATGTGGTTCTCCCAGTTTGTTAAGCAGGAAATGCGTCGTTTGCCGCGCAGTCCCCAGAAACGCGAGCAGATCGTATCTGATCATCGCCGATTAAGGCCGCAGCGGTCGCAATCGGGTCAATAGCTTTTTGCTTTCAATGACGTGAGGACCGCCGGTTTGCCTGTGGATAAGTCGATTGACCTATGGTCAGGCTGGTCAAGAGGTCGTGCGACAGGACGAGCGCATCCACCGCGCTGCCGCCGGCTGGCCGGTAGTAGCTCGGATCGACGCCCAGCTTCGACGATATCCGGCGGCACTGATAGAGGGCGATCGCGCGCGTGATTGTCGGCAGCGACCTCCAGAAAGCACCGTGTGGCGCCCGCGGCTTCGGCGGCTACGTTCCAAGTGCAGTCAAACAGCCGCCGCGCCCAGGCCTTTGCGGCGGTATCCGGGATCCACGGCGATGGTCAGCAATTCGGCCTCGTCGGCAATTACGCGGCCCAGCGCAAAGCCGCTGGCGTTGCCTACGAGCACAGTACTGAGGATGTCGCATAGCAGATCCTGGAATTCGCCGCACGCTCCATGGTCGTGGCGTCATGAAGGCACGCGCGCATGAAGGCCGGCCAGCTCGGTCGGGTGTCATGGCAGGATGACTGGCGGCGGATCGCGCGGGGCGCTGCATCGGCGGCGCGCAGGTAGAGCGGGGCAGGGCGCGGAGTTGTCTGGCCATGCCGGCGGCGGCGTATGCGGCGATTGGCAATCGCCGCCGGATAAGCGGGCGACGCAGGACTGACCGGCGCATCGGCGCCGCAATCTGCATCGGCACGATGTCCGATCACGGTCAGACCGGCCCCTGCCGGCATCCGCCGGCAGATGCGGCAAGATCGCATCAGTCGTTGGTCCTCGGCAGCTTCCGAGTGCCAAAGACCTGCACAGTAAAGCTGCTCGCGCGGCGCATCCAGCACACGAGATACCATGCCGTCTGTGCCTTCACGCCATGCGCCTCGAACGCCGAAACGCCGATCGCCGGGTATCCCCAGCGCCAGGGCCAGACCACGCGCGGCAGAGACGGAGATACGGATGCCGGTGAAATTGCCCGGGCCCGATCCCGACGCCAATGGCAGTCAAGATCGTCCCAGCTGAGTTCCTGTTCCGCCAGCACCTCTTCGAGCATCGGCATCAGGCGCTTCGGCCTGCCCTTTTGCCATTGGCTCACTCGCGTCGGCAATGCACTTCGTCGCCCGACAGCAAAGCGGCCGCGCAATGCGCGGCCGACGTGTCAAACGCCAGTATCGATCGGTTCAGGCGGCAACCGGGCGCACCTCGACCACTTCGGGGATGTAGTGGCGCAGCAGGTTCTCGATCCCCATCTTCAGCGTCAGGGTCGAGGACGGGCAGCCGGCACAGGCACCCTGCATGTGCAGATAGACGACGCCGCGGTCAAAGCCGTGGAACGTGATGTCGCCACCATCCTGCGCCACGGCAGGGCGCACGCGGGTGTCCAGCAGTTCCTTGATCTGGTTGACAATTTCGCCGTCTTCGCCCGTCATGGTCGGCATGACCGGTGTCACGGCCTGTTCGCCTTCGATCACCGGCTGGCCGGACTGGAAATGCTCCATGATCGCGCCCAGAATGGCGGGTTTGATATGGTCCCATTCGACTGCCTCGGCCTTGGTGACGGTCACGAAATCAGTGCCGAAGAACACCGCCGTCACGCCATCGACCGCAAAGATGCGCTTCGCCAGTGGCGATTTGCCCGCGGTCTCGGCGCTGGGAAAGTCGGCGGTTCCGGTCTCGAGCACGGTCTGTCCGGGCAGGAATTTCAGCGTTGCCGGGTTCGGTGTGGATTCGGTCTGGATGAACATGCGCACACTCCTTTGTGTCTGCGCTCCGATATGCGCTCGGGGCAGGGCGCAAGTCAAGGTTTGGAACGATTCTAAACGTAGGTGACCGCTCTCCAGCCGTTCCTTCGACAAATCGCCCGGCACGATCGTGATCGGCATCGGCAGATCGCCCGCCGAGCGGCTGAGCTGCGAGACCAGCGGCCCGGGCCCCTTCTTGTCGGTGCCGGCGCCCAGCACCAGCACGCCGATTTCGGGGTCTTCCTGGATCTGTGCGAGGATCTCTGGCACCGGCTCGCCTTCGCGGATCACCAGTTCGGGGTCGACGCCCTGCTTGTCGCGCATCCATTTGGCGAAGACCTCGAAATGCGCGTGAATGCGCTCGCGCGCTTCTTCGCGCATGATGTCGCCGACGCCGATCCAGTGCTGGAATTCGTCGGGCGGGATGATCGACGAGAATCTGCACGCCGCCGCCGGTATTGGACGCCCGCATCGCGGCAAAGCGCATCGCGTTCAGGCATTCGCGGCTGTCGTCCAGCACGACAAGAAACTTGCGCATGACGTGACCCTCCGGGTATTCGGCGTGATGATGGCGAGCATCGGCGGCCGGCGCAACTGCCGGCGTTACCGCCGTTGCGACGCAGCCCAGTCCCAATACATTTCGCGCACCCGCCGGGTGACCGGGCCGATCTGGTAGTGGGTGCCGTCGAACTCCTTGACCGGCGTGACCTTCGACATGTTGCCGGACATGAACACCTCGTCCGCGTCGCGAAAGTCGTCAAAGCTCAGAACGCATTCGTGGACCTTCACGCCATCCGCCGCCAGGTTGGTGATGTGGCGGGCGCGGGTGATGCCGGACAGAAATGTGCCGTTCGCGATCGGCGTGAAGATCTCTCCGTCGCGGACCATGAAGACGTTGGCGGTGGCGGTTTCGGCGACGTTGCCCAGGGCATCGGCGACCAGCGCGTTGGCGTAGCCCTTTGGCGCGCGCCTCTGCCAGCATTCGGGCATTGTTGGGGTAGAGGCAGCCGGCCTTGGCGTTGACGACGCTGCTTTCCAGCACCGGTCGGCGAAACTGTGTGGTTGTCAGCGCGACAGCGGCATCGGGCGCGGCCATCGGGATTTCTTCGAGGCAGATCGCAAAGCCGGTCGCCGCGGGGCTGGGCACGATCGCCGAAAGCGTCGCCATCAAGCGCCCAGTACATCGGCCGGATATAGACCGCGGCGTCCTTGGGATAGGCGCTTCAGCCCTTCGTGGACGATCTCGACCATCTCCTCGGCTGCTTACGGTCGGGGTGATCATCAGCGCCTCGGCCGAGCGGTTGACCCGCGCGCAATGCGGCAGCAGATCCGGCGTCAGACCCTTCAAAGCAGCGCGCGCCGTCGAACACGGTGGTGCCCAGCCATGATCCGTGATCGGCGGCGCGCATGATCGGCACGTCGCCGTCGTGCCAGGTGCCTTCGAAATAGGTGCGGATGTTCTTGCCGGTGGCCATGGTCGTCCTTTCGATCCCGGGCCAAGAGTAGGGGCAGGCAGAAGCAATGAAAAGGCCCCCGATCCGGTGTGGAATCGGGGGCCGTAGGGAGTCCGGCAATCCGGGAAGACCGCCGAGGTCGTTGGTTCGCAGCGGATGCGCCTTGGGGATAGGCGCGTCACAGACGGGACGAGAAGCTGACCTTACCGCATGGACCTGACGCCGTACTGGGCGCCTGTACCGATAAACTACACTGATCGCGATTCAGTTCCGTGACATCTTGGGGAATTTTTCACTCGTCCAGAAGTGCCAGCAAGCCCGGAATATCCAGTGGCGCGTTGACCATCTTCAGGCTGCCCTTCTCGTCGCGCGGCCAATCAGCCGGATTGCGGTCGCGATAGATCTCGATCCCGTTGCCGTCAGGATCGCGAAAATAGAGCGCCTCGCTGACGCCGTGATCGGCGGCACCGTCCAGCTTCACCCCCGCAGAAATGACCTGCCGCAACGCCTCGGCCAGCGCTTGCGCGTCGGATAGAGAAACGCGGTGTGGTAAAGCCCGGTATGACCGTCGGGCGCCGGCGAGCCGCCCCGGCTTTCCCAGGTGTTCAGACCGATATGATGGTGGTAGCCGCCCGCCGACAGGAACGCAGCCTCTTGCCGTAGCGTAGCTTGAGATCGAACCCCAGGACGTCGCGAATAGAAAGCAATCGCGCGTTCGAGGTCGGAAACCTTCAGGTGGACATGGCCAATCCGGGTTTCGGGGTGGGTTGTGTAACTCATGGCATGCCTTGTCGTTCAGCTAGACGCAGGATAGCCGCAAGCCACACCCGGGCATACTGTCGTTTCCGCACGGGCGATGTGCAGAGATCACCGAGCCCACTGCCACCTTCCGGAGATCGCGCGCCAGAGGCTTCGACCGAATGTCACGCCGACTGCAGGAATATCAGCGCGACCGCACAAGCCCGACAATGTCGTAGGTCTTCTGCAGGATCGGCAGAGCGATCGACTCGGCCCGTTCCGCGCCTTTTCCGAGGATCCGGTCAATCTCGGCCGGGTCGGCCATCAGCCGGGTCATCTCGGTCGAGATCGGCGCCAGCTTCTCGACCGCCAGATCGGCCAGCGCGGGTTTGAACCGTCCCCATCCGGCGCCAGCATATTCGGCAATGACCGCTTCCGGGGTCATGTCGGCAAGGCCGGCGTAGATGTCGACCAGGTTGCGCGCCTCGGGGCGGTCCTTCAGATCCTGCCAGCGTATCGGGCAGCGGCTCGGGATCGGTGCGCGGCCTTCCTGATCTTCTTCGCGATCGTGTCGGCATCGTCGGTCATGTTGATCCGCTCCATGTCCGACGTCGCCGGATTTCGACATCTTCTTGGTGCCGTCGCGCAGGTTCATCACCCGCGTCGCCGGGCCTTCGATCACCGGTTCGGTCAGCGGGAAGAAATCCACCTCGTAGTCATGGTTGAACTTTGCCGCGATGTCGCGGGTCAGTTCGACATGCTGCTTCTGATCCTCGCCCACCGGCACATGGGTTGCGTGGTAGACCAGGATGTCGGCGGCCATCAGCGCCGGATAGGCATAAAGCCCAAGCGAGACCTTCTCGGCGTTCTTGCCGGCCTTGTCCTTGAACTGGGTCATGCGGTTCATCCAGCCCGACCCGCGCGACGCAGTTGAAGATCCAGGCCAGTTCGGCATGCGCCGGGACCTGGCTCTGGTTGAACAGGATCGAGCTTTCGGGATCGATGCCGGAGGCGATGCAGCCCGGCCACAACCTCTCGCGTGGCATGGCGTCAGCGCCGCCGGGTCCTGCCAGACGGTGATCGCGTGCAGATCGACGACGCAATAGATCGTCTCGAACGTCCGGCCCCTGCATTCCGACGAAGCGCTTGATCGCGCCGAGATAGTTGCCAAGCGTCAGCCCGCCCGAGGGTTTGATCCCCGAAAAGACCCGCGGGGTGAAGCCGGCTTCGGTCATGCGTCTACTCCGTCTGGATATCTGCGTCCCGCTCGCTTACCCATGCGCCAAACGGTCGTCAAGGAAAGGACGCCTGAGATGAAGAGCAGCCACGAGGAATCACCTTTCAACGCCCTGCCGCCCATCGTGGTGGCGCTGGCGTTGGTCATCTTCGGGGTCGAGTTGATCTTTCAGGCCGGAGCGCGCGGGTTCATCGGCGGACCACAGGCGGTCGGCTGGCGGCTGGACGGCGATTCAGAGCTACGCCTTTTCCGGCACGGTTCTGGACTGGATGATCGAAACCGGGCAGCTGGCCGCTGGAGCATCTCATGCGGTTCGTGACCTATCCGTTCGTCCACGGCAGCTTTACCCACGTGCTGATGGTGATCGTGTTTCTTCTTGGCGCTGGGCAAGATGGTCGGCGAGGTGTTTGGAACGCTTGCGGTCCTGCTGGTGTTTTTCCTTTCGGCTATCGTCGGCGCACTTGCCTATGGCGCTGCTACTGGACGACCCACAGCCGCTCTTCGGCGGCTATCCCGCAGTTTACGGGCTGATCGGGGCCTTCACTTTCATGCTCTGGGTCAGCCTGACCGGCACCGGCAGACACTCAATACAGGGCGTTCACGTTGATCGGCTTCCTGCTGGGGATCCAGCTTGTCTTCGGCCTGCTCTTCGGCGGCAACAAGGATTGGCTGGCCGATATCTTCGGCTTCGCCACCGGGTTTTGCGTTTCCTTCGCGCTGGTGCCGGGGGCCTGGGGCCGGATGCTGGACAAGCTGCGCCAGCGCTAGCGGCGCAGCAATGCCCGGATCTCGGGCATGCGGAACGGCGCCGATCACCTGACCGACGCCGAAATAGCTGACCGCCGCCGCTTGCCACCAATCCGGCAAGAGCGGCATATCGCCATTTCGCAATCGCCAGAAGATCTTGCAGCAGCCAGTTCACCACCAAGCAGACAGGCGCCCATTGCCAGGCGAAGCTATGAGGATGCGCCGCGCCTTGATCACGAAGGCAGCGTCGAATTCGGCAGCATCGACCCATGCCGTCCCGGCCGCGGTAGAGCAGAAAGACCATCGCCCATCCCGCAGCGTTGTGCCGATCGCGGCAGCCAGATGAAGCCGATAAACGGCGCCAGCCCCACGGCGAGTCCTGCGTTCACGAACATCGACACGACGGCAAAGCGGAACAGGCGTCCGCGTATCTTCGCGCGCGAAGTAGAGCGGCTGCAGCACCTTTTGCATCACGAAGGCGGGCAGCCCAAGACCGTAGATCGCCAGCGCCAGGCAGTGGCGTGGGTATCGTCGGCCGTGAATGCGCCGCGCTGGAACAGGACCGAGATCAGCGGCACCGCGATCACCACCAGCGCGACGGCGGCGGGAATGGTCAGCAGCAGGGCGAATTCGGTTGCGCGGTTGAAGGAACGCCGGCCTGCGGCCTCGTCCCCCGCGCTGAGCCGGCGCGAAAGGTCGGGCAACAGCACCACGCCGATGGCGATGCCGACAACGCCGAGGGGCAGCTGATAAAGCCGGTCAGCATAGTTCAGCCAGGCGATCGCGCCGTCGAAGAAGCTCGCGACCTGCCGGCCGACCAGCAGGTTGATCTGCACCACGCCGCCCGCCAGCGCCGCGGGGACTGCAATGATGACCAGTCGCTTCAGGTCGGGCGTCAGCCGCGGCCGGCGCAGCCGCAGGCGAAAACCGCACGCGTCGCCGCCCACCAGACCAGCGCAAGTTGCACCGCCCCGCCGAACGGAACCGAGAACGCCAGCGTGTCCCCGATCCGCAGACCAAGCGACTGGTCGATACCCGACCCCAAGCATGTCATCGGCGGGGCGGCCCAACGCTGCGGCCAGCAGCATCGCCGAGGATGAAGATGATGTTCAGCAGGACCGGCGCGGCCGCCGCCGCCATGAAGCGGCCGGTGGCATTCAGAACGCCCGACACCAGTGCCGCCAGCGAGATGAAGAGGATGTAGGGAAAGGCGATGCGACCATACTCCACCGCCAGGTCGAACCGCTCGTCGCCGGCAAAGCCGCTGGCCATCGCATAAGACCAGCCGGGGCATCGCCAAGATGCCGAGAACGGTGAAGACGAGCAGGACCAGCACCATGCCCGAATAGGCATCACGGGCGAAGCCTTCGGGGTCGTCGCCGGCTTCCAGCCTTTTGGAGAACATCGGCACGAAGGCCATGTTGAACGCGCCTTCGGCAAAGAACCGGCGGAACATGTTGGGCAGGGAGAAGGCGATCAGGAACGCCTCGGCCACCGGCCCGGTGCCGAGAAAGGCCGCGATCAGGATGTCGCGGACAAAGCCCAGGACGCGGCTGAGCCAGCGTCCAGACGCCGACGGTCAGAAAGCCCTGCATCAGGCGGATCGGCTCCATCAGACGGTCGCCCTTTCGCGCGCCTTGGTCGATCGCCTCGCGCAGCTTCTTCTCCAGCGCTCGGCGGCGCGACTCAGAGTGGAATTTCAAGCCGAACATGTCCTTGACATAGAAGGTATCGACCACCTGCTCCCCATAAGGTCGCGATCACGGCGCTGGCAATGTAGACGTTGTTGTTGGCCAGCGTGCGGGTCAGATCGTAGAGCAGTCCGGGCCGGTCGCGGGTGTCGACCTCGATGATCGTGTAGATCTCGGACCCTTCGTTGTCGAAGGTGATCGAGGTCGGCACGCGGAACGGCTCGTTCGCGCTTCTTGATCTTGTCGCGGTCTTTCAGCGCCTCGCGCGCGACGACTTCGCCCTTGAGGGTCTTGTCGATCATCTCGCGCAGCCGCGGCAGACGCGCCTTCCTCGTAGGGATTGCCGTCGGCATCCTGCACCCAGAAGACCGCCGTCGCGTAGCCGTCCTTGGACGTATAGGTCCGCGCATCGACGACATTGGCCCCGACCAGCGCCAGCGCGCCGGCAAGTCCGGCAGAAGATGCCGGGATGGTCGGCCAGCGCAAAGCAGGCGCGGGTCGCGTCGCGGTCCTCGTCGAGCATGCAGGTCGATGCGGATCTCGTCATCGCCGATGCCGTGCAGCAGGCTGGCAAAGACGACATGGGCGGCGGTCGGCAGCCCCTGCCAATAGGGGCCGTAGTGGCGCGACGGTTTCGGCACGCAGGTCTTTCTTGTCCCAATCCGACAGGGCCTCGCGCAGGGCGCGCTTGGCCTCGTCCTCGCGGCCGTCGCGGTTGAGATCCTCCAGCCCGTGTTCCAGCGCCCGCGCAGTCTCGCGGTAGAGGCCGCGCAGCAGCTTCGCCTTCCAGTTGTTCCAGGTTCCGGGGCCGACGCCGCGGATGTCGCAGACGGTCAGGACGGTCAGCAGATCGAGCCGCTTCTTGGTTTTCACCGCCTTGGCGAAGTCGCGCACCGTGCGCGGGTCGGCGATGTCGCGCTTTTGCGCCATGTCCGACATCAGCAGGTGATAGCGCACCAGCCATTCGACGGTCTCGCATTCCTCTGGCTTCAGGCCCAGACGCGGCGCAGACCTTGCGCGCGATCTGTGCGCCGAGAATCGAGTGATCCTCGTGACCGCCCCTTGCCGATGTCGTGCAGCAGCAAGGCGACATAGAGCACCTTGCGGTTCACGCCCTGCTTTCAGGATGCCGCTGGCAATCGGCAGTTCCTCGCGCAGTTCTTCGCGCTCGATCTGCGCCAAGGTCGAGATGCACTGGATGGTGTGCTCGTCCACCGTGTAGTGGTGGTACATGTTGAACTGCATCATCGCGACGATGGGTGCGAATTCGGGCATGAAGGCGGCCAGCACCCCAAGCTCGTTCATCCGCCGCAGGGCGCGTTCCGGGTTGCCGTGTTTCAGCATCAGATCAAGGAAGATCGGCTCGCTTCGGGGTCGTTGCGCATGTCGTCGTCGATCAGGTCGAGGTTGGCCGCGATCAGCCGCATCGCGTCGGGATGCAGCAGGTATCCGGTGCGCAGCGCCTCTTCGAAGATCCGCAGAAGGTTCAGCTTGTCCTTCAGGAACGCCTTTGGATTGGCAACTGTCAGCCGGTTCTGCTTGATCGCGTAGCCCGGCTTTAGCGCGTTTGCGGCGGCGGAACAGGCCGACCAGACGCGGTTCTTGTCTTGACGTGCTTGGCTTCCAGCGCGGTCAGGAAAATCCGCGTCAGTTCGCCAACCCGGGTCGCGTGGCGGAAGTAGTCCTGCATGAAATGTTCGACCGCCCGGCGTCCGCCCTGGTCGGCATAGCCCAGTCGCTCTGCCACTTCGACCTGCATGTCGAAGGTCAGCTGATCCATCGGCCGGTCGGCGATCAGGTGCAGATGGCAGCGCACGGCCATCAGAAAGTTCTCGGCCGCATCGAAGGCGTCATATTCATCCTGGGTGAAGACCTTCAGCCGGACCAGCTCTGACGCGAAGCGGACGCCGTGCACATATTTGTCGATCCAGAAGAGCGTGTGCAGATCGCGCAACCCGCCCTTGCCTTCTTTGACGTTGGGTTCGACCACATAGCGCTGACCGCCCTGCTTTTCGTGGCGCTCGTTCCGCTCGGCCAGCTTGGCCTCGATGAATTCAGAGCCGGTATTGCGGAAAAGGTCCTTGCGCAGTTTCCTGCTAAGGTCTTCGGCCAGTGATTCGCTCGCCGGCCAGAAAGCGGTGTTCAAGCAGCGCCGTGCGGATCGTATAGTCCTCCTTCCCCAGCCGCAGGCAATCCTTAACGGTGCGCGTTGAGTGGCCGACCTTCAGGTGCAGATCCCAGAAGATATAGAGCATGCTTTCGATCACGCTCTCAGCCCAGGCGGTGGTTTTGTAGGGGGTCAGGAACAGAAGGTCGACATCGGAATGCGGCGCCATCTCGGCCCGGCCGTAACCACCGACGGCCACCACCGCGACGCGCTCGCTGGCCGTCGGACTGGGCAGGGGGTGCAGATAGCGGACCGCCACATCGAGAACCGCGGTCACAATGCCATCCATCAGCCAGGAATATGCGGCGACGGTCTCGCGTGCTGCCAGAGGCTCGGCTTCGAATGCCGCTTTGATGCGGGCTCGGCCCTCGTCGCGGGCTTGGCCCAGGACGGCGACTGTTGCCGCGCGGATTTCCTTGTGGTCGGTCAGGCCCTGAAGTGCTTCGTCCAGCCCCCCAGCGATCCTTGGGACGTCAAATATGTCAGACGCCGGACAAATCAGATTGTCCGGCGTCTTGATCTGGACGGCAGCGGCGCTTTGGTCAGAAACCGGCGCCGCCAAAGCTTCTTGGGGCAGGGTCAATCACGTTCACCTGGTTGTTCTGGATCTGGGCTACGGCCAGCCCACGTTCATTGGTCCCATCGTTCAGCAGGCGGAACACACCATTGACGCCGACAAAGCCGGAACCCTGGGTCAATGCTCCGCGCGTCAACGCGTCGGGACCGTTGGATTTGACCAAAGCGCCGATGGCGGCAATGCCGTCGTAGGCAAGGCCTGCAATCGGATGCGGAGGCGCGCCGTAGGCCGAGGTATACCGGTTCTGAAAACTCGCATTCAACCCGGGATCGGGGATCGCAAACCAACCACCCTGCAACCCGGGCAGCGCCATGGCGGAGGCTGGAATGTCCCAGCGCTGCAATCCGATGAATTGAGTGTTGGCGGGCCCGACGCTGTTTTCGCTTAGAAGTTGGGTCAGAATCGGCAGCGCCCCTGCCGTACCGGAGGTGAAAAACACCGCATCCGCCCCGCTCGACCTGATCTGGCCAGCAATACCGGGCACCGCGTTGATCACCCCCTGTTGGGAGAGTTCAAAAGAGGCGGTGCCCGCAACTGAGGCGCTGGTGCCCGCGACAGCGCGGTTGATTGCATCGCGGCCCTGGGATTCCGCTGCGTCCTGACCGTAGACGATCATGATGTTGCGGCGACCCTGCCGCGCCGCATAGCGTGCCAGACGGTTGGCCGTGTTCTGAAAGGTTGCTCCCAAGACAAACACGTTGCCACCTGCAATTGCCGTATTGTTCGAGAACGAAAGCACGTTTACGCCGCGGCTGGCGACCGCATTGCCAACGGCATTGGCGGCTTCGGCATAGAGCGGGCCCAGTATGATTTTGGCGCCGTCATTGACGGCTTGAGTCGCGACATTGGCCGCTTGGGCCGGGTTGCCGCCGGTATCATAAACCCGCAGGTCAATCTGGGCACCGTCCAAATCCGCGACAGCCAGCCTTGCTGCATTTTCCAGACTGTTGGCCAGAACCGCATCGCCGCTATTGCCAGATCCGCGCGGCACCAGAAGGGCCACCGGAACCGGTTTCGAGGCGTTAATGCTGGGTCTGCCGCCAAGGGCCACGGGTTCGCAGGCAGCCAAGGCAACCACAATCGTAAACAATGCAATGCGCGCCAATGCCTTGCGGGCGGCGCCTAAAACGGAAATCATGGGCTGTTCCTCACTCCCTGCAGAAACCAACTCGGACGGGCAGAGCCTATGCAAATCGATATCCTTAGTAAATGTCGCAATCGGGTGGGTGCTGCATGAATGCGGAAATCCGGACCCTGTCACCGGGTCTCTATATTGTTGCCACCCCGATCGGAACCGCGCGCGACATCACGCTGAGGGCACTCGACATACTGGCCTCGGCCGATCTGATCGCGGCCGAGGATACCCGAACCGCCCGCCACCTGATGGATATCCATGGTATTGCATTGGGCGACCGCCCTGTCGTCGCCTATCACGACCACAATGGCGCTACGGCGCGTCCAAAGCTTCTGCAGGCCCTGGCCGACGGCAAGTCTGTTGCCTATGTCTCGGAAGCCGGAACCCCGATGGTCGCCGACCCCGGTTTCGTCCTGGCCCGAGAAGCGATTGCGGCAAGACATCCGGTCACCAGTGCTCCGGGACCATCGGCCGTGATAACTGCACTGACGCTGGCCGGTCTGCCGACCGACCGGTTTCTATTCGCCGGATTTGCACCCAGCGCATCGGGGGCAAGGCGGACCTTCTTCCGCGAACTGGCTGACGTTCCGGCGACGCTGGTCTTTTTTGAAAGCCCAAATCGCGTTCACCGGTCCTTAAAGGACATGGCGCTAGAACTTGGACCGGGACGAAAAGCTGCGATCTGCCGGGAGCTAACAAAGAAGTTCGAAGAGGTGATCCGCGCACCGCTAGGTGACCTCGTCGACCAACTGGCCGACCGCAATTTAAAGGGAGAGATTGTGGTTGTGATCGATCGCAACCGCGAAGCGGCAAGCGAGGACAGATTGGAACAAGCGCTAAGTGATGCATTGTTAACGATGTCCGTCAAAGACGCTGCCCAAGCAGTGTCGGAGGCGTTAGGATTGCCGAAACGTAAGGTTTATCAAAAGGCCCTGGAACTGGAGAAGATAAAATGAGCGGCTCGGTTTCCTACCTTGCGGGTCTGTCAGCAGAAGATCAGGTTGCAGCCGACTATGCGCTCCGCGGTCACGGTACGCGCGATCACCGCTGGCGTGGCAAGTCCGGTGAGATCGACCTCATCGCGGAAGATGGCGAGGGTCTGATCTTCGTCGAGGTCAAGAAGTCCCGTGATTTTGCACGCGCGGCCGAAAGCCTAAGTCGCCGCCAGATGCGAAGGATTTATTCCTCGGCCTCCGAATATCTGGATCAGATGCCCATGGGTCAACTGACGCCGGCGCGTTTCGATGTGGCGCTGGTCGATGGTTCGGGCGCGATCCATATCATCGAAAATGCCTTCGGCCACTGATCCGCTGATCCTCCACCATTGATCCCGCCGCTGCCCTGCGCCATGTAGGCTGCAGGTATGGAGGGACAGAATGCCGCTCAAGGTCGCAATTCAGATGGACCCGATTGGTCCAATCAATATCGACGCCGACAGTACGTTTCGCATCGCGTTGGAGGCGCAGGCGCGTGGGCATGATCTGTTCTATTATACGCCCGACAAGCTGGCCTTTCAGAACGGTCGTGTCACTGCCCGCGGCTGGCCACTGGAAGTCCGTCGGGAGAAGGACAACCATTTCACGCTGGGCGACGAGACCGAGATCAACCTGGCCGATTTGGATGTCGTTTGGCTGCGTCAGGATCCACCCTTCGACATGGGTTACATCACCACCACCCATATACTGCAGATGATCCACCCCAAGACGCTGGTGGTGAATGATCCGTTCTGGGTCCGCAACTATCCCGAAAAGCTTCTGGTGCTGGAATTCCCCGACCTCACCCCGCCAACGACCATCGCCCGCGACCTGACAACGCTGAAGAATTTCAAGCATACGCATGGCGATATCATCCTCAAGCCGCTTTACGGCAATGGCGGCGCGGGGGTCTTCCGGCTTGACCCAAACGACCGCAACCTGTCGTCGCTGCATGAACTTTTCACCGGCATGAACCGCGAACCGCTGATCGCACAGAAATTCCTGTCGGATGTTTCGAATGGTGACAAACGGGTGATTTTGGTGAACGGAGAACCCGTCGGGGCTATCAACCGAGTGCCGCAGGCCGGTGAAACTTGGTCGAACATGCATGTCGGAGGCCGCGCAGAAAAGATCGCGCTTTCGGATCGCGACCGCGAAATCTGCGCAGCGATCGGCCCGCTGTTGCGTGAAAAAGGGCAATTATTCGTCGGAATTGACGTCATCGGCGACTACCTGACCGAGATCAACGTCACCTCCCCGACCGGCATTCAGGAGCTGGAGAAGTTCGACGGCACCAATACTGCCGAAAAGCTCTGGCAGGTCATTGAGGCAAAACGGGCTGCGGGATGAACCTGCGTTTGCAGCTGCTGAACCTGTTTCTGCATACGTTCGAAAAGCGCAGGCTGGCCTATACTGCTGATCCGCTACTTGCGCGCCAGTTTTTCCACTATCAGCGATTCCTGTTCCACGACCCGCCCTATGCGACCTATCTGCCCGATCAGCTGGGCTCGGTGCCTGCGATCTGGGTGTCTCGGCGCTCCAGGCGTCGCGGCCTTTTGCTTTATTTTCACGGCGGCGCCTACGTCATGGGCAGCCCCGAAACGCATCGCGGGATGGTGGCACGGCTGGCCTCTCTGATAGGCGTTCCCGCATTGCTACCTGACTACCGAAAAGCGCCCGAACATCCGTTTCCGGCAGCGTTCGAGGATGCCTGGACTGCCTGGCAAACGATCCTGGATCGGGGCTATCCGCCCGAGAGCATTATCTTGGGCGGCGACAGTGCGGGTGGCGGGCTGGCGCTGGCCCTTCTGTCCCGAATTTGCACGACTGGCGGGCCGCGCCCCGCGGCGGTATTCGCTTGTTCGCCGTGGACCGACCTCAGCCTTTCAGGTGCGTCGCTGGTCGAGAATGCCGATGCTGACCATCTGCTGCCTGCCAGCCGCACCGTCGAAGCTCGCGACAGCTATCTGGCCGGTGCCGACCCGACCGATCCGCGCGCTTCGCCGTTTTTTGGAGCATTCCCGGACTGTCCGCCGGTTCTGCTTCAAGTTGCGAATACCGAGATATTGCGCGACGACAGCAAGCGAATGGCCGAGGTTTTGCGGGCAGAGGGGGCCGAGGTGACATTGGACCTGCTGGGGGACTTGCCACATGTCTGGACGATCTTTCAGGGCTGGTTGCCCGAAGCGGATGAGGCACTGATCCGGATCGCGGATTTTACGAAGGCACGGCTTCCCGCCCCGCGGCCACCCGATAGCTGATCGCCTCTGCAACATGGGCTTTCGTCACCGCGTCCGACCCTGCCAGATCGGCGATTGTCCGCGCCACGCGCAAGACCCGGTGATAGCCGCGCGCCGACAGACCGAACCGTTCGGCGACACGTGACAGAAGTTCCTTTCCCGCCGCTTCCGGCATCGCGATTCGCTCCAGAAGCGATCCCTCGGCATCGGCGTTGACGCGCACGCCGGGGTGGTCGGCAAATCTTGCTGTCTGGATTTCACGCGCCGCCAGCACCCGCGCGGCGACGGTCGGTGAACTGTCACCGCTTTCTGGCAGATCCAGATCTGAATAGGCAACCGGGGGCACATCGATTCGCAGGTCGAACCGATCCATCAAGGGGCCGGAGATGCGGCCCAGATAGTCCTCGCCGCAGGCCGGCACCCGTGCGCAAGCGCGGGCAGGGTCGGGCAGGTAGCCGCATTTGCAGGGATTGGCGGCGGCGACCAGCATGAAGCGGCAGGGATAGCGGATATGGGCGTTGGCGCGGGCCACCACGACCTCTCCGGTTTCGATCGGCTGGCGCAGGGTTGCGAGGACAGCGCGGGGATATTCAGGAAATTCGTCCATGAAGAGGACGCCGTTGTGGGCAAGCGAGATCTCTCCAGGCTTCGCGCCCTTTCCGCCGCCGACAATCGCCGCCATCGACGCGGTGTGATGGGGTTCGCGAAACGGTCGGGCCCGCGATATTCCACCTTCGTCAAGCAGACCGCTCAGCGAATGGATCATCGAGGTTTCCAGCGCTTCGACCGCCGTCAGGGGCGGCAAGATGCCGGGCAGGCGGGCGGCAAGCATCGACTTGCCGGACCCGGGCGTCCCGATCATCAACAGGTGATGCCGCCCTGCGGCGGCGATTTCCAGCGCCCGTTTGGCGCGCTCCTGCCCTTTCACATCGCGCAGGTCGCGGCCTATCGGGTTGGCCTTAACCTCTCCGGGATCTGCGGGTGGCAAAACCTTTTGCCCAGTGAAGTGATGGATCACCTCAATCAATGACCCAGCGGCCAAGACCCGAACCGCCCCGACCCAGGCGGCCTCAGGGCCGCAAGCCTTGGGCACAGAAGCGCTCGGTCATGTTCCGCGGCAGCCATGGCGGCGGGCAAAGCTCCGATCACCGGCACAATGGACCCATCAAGCGACAACTCGCCAAGAGCTACCGTGTTCTCGACATCTTCGCGTGGAACGATCTCCAGTGCGGCTAACAGCGCCATTGCGATCGGCAGATCGAAATGGGAACCTTCTTTCGGCAAGTCCGCCGGCGACAGATTGATGGTTATCCGCTTCGACGGCAGCGCAATCGACAGCGCCGACAAGGCCGAGCGCACACGTTCCCGCGCCTCTGAGACGGCCTTGTCAGGCAGGCCCACAACGGCGAACGAGGGCAGGCCCGGGGTGACGGCGCATTGCACCTCGACCATCCGCGCCTCGACCCCTTCGAACGCAACCGTGTAGGCGCGCGTAACCATTCTGACCTCCGCCGAAACCTTGGTTAACGGCTACGGGACTAGTGGTTAACACGCAGTAAAGATCAGCCCGGCCACGGGTCGGCCGGAAGATCTAGCGCATAGGGCTGCGGATCATAACTCACCTTCAATCCTTCGGCCCGCCACTCCCGAAAGGCCGGATCGTCCAGTTGCGCGCCGACATAGGATGCGGCTTCCCGGCCGACCGGCAGGCCATATCCGGCGATCCGTGCCGCGACCGGTGCAAAGAAGACATCCGCAAGGCTGTAGCGACCGAACAGCCAAGGACCGTCATTGCCATGCCGGCTGCGGGCCAGCGCCCAAAGCGCCTCGATCCGATCCAAGTCGGCGCGGATCGGCGCGGATACCGGGAAGGCCCGGTACCGGTGCAAAAGCTGCATCGGGCATTCGCCTCGTAGCGCACCGAAACCGGAATGCATTTCCGCTGCCAGCCAGCGCGCCAGGGCGCGGGCCTCGGGGTCGGTGGGCCAGAAGCCGGCCTCTGGATGTCGTTCGGCCAGCGTTTCGGCAATCGCCATGGTGTCGCCAACGACGACCCCGTCCGGCATGCGCGTGACCGGCACCAATCGGGCGGGGTATAGCTGGGCCAAGTCCTCGGCCATTGTTCCGCTATAAAGGCCCACCATATGGCTGCGGAACGGCAAGCCGAATTTTCGGAACATCAGCCAGCCACGCAAAGACCAACTGGAAAACGTTTGATCGCCGATAAAGAGTTCGTAGGTCATTGCGGGCACTCCGTGTGGTTTCCACACGATACGGGATTGCTCTGAATAGGCACAATTCCGTTATTTGGCTCCGCCCATCACGGTTGGTGATTGATAGCACCAACGGTCCAGGATCCTGCCTCGAAATCCAGCCGCGTGACTGAGAGATTGTCGATCCGATGTTCCAGAACCTCTTTTGCAGTCATGTCCGAGGCGACCTGTATCTGTGTCATGATCACGCCGATATGGGCAACCACGACGATGTCGCGCTCGGCATGGCGCTGCGTCAGATCCGTAACGGCACGGCTGGCCCGCGCGGTGACATCGCTCCAGCTTTCACCGCCGGGCGCTGTCACATCACCGGGCGTTTCCCAAAACGCCCGGCTGAGTTCGGGTTCGCGCGCCGCGACGTCGTCAAACTGCATTCCGTCCCAGAGGCCAAAGTCAAACTCGCGCAATGCGCGGTTATGCGGCAGGCGGGTCCGTCCTGTCGCCAGCGCATCTGCCGTGGTGACTGCACGTAACAAATCGGAAGAGATCAATAGTGCGTCCTTAGGTAGATGCGCGTCGAGCCGCGCGATGGCCTGCCGATCCGACAAATCCGCAGGTACGTCGCGCCAGCCGACAAAGGCTTTTTCGTGGGTCGGCCCGTGCCGCACCCACCAAAACCTGGTCACATCAACCCCTCGGGCGCCACGCCCTTTAGCACCGCAGGCAACCCCGCCGCGACAAAGACCACGAGTTCCGCCTCAGCGGCCAGCCGTTGATTGAGCCGCCCCTGTGCATCGCGGAACTTCCTTGCCAGCGCGTTGTCGGGCACGACACCTTGCCCAACCTCGTTCGAGACAACGACAACCGGCGCCCGGCACACTTTCAGCGCCGCGATCAAAGCAGCGGTCTCGGTCCCGATATTGCTTTCAGCCAGCAGGTGATTGCTTAACCAGAATGTCGCGCAATCCAGCAATACGACGCCTCCCACCGGGATCTTCGCCAACGCCCCATCCAGATCCAGCGGCGCCTCGATCGTCTGCCACGCCGATCCACGATCGGCGCGGTGCTTCAGGATCTTCAGCCGCATCTCGTTGTCCAGCGCCTGTGCGGTAGCCAGATAGACATGCGGTCCGGGCTGCGATTTCACCAGTCTTTCGGCCAGAGCCGATTTCCCGGAACTCGCGCCACCAAGAAAAAGAGACAAATTCGGGAACATGATTGTGAGTTATCCGTTGATCCAAACGTGCTACCGTTACGTAACAGGAGTAGCCGATCAATGAAAAGGCTGACTTGGTTGTCGGCCAGACCTATGGGGGGTCCGACATGGCACTCGACGGATTTGCGGACCAGCGACACACCCGCCGTGCGATGCGGGCAGAGCTTCTGGACGCGGAAACTGAACGCGATCTGGCTTATGCCTGGCGCGATCATCATGACGAAGCAGCGCTGCACCGGCTGATCACCGCGTACATGCGGCTCGCTATTTCGATGGCATCGAAGTTCAAGCGCTACGGCGCGCCGATGAACGATCTGATCCAGGAGGCAAGCCTCGGCCTGATGAAAGCAGCCGACAAGTTCGATCCCGATCGCGGGGTCCGGTTTTCGACCTATGCCGTGTGGTGGATCAAGGCGTCGATTCAGGATTACGTCATGCGCAACTGGTCGATGGTGCGCACCGGATCGACCAGCAGCCAGAAATCGCTGTTCTTCAATCTCAAGCGGGTTCAGGCCAAGCTTGAACGCGAGGCCAGCACGCGCGGGGAAGTACTCGACCAACACCAGCTTCGTCAGATGATCGCATCAGAGGTCGGTGTGCCGCTGCACGATGTCGAAATGATGGAGGGACGGCTTTCCGGTTCCGATTATTCGCTGAATGCAACCCAGTCGACCGATGATGAAGGCCGTGAGTGGATTGATGCACTTGAGGACAGCGGCGCACAAGCTGCAGAGATTGTTCAGGAAAGCCATGACCATGCCGCTCTGCAGGCTTGGCTTGCCAAGGCGATGATGGGTCTCAGCGAGCGCGAGCGTTTTATAGTGGCAGAGCGCAAGCTGCGCGACGACCCCCGCACATTGGAAAGCCTCGGCGACGAGCTTGGGTTGTCTAAAGAGCGAATTCGGCAAGTTGAGGCCGCCGCCTTCACCAAGATGCGTCGCAACCTCGAAGATCAGTCGAAAGAGGTTCAAGACCTGTTGTTTTGACTTGCTTGTCTCAAAAAGTATCCTCGCCGGAGGCGCCGTAGTTTTTTTTACTGCAAAATCGCCTTTCGGCTGGGAAGCCTCTCGAAAGACACACCAGGCGAACCCGGACCAGCCCAGCCCTTGTTCAGTACTGGCCTTCGGGTGGTATTCCGCGCTGACCAAGCGTGCATGGCGACCGTTGCCCAACTGCGCGAAGAAGGCGGGATAGTCGAGCTCTCCGCCCGTCGGTTCATCCGCCCCGGAACGCCAGCTATCTGTATGTGGCGCAAAAGATGTCGCTGTTGCTGCCAGACCGCCATGGCATCGCCGGTGATGATCTAAGCATGATAGGCGTCATATTGCAGCCCGGGATTGCGCGCACCGATCTCTTCGATGATTGCGGCCGCCTGCTCGAAATCTTTCAAAAATAACCCGGCATGTCCACGCTGTTGATCGGCTCGATTGTCAGGCTCTGATCGGGCACCAGCGCTGCCGCCCAGCAGAGGTCTTGCACGAACGTATCGCGCGCCACCAGCCCCGGCACGGTGGCAACGCCCCGATCCCCGCCCGCCCAGTTCGGCGGCGGCGAGTTGATAAGCGCCAGCGTCAGATCGTTGTCACGCAGCCGGACAGCCACCTCGCCGACCGGATCGTCATAGGGAAAGAGAACCTCGACCGCATTGAAACCAGCATCGCGCGCCATGGCAAAGCGATCCAGAAACGGCACTTCATTAAGAAGGAAAGTCAGATTCGCAGCAAACCGCTGCATCTAGGGAAGATCGGCTGATGGGATGACCGGAAAGAACTCGCCTTGTGACCACAGACCGAACCAGCTTGTCCCGTCATGGTCTTCATGGCTGCCGATCTCGACCAACCGGTAGAAACTCTTGCGGTCGATCAGCGCCTCAAGATTGCGGCGCACCAGAACGTAAGGCGACGGCTCTCCGGTTTGGGGATCACGCAACACCCGGATCGGGTTTTGCGGCCCTGCAACAACCGCATCGCCGACATTGGTCTCGAATGTCAGTACCTGCTCGTGCCCCGCGCCCGACGGCTCGAAATCCACGGCCACGAAAGGCGCGTCCTCGACCGTGATCCCGACCTTCTCGACCGGCGTGACAAGAAAATAGTCGTCGCCATCCTTCCGCAGTATCGTCGAGAACAGCCGAACCAGCTCTTTCCGGCCAATTGGCGTGCCGAGATAGAACCATGTTCCGTCGCGCGCGATCCGCATGTCCAGATCGCCGCAAAACTCGGGATTCCACAGGTGTACCGGCGGCAATCCGCGCTTTCCGGCCGCTTTCGCGGCGGCTGCAAGGTTTTCCGCGTCTGGTTTCACAATCATTTGTCCATTAACCGCTTTTGCCATTTGTAAGGCACGCCATAAGTCCCTTTAATGCGACCATATATGCAAGACAGGAGAATTGTCATGGCCGAAGCCCGCGACCTGGTCGCCGAGATCGAAAGCCTTGAGGGAAAGCTGGCCGAGGCCAAGGTCAGCATCACCAAGCGCTTCATCGGTCAGGAACGCGTCGTCGATCTGGTGCTGTCAGCACTTCTGTGCGGTGGGCACGGATTGCTGATCGGTTTGCCGGGCCTGGGAAAGACCCGGCTGGTCGATACGCTGTCGACCGTCATGGGCCTTGACGGCGCCCGCGTGCAGTTCACACCGGATCTCATGCCGGCCGATATCCTCGGTTCGGAAGTGCTGGAAACCGCAGCGGATGGCTCTCGTGCCTTCCGGTTCGTGAAAGGCCCGGTCTTCTGCCAGCTTCTGATGGCCGATGAGATCAATCGCGCCAGCCCGCGAACGCAATCGGCCCTTTTGCAGGCGATGCAGGAGAAATCGGTGACCATCGCCGGTCAGCCGCATGCTTTGCCCGCGCCGTTTCATGTTCTGGCAACCCAGAACCCGATCGAACAGGAAGGCACCTATCCGCTGCCAGAGGCGCAGCTGGACCGATTCCTGGTTCAGATCGACGTCGAGTATCCCGACCGCGACGCCGAGCGCGATATCCTGATCGCCACGACTGGCGAGTCCGAGGAAGCGGCACATCAGGTCTTCACTGCTGCTGAACTCATGGCCGCACAGGTGCTGTTGCGCCGGATGCCAGTGGGTGATGCGGTGGTCGAGCAGATCCTCAACGTCGTCCGCGCCTTCCGGCCAGAGGATCCGACCGCACCAGATGCCGTGCGCCAAAGCGTCGGTTGGGGTCCTGGGCCCCGCGCCGCGCAGGCGCTAATGCTGACCGTCCGCGCCCGTGCCCTGCTGGAAGGTCGCCTTGCGCCGAGTGCCGAGGACGTCAGCGCGATGGCGCGGCCTATCCTGACACACCGCATGGCGCTGACCTTTGCCGCCCGGGCGCGCGGCGAAACGCTGGCGAACCTGATTGACCGCACCGCCGAGGACGTGACCCGGATCGAGGCCGCTGCGTGAGCCAACCCGCCGCCCTTCGCAGCCGCGCCGAGGATCTTGCCGCCGCCCTGCCGCCCCTGATGGCGGAAGCAGAGCATCTGGCGTCAACGGTGCTTTTGGGCGCGCATGGGCGGCGCCGCTCGGGCATGGGCGATGAGTTCTGGCAATATCGCCCGGCGATGCCCGGCGATGAGGCGCGCGCCATCGACTGGCGGCGTTCGGCAAGGTCGGATGCGCATTTCGTGCGCGAAAAGGAATGGCAGGCGGCGCAAAGCGTGCTGCTGTGGGTCGATGACGCCCTGTCGATGGATTTCGCCTCCGACAAGAACCTGCCCACCAAGGCGGATCGCGCGCGTCTACTGGGGCTGGCGACGGCGATCTTGCTGATCAGGGGCGGTGAACGTGTGGCACTGGCGGCCCTCGGCACGCCGCCGCGCTCGGGAGAGTTGCAACTGATCCGAATCGCGCGGGCCCTGACTGACACCGTCGATCGCCCCGATTACGGCGCGCCGGAAGTGCGCGGCATGCTGGCCCATTCGCGCGCGCTGTTCGTGTCGGATTTCATGGCCGATATGGCCCCCATGACCGCACAACTGACCAAGGCCGCCGACCGTGGCGTGAAGGGCGTGATCCTGCAAATTCTCGACCCGCAGGAAGAGGCGTTTCCCTTCGATGGCCGCACGATCTTCGAAAGCATGGGCCGCAGCGTCAGCCACGAAACCCTCAAGGCGTCGGATCTGCGCGACCGCTATCTGACCCGGCTTGCCGAACGCAAGGATGCGCTGCAAACCCTCGCCCGGCGCACGGGCTGGCAATATCACTGCCACCACACCAGCACACCGGCGCAATCGGCGCTGCTGTGGACTTACTCGGCCCTGGAGCGGCGGCATTAGATGTTCACGCTGGCTGGCATAGGCTTTACCGCCCCCTGGCTTCTGCTGGGTCTGATCGCGCTGCCGATTCTGTGGATTCTCTTGCGCGCGGTGCCACCCGCACCGATCCGGCGGCTGTTTCCCGGCGTGGTGTTGCTGTTGGGCCTGTCCGACGACGAAACCCAGACCGACAAGACGCCGTGGTGGCTGCTGTTGATCCGCACGCTGGCCATTGCCGCCGTGATCATAGGCTTTGCCGGCCCCGTCCTGAACCCGCAGGATGACACCGCCGGCACCGGGCCGCTGCTGATCCTGACGGATGGCACCTGGGCCGATGCCCGCGACTGGCCGCGCCGGATCGAGCGGATAGATGCAGCGCTGGATGAGGCCGCGCGCGCCGCACGCCCGGTGGCCGTGGTGTCGCTGACCGACCTGCCGGTGGGCGAGTTGCCGTTCCAGTCGGCCGATGTCTGGGCCACGCGTCTGCCCAGCCTGACGCCCCAGCCGTGGGAACCGGACGATGCCGCCGTGACCGAATGGGCCGACAGCCTGCAGGGTAGTTTCCAGACCTTCTGGATGTCCGACGGCCTTGACCGCGCAAGCCGCGCGCCGATGTTGGAGGCGCTCGAAAGCCACGGCACCGTCACCGTCTTTGAAGGCCCCCGGCCGATCATGGCGCTCCGCCCTGCGACGTTCGAGGAGGGCACCGTGCGGATTACCGCGTTGCGCGCCCGCACCGGCGACCCGTCCGAGGCGATCGTCACAGCCCACGGCCTCGACCCCGCCGGTATCGAGCGCGAGCTTTCCCGCGCGGGCGTCACCTTCGGTTTGACCGATGCACTGGCGACCACCGCCCTGTCGCTGCCGCCGGAACTCCGCAACCGCATCACCCGCTTCCAGATTGAAGGGTTGCGCTCGGCCGGTGCGGTCAGCCTGACCGACGACGCCTTGAAACGCCGGGAGGTGGCGTTGATCGCCGGTCGCGACGATCGCGAAGGGTTGGAGCTTCTGGCCCCAACCCACTACCTTGAACAGGCGCTGGAGCCCACCGCCGACCTCATCGATGGCACGCTCACCGACATCCTGCTGGCCAATCCTGATGTAATTGTCCTCGCCGATGTAGCCACCCTCGCGCCCGCCGAGTCGGAAGCCATCGCCGACTGGGTCGATGAAGGCGGTCTCTTGTTGCGCTTCGCCGGGCCGCGTCTGGCGGCCAGCGAGGTCAGCCGCGGCGAGGAAGACCCGCTTATGCCGGTGCGCCTGCGTGCAGGGGGCCGCAGCGTCGGGGGCGCGATGAGCTGGGGCGAACCCAAGGCGCTGCGCGCCTTCGGTCAGGGTTCGCCGTTCTTCGGCCTCACCATCCCGCCCGATGTCACCGTTGCGGCGCAGGTCATGGCGCAGCCCGATCCATCGCTCGCTGATCGCGTGATCGCGGCTTTGGCCGACGGCACGCCGCTTGTCACCCGCAAACGGATCGGCGACGGGCAGGTAGTCCTGTTCCACGTCACCGCCAATGCCGAATGGTCGACGCTGCCGTTGTCGGGTCTCTTCGTGCAGATGCTGGAACGGCTGGCGGTCTCTACCCGCCCGGCGCGTCCCGATGCCGCTGATCTGGAAGGCACGACCTGGGTGCCGTCCGAGGTTCTGGACGGCTTCGGCCAGGTGCAGGATGCTGGCACAATGCCCGGTGTCGCCGGCGAAGACCTTGCCGTCGGCATGCCCGGCCCCGACCTGCCACCCGGCCTTTATGCCGGAGAGGACCGCCGCATCGCGCTTAACGTCATCGGTCCCGAAACCACCATCGCGCCAACCACATGGCCCGCCCGGATCGCGGTCGAGGGGCTAGAGGTTATCCGCGAAACTGCGCTCAAAGGCTGGCTGCTGTCGCTGGCTCTGTCCCTGCTCGCCATCGACATTGTCGCCTCGCTCTGGCTGTCCGGCCGTCTGACCGGTCCGCGCTCTGGTGCCGCGACCGCGCTGGTCGCGCTGGCGCTGATGCTGCCGCAAGACGCCCAGGCGCAAGAGGAAGAATTTGCGCTCAACGCCACATCCGAAGTGGTCCTCGCCCATGTCATCACCGGTGACACCCGCCTCGATCAAGTGGCAGAGGCAGGGCTGCGCGGCCTTTCGGACATCCTCTTCGCCCGCACCTCCGTCGAACCCGCCATGCCGATCGCGGTCAACCTGGAGACCGACGAGCTTTCGTTCTTCCCGATCCTCTACTGGCCGATCGCCCCCGACCAGCCGCTGCCTTCGGCGGAAGCCTACACCAAACTTAACCGCTACCTCAGAACCGGCGGGATGATCCTCTTTGACACCCGCGATGCCGACATCGCCAGCTTCGGCGCGGCCTCGCCCAATGGCCGCAAGCTGCAACAACTTGCGCGTCCGCTCGATATTCCGCCTCTGGAGCCGATCCCCAGCGATCACGTCCTGACCCGCAGCTTCTACCTCTTGCAGGATTATCCCGGCCGCCATCTTTCCCGCGATGTCTGGGTCGAGGCCGCGCCGCCCGATGCCGAACAGGTCGAGGGGATGCCGTTCCGCAACCTCAACGACAATGTCACCCCGGTCGTGATCGGCGGCAATGACTGGGCCTCGGCCTGGGCCGTTGACACGTCCGGTAACTGGATGTTTCCGGTCGGTCGTGGCTTTGCCGGCGAGCGGCAGCGAGAGATTGCCTTCCGCTTCGGGGTCAACCTGATCATGCATGTACTGACCGGCAACTATAAGTCCGATCAAGTCCATGTGCCCGCCCTTCTCGACAGACTGGGGCAGTAGATGCAGGGCTCGGTGATCTTCGATCCGCTCTTACCCTGGCCGGTTCTGGTCGGAGCAGGAGCGCTGCTGTTCGCGCTTTTGATCTATGCCATCTGGCGCGGCCTGTCGGGCTGGTGGCTGCGCGGGCTGGCGGGCGCGGTGCTGTTCGCGGCCCTCGCGAACCCCTCGCTGCAGCAGGAAAACCGCACGCCGCTGACCGATATCGTCCTGCTGATCGTCGACGAAACTGCCAGCGACGGCATCGCAGATCGCCCCGAGCAACTGGCCGAGGCCATCGACGGCCTGACCGCCCGGATCAATGCGCGCCCCAATACCGAACTCAAGATCCTGACGCTTCAGGATGCCGAGGGCGACGGCGGCACCTTGCTGATGTCTCGTCTGGTAGAGGCGATGGCCGAGGAACCCCGCGCCCGCCTTGCCGGCGCGATCCTTCTGACCGACGGCCAAGTTCATGACCTGGCGAGTGCGCCCGACATGCCGGCCCCGCTCCATGCGCTGCTGACCGGACACGCGACCGATTGGGACCGCCGACTGATCGTCCAAAACGCCCCCGCCTTTGCAATTCTGGGCGAAGAGTTGATACTGACCCTGCAGATAGAGGATCAGGGTCGTGTTCCCGCCGAACTGGGCCGCGAGGCGAAACTCAAAATCGCTGTCGATGGCGCCGAGCCAGAGGAATACACCGTCCCGGTCGGCGTCCCGCTCGACCTGCCGGTCACACTGCCGCATGGTGGTATGAACGTGATCCAGTTCACTGTCCCGGTGGCGGAAGGCGAGTTGACCGATCGCAACAATTCCGCCGTGGTACAGATCAACGGCGTCCGCGACAGGCTGCGAGTTCTGCTGGTCTCGGGTGAACCGCATCCCGGCGAACGGACCTGGCGCAACCTGTTGAAATCCGACAGCTCCGTCGATCTGGTGCATTTCACCATTCTACGCCCGCCCGAAAAGCAGGACGGCATCCCCGTCAACGAACTGTCGCTGATCGCATTCCCGACGCGAGAGCTTTTCATGGACAAGATTGAGGAATTCGACCTGATCATCTTCGACCGATACCGCTTGCGGGGTATCCTGCCCGCGCTCTATCTAGAAAACGTCCGCCAATATGCCGAGGATGGCGGCGCCGTGCTGATCGCCGCCGGCCCCGATTTCGCCTCCGCCGACAGCCTCTTCCGCTCGCCCTTGGGTCAGGCCGTGCCTGCTGCGCCGACAGGCCGGGTGATCGAGGAAGGGTTCCGCCCGCAGATCTCCGATATCGGCCAGCGCCACCCCGTGACCGAAGGTTTGGAGGCCTTCGCCCCTCAAGGCGACGATGGCCCGGAATGGGGTCGCTGGCTGCGTTTGATCGAAAGCAAAGCGACCAGTGGCGTCACCGTGATGACCGACGAATCCGACGCCCCACTGCTGGTTCTCGACCGGGTGGGCGAGGGGCGTATAGCGCTTTTGGCCTCGGATCAGGCTTGGCTCTGGAACCGCGGTTACGAGGGCGGTGGTCCGCAACTGGAACTGCTGCGCCGTCTGGCGCACTGGATGATGAAGGAACCCGAGCTTGAGGAAGAGGCGCTGATGGCCGCCGCCGAGGGACAGTCAATGGTAATCACCCGCCGCACGCTGTCTGAAGGCGCGCGCGACGTCGAGATCACCAGTCCCGATGGCACCGTGACGGTGCTGCCGATGGAAGAAGTCTCGCCGGGCCGGTTCGTGACCGAATTCGACGGCCCCGAGATCGGTCTCTACCGGCTGCGCGAAGGCGAGCAAGAGGCGGTCATAGCACTTGGCCCTTCGGCGCCGCGGGAGTTTGAAGAAACCATCGCCACAGGCGACAAGCTGGCCGACCGGGTCCAGGCTACCCGTGGCGGTATCCTGCCGCTGGAAGACGGCCTGCCCGATATCCGCCTTGTCGGCGAAGGTCGCCCTGCTGCCGGGCGCGGCTGGATCGGCCTGACCCCGCGCGATGCCTACCTGACCGCCGATGTCTCGGTCCGCCCGTTCCTGCCTGCCTGGCTGATGCTGCTTCTGGCATCGCTGCTCAGCATAGGCGCCTGGCTCTATGAGGGGCGGCGCTAGCACCACTATCCTGCCAGCCGAACTGCCCTGGCATTCAGAAGTATGCTGTCGAGCATAGCGCGGCGAACTGCGCCGTATCTCTTCCTGCCGCAATGACGCTGATCATCGGCGGGCTAGGCATGCTGGGTTTCTTCGGGACCGCTGCAAAAAGGCCTGTTCCGTCAAAGCTCCCAAACGATCTGCGCTGCTCGCGGGCCGGGGGCGGTGTTTTGCCATCTATCCGCCGAGTTCGACTGTGTGAACGGCCTCGTTCCACCCATCAACGCTGCATTTCGCGCGGATCATCACCTGGCTGACCCCCGGGGGCACGACAACACCGCCGAGTGACCGGGTGAAGGGCTGTTCAGTTTCGTGGGGGTGCATCAATTCGCGAAATCTCAGCCGCGTCCCGTCGGGCGTCAGAACCTCCCAGCCGTCGGCATAATGATCCCAGCCCGTATCAGGGTGCAGTAGCGTTACCGAAAACCTGTAACTGTCCTCATTTGGTTGAACACGAACTGCCTCGACCTCGGGCGGGTCGGCGAGGGCGAGGGTGGGTAAAACCAGTGTTACGGCAAGAAAAAGGTGTTTCATCGGGCCTCCTTCAGCGTATCCTGACAGGCGAAAGAGGCGCTGTCCGTTCACATCCGCGTCAGCGTAGCGGTTGCCAGGACAGATCGCCGGACATAACTATTTACCGATTGGGTAAGAGAGGCAGCAACAGATGCAAATGCCGACGCCAAACGAAGCGATCCTTTCTAAAAAGGCGCGTATCGTCGAACGGTTGCAGGACGTTCTGCCAAGCGATGCGGTCATCCATGACCCAATGGAAACCAGGGCCTATGAATGCGATGCGCTGACTGCCTACAAGTGCCCGCCTCTGGCGGCCGTTCTGCCCGCCTCGACCGACGAGGTCTCTGCAGTTCTGAAGATCTGCCACGAAGAAGGCGTGCCGGTCGTGCCGCGCGGATCGGGAACCTCGTTGGCTGGCGGCGCGCTGCCGACTGCGGATAGCATAATCCTTGGAGTTGCGCGGCTGAACCAGGTGCTGGAAACGGATTATGAAAACCGGTTCATCCGCGTTCAGACCGGGCGCACCAACCTGTCCGTGACCGGCGCGGTAGAGGAGCGGGGGTTCTTCTACGCGCCGGATCCGTCCAGCCAGTTGGCCTGCGCCATTGCCGGCAATATCGGGATGAATTCCGGTGGCGCCCATTGCCTCAAATACGGGGTTACAACCAATAACCTGATGGGCGTCACCATGGTGCTGATGGACGGTACCGTGGTGGAGCTTGGAGGTGCGCATCTCGATGCGGGTGGGCTAGATCTTTTGGGGGTGGTTTGCGGCTCTGAAGGGCAGTTGGGCGTTGTGACGGAAGCGACGTTGCGAATCCTGCGAAAGCCGGAAGGCGCGCGGCCCGTTTTGATGGGGTTCGATTCCAATGAGGTGGCGGGGGCCTGTGTCTCTGACATCATCAAGGCCGGTGTGCTGCCCGTCGCGATCGAATTCATGGACCGGCCCTGCATCGAGGCCAGCGAAGCCTTTGCCCATGCCGGATACCCGCTATGCGAGGCGCTGCTGATCGTCGAAGTCGAAGGGTCACCGGCCGAGATTGACGAACAGCTGGGCGTGATCCTGCAAATTGCTCGGAACCACAATCCGGTGGAACTGCGCGAAAGCAAATCCCCCGAGGAAAGCGCGAAGATCTGGCTGGGCCGCAAATCCGCATTTGGCGCGATGGGTCAGATCAACGACTATATGTGTCTTGACGGTACGATCCCGGTTTCATCTTTGCCGCTGGTGCTGCGCCGGATCGGCGAGATGTCGAAGGACTACGGGCTGGATGTGGCCAATGTCTTTCATGCCGGCGACGGCAACATGCACCCGCTGATCCTGTTCGACGCCAACAAGCCGGGCGATCTGGAGCTTTGCGAGGCTTTCGGCGCCGACATCCTGAAACTCTGTGTTGAGGTTGGCGGGTGTCTGACGGGAGAGCACGGCGTCGGGATCGAAAAGCGCGACCTGATGCACAGCCAGTTCACACCGCAGGACCTCGAAGCACAGCTTTGGGTCAAGGATGTATTTGATCCTGCGTGGCTGCTGAATCCGGCCAAGGTCTTTCCACTGGCGGTCACGGAAACCCGGCGGGCGGCGTGATGCCGGCCGCCGCGCTGGGGGCTGTCTGCCCCGCGAAGCCCCCCGACGATATTTCTGGACAAATAATGGTGGGGTCATGACACCAAAGAGCGAAGCAGAACTGGCAGAGGCCGTTGCTTCGGCCAAGGGGCCGCTGGCTATCCGAGGCGGTGGCACCCGGCCCATCGGGCGACCGGTGGCGGGTGAAGTCTTGTCGGTCACCGGACTGTCGGGCATTGAGCTGTATGAACCGGGGGCGCTGACAATCGTTGTTCGGGCGGGAACCGAATTGGATGACATTGAAGCCGCATTGAAAGCCGAGAACCAGCGTCTGGCCTTTGAGCCGATGGATCATCGCGGGTTGCTCGGCACCAAGGGTACGCCGACGATTGGTGGGGTGGTTGCGGCCAATGTTTCCGGACCCCGGCGGATACAGGTTGGCGCTTGTCGTGATCACTTGCTTGGTGTCCGGTTCGTTGATGGCAGCGGTACAGTGGTCAAGAACGGCGGCCGCGTGATGAAGAACGTCACCGGCTATGATCTGGTCAAACTGATGGCGGGATCTTACGGCACTTTGGGCGCACTGACCCAGGTTTCGTTGAAGGTGCTGCCAACGACCGATATGATGGCCAGTTTGGTGATCCACGGGCTTTCCGATGCCGACGCGGTTCAGGCGATGTCGCGCGCGCTCGGCTCTCCGTTCGAAGTATCTGGTGCGGCGCATCTGCCCGGCGCGCCTGAAGGACCGCAGACACTCATCCGCATCGAGGGGTTCGAGGCCTCTGTCACCTACCGTCTGGCGCAATTGACCGAGCTTCTTGCGGATAGGGGCGAGATCACGCATCACACCGATCCCGAAAAAGTCGCGGCAGAATGGCGCGCGATCCGAAATGTCGAACGCCTGCAGGGCAGCAAAGAGGATATCTGGCGATTGTCTGTCAAACCCTCGGATGCACCGGGCATCGTGGCCCGCATGCCAGAGGGAACGGCCGCGATCTTTGATTGGGGCGGCGGGCTGGTCTGGGCTGCCGTAGCGCCCGGCACCGACTTGCGTACCACCATCGGCCCGTTCAGCGGCCATGCCACATTGATCCGCGCCAGCGAAGCGACCCGGGCCGCCCTGCTTGTGTTTCAGTCGGAACCGGCGCCTTTGGCCGCCATCAGCGCCGGCCTGCGCGCGAAATTCGATCCGCGAGGCATACTAAATCCGGGGCTGATGGCATGAAAACCGAATTTACCCCGGAGCAGTTGAAAGACCCGGCAATCCAGCGATCGAACGAGATCCTGCGCTCCTGCGTCCATTGCGGCTTTTGCACCGCAACCTGCCCGACTTATCAGGTGCTGGGCGATGAGCTCGACAGCCCGCGCGGCCGCATCTACCTGATCAAGGACATGCTGGAAAACGACCGTCCGGCGGATGCCAAGACCGTCAAGCATATCGACCGCTGCCTGTCGTGCCTTGCCTGCATGACGACCTGTCCCTCGGGCGTGCATTACATGCATCTGGTCGATCATGCCCGCGCCTATATCGAAAAGACCTACAAACGCCCGCCGATGGATCGGTCTGCTGCGCTGGACGTTGGCGCGGATTCTGCCCTATCCGGGGCGATTCCGGGTGGCCTTGCTGGGTGCCAAACTGGGCCGGCCGTTTCGCGCGCTAATGCCTGACCCGCGCCTGCGTGCCATGTTGGAAATGGCGCCAAGGCACATCCCGCCGGTCAGTCGAAACGACGATCCGCAGGTGTTCGCGGCCAGTGGCCCGCCCAGGATGCGCGTCGCCCTGATGACCGGTTGTGCACAGAAGGCGCTGAATACCGACATCAACGACGCGACGATCCGGCTATTGCGTCGCCTTGGCTGCGAGGTGGTAATTGCCGAGGGCATGGGCTGCTGTGGCGCGCTGGTCCATCACATGGGCCGCCAGGCCGAGAGCCATGCCGCTGCGGTCAGGAACATCCGTGCCTGGATGGCAGAGGCCAATGGCGCGGGTCTTGATGCTATCGTTATCAACACCAGCGGTTGCGGCACGACCGTCAAGGATTACGGCCATATGTTTCGCAATGATCCGCTGGCAGCGGAGGCGAAGAGAGTATCTGATCTGGCGATGGACGTCAGCGAAGTACTGATGAAGCTGGAACTGCCGGCCGCTGAAATGGGGTTGCGCGTCGCCTATCATGCCGCCTGCTCTCTGCAACATGGCCAGCAGATAAAGTCCTACCCCAAGGATCTTTTGAAACGTGCGGGTTTTGAGGTGGTCGAGCCTGCCGACAGCCATCTGTGTTGCGGATCAGCCGGCACCTACAACCTGATGCAGCCGAAGATTTCCCAGGAGTTGAAGGACCGCAAGGTTCGAACGCTGGAGGCCAAAACGCCGCAGGTCATCGCGGCCGGCAATATCGGCTGCATGATGCAGATTGGCTCGGGTACCGAAGTGCCGGTCGTCCACACGGTCGAACTGCTCGACTGGGCAACCGGTGGCCCGAAGCCGCGCGCCCTTTGATGGGCTGGCCATAATATTGCCCAAAGCGGGCGTTATTCGGTATTGGACCAAACCGGATAGCCGATGCGACTTGTACTTCTCTCCCTTGCATTCTTGGTGCTTCTGCCCCTTGCGGCGGCGGCCGAGGATGACTCGCCATTGAAATCCCTGACCACCGGCAATCAGAGCCGCGGTTGGGAAGCCGTGGGGCGACTGGACATTGCAGGACGCGTCTTTTGTACCGGTGCCCTCATCGAACCGGATCTGGTTCTGACGGCCGCGCATTGTATGTATGACGGAGAAAGCGGCCGCCGCTACGATCCACGCGATATCGAGTTTCGTGCCGATTGGCGCAATGGCCGGGCCAGCGCCTATCGCAGCGTTCGTCGGGCAATACCGCACCCCGATTACCAGTATGACGGGGTCGACCGTAGCAGCCGGATCGCCTTTGATCTGGCGCTGCTGAAACTGGACCGGCCGGTCCGCAATGACCGGATCCGTCCGTTTTCGACCTATGGCCGCCCGCGCAAGGGCGCCGAGGTCGGCGTGATCTCTTACGCCCATGACCGTGCCGACAGCCCCGCACTGCAGGAGCTTTGCTATGTCCTTGCGAGGCGTTCGGGCACCCTGATCCTGTCCTGCGAGGCTGATTTCGGCTCTTCCGGGGCGCCGGTCTTCTCGATTGGTGACGATGGGGTTGCACGGATCGTTTCGGTGATATCGGCCAAGGCCAACCTGAACGGGCGCAAGGTTTCGCTTGGCACCAGTCTTGAAGGCCCGCTGACCGATCTGCGCGCTCTGATGGCAGCGGAAGAAGCGCAGTTGGCAGCTGAACCGCCAAAAGTACGGGTTCTGAAAAGCGATCATGGCCGGGATCGGACCGGCGCCAAATTCCTGAGACCGTGAGAGTGAGTGGATGACCTATCTGAGACAGATATGTTGCCATTATTACCGTTCTTATGCTGATGGCCCCCGCGCTTCAGGCGCAGGACACGGCACTTGAAAAACTCGATACCTGGGGTCGCAATCGCGGTTGGGAAGGTGTCGGCTTTCTGAACATCGAGAACAAGGCCAGTTGCACCGGCACAATGATCCGTCCCGATCTGGTGCTTACCGCCGCGCATTGTCTATACGATTCGCGCACGGGCGAGCGCATCAACCCGCGCAAGATCGAGTTTCGCGCCGGCTGGCGCTCGGGCAAGAGCATTGCGTCACGCCTTGGTGAGCGCGCCGTAATCCATCCCGGCTATGGCAATGGAGACGGTGAAAAGCTGTCTGCGCAGCAGATTCGGCATGACATCGCCCTGCTGCAACTGGCTGATCCGATCCTCTCGACCCATGCCGACCCTTTCCGGACTGATCGCGGTGCGACCGCTGGCCATGCAGTCAGCGTGGTTTCCTATGGACGGGGTAGAAATGATGCACCGTCGCGCCAACGCGAATGCCAGATCCTCGAAAGTCGCGGAGGTGTTCTGGCGATGTCATGCGATGCCGTCCCGGGTTCGTCCGGTGCACCGGTTTTTGCAATGCGCGATGGTCGGCCCCGGATCGTTGCAGTTGTCTCTGCCATCGGACAGGTCGAGGGCCGTGATGTGTCCTTTGCGATGGATATCGAGCGCCCGCTGGCCGAGGCGATGGCTGCCCTGCGCAGCGGCGTCGGTGTCTTTCCCACGACCATCACTTCTGCCCGGCGGCTGACCGTCGGCAGCGAAAGGTCGATTGGTGGGGCTAGATTTGTCAAACCCTAGGGCGCATCATTGCCGCCATGCGCAGCCTTGCCCTTTTTGTTGTTTTCGTCGTGCTGACGCTGGTCGGGAATGTCGCGGCGCAAGACGCGAGCCTCGACCTGCGGGCAATCGGGCTGATTGAGCTTGGTCGTAAGGGCGGATGTACCGGTACGCTGATAGAACCTGATCTTGTCTTGACGGCGGCTCATTGTCTGGTCGGCGAAGACAGCGACCAGGATTTTCGGGCCAGTGATTTCTTTTTCCACCCAACGACGACTACCGGCCAGCCCGGAGAGGGCTTTCGCGGCCGCATGATGGCGGTGCATCCGGTTTACCTGCTTCCCGGCCTGCCGCACCAACGCCGCATCCCGCGCGATCTTGGCCTGCTAAAGTTGGAACGACCGGTGCCCGCAGATCTTGCAACGCCGATCGCGCCGGGCGGGGCGGATCTCTATGAAGACCGGGGCTTCATAATGGCGTTCCGGGGACAACAAAGCGTGGCACGGCAGCGGATATGCCAGCCGATCAGTCTGGAGGAAGGGCTGCTGATGTTGGGATGCGAGGTTAAATCCGGCGAGTCCGGTTCACCGTTCTTCGTGGTCAAAGAGGGTAGGCCCGCCGTCGTGGCCGTGGTCTCCTCGCAGACGAACTCGGGCCGTCAACCTCTCGCCTTGACGGCCGAACTGGCGAGCGGCCTGCCGGGACTGTTGGAAGCCTTCAGAAGCGTGGCCGACAGCGTCGATTGACATGGTCCTAGTGCCCTTGAAAGCCCGTTTCCCGTTTCTTAAATCTAACCTGCGGACGCCTGAAGCAGGGTCCGTGCCACCGCCCGTCCCGTTATCGGGAGGGCACGACAATGTTATCGCTTTGTGAAAGGATGACCCTATGCGTAGCTTTGATCTTGCACCGCTTTATCGTGCAACCGTCGGCTTTGACCAGATCGCCGACATGATGGACCGGGTTCTGACCAATGACGTCGCCCAGCCCACCTACCCGCCCTACAACATCGAAAAGACCGCCGATGACGCTTGGCGCATCTCGATCGCCGTGGCCGGTTTTTCGGAAGACGAACTCAACGTCGAAGTCCGCGAGAATGCCTTGGTCGTCGCCGCGAAAAAGGTCGTCGAAGAAGGCGAGCGCACATACTTGCATCGCGGCATTGCCACCCGCGCGTTCGAGCGTCGCTTCCACCTGGCCGACCATGTGCGTGTGACGGGTGCAAGCCACATCAACGGCATGCTGAACATCGACCTTGCCCGTGAAGTCCCGGAAGCGTTGAAACCGCGCCGGATCGAGATTTCCAATGGTGATACCGTCGATGTAAAAGCGGTCGAGAAGAAGTCGGAGAAAAAGTCAGCCTGATTCCCTGACGGACTGAAAACGGAAAGGGCGCGTGCCATCACGCGCCCTTTTTGGTGTCTTGCCGCCACTTACTGAGCCGACAGGCTTTCCGCCAGCCGCATCAGGCCAATCGCTTCGGCGCGGTAGCCGAACCCGTCCTCGCCGCGCGCGCCGGTCGCCAGGGCAATTGCATCGCCCCAAGACCAGTCGCCCAGATAGTCCGATCCGCGCAGCAACTGCCCGAAACCGGCCATCGCCGCCGAGAACCGCACGTCGTCGGTCGCGGCACCCATCTCTGGCAGGATCGGCGCTTCGATCAGTTTGCTGACATCCGCGCCCGGCTCCTTGTAGCGCAGCCGCAGAAAGCCCGAACTCGCCAGCATCGCCTGCCAACGGGGGTTCGGAGGCATACCGCAACGGATCGTTCAGCACGGCGGGGCTGCCCACTGGCGTCACCTCGTAGATCGCCGTCACCGAATGGCCCGCGCCGATCTCTCCGGCATCGACCTTGTCATTGTTGAAATCCTCGCGGTTCAGCGCGCGCGTCTCGTAGCCGATCAGCCGGTATTCGGCGACCGTGGCGGGATTGAATTCCACCTGCACCTTCACATCGCCCGCAATCGGGAAAAGCGCGCCCGTCAACTGGTCCACCAGCACCTTCTGCGCCTCGTTCAGCGTGTCGATATAGGCCGCCTGCCCATTGCCGTTCTGGGCAAGCGCCTGCATCGTGGCATCATCGAGATTGCCCCGCCCGAAGCCCAGAACCGACAGATACGTGCCCGAGTTCGCGCTTCTTCGCAATGAACTCTTCTAGCGCCGCAGGGTCCGACAACCCGACATTGAAATCGCCATCCGTGGCCAGCAACACGCGCGTCACCTCGCCGTCCCCGGCCATGCCTTCGGCGACGGCATAGGCCTGCTGCAATCCTTCCTGCCCGGCGGTGGACCCGCCCGCCTCCAGCCGGTCGAGTGCCGCGAGGATCGCCGCCCGTTCACCCGCCGGCGTCGGTTCCAGAACCTGCCCCGCGCTGCCCGCATAGGTGACGATCGCCACCTGATCCTCTGGCCGCAACTGGCCCAGCATCAACCGGAACGACTGTTTCAGAAGTGGCAGCTTGTCGGCATCCTGCATCGAGCCCGACGTGTCGATCAGGAACACAAGATTAAGCGGCGGCCGATCCTCCAGCGCGGGCAACTGCCCCTGCAACGCGATGTGCACCAACTGCGTATCCGGGTTCCACGGCGTGTTCAGCGTGGTTACAGTGGGCCGGAACGGCGCCTCACCGGCATTAGGGGCCGGGTAGTCATACGGGAAATAGTTGATCATCTCTTCGACCCGCACAGCATCTGGCGGCGGCAACATACCCGCCGTCAGTGAGGAACGAACGACAGAATACGAGGCAGTGTCGACGTCGATCGAGAAGGTCGAAACCGGTTCAGCCGCCGCAGTCTTCAGCGGGTTCGGCGCTTCGTTGGCGAAGGTTTCGGTGTTGCTCTCGGCCCGGATGATCGGCATCTCTTCCATCACTGGCGTGGGCGCGTAAAGCCCGCCCATGGTGGCCTGACCATCGGCAGTCGACTTTGCCAACGCCAGGGGTGCAGCCGGTGCCATTTCCGTATCCGCAGCATCCGCTTCGGCAAATTCCTCGACGATAGAAGGTGCTTCCATCACCGGTGCCTCGACCGGGGCGGCATCGTTCAAAGCTCGGTCCTCACCTGACTGCGCCGGTTGTTCCCGCCGCAGTCGCGCACCGGTATCAAGATCGCTGATCTCATCCGTCATCGGGCTCACACCCGGCGGCATCAACAGACTGCGCCCCTGCGGCGAGATGACGACAAGCCCGATGGCGACAAGGGCGGTGGTGGCGACCAGGCCGCCGCGGGTGGAAAGGGCATGGATCATGGACTTCGCTCCTGAACTGAGCCACCCGACCATCGAGCGGCGATCAGAAGTAGGACGCGCCCCGGCACGCGATCCTTGGAGACGTTCGAAATTTTCTTGCGCCAACCGCAAATTGGCCGCTCGCCGGCCCGCATCGGGCTTTGGCGTCGCGGTGTCCAGCGCCGCTTTCAGGTTACTTCAGATCATTGCTCATCGCATATCTTCCTCGACGTGAAGCGCGCGGAGGCATTTTTTCGCCTCGGACACGCGCCAACTGATCGTTCCCTCGCTGACGCCCAGAACTTCCGCCGCCTCGGCATGGGTTACCTCGTCGCCCAGCAACAGCGCCAGCGTGTCGCGCAGATCCGGGGGCAGGGCGCGCATCGCGCTCTCCAGCCAATCGACCCGCTCTGCGGTCTCGGCCGCGGCCGCGCGCCGGTCCACCTCCCAGTCGCCCCAGCCACCAGCGGCTTTCGCATGGCTCGCCGCCCGGCGGCGGCGATCATGTGCTGCATTGACCGCAACCCGGTAAAGCCAGGTCGAAACCCGCGCCTCGCCTCGATAACCTGCCAGCTTGGCAGGCAGTGCGGCGCAGATATCCTGCGTCAGATCTTCGGCTTCGGCCCGGCTGCCGGTCAGACGAAAGCACAGCCCGAACAGCCCGTCATAGCGCCGTTCCAGCAAAGCCGCGAAGGCCTTACCGTCGCCGCCTGCCGCCGCCAGGGCCAGGGCTTCGTCTGTCACGCTCATCCGCATCACATTGAGTATGACGCATGCCGCGGGTCAATCCTTGGAAAAAAGAAAGGACCTGCCTACCCGCAACGAGGAAACTGTCGGTCAGCCGCATGTCGCGGTAGAATGTCACGGTCGTAGCGAGTTTCAAACAAGAGCTGCCCTATGCCTGAGCCCCACACCGCCATGCCGTCGCGGGACCGGTTCGTCAAGGCCGAGGAGATTGCTGCCAGGGTCAGCTGGCTTGCCTCGGAGGATTGCAGCTTTTCCACCGGTGCGGTGTTTGACATCAGTGGTGGGCGGGCGACCTGTTGACGCCGCGCAAGGTGCGATGCGGCTGGCGATCAATTGGCATGTGTCCTAGCTTGGCGACATGGAATCGCATCTGGATCATCACGCGGCCCTTGCCCTGCTGGAATGGCAGGTCGAACTTGGCGCGACCGAGGCGATCTGCGATGCGCCGGTAAATCGCTATGAGCTTCCCGACACCCAGCCCAAGGCCAAGGTAGCAGAGCCCGTTAGCGTTCCCGCGCCTGATCCGCAGTCTGCTGATCGCCGCGGTCGTCGATCCGGTGGCAGTCGCGCGCGACGCGGTCGCAATGGCCAGCGATCTTGACGGACTTTCTGCGGCAATGGCTGCCTACGAGCTTTGCGAATTGAAACGAGGCGCCAAGAACACGGTTTTCGCTGATGGCAACCCGTCGGCCCGGATTATGGTGATCGGCGAGGCCCCGGGTCGGGACGAGGATATTCAAGGCAAGCCTTTCGTCGGACGGGCCGGGCAGCTTCTTGACAGAATGTTTGCGGCGATCGGTCTGGCACGCGACGCTACAGCGGCCGAAAACGCGATCTACATAACCAACATCCTGCCCTGGCGTCCGCCGCAGAATCGCGAACCCACCGCCGAGGAGATCGCGATGTTGCTGCCCTTCCTGCAGCGCCACGTCGAACTGGCGGATCCGCAGCTGCTGGTTCTGATGGGCAATGTCTCTTGCCAGGCACTGCTGGGTCGCAAGGGTATCACCCGGATGAGGGGGAAATGGGAAACGGCGCTGAACCTGCCTGCTTTGCCAATGTTCCACCCCGCCTATCTGTTGCGCAATCCGCATGCCAAGCGTGAGGCCTGGCACGATCTGCTGATGCTTCAATCGCGTTTGAGAAAGCTGGTATGAAACTGCTGGCTTTCTCGGATATCCATTGCGACCGTGCCGCCTGTGCCGACATCGTTGCGGCGGCAAAGGCCGCCGACCTTGTCATTGGTGCGGGCGACTTCGCCAGTCGCCATGAGGGGCTGAGCGAAACGATGCACATCCTGGAGCCAATCGCATCGAAAGCGATCTACGTGCCCGGCAACAACGAAACCGTGGAAGCCTTGCGGGCGGCCACATCCGCTCGCGTCCTGCATGGCGAGCCGCTGGAGGTCGGTGGCAACACGGTCTTTGGCATCGGCTGCGCGATCCCTCCATTGCCGCCCCTGCCCTGGCAGTCCTACGATCTTTCGGAGGAGGCTGCGGAGGCCCTACTGGTGGGTATTGCCCACGCTGACATCCTCATTTCCCACTCTCCGCCCAACGGGGTGGCAGATGTGGCAAGGGGGATGGGCTCGATTGGTTCGACCGCGGTTCGCGCCGCGATCGAGCGGTTGCAACCCGCGCTCGTGTTCTGTGGTCATGTCCACGATAGTTGGGGCCATTCCGGCAAGATCGGGCGGTCCATGGTGCATAATCTGGGGCCGCGCGTGAATTGGTTCGAGCTGTGAGGTTGCGATGATCCCGATTGACCCGCTTACACTTCTGGCGTTCGTTCCGGCCGCTCTGGCACTTAATCTGACGCCGGGCGCGGATATGATGTTCTGCCTCGGCCAGGGATTGCGCGGCGGACCAAAGGCAGCCTTGGCCGCAGATGCCGGTATTGCATTGGGGGCGATGATCCACGTTCTGATCGCCGGGCTGGGACTCGGTGCGCTGGTCGCAACCTCGCCGTGGCTGTTTGACGCGATCCGGTGGGCCGGGGTCGCCTATCTTCTGTGGCTCGCCGTGGCAGCCATCCGCAGCAGAGCGGTCGCGCCCGCGATGCCTCAAGTCCGACCGTCACGCGCGTTTAGCGAAGCCTTGCTGGTGAACCTTACCAACCCCAAGGTGATCCTGTTCGTGTTGGCCTTCGTTCCGCAATTTGTCGACCCGGCGCGGGGCGCATACTGATGCAGTTCCTGGCCTTGGGGGTGATCCTTTCGACCGGCGGGCTGATCGTGAACGGCGCTGTGGGTGTCTTTGCAGCGGGGATCGGACGTGGCATCGCCAGATCGTCGCGGTTCGGCGTGGTCCTTGGGTGGGTCAGCGCCTCGGTATTCGCCGCGTTGGCGCTGCGGCTGGCGCTCGTTGAACGGAGTTGAGGATATGTCACGCATCGACGAGAGCAAGGAATTCATCCCGGTCCGCATTGCAGTTCTGACCGTGTCGGACAGCCGGACGGAGGCTGATGACCGGTCCGGTCAGACTTTGGTCGACCGCATCGCCGCTGCCGGTCACCATATCGCCGCGCGCACCATCGTGCAGGATGAGCGGGACAGAATTGCAGATCAACTGCGCGCATGGTGTGCTGACCCTGAGATTGATGTGATAATCTCGACCGGTGGCACCGGATTGACCGGCCGTGACGTGACCGTCGAGGCGCATCGCGATGTTTATGAGAAAGAGATCGAGGCGTTTGGCACGGTCTTTACGATGATCTCGATGAACAAGATCGGGACGTCGGCGGTGCAGTCGCGCGCCACGGGCGGCGTGGCGCACGGGACGTATCTGTTTGCGCTGCCGGGCAGCCCCGGTGCCTGCAAGGACGCATGGGACGAAATTCTGGTCTGGCAGCTCGATTATCGCCATAAACCCTGCAATTTCGTCGAGATTTTCCCGCGTCTGGAGGAGCACAAGCGACGGAAATAGGGGCTGCTTGCGTAAAACCATTGTGTTTTGGACAATTCCCCTGCTCAACCTATTATTCAGCGTCTTGTTCAGGGCTAACTAAGGACCGAACACATATGCGTTTCCTGCGCCGCAGCCTTGTCGGCCTGTTTCTTGTGTCGTTGACCATCGGCATCCTCGCCTGGGCGGGGCAAACGTTCTACGCGGCGCTGCAAGCCCGCTGGGCCGAAGAGAATTTTGCCCAGCCTGCGCGTGAACGGGTTTTTGCGGTGAACGTTCTGACGGTCGAACCGTCAGAGATCACGCCGATCATGACGGCCTTTGGCGAAGTGCGCAGTCGGCGTACGCTTGATCTTCGGGCCAGCGCCGGGGGGCGCATCGTCGAGCTTTCCGAAGGCTTTGAAGAGGGCGGCGTGGTTGAGGACGGCCAGCTTCTGGTTCGGATAGATCCGCAAGACGCGCAGGCCGACCTCGATGTCGCTGGGGCCGATCTGGCCGAGACCGAGGCCGAACTGCGCGATGCCATCCGCGGACTGGACCTTGCAGGGGATGAGCTTGCGTCTGCCGAAGAACAACTGCGACTCCGCGATCGGGCGCTGGCGCGGCAGAAGGATCTGCTGTCGCGGCGTGTCGGAACCGATGCCGCGGTAGAGACCGCCGAGCTTGCCGTATCTTCCGCGCGTCAGGCAGTCTTGTCCCGGCGGCAGGCGATTGCGTTGGCCGAAGCGCGAGTCGATCAGGCTAAGACCTCTCTTCAACGTCGCCGGATCGCATTGGCCGATGCCGAGCGCGGCCTGTCCGACACAGAGATATTCGCGGATTTTGCCGGTACGTTGACCGAAGTTGCGGTGGTCGAGGGCGGGCTTGTCACCACCAACGAGCGTCTTGCGCAGATCGTGGATGCCGATGCGCTTGAGGTAGCGTTCCGCGTCTCGACCCCGCAATATGCGCGGCTTCTGGACGAGACCGGCAAGCTGACCGAGGCAGAGGTCGGTGTGTCGCTGGATATCTTCGGCGTCGATCTGGCGACAACGGGTCGCATAACCCGCGAAAGCGCCGCCGTTGGTGAAGGCCAGACCGGGCGACTTCTGTTCGCGCGTCTGGCAGAGGCCAAAGGGTTCCGCCCCGGCGATTTCGTGACGGTCCGGATCGGGGAAACGCCTCTGTCGAATGTTGCCTTTCTGCCCGCGACCGCCGTTGGTTCGTCGGCTTCGGTCCTTGGTAGTGGGTCCTGATGACCGGCTGGAGGAATTGTCGGTGGAGGTACTTCGCCGGCAAGGGGACGATGTCATCGTTGCGGCTGGGGCGTTGGTTGGAAAGAAGATCGTGGCCGAGCGTTCACCGCTCTTGGGTGCCGGGATCAGAGTGCGGACAATTGCGCCCAGCGAGCCCGACGCCGCTGAGTCAGTCGAACCGGAAATGCTGGAACTCAGCGACGAACGGCGGGCCCGGTTGGTTGCATTCATCGAAGGCAACAGCCGGATGCCCGCCGCAGCCAAGGCCCGGGTGCTGGCGCAATTGCAGCAGCCGATGGTTTCTGCCGAGGTCGTAGAGCGGATCGAAGCGCGGATGGGGGGCTAGGCCATGGCCGGGAAAGTCAACGGTCTGGCTGGCGGGATGTTGTCCTACTTCACCCGTCACCGCACGGCAGCCAATCTGGTGCTGGTCATCATGCTGGCGGCGGGTCTTGCCGCATTCCCTAGGATGCGGGCGCAGTATTTTCCCGACATTATCATCGAGGATGTCAGCGTTTCGGTCGCCTGGAGCGGGGCGGGTGCCGAGGACGTCGACCGCGCCATCGTTCAGGTGCTGGAGCCGGCATTGCTGGCGGTCGAAGGTGTGACGGACACCAGCGCCACGTCCCGCGAGGGGCAGGCCTATCTGCAACTGGAATTCGAACCGGGCTGGGACATGTCGCGCGCGGCCGACGAAGTGCAAGCGGCGGTCGATGCTGTGAACACACTTCCCGAGGGAGCCGAGGACCCCAATGTCCGACGCGGTGCTTGGCGCGACCGCGTCACCGATGTTGTGATCACCGGGCCGGTCGGCGTTGAGCAACTCGGTCGCTTCGCGGATGAGTTGGTAACACGCCTCTTCGCCGTCGGTGTGACCCGGACCACGATCAACGGCGTTGCTGCGCCCGAGACCATTGTAGAGGTGCCTTCGCGGGCATTGATCCAGAATGACGTCGCGATGTCCGAGATTGCCGAAGCGATTGCGAGTGCGACAGAGACCGATCCGGCGGGGGATGTCGGTGGTGGTACCGCACGCGTCCGAACTGGCAGCGCCAAGCGCAGCGCCGAGGATATTGCGGGTATCGTGTTGCGCTCCAACCCTGACGGCTCAAAACTGACAATCGGCGATCTTGGGCGCGTCCGAACCGAAGGAATAGACCGCGAGCGGGTTTTCTTCGTTGGCGAGAATCCGGCAATTTCGGTCCGCGTCGATCGCTCTGAAGGCGGCGACGCGGTTCGTATTCAACGCCAGGTCGAGGACGTCGCCGCTGAAATGGAGCGCACCCTTCCGGCGGGCGTAGAGCTGGACCTGATCCGCACGCGGGCGGAACAGATCACTGCGCGGCTGAATATCCTGCTCGACAATGGCTTGCTCGGGCTTGGGCTGGTGGTCGCCCTGCTGTTTCTGTTCCTGAATGCGCGCACCGCTTTCTGGGTCGCAGCGGGCATTCCGGTATCGATGATGGCGGCAGTCGCGATCATGTATGCCTTCGGCTTTACCTTCAACGCAATCTCGTTGTTTGCTCTGATCATCACACTGGGCATCGTGGTGGACGACGCCATCGTCGTTGGCGAACACGCCGATTTCCGAGTGAGACGTCTGGGAGAGTCACCGGTCGATGCCGCCGAGAATGCAGCACGGCGCATGTTCGCGCCGGTGTTTTCGGCCAGTGTGACCACGATTATCGCGTTCTTCGGCCTTGTTGCCATTGGCGGTCGGTTCGGCACGCTGATTGCCGACATTCCCTTCACCGTGATTGTCGTGCTCACGGCGTCGCTGGTTGAATGTTTTCTTGTCCTGCCCAATCACATGAGCCATGCGCTGATCCACTCTGGCAAGCGGCACTGGTACGACTTTCCAAGCCGGGTCGTGAACCGGGGATTTGCGTGGATCCGCGACGGGGTCTTCCGGCAAGGCATCGCGTTGATCGTGCGGGGGCGCTACCCGGTCCTGGCGCTGACCATACTCATCCTCGCCTCACAGGTCGCGATCTTCGTTCGTGGTGACCTGCAATGGCGGTTCTTCAACTCTCCGGAACAAGGCAGCGTGTCGGGCAATTTCGCCATGCTGCCGGGTGCGACGCGCGAGGACACGCTGGCGATGATGCGTGAGCTGCAGCGGGCCACGATCGAGGTTGGCGCGCAATACGAAGACGAATATGGCACCAACCCGCTGGCCTATGTGATTGCAGAGACCGGCGGCAATTCCGGGCGCGGTCTGGCCGGGGCCGATACCAAGGAAAGCTGGCAATTGGGTGGGATCTCGATCGACCTCATCGACGCTGATCTGCGGCCCTATTCCTCTTTCGAGTTCGTGGCGACGTTGCAGGATGCGGTTCGAAACCATCCGATGGTCGAAACCGTCAGTTTCCGCGGCTGGCGAGGAGGCCCGGGAGGCGATGCGCTGGATGTCGAGCTTTACGGTGCCGACAGCACGACGCTGAAGGCTGCGGCAGAGGCTCTCAAGACTGCGCTGGCGCGCTATCCGGAGGTGTCCGCGCTTGAGGATAGCCTGGCCTACGACAAGGATGAGCTAGTGCTGGACCTTACACCGCAGGGTCAGGCGCTGGGCATCACGATAGATGGGCTGGGGCGAGTTCTGCGCAATCGCCTGAACGGGATCGAGGCTGCGACCTATCCCGATCGGCCCACGGTCCGCTGCGATCCGGGTGGAGTTGCCCGAGAAGCGAGCTGACGGCAGATTTTCTGCACCGGACGCAGGTACGGACCGCCGGGGGAACCTATGTCAGTCTGTCCGACATCGTCACCGTCGACCGCTACAGCGGCTTTTCAACGATTCGGCGTGAGAATGGACTGCGGCTGGTGAATGTGACTGGCGATCTGTCCGAAGATAATCCCGCCCGCGCGGCTCAGATCATGGCCGAGCTCGAAACCTCGATCCTGCCCCGGCTGGAAGAGGAGCATCGGCGTAGCCTGGCGTCTGGCCGGTCTGGCCGAGCAGGAGCGCGAATTTCTGAGCGACGCGTTCCTGGGGTTCATGATGTGCCTTCTGGGGATCTTCCTGACGCTTGCCTGGATTTTCGGCAGCTGGACCCGTCCCATCGTCGTGATGGCAGTGATACCCTTCGGGCTGGTCGGGGCAATCTACGGACATGTTGCCTGGGAGGTGCCGCTTTCGATGTTCTCGGTCGTCGGGCTTATCGGAATGACCGGAATCATCATCAACGATTCGATCGTTCTGGTGACCACTGTCGATGGCTATGCCGAAGACCGAGGATTGATCCCGGCCATTATCGACGGTACCGCAGATCGGTTGCGTCCCGTCCTCTTGACCTCGGCAACTACGGTTCTGGGCCTGACGCCACTGCTGTTCGAGAAATCGCAGCAAGCACAGTTCCTGAAGCCCACTATCATCACACTGGTCTACGGACTTGGCTTCGGCATGTTTCTGGTCTTGCTGGTTGTGCCCGCGCTGATGGCGATGCAGCAGGATGTCGGTATCCAGTTTCGCGCACTTCGCAGATCGCTGCGCCCGGCCCGCCGCAGCCGAGGCGTATTTATACCGACGCTGGTCGCTGCCGCTGCAATCGCGGCCCTGTTCTGGGTGACGCTCGGCAATGTGGTCTTGACCGGACAGCTTCCGACCGCGATGACCGCGATGATCCCGGCGGTTGCCGACCTGGCACCGATGCCGACGGCGCTAGGTCTGTTTACCCTGGGATCGGCGATTTTCGTGTTTATTGCTTTCCTTGCAGGCGCTCTATGGCATGGCCTGCGCCGCCCGAATGCCTAACCGGCTGGGCAGCCGACGAATTCAACCGCATGTGTTTCGCCCAGGACCGTAATCCTGAGGTCAGACCGATCCAGGGAAAATGGTGCCGCATTGGCCGGCACCATGTCGGCGGTGGCGGTCAACGTCTGACCCCGACGCGCCGTATCGGATTGCGAGATCCAGATCGTCTTGTCGGGCAGCTCAATGACGGCAACCTCCGAGCCGATATCCGTCATCTGCATTGACGCCGTCACCCGAAGCCCATCAGAGATTGCGTCGATCGAGCAGGTCGCGCCCGGTATGCCCATCCTGCTGGCCGAGTTTGGTTGGTCGGCGAGGCTGTCGCGGATGTCGGGGTCGGGGTTCCCGCCGGGCATCAGATCGGCTGACAAGTCGACCTGCATCGGCAAGCAGATTTCCTCGCAGACACCCAGTTCGACGCTTGCCCTCAACGCGATTGGCTCCGCGATACCGCTTGGGATCAGCTCCATCGGCAGAATCAGTTCAGTCCGATAGCCGATCGACTGCAGGCCATTGGCCACGAAAACCTCTGGAACCGGCCAGTGAAACCGTACGGATTTCAGGTTCGCTGACCCGCTCCAATCGAAACGAGGCGGAATTCCGCCATCGCCCGGCGCGCGCCAATAAGTCTTCCAGCCGGGGGCCAATCGAACCCGAAGTGCTGCCATGTGGGTGCCGCTTTCGGTCCGCCAGCCGGGCAGAATGTCGACCTTTGCCACGTCTTCCAGCACGATAATATTGCCCTGCGCCGCGATAGGGATCGGCGTGCAGGGCCAGCACGCAGGCCAGGATGAAACCGAAAGGCAATGGTCTGAACATGCGCCGACCTTAGGCTGGCCCTCAGGATAGGGAAATCACAATTCGGCGATAGCCAGGTGATGCAAGTGATCCAGATACTTGTATCACGACCCCGCATTGGACCATCATTGGGCATGGCAACGGATCATGACCCTATCGACCTGACCGGCAAGCTGTTGATCGCGATGCCGGGCATGGGTGATCCCCGTTTCGAAAAAGCAGTCATCCTGGTTTGCGCACATTCAGAAGACGGCTCGATGGGGTTGATTGTCAATAAACCCGCGCCCGGCGTGGATGTGGTCGATCTGCTGGAGCAGCTCAACATTCCACAAGCTGAGGCGGGCCGCGCGATCCGAGTTCATTTTGGCGGGCCAGTCGAGCATGGTCGCGGGTTCGTGCTGCATTCGGGTGACTATGCGGCAAATGACACGACCCTGCGTGTCGACAACCACTTTGGCATGACCGCCACGCTCGATGTGCTGGAAAAGATCGCCAGAGGCGAAGGGCCAGAGACTGCGCTTTTGATGCTGGGCTATTCCGGCTGGGGACCGGGACAGTTGGAGGCGGAGATCCTTCACAACGGCTGGCTGACCTGCGATGCATCTCCCGAGCTGGTTTTTGCCGCCGACAGTGGCACAAAGTGGAACAATGCCTTGAATTCATTGGGGATAGACCCGACCGGCCTGTCAGCGGCGGCGGGGCGTGCCTAATCGCGCGGCGCGGCGGCGCGGCGCAGGCGGTCGTTGATCGCGCGGCCCAGCCCGTGATCGGGGATCGGTGAAACCGCTATGCCGTTCGACGCGCGGGCATCGAGATCGTGCAAATGGCGAAACAGATTGGCCGCGGCTTCGGTCAGATCACCAGACGCCAGACAGGTTCAGATCGCAGTCCACCGCGCCAAACCCTAGCATCAGTTCTCCGGGTTTTGGCTCTTTCGCATTCAGGCGCAACGGGGCCTCTGGCGCATAATGCGACGCAAGTTGACCAGGGGCATTCGGCCTGTCGCTGGGGTCTGGCTGTGGCCAATGCTCGGCCCAGACAGTCCTCGATTGCTTCGGCAGGTAATCCGCCGGATCGCAGCAATGTGGGATCCGGCATGAAGCCGACGATGGTGCTTTCAACGCCAACGCCGCAGGCACCGCCGTCCAACACCGCATCAATCCGCCCCGAAAGCCCGTCGATCACATGCCGCGCCGTTGTCGGGCTGATCCGCCCCGAGGGGTTGGCTGATGGCGCTGCAACAGGCCCATTGAAGGCAGCCAGCAGTCTTTTCGCCAGCGGATGTTCCGGCACCCGGATCGCGACACTTGGCAAGCCTGCACTGACAAGGGCTGAAATGCCCGCATCGGGCCTCAGCGGCAGGACCAGGGTCAATGGGCCGGGCCAGAATGCCGAGGCCAGCCTCAGTGCGTCAGCATCGAACTCTGCAATCTCCTTGGCCGCCTCGACCGAGGCTACGTGCACGATCAGCGGATTGAACTGTGGCCGGCCCTTTGCCTTGAAGATTTGTGCCACTGCCGCGTCATTGCGCGCGTCGGCGCCCAACCCGTAGACGGTCTCTGTGGGGAAGGCGACGAGTCCACCCAGTCGGAGGATTTCCGCCGCCGCGACAATGCCGCTATCGTTTGCCTGCAACAGTCTGGTTTCTTTGTGATTCATGGCCCGTGACGCCGCGTTCCGGTTGATGGACATAGTCGATGCGTTACCCTTCAAGGGCTGAACGCAATTAGTAAGTGTCGACCGGCCCAAAGCCAAGCCGGGGTATGAGGAGGGCCAGATGGCCTATCGCGCGCCTTTGAACGATTTCAGATTTATCTTTGACCATGTCGTTGATTTGAACCAAGTGGCAGAGACCGAGCTTTTTTCGGAGGCCACCGAGGATGTCACCGCCGCAATTCTGGCCGAGGCCGGGAAGCTTTGCGAGGACATTCTTGCACCGCTGCAACGAAACGGCGACATGCATCCGGCGGTTCTGGAAAATGGTGTTGTCCGCACTTCTCCGGGATTTGCCGAAGGCTACGCGGCAATTGCCGAGGGTGGCTGGGTCGGCATGGCAGCGCCTGCGGAACATGGCGGCATGGGTTTGCCGCAAACGGTAACCACGGCTGTCAACGACATGATGGCCTCGGCCTGCCTGTCGCTGCAACTGAATCCGTTGATGACGCAGGGACAGATCGAGGCGCTGGATCACCATGCGAGCGAAGCGTTGAAGGCGATCTACCTGCCGAAGCTGATTTCTGGTGAATGGTCCGGCACGATGAACCTGACCGAGCCGCAGGCTGGGTCCGACGTTGGCGCGCTTCGCACCAAGGCGGAATCGAACGATGATGGCACGTTCGCGATCACCGGCCAGAAGGTTTACATCAGCTGGGGAGACAACGATTTTACCGGCAACGTCTGCCATCTGGTTCTGGCGCGGCTGCCTGATGGCGCGGCCGGGACGAAAGGGATCAGCCTTTTCATGGTTCCGAAGTACATTCCCGAAACCGACGGAAACCCCGGCAAAGCCAACAGGCTGAATGTTGTCAGCCTTGAACACAAAATGGGTTTGCACGGTTCTCCGACTTCCGTGATGCAGTTTGACGGGGCGACCGGCTGGCTGGTTGGTGACCCGCATCAGGGGATGAAGGCGATGTTCACGATGATGAACAACGCGCGCCTTGGTGTCGGCGTTCAGGGCATCGGGGTGGCAGAAGGTGCTTATCAGCACGCGCTGGAGTATGCGATGGGCCGCATTCAGGGCAAAGGCCCGATCGAGGGCGGTAGTGGCACTATCACTGATCATGCCGATGTGCGCCGAATGCTCGCCACCATGAAGGCTGATACCTACGCCGCCCGCACAATCGCGCTTTCCTGTGCTGTCGCTATCGACATGGGGCGTGCCACAGGTGATGCCGACTGGCAGGCCCGTGCGGCCTTCCTGACCCCCATCGCCAAAGCTTTTGGCACCGACGTTGGCTGTGAAGTTTCGCATCTCGGCGTGCAGGTTCATGGCGGCATGGGTTATATCGAGCAAACCGGTGCGGCCCAATATTCCCGCGATGTTCGTGTAACGGCGATCTACGAAGGCACCAACGGCATTCAGGCGATGGATCTTGTGGCCCGCAAGCTTTCGGACGACGGCGAGGCCGCCTACCGTCTTCTTGACGAGATTGAGGAAAATGCCGAAGCCGCCCGCAGCGCCTTCCCTAACATGACCCAGGCCGTCTGGAGCGCGGCAGAAACCCTGCGTGAAACCACTGAATGGCTAGTCGCGCGCAAGGATCTGAACGATCGTTTCGCCGGTGCCGTGCCGTTCCTGCGCGCCTTCGCTCGCGTTCTTGGCGCGCATTATCATCTAAAATCTGCCGTAGCAGAGGACGGTAAAGGCCCCCGCACCCGGTTGGCACGTTTCTACATCAAGCGGTTGTTGCCGGAATACAGCTCGCTTCTCGCACATGTCCGCGAAGGCGCTGGCGACCTTTACGCAGTGACCGTCGAAGACCTGTCGGGATGAGCGTTACCGCAACCGAAAAGCTCCGCTACCTTACAGAAACGCCACCCGATTTCGGCGCAGTGACCGAAGTTGCCGAGGGCATTCTCTGGCTACGTTTGCCGCTGCCGATGGCGCTGGATCATGTCAACTGTTTCGTGCTTGACGATGGCGATGGCTGGACCGTGGTCGATACCGGCTTTGACACTGGAAAGACTCGCGCAATATGGCAATCGGCTTTGGAAGGTCGGTTGGCAGGCAAGCCTGTACGGCGCGTCATCGTAACCCACCATCATCCCGACCACATTGGCCTTGCTGGCTGGTTCCAGTCCCAGCATGGGGCCGAGTTGGTGACGACCCGAACGGCGTGGTTGATGGCGCGGATGCTGGTGCTGGATGAACACGCCGAACCCAAGCCGGAAACACTGAAGTTCTGGCGCTCTGCCGGGATGGATGCGGCCACCTATGACAAGCGCCGCCAGGAACGTCCGTTCAACTTCGCCGATATCGTCACGCCGCTGCCGCTGGGCTTCACCCGGATCAAGGAAGGCGATCGGATCACCGCTGCCGGCCGCGACTGGAATATCCGCATAGGTAACGGTCACGCGCCGGAACATGCAACTCTCTGGGCGGTCGAGGGCGATCTTGTGATCGGCGGCGACCAGCTGCTTCCGTCGATCTCACCCAACCTGGGTGTCTATGCCACCGAACCCGAGGCCGACCCGGTTGCGGAATGGCTAGAGGCCTGCGAAAACCTCGCACCCCATGCCACTCAGCGTCAGCTTGTTCTGCCCGGTCACAAACTGCCCTTTACCGGGCTGCCTTTGCGGCTGCGGCAACTGATTGATAACCACCACGGTGCATTGAAGCGGCTGCTCAGCCATCTCGACACTCCGAAAACCGCCGCCGATTGCTTCCTGCCGCTATTCAAGCGTGAGGTCGGCGAGGGTGCTTATGGTCTGGCGCTGGTTGAGGCTATGGCCCATGTCAATCACCTTTATCATGCCGGATTGGTTACTCGCATCCGGCACGCGGATGGGGCATGGTTGTGGCAGCGAAAGGGGGCATGATGGACAACGATATTGCAACCACCGCCGAGGCGCATGAAGGCTCTGCGATGCCCTGCGCGCGCGTCATCCACGCCAATCCGAACGCGCCGGTTTCGGCCGAACAGAAACCGCTGCCCGCCTCTGTCACCAAGAAACCGGTCGATCAGAAAAGCCCGGCCGAATGGGCATATGAGCGGCTGATCCTCTACATCCAAAATTTCGAAGAACAGCTGGACAACGAACACGAGATTGCCGTGGGTTTTGCAGGCGGCACGGCGGGCGTTCTGCGGATTGAGGGTATCGGCTATTTCGACCCTGATATCGTGACGTTCTATGGCACTGACCCGTCTGGCGCCAAGACCCAACTGATCCAGCATGTCAGCCAACTGGGCGTAACCCTTCGTGCGCTGCCCAAAGAGGAAAAGCAAGATGCGCCCAAACGGATCGGCTTCCGGCTGGCCGAGGATCTGGAAAAAGACGACCGCTAGCGATATTGTGCGCCCCAGGGGCCGTGACAGGCCGGGCGGAATCGTCTAAGTCCGGTACGAAAGATCAAACGAAGGTGCGAACATGGCTGACCATGAACATGGCAAAATGAACATCGAAACTCAGGAAAAAACCTTTGGCGGGTTCGTCAAAGCGGTCAGCTGGGGGGCAATCGGCTCGCTGTTGTTTCTGGTCTTCCTTGCCATGGTCAACGGCTAAGCCGTATTACCCAAGATGAACACCAAGTTACGTTCTTGGCTTGCGCTTGCAGGCTGTGCCTTGCTCGCTGCCTGCGGCACCACGGCGGAACCCAAATGGGCGCCTGAGGTCGAGGTTGCGCGAGCCGCATATTTCCATGGTGGCAGCAAGAAGCTCACTCTTTACACGGTCATTGACAATGACAGGGGCACCGGCGCCCATGCGGCACTGCTGATCAATGCGTCGCAACGAGTAATCTTTGATCCGGCGGGAACCTGGTACCACCCGAACTTGCCGGAACGGAACGACGTTCACTTCGGAATGACGGACCGGGCGGTTGATTTCTACATCGACTACCATGCCCGCACACAGTACCGCGTCGTAATTCAAGAGATTCAGGTTTCGCCGGAGGTCGCCGAACTGGTCTTGCAGCGCGCGCTGGCCTACGGCGCAGTGCCCAAGGCCCAGTGCACCAAGGCGTTGACATCAATCTTGCGCGGGGTTCCGGGCTTCGAGTCCATCCCCTCTACCTGGTTTCCGAAAAAGGCATCAGACGCTTTCGGCAGGCTTCCCGGCGTAACAACGCAGGTCGTTTACGATGACGATCCAGCAG
>CAVYHT010000036.1:0-65608 GCA_963768355.1 uncultured Alphaproteobacteria bacterium
GGCGCGGGCGCAGGGATTCGCCGCCAAATGGGCGGCGGCAGGTCTGGGGCCGGGGACAGGCTGATGGTGGCGACGCCGGAATCGGTGCCGATCTATACGCCGCGCTGGCTGCAATCTGGTCGCTTGGTGCGGTCGCGGTACTGCCGGAACCCGCGATGGGTCTGAAAGGTGTGCGGCATGCGGTGGCGATTGGCGGCATCAAGGGACTTTGCGCCGCGGGTGGCTATCGCTGGTTGCGGCTGCTGCTACCTGCGCTATGGGGCGAGCCTTGCTTCAGCCCCGGCAATGACCACGCCGAGCCCTTGGAAATATGGCATCAGACGAAACCCGAGGATCTGGCGCTGATCTCTTTCACCTCCGGATCGACGGGCGTGCCAAAGGCGATCCCGCGTACCCATGCGTTTCTAATGGCGCAAAAGCGAGCGGTCTCGCCGCTGCTTGAAAGCTCACGGGCAGAAGTTGATCTGGTCGCCTTCCCGGTTTTCGTGCTGATCAATCTGGCCGAGGGGCGAACCTCGGTGCTGCCGAACTGGCGGATGAACAGGCTGGACAAGCTTTCGCCAGTGCAGTTGCGGGGCTGGATCGCAGCACAAGATGTCACGCGCCTGCTGTTGCCGCCTGCGCTTTGCGAAACGCTTGCGCAGGCCGGCATACCGGGAAGTGTCACAACACTTTTCACCGGCGGCGGCCCGGTTTTCCCGGATCTGGTCGCAAAGCTGAAAGTCCGCGCGCCCGCTTTGCGCGTCGTCTCTGTCTACGGTTCGACCGAAGCCGAGCCGATTGCCGAGGTTGAGGCAAGCGATACCGATCCGGCTGATCTGGAAGCGATGAAAACCGGAAGCGGCCTTTTGGCGGGTGCGCCCGTGCCGCCCGTACAGGTTCGGATCGAGGACGGTGAGATATTGGTCAGTGGGCCGCATGTGAACGACGGCTACCTCGATTCTGCGCGCGATGCCGGAACCAAAGTCAGCATCGACGGCGAGATCTGGCACCGGACCGGTGATGCGGGCTATCTCGACCCGCAGGGACGGCTTTGGCTTCTTGGCCGCGCCGGAGTAGCCGTGCGGACGCGTAACGGTGACGTGCATCCCTTTGCCATCGAAACCGCTGCCCGTCATTGGCCGGGCGTCCGCGGTGTGGCGCTGGCCCGGATCGGCGATCTGGGCGTGCTGGCGGTCGAGGGCGATGCGGCGATGAAGCCCGCTTGGACGCAAGCGGCGGCGGCATTCGGGATCGACGACGTTCGGGTAATTGCGAAGATGCCAATGGATCGGCGGCATCGGTCCAAGGTCGATATGGCGGCGCTCAAGTCGCTTTTGAAACGGTAGGGTGATGCGCGCTAAACTGAACCATCGCTGGAGCCTCAGCCACAATTACATGACCGGGATTACCTTTGGTTCTTGGGTAAGGCTGCTTGCCGAAAACCGGTTCCGCATTTCGCCCCCCTACTGGCACCGCGCCGCCGTCATCACGCTTGCCAGCTTCGCCAATTCCGGCTTTGCCTTCATCGAGAACCGCCGCTTTGGCAAAGCTATCGCCAAGGTCAAGATCACCCGGCCGCCGCTGTTCATCCTTGGCCATTGGCGCAGCGGAACCACGCTACTGCACGATCTGCTGGCGCAGGACGGTGCGCAGTTTCAGTTCGCCAACACCTACCAAGTGGTCAACCCGCTGACGTTCCTGACGACCGAGAATGCTGTTACGAAATTGCTGCCCGGTCTGGTTCCCGAAAAACGGCCAATGGACAACATGCCGCTGGCATTCACTTCTGCGCAAGAGGATGAATTTGCGCCGCTCTTGATGACCCTGCGGTCAGTCTATCTGGGGGTCAGCTTTCCCCAAGCCGGTGATCGGTATGAGAAATATCTGTCGTTCCGCGAGGCGTCAGAGCCGGAAAGAACCGTCTGGAAGGCGGCGTTCCTGAAGTTTTGCCAAAAACTCTCGCTGAACGACGATCGGGCGCTCCTGTTGAAATCTCCGCCACATACGGCGCGCATCAAGCTGATACTGGAGGTGTTTCCGGATGCGCGGTTCGTACATATCCACCGCAATCCTTACGAGGTATTCCAATCGCAACGGCATTTCTTCGACACGGCCGGTTGGTACACTTATTTGCAACGGCCCGAAATTGCGGCGATCGACGAGGGCATACTGCAGCGCCATGAGGCGATGTATGACGCTTATTTCGCAGACTTGCCGTTGATCTCGAAGGATCGGTTCTGCGAGGTCCGGTTCGATGAGCTCGAGCTCGATCCTGTGAAGGCAATTGGCAGGGTCTATGAACAGCTGTCGCTGGGATCGTTCGAGGCGTTCAAGCCGAAACTGCGGGCCTATGTCGCCTCGCTATCCGGGTATCAGAAGAACAGGTTTGATGATTTGGATGCTGTTACGAGCGAAATTGTAGCTCGCCGCTGGCGACGAAGCTTCGAGGCGGGTGATTATCCGACATCGGATGCAGGCGATATGTCGGGCGGTGCCGAATGAGCGGCGGCAGGGCACCCGGCCCGCGCGGTGGCCTGATCTGGGGTTCGCTGCCAGCGTTCAAAGCCGATCCCATCGGACTTCTCTCGCAAGCCGTCCGTGAACATGGCGATGTCGTCCGGTTGCGGTTCGGGCCTGTTATCGCCCATCTGATCAACCACCCCGATCATATTGAACAGGTCCTGTCCCGCCGCAGCGCCAGTTACGACAAGAGAACGCGGAGTGTCGCGCAGATCCGGGCGACCTGCGGTGACAGCCTGCTGTCATCGGATGGTCCGACATGGCAGCGCCACCGGCGGTTGATCCAGCCGGTGTTTCAACCGAGCTATCTGCAATCGATTGGACCTATCGTTGATGCGGCGATGGCCCCGCTTCTGGACCGCTGGACCGGGATCGCGCGGAAGCGTGGCCGCGTCGATATCGTCTCCGAGATGATGCATCTCGTGATCTTCACCTCGGCCCGTATTCTGTTTTCCTCAGATGTCGATGCGGACCGGATCGAGCGTGCACTTGAGGTCATATTGCAAGATACTTGGCGGCGATTGCAGGTGCCTCTCGATCCGTCGATGCTGTCGCCTCGTTTGCATCGCCGCGCGTACCGGAATGCGGTGGCCGAGATCGACGGGATCGTTTTTCAGCTGATCCGCGACCGTCGTCGCAGCAACTCGATCAACGATGACCTGCTGTCCCGACTTCTGGGCGCGCATGAGGATGAAAGCGAAGCACCGCTGACTGATCAGGAACTTCGCGATGCAGCCGTCACGCTGCTGTTGGCCGGACATGAATCCACTGCCAATGCGCTGGCATGGGCTTTCTACAACGTCGCGCAATCGCCGGATCGCGGCTTGGAATCCGCCGATCCGCACAAGTTGTTTGCCGAGACGTTGCGATTGTATCCGTCGATCTGGATTCTGGAGCGGCGGGTGGTGAAGTCCGATCGGATCGGCCCCTATGACCTTCGCAAGGGAACGACCGTTCTGATCTCGCCCTATCTGCTGCATCGCAACAAGACCTACTGGCCAAACCCGGATCACTTTGATCCCGAACGATTTCAACCGGATCAAGTCGATGCTCGACCCCGCAACGCTTATTTGCCCTTCGGGCTTGGTCCGCATCGTTGCATCGGTCTTCACATGGCCAATGCAATCGCACCGCGGGTTCTGTCGAATGTCTATGATCAGTTCCGGCTTAGTCTGGTTCCGGGTCAAGCAGCAGGCATGATGCCGGGGATCACCCTGCGCCATCCGGACGCTCTTTGGATGGCGGTCGAGCAAAACATCTAGGGGCTGTTGACGTTCACCTTATGTGAATGAGCGTTGCGGCGATTGAGATGAAGGCTTTGAAACTCTGGTCGGTTTTGCAGGAACGCATGGCTATCCCTCTGTTTTCCTTCAGTTTACCAAAGTAGTTTTCGATCAGGTGGCGCCATTTGTAGGTTTCCTTGTCGAACTCTGCAGGGAACTTCCTGTTGGATTTCGGCGGTATGACCGGAATGATGCCGCGTTCCAGCAGGTCATTGCGCAACCAATCCGCATCGAAAGCCCTGTCCGCCAGCAGATGCCCGGCGGACAAGCCACGGATCAACGTATCGGTTTCGCGCAGATCGTGGGCCTGTCCGGGCATCAGGCAGAAATCGACGAGGTTGCCGAGCGCATCCGTCAGGGCCAGTATCTTCGTCGTTATGCCGCCGCGGGAGCGGCCAATGGCCTGGCAGAGAGTCCCCCTTTTGCGCCCTGACCCGAGCGGTGAACCTTGACGATGGAGCCGTCAATCATCGCGTATTCGAGGTCGGCGTCTGAGGCTAATGCCTTGAACATATTATAGAAAGCATCCGCATTGACCCATCTGCGGAACCGCTTGAATACAGAATTCCATTTCCCGAACTCACCCGGCAATTCGCGCCACTGCGCGCCCGTGCGGACGATCCAGAGGACCGCCTCCAAGAACAGGCGCGGGTCACGCCCGGTTTGACCTGGATCGGTTGTCTTGCCGAGGCAGTACGGTTCTACAATTGCCCATTGCGCATTGGTTAGGACTCTTCGGGTCAAGGCTGCTCTCCTCTGTTTGCAACCTTGAATCAGAAGTTAGGTGATTTGGGAATCCCAAACGTCAACAGCCCCTAATACAATCGGCGGGGCGGGATCTGTGTAGCTGCGCACTGGGGACTGTTGCATTAGCGCTTAGTCCGAAGCGATAGTTTCGTCGTTCAGGGCGAAATGCTAACCACGACACGAAACCTGATCTCGCCCACGAATGTGAAGTTGAAAAAGATCAGCCTCGATCTGAACCGTCAACGGCTGACGGCAGTAAGAATTATGACCGCCTCGGGACCACACTGTGTGGCTATCTACCTGCGGTTTCACCCTTGAGCCTCGCATCGGTGTTCTCTTCAGCGTCCCCGCCTGCAATTCGGGCGAACGCATTACGCCAGCCAGCCGCCAATTCAGGGAGATTAGCGAGTATCTCCGCGGCCTGAGTTGTCACTTTGCGCGTCAGACGTGCGCGGGTCACGACTTCGATCGACCAGTCGGGTTGCGTCCGCTCCAGCAGGGTTACGGTATCGCCTACTTCCGCCCTGCCCGGTTCCAGGACACGGTAGTACCACCCCGTCCGGCCGGTCTTCTGGAAAAGATAGGCCATCTTCTTGTTCCTGGTGTGCTCGCTAACTTTCCAGCAAGGTTGGCGACCCTGACTGACTTGTACGACAGCACCGCCGAGCCGCAGCTTGTCGCCGATGCAAAGCGAGCGCTCCGTCATGCCGATGGTCGCAATATTCTCCCCGAAGGCAGCAGGAATCGAGCCTGCGGCAATCTCACCTTCAGATATCCATGCCGGATAATAGTCCGCGGCATAATGATGGATTGCCTTGTCGTACCCGCCGTGGGCTTGACGGTCGGCCTGTTCATCACGGATAAAACCCAATGCGCCGATCTCTTGCGGGCCGGTCACTGCAGTCTTGCCAATGGCCGAGGGTGGCCGCCCCTCCCATCTTTGGGTTGCTGCACCAAGGAACAACCCACCGATGCGGGCGGATATATCTGGCTGCGTCATGCCGGGACCTGTTCGTGACAGATTTTTGTAACATCGTGTTCAGTCAGGTTTTCCGACAACAAGTTGCAGAATCCCCCCTTGGTTCTGGAAGCGAAATGCGTGCACGTCTGACAGATGCCGAAAGGCTTACCTTTGTTTTGCTTCAGATAGCCGGCTAAAAGATCCGAGAGCGCCTCCGCAAGCTGGTCCCGCTCACCTGGTGCGAAATCGGCAAGTCCCGATGTCAGGCCGTTGGGCATGAGCGTTGCGGCGTGTCCTTTTGCAGTGAGCTCAAAACTGATCGCGCGCTTGTCCGTGTCTGAACGCGTCTCAACGACATAGCCCTTTTTTCTCAATGATTTAAGGGTTTGAGAGATCGTTCCCCTTGTGGTGCCCATGTATTCGGCCACTTGCGACGGGCTACGCGAAAACCGGTTGGCCCGGCCAAGGTAGCCCAGAACGGTCCTCTGACTTCGGGTTCAGATCGCCGTCCCACGCTTCGCCCGCATCCAAGCGCGCAAGGCGGTTAATCAACTCACGTATGCGGTCTTGCTGTTCCATGCTCAAGAAATAGCGAGTCGAAATAAAACTTGCAATGGTTTCGAGTCGATAGTAGCTAGTCGCTATTAACGTGAAAGGACCATGAAATGAAACTGAAGTTTGGAGCATCTCTCGCTGTATTGGCCCTGTCTGGTGTTGGCGTCTGGGCAGACGAAAATGACGACCACAGCAGCCAGGCTATCCAGCAAGAGGGCGCGATCTTGTCGGATGCCGATGCGGCAAAGATCGCTTCTTTCGACATTCTGGCGGCGCATGCCCACCGTGAAGGCAACCTGATCACTTTCCACATGACCACGAATGGCGCTGCGGGCGCGGATGTGCCTGATGCTACCGGCGAACTTGGTGGCGCGCCCGTGTTGTCCTATGTGTGGCCGACGTCGCTTAACCCGTCCGCCGTTGGGTTCGAGGGCGACACCGGCATTCTGGCAATGGCCGCAACCAGCCACCCCGACTTTGACGACACGCCGCTTTATGATGAAAATCAGGATGGCGACCCCGCCAACGACGGTATCATCTGGCACAGCCATTGGGTCGTTCTTACCCCAACCGAGGCTTGCGGTCCCGGTGCGCTTGCCGTGCGTGACATCCCCGAAGGCGAAACACCGCAACTTCCGGCAACCTGGCCGGGTCTGCCGATCTTCCTTGACAGCCCCGGATTTACGCCGCTTTTTGATGGTCCTGAGATTGCGGTCAATGTGGCTTTTCGCAGTGACGTTGCACTGGAGGGTGTTGCTTATGATGGCGTTACGTCGGCTTTGCGCGTGAACGCAAATATCCACGCGCCCCTCTTGTGCGTGACCGATGTATTCGACGTGGCATCAGGCGATCTGAGCTTGCCCGGCAAAATCAGGTAATTCCAGTCTGGCGCCGTGTCTTGGCGGCACTAGACCTGTTCCCGTATGAAAGGAAAGATCATGTCCGAAGCCTGGTTGCCCACATTACTCACCGAAACGCCACAAGAGGGTTATGATCTTGCGGTGAAACTGTCGCGGGTCGCTGTCAAAATGACCCAGCCGGACCCGAAAACTCGCGAAAAATTGCGACAGGTCTACGAACAGGACGCCAATACGCTGGTTGCGGTATCAGCGGTGGTCGCCACGCATTTCCAAACCGTTGCGGCTGCAAACAACTATTGGCGGACCGTGTGATGCAAGCCCCCGACCTCCAGGTCGAAAAGTGGTTCAACACCGACTGCGACATTAACCTGGCAGATCTGCGCGGCAAAGTCGTCGTGATTGAGGCGTTCCAAATGCTCTGTCCGGGTTGCGTGACTTCATGGATTGCCGCTGGCGCAAAAAGTGCAGCGTGCGTTTCCAGCAGACGCTGTCGCCGTGCTGGGTCTACATACCGTGTTTGAACATCACGCCGCAATGACACCAGTGTCGCTCGCGGCGTTCCTGCATGAATACAAGATCACCTTCCCCGTCGGCGTCGATGTCACCGGCAAGGGTCACTTGCCTCGTACGATGGAGGCCTACCAAATGCGCGGCACCCCCAGCATGTTGTTGATCGACAAGAAGGGCGATCTGCGCGCGCACCATTTTGGCAGTATCTCAGAGCTTCAACTGGGTGCAGAGATTGCGACGCTTTTGGGCGAAGAAGGCCAAGCTTTCGTGATCAAAGCCCCTGATGCGATCGCAGCTGCTGAGTGCAAAGGCGACGGTTGCTATGTCTAGCTACTTCTTCAACGCTGTCATTCGCAACACTGCAGAAAATGGCCGAACACTATTCTGACCCGGCGCACGAAAACTTCAACGAAGACACAAGGCCTGACAACAACAGCTGCCATTCCTCGCGGCGCAGCGAACGGTAGCTCTTGGAAATGGCGGTTGCTGGATCAACATCCTTACGGCAGTATTGCGGCACCTATGTCAACTGCGGCTGACGTTGAAGGCCCGGCTTGTGGTCATTGTTTCGACTGAATTATGGTCCTTGCTAAGATCGGGCTTCGGCGCAAGAACGAGCCCGAAAGGGAGGGCTTTCTCTGTCACAGATATCAATGTTCTCGTTGGCCGGAAAAACTGCGCTGGTAACTGGTAGCAGCAGCGGGTTGGGCCTTGAAACAGCACGGTTGTTCGCACGGGCTGGTGCCCGGGTTCTGATCAATGGAAGAAAGGCGGACAGGGTTGCGCCCGTGGTTGACGAACTCCTCGAAACCGGGGCGCATGCAGTCCCATGCGTGTTTGATGTTTCGGATCAGGCCGCCTGCCGCGACTGTTTCGCCCGGATTTAGGCTGAATATGCCTCTCTTGATATTCTGGTTAACAACGTTGGTCTCCGAGACCGCAGGCCGCTGTTTCAGCTTGATGTCGAAGCAGTACAGCGGCTTCTTGAAGCGGACCTCGTTGCCCCGTTCCACCTTGCTCAGCTTGCCGGTCAGCAAATGATTGCTGAAAGCAGGAAGGGCAGAATTGTGAATATATCCTCGATTGCATCTCTGATTGCCCAGCCGGGGGATGCGGCTTACACGATGGCCAAATCGGGACTGAATGGCCTGACCAGAGCACTCGCGGCCGAACTTGGTCCACATGGGATCAATGTGAACGCTGTTGCTCCGGGCTTTTTCAGAACGGAACCGAACCGGACAGCAGCGGCTGACCCAAAGGTGAAGGATTGGCTTGAACGCCGAACCTCTATCGGCAGATGGGGCGAGCCGCAGGAACTGGCTCCGGCGGTCCTGTTTCTGGCATCGAACGAAGCATCCTACATCACCGGACAGGTCCTGGCGGTCGACGGAGGCTATGTAGCTCACTACTGATCGGGATCTGCAACCGCCTCGGAACCTCGCACGGCGGCCGCTGCTCAAGAACACTTGCATATTGGCCAGTTCACCAAGCACCGAAGCAGCGCTTGCAGAGCTGACGACTTGCCCATTTGCCGAAAAATGACCTCATTTTTGTTTGGTCTTTGCCTTCAAGGTTGCGTCACTTCGACATGATCGAAGGTGATAAGGAAGCATGGGTCAAACGAACAAGCCATATGTCTCCCTGACAGCCACGCTAGGCTCGCAAAGACTTGCTGCGACCCTGGCCTGCGCCGAAGCCGCCCCGCAAAACCGGCTCGCAAGGGCATTCTGCCAACATCCCGAAACAGAGATCGTCGAACTTCTGATCACCGGGTGCCTCCATAATTTCCATTCCGGTCGGGGCGGGACCCCACGGCTGCTTGGCAGTCTGAACGGAGAGGCTCTCTAGCCTACCGGTCACAACCGGCTGACGAGCCCGTTACCGGAGACTTCCCATCTATGTAACCTAGACGAGCTGTCGGGGCATCTATTGTACTATGATGGCCGGTCTCTCAGGGCTTCGTAGGGGGTCTGTCGATTGCGCGCGCCGTGTGGTCTGGCCCAGATGCTGGATACTCAATCCGACCCGTTCGCGCAATTGCACGGTCGAACATCGGCCACAAAGAACAGTATTCAGCCACGCGACATACCATACATTCGGTTTGTGGGTCGCTCGGCTTCCACTGTTCGTCGTGGGTCAATTCGCCCCGGCGCTCCGACTTGTCCTTTAGGGTAACAGCCTCAAGTGAAGCGCTATCCGTTGTGTCCACCGAGGGAACTTCCTAGAGTTTCCTCATCCCCGTCCAAGCCTGCTCTCATCGTCCACCACCTTCAGCAATGTCGGGCGCTTGCTTCCCCAACGCCAGAGGACGAGGTTGAGATCAGAGGCTGTGGCACCCGGCGCGAAGCTCTGTATCAACAGGCCAGCATAGCCAGCCTTGACCAGCTCAACGGCAAAGGCCTGCGTCGGAGCGGCGCCAGCCGTCGCCTGATCTCGCCAGGCAGGAGTGGCGAGGGCTTTCTGCGTGACGCCAAAGGTCTGCAGCGCGTCACTGTCCCTCGTGTCGAAAACAGGCTCAATGTCGGCGCGGTAAGCCACCAGCGTCGTGGGTTGGAGAGTGCCGACCTGGTTGACTTCCTTAAGGGCGGTTTGCGGAGAAAGTGAGGAATAAAATGCACCGACCCCGCGCGGATTGAAGCGGCCCCCGTACCGGGCTGCTCCGAGACCGGAGAGGGGATCCCGCGCGTAAACTGGGTTTAGCCCGCGGTAGAGGAGACCTTGAAAGCGCACCGATCAGGCGTGGATACCGGCGTCAACTGCATCGATGTAATCCAGAACCTCCTCCGCCCGGCCAAGACGGACAAGCTGCATGGCGGTGAAGCCCGAAAAGCCGGGCAGAGGCTCCGAGCGGTACCAGGCATAGGCCATCAGGGCCGAGCCGAAACGCGGTTCAACCTTGTTGAGGATCTCTACCATCTCGCGCAGGCGCCGCTGCGTCTTGTCAGAGGTCACGCGATCCTTGCGTTGCACCGCATCCTTTCCAAGACCAACGGTGCGGGCAATCTCTTCGCTCGTCGTGCGCAGGGCGCTCGCGATCTTCTTTGGCGCAAAATGGCCGTTCTCTGCGAAATCTGTAATGGTCATGGTGGTTTTGCCATTTGCCGCTATCTTTGACGCTATATAGCGTCGTTATGAGCGTTTTTCAAGTGCGGTTGAGATCGGTGATGTCCGTCGAGCCTCTCTTTTCGACTGGCCGCATGATCTAATGCGCCCCCGTCGAGCTGACGAGCGTATTCCGGGTCGGCCTCTCGTGGAATTCGACGAGAGAGCACACCACATAACGTGTTTGCGGATCAACCGGCCACCATACTTGCTTTTGTTCCCGTTATGTTCTACTCTTAAACTAAAGCAGGAAGGAATTGCCCGATGCAGCAAAATCCCTTTGATCAACGGCTATCTTTGGCGGAAAGCAATGACTATCACGTTCTGCCCGCGACCGAGAAACAAATTCAGTTTGCACAGCAGATTGCCCTGCAAACGAAGTCAGATCTGCCAGCAGACGTCAGGTCTGATCGCCAGAGATTGTCTCGCTGGATTGACCAACACAAGAAAACCGCGAGCCGATCCAGGTTCTCCAACTATCCGTCTTCAAAGCAAGTTGCCTTTGCCGAACGGATCGCAAGCATGAAGGGCAGGGCGGTGCCGCCCGAGTGCTTTCGAGACCGTGAAATGATGTCCAAGTGGATCGACAGCAATCTCTAGGATGGTCAAAAAGGGGCTGGATACCGTGCCCTTCAGGTGCGGGCCTTCTCGAATGCTGACCGTGCCGCCTCGAACGCGGCGAAGTCAAATGCTTCACTGCGGGCGGGGTCAAGTATCAGGCATCCCTGGCTCTTGCTTCTTCAAAACTGATGATGTTTGTGATTCAACCCCCACGGCCAGATAAGTATATTGGCCCCTTACTAAAACCTCTTGCATCCTCGGCTGGGCCGCACCGCAATTTCCCGGGATGCCGTTGGCAGGCTAAGTGGCAACGTCGATGAACGCCCTGGCCTGCGCAAGGTTTTGCAGCCCTCCGATCCCGCCCGGCATCTGGGTGGTCAGCGCCCCGCAGGCATTGCCAAGAACCAGGCAATCCCGCGGATCCCTGCCGTCAAGCCAGGCGCGCAGGAACCCGGCATTGAACGCATCGCCAGCGCCGGTCGTATCGACGACCTGAGCTGGAAAACCACTGTGCCGAACGATACCTTGCGGCGTGGACCCCGCGCGCTGGTGCCGAGCCATACGCCGATGGATGGCGATCTGGTCTTTGCGACGGGCGCACGGGCGCTCGCCAATCCGCAGGAAGCGTTGCTGATCAGCCATGCCGCCGCGATCTGTTTGTCCCGGGCAATTGCCCGCGGGGTTTTCGCGGCCAGGTCCATGCCGGGCGATCCTCTGCCCTGCTAGCGCGATCTATAGCCCGGCGAGAAGCGCGTTCATCAGCGGGCTGTCCGGATCGCGCAACCCGTCGATCACATCGAAATGGTGGCGACCCGGATCGACATGCAGACGAATGCGGGGCCCTGCTTTCGCCAGCCAGCGCGCCTGATCAAGGAAGGCAGGGCGTTCCTCTGCGCCCACCCAGACGGTCATGGGAATACCCCGCAGATTTCCGAGCAAGGGGCTTTCGGCCGTCGCCTCGGCTTCATCAAGGCGCAGGTCCCGGTTCATTCTGGTCGCCAGCAATGGGCGCAGATCGGAGAGCGGCGAAATCGGTACGATATGGCCGATGCGGGCAACGACCGCATCCGGCAGAGCCACGTCGCAGCAGGCCATCCGGGCCGAAAGATGTCCGCCCGCCGAATGACCGGTGATCACGATCGGGCCGGGGACAAGGCCGGCGGCATGGTTGACGGCGCGCATGATCTCGGTCGTGATTTCGGCAATCCGGGCTTGTGGCGCCAGCGTGTAAGACGGCATCGCCACGGCCCAGCCCCGCGCGGCAGCCGCCGCAGCGAAATGCGACCAGCGTTGCCGTTCAAAAAGATGCCAGTAGCCGCCATGGATGTAGATCAGCAGGCCCTTTGGGCGGCCGGCGGGCAGGAAAAGGTCAAGCTGCTGGCGCTCGGCCTTGCCATAGTCCAGGTTCAGCCGAGCGCGGCCCGCCAGGTTTTCCCGCTCGCGCCAGGCACGGGAATCGGCTTCCCAGCGGTCGGGATAGGCAGCGCCATCCGGGATGAAGCTGGCGTTTTCGTAGGCTAGGTCCGGATCCATTTCAAATGCTCCGTTTTGTCCTATATATCTGGACAAACACCCCGCGCCTATGATCTGGCGTCAAATATTCTAAACAGAGGTGACCCATGCTCGATTCCCCGACGAAACTCGCCAGCCTGCTGAAAGACCCCGCCCTGCTGGCGACCAGAGGCCTATGTTGCGGGCGAATGGATGGATGCCGACGACGGCAAGACCTTTGACGTGACCAACCCGGCGCGCGGCGACGTGATCGCCACGGTTGCCGATCTGGGCCGCAAGGAATGCGCGCGCGCGATTGCCGCCGCCGACAAGGCGCAGAAGGACTGGGCGAGCTGGACCGGCAAGGAACGCGCCGCGGTGCTGCGCAAGTGGTTCGACCTGATGGTGGCCAATGCCGACGATCTGGGCACGATCCTGACCGCCGAACAGGGCAAGCCGCTGGCCGAGGCCAAGGGCGAGATCGCTGTATGGCGCGTCGTTCATCGAGTGGTTCGCCGACGAGGCCAAGCGCATCTATGGCGAGACCATCCCCGGCCACCAGCGCGACAAGCGGATCATCGTGATCAAGCAGCCGATCGGCGTCGCCGCCTCGATCACGCCGTGGAACTTCCCCACCGCGATGATCACCCGCAAGGCCGGCCCGGCGCTGGCCGCCGGCTGCTTCGATGGTCGTCAAGCCGGCCGAGACGCCGCTTCTCGGCGCTGGCGTTCGCCGAACTGGCCGACCGTGCCGGCGTGCCCAAGGGCGTGCTGTCGGTGCTCACCGTCGTCGCGTCCGTCAGAGATCGGCGGCGAGATTCTGCGCAACCCGCTGGTGCGCAAGCTGACCTTCACCGGCTCGACCGAGGTCGGCCGCATGCTGATGCGCCAGGGCGCCGACAGGTCAAGAAATGCTCGCTCGAGCTCGGCGGCAATGCGCCGTTCATCGTCTTCGACGATGCCGATCTCGATGCCGCGGTCGAAGGCGCGATGATCTCGCAAGTACCGCAACACCGGCCAGACCTGCGTCTGCGCCAACCGGATCTATGTGCAGGCCGGCGTCTATGAGGCCTTCACCGAGAAACTGCTGGCCACGGTCGACAAGCTGAAGGTCGGCGACGGGCTCGACGACGGGCACGCAGCCGGGCCGCTGATCGACGACAAGGCCGTGGACAAGATCGAGGAGCATATCGCCGACGCCAAGGCCAAGGGCGGCAAGGTGCTGACCGGCGGCAAGCGCCATGCGCTGGGCGGCACGTTCTTCGAGCCGACCGTGATCACCGGCGCGACGCAGCGACATGCTGTTCGCGAAGGAGGAAACCTTCGGCCCGCTGGCGCCGCTGTTCACGTTCGACACCGAGGACGAGGTGATCGCGCTGGCCAACGACACGAATTCGGCCTGGCCGCCTATTTCTACACCCGCGATCTCGGCCGCGTCATGCGCGTGGCCGAAGCGCTGGAGTCCGGCATGGTCGGCGTCAACACCGGCCTGATCTCGACCGACGAGGCACCGTTCGGCGGCGTCAAGCAGTCGGGCCTGGGCCGCGAAGGCTCGCACTACGGGCTCGACGAGTTCATGGAGATGAAATACATCTGCATCTCGGTCTGACACGCCAGCGGGTTTCAGTCTTTCAAGCCTACTTGAAGGTCGCGCCCGATATCGGGCGCGGCTTTTTTATTGCCGTCCACGAATGCTGCGCCTGCAAAATCGGCTTGTGCAGGGATGCGCCCTGTCATACCCAAACCACCAACGAGACAAGAAACATACTTGCCGAAAGGTCGCCATGTCCTTCCGCATCCAACCCGCGCCGCCCGCCCGCCCGAACCGTTGCCAGCTGTTCGGCCCCGGCTCGCGCCCAGCGATATTTGAGAAGATGGCGGCAAGTGCGGCGGATGTGATCAACCTCGATCTGGAGGATTCCGTTGCGCCCGACGACAAGGCCAGCGGCGCGGGCGAACATCATCGCAGGCGATCGGCGACATCGACTGGGGCAAGAAGACGCTGAGCGTGCGGATCAACGGGCTGGACACGCCGTATTGGTACCGCGACGTGGTGGACCTGCTGGAACAGGCGCGGCGACCGGCTGGACCATGATCATGATCCCGAAGGTCGGCTGTGCGGCGGATGTCTATGCGGTCGATGCGCTGGTCACGGCGATCGAGCGGGCCAAGGGGCGCGACCAAGCCGATCGGCTTCGAGGTGATCATCGAAAGTGCCGCCGGCATCGCCCATGTCGAGGAGATCGCCGCAGCTCACCGCGCTTGCAGGCGATGAGCCTTGGGGCGGCGGATTTTGCGGCCTCGATGGGGATGCAGACGACCGGCATCGGCGGCACGCAGGAGAATTACTACATGGCGCATGAGGGCGCGAAATACTGGTCCGACCCCTGGCATTGGGCGCAGGCGGCCATCGTCGCGGCCTGCCGCACGCATGGCGTGCTGCCGGTGGACGGGCCGTTCGGCGATTTCTCCGACGACGAGGGCTTTCGCGCGCAGGCGCGGCGCTCGGCGACGTTGGGAATGGTCGGCAAATGGGCGATCCATCCCAAGCAGATCGCGCTGGCCAACGAGGTCTTCACGCCGTCCGAGGCACGGTTGCCGAGGCGCGCGAGATCCTCGCCGCGATGGAGAAAGGCCAAGGCCGAAGGCGCAGGGCGCGACGGTCTACAAGGGGCGGCTGGTCGATATCGCCTCGATCAAACAGGCCGAGGTGATCGTGCGGCAGTCCGAGATGATCGCGGCGGGCCTGAAGGATTTGCGCCGCGGGCGAGGCCCGCGTCGCGGTGCCTCCGGCGGGGATATTTGGACGAGACAATGAAGGGCTGGTCGAGCGCTCCCAGCAGCGCCTCGATCTCTGCGCGCTCGATTGCGGCGGCATCGAGGGTGCGGTGCCGGGTCTGGTCACGGAAATCCCGGCGGTCGCGCAGCCAAAGCGGACCGCGTCGATCGGGTCGGTGCCGCGCGACAAGGCTGCCGCAAAGCCGCCGTTGAAGGCATCGCCGGCGCCGGTGGTCTCGATCACCGGTCCGGCTGAAATGGCGGGAATATGTTCGGTGCGGCTGCCGTCATGGAAGAGGACGCCGTTTTCGCCCAGCGTGATGATCGCGGTGCCGACGCCGCGTTTCAGCAGGGTTTCGGCGGCCTTACGGGCATCGTCGAGGCCCGAGACCCTGATCCCGGTCAGCTCCTTCGGCTTCGGTTTCGTTCGGCGTGACATAGTCGCAGAGCGCCAGCATTTCGGGGGTGATTTCGGCGGCGGGGGCCGGGTTGAGGATGGTGATCGCGCCGCCTTGCCGCGCTATTTCAAGCGCGCGGTGGGCGGCGGGCATCGGTTGTTCAAGTTGAGTGATGAAGACCTTGGCGCCTGCGATCAGTTCGGCATGGGCTTCGATATCGTCAGCCGAGATCGTGCTGGCGATGCCGGGGCAGATGATGATCGCGTTGTTGCCGGTGGCTTCCTCGATGAAGATATAGGCGGCCCCGGTATAGCTGTCGTCGTGCTGGGTGACAGCGGGGATGACGCCAGCCTCGGCCCAGGTCTTCAAGGCCATATCGGCAAAGGTATCGCGGCCGAGTTTCGAGACGAAATGCACCTCGCCGCCCGCCTTTGCCGCCGCCACCGCCTGATTGCTGCCCTTGCCGCCGGGGCCCAGCGCAAAGCTGTTGCCCATGATGGTTTCGCCCATCTCGGGCGCACGGTCGGCGCGATAGGCGGTATCGGCGACGAAGACGCCAAGGATGACGATGCGGTCGGACATGGAATCTACTCCTGCAGGCGGGATCACGCCCTTGCGGAAGATGAAGCAGCCGTAGAACCGCCGCTCGCCGGTCTGGATCACGGCATAGGCATCCCGCGCAGCGTCGTAGAAGTCAAAGCGTTCGATGCTGACCATCGGGCGGTCGCGGCCTTCGGCTTTGTTGATGGCCTTCTGCACCTCGGCCTGCACCGGCGGGATCGTTCGGGTTCGCCGACGATCTCCATCCGGCCAGCGAAGTCATCGACAAAGGTGTCGAGCGGCAGCACGGACAGCACCGCCTCGGTCGGCCTCTGCCGCGGTCAGGTTTTCCATCCGCAAGAGCTCTCCGTGCACGGTGTCCTGTGCCACGCTGTCGGAGGGAAAGTTGGTATCGGCGATGACGATCTGGTCGCCGTGGCCCATGGCGCGCAGGACGTAGAGCACGTCGGCATTCAGGCGCGGGTCTATGCCTTTCAGCATGGCAGTCTCCTTCGGGGTCAGGCTTTGGCCGGTTTCGCGGTCGAAGACGTGAACATTGTCGCCCTGCGGTGCAAGGCTGATGGCGTCGCCGGGCCTGAACGGGTGGCGGGTGCGGAATATGGCGATCAGGTCCTTGCCGCTCATGCGAACGACAACATGGATCTCGGATCCGGTCGGTTCGATCACCAGCACGCTGCCCTTCATGCCCTTGTCCGACAGCGTCAGATGTTCGGGGCGGATCCCGAGCGTGACCGGCTGACCATCCTTCAGACCAGCCGAAGCCGGCAGCTCAATGCGCGTACCTTCGACCTCGGCCCAGGCGGATTCACCGTCGCTGTGGACGGCGGTGTCGAGCATGTTCATCGACGGCGAGCCGATGAAGCCGGCGACGAAGACGGTTGACCGGCTGGTCATAAAGCTCCAGCGGCGTGCCGACCTGTTCGATTAGTCCGTCGCTGCATCACCACGATCTTGTCGGCCATCGTCATCGCCTCGATCTGGTCGTGGGTGACATAGACGGTCGTGGTCGACAAGTCGCTGGTGCAGTTCGCGGATCTCGGTGCGCATCTGCACCCGCAGCTTGGCGTCGAGGTTCGACAGCGGTTCATCGAACAGGAACACCTGCGGATCGCGCACGATCGCGCGGCCCATGGCGACGCGCTGGCGCTGGCCGCCGGACAGGGCGCGGGGATAGCGGTCCAGATAGGGCGTAAGGCCCAGGATCTCGGCGGCGCGGGTCAACGCGCTTCGCGATCTCGGCCTTGTCCATCCGCCGCATCCGCAGCGCAAAACGCCATGTTCGGCGGCGACGGTCTTGTGCGGATAAAGCGCGTAGTTCTGGAACACCATGGCGATGTCGCGCTCGGCTGGGGGCAGGTTGTTGACCACCCGGTCGCCGATCGCAACCGTGCCGGAGGTGATGTCTTCCAGCCCGGCGATCATCCGCAGCAGCGTGGACTTGCCGCAGCCCGATGGGCCGACCAGCACCACGAATTCGCCATCGTGGATATCGACATCGACGCCGTGGATCACCTCAACCGCGCCGTAAGCCTTGCGCAGATCGCGGATCGTCACTTCAGCCATGTGATCGCCGTCCCCCGTGATTTCCCTAGAAGTAACCGAGCCCCCGCAACCTGTCTATCACCCTGTCACCCTGTCACTATCGCAATTGAATTTGTTGACTCGTCGCTAGCATCTTCCATACTCGCCCTTACGTGGCATGACGGGGGGACAGCGCGGCCATCGGGCTGCGATCCCCATTTAAACCCCCCGCAAGACGATCTGCCGCAGATGTGCGGCCTTTCCCAGGGAGGAAATTCCATGAAAGTCGAGTTTCTACAATCACCTCCTGCGGACCGGCCGGATCAGCCGCCGCAACATCCTGAAAGGCATGGCCTCGTCGGTGCGATGGCCGTCGCGGGCGGGCTATGCCGCGCAACCCTGCGTCCGGCGTCGCGCCAGCCACGGCAATGTCCGCGCCGAGATCCTGAAGATCCCCGGCGTCGGCATGGGCTCGCCCACCGATGCCGATTGGCAGAAGGTCGGTGAAATGTGCCTTGGCGGCCAACGATGGCCAACGTCGCCGAGGGCGAGTTCGCAGGGCGTCGAGCTGACCTTCATGGGGCTCAACAACCAGAACCTGCACAACTTCCTGTTCCGCGGCTTCCTGAAACCGTGGGAGGCCTATACCGGCGCCAAGATCAACTGGATCGACCTGGCGCAGGCCGACTACAACGCGCGCCTGCAGCAGTCGATCGCCACCGGCACCGTCGATTTCGACATCATCGAGATGGGCGCGCCGTTCGAGGGCGATGTGCTGGGCAAGGGTCTGGCGTCGGAGATGCCCGACTGGGTCAAGACCAGATCGACATGGACGATTATGTCGGTTACCTGAAGGCGCCGGTCGGCACCTGGGATGGCAAGACCTACCGGATTTCGATCGACGGCGACTGCCACACCTTCGCCTATCGCACGGACTACTTACCGACGACGGCGATCACCGCCGCGGAACCGAGGCATGACCAAGGGCCGACCGACACCTGGCAGCAGGTACAGGCCATTCCGAAGGCCTGGCGGGCAAGAACGATCCGCTGACCGGGCTCGACGCGCACGGCTTCCTCGATCCGCTCAAGGGCTGGGGCGGCTTCGGCTTCTACTTCCTCGAAGACCGGGCCACGGCCTATGCCAAGCATCCCGACGATCCGGCCTGGCTGTTCGATCCCGACACGATGAAGCCGCGGGTCAACAACCCGGCCTTCGTGCAGGCGATCCAGGACGTGATGGACCTGATCGGGATCGACAGGCCTATCCGCCGACCAGATCAACGCCGATCCCGGCACCACCGCGTTCCAGCAGTTCCTGGCCGGCACCGGCTCGTATGCTGTCCTGGTGGGGCGATGTCGGTTCTTCGGCACGCACCTCTGACAGGTCGGTTGTCGGCGATGTGTCGGGTTCTCGATTCTGCCCGGGTTCCGACGACGTCTACAACTCCAAGACAGGCGAGTGGGACACCTGGAGCGGGCCCGAACTATGCGCCGAACATGGCCTATATCGGCTGGGGCGTTTACGTCATGGCCCGGGTCGACGGCGACGAGAAGAAGCACAAGGCGGCGTGGTCGGCGGCGGCGCATCTGGGCGGCAAGGACATAGCGCTTTGGATGTCGGCCTATCCATCGGGCTTCCAGCCCTACCGGAATTCGCACTTCCAGTATGACGAATGGGAAGAGGCCGGCTATGACCGCGCCTATATCGAGGATTACCTCGGCTCGAACCTCGACAGCTACAACCACCCGAACGCCGCAATCGAGCCGCGCATTCCCGGCATCTTCCAGTACTACTCGGTCGCCGAGGATGAATTGGCCAAGGGCTTTGCCGGGCAATATGGATCGGCGCAGGAAACCGCGGATGCGATTGCGGCGGCCTGGGAGAAGATCACCGACCAGATCGGGCGTGACAGCCAGATCGCGCTTTACAAGGCGTCACTGGGGATGTGATTTGACCACGCAACAAAAAGAAGCGGTCGGCCCTGTCGGCCGCTTCCCGGAGGAGCATGACGGACCCTGCGGTAAGCCTCTGGCCAAATACCCGGAAACTGGCCGTTGCGATGTTTTCGATGCCAGCCGGAATCGGGCTTTTGGACAAATACGACGACAGGCTGGGCCTGTCAGACCTGCTCAAGCGGATTGTCGAGAATTACGAAGTGGTGATCACTTTATTATGGCGGTGGATCGGACGACTTGTACCGCTCCCGCCAGACTTCGACATCCTGTTTTGGTCGTTTTTTCTACTGATCCTCACACCCGTCCTGATCGAGATGCTGCGCAACCATGCGACGGGTCAGACCTGGCAGTGGGGCCTACCAAGGTTCTGGGGCATCGCCTCATCCGTCGCGTTTCTGGGATACGCCGTGACCTTTGGCACAACCGCAGAGCTGGGCCTGGCATTGGTCGATCTGGCCGTTTTTATGTTGATATTCATTCCTGGCATCACGATCATTGCTGTCTTGGCCGGTGCATTCTGGGGAACCGAGAAGGAGCCCGCGCCAAAGTGGCTGAAGTGGACGCTGTCCGTAGCTCTTTTTCTGGGGTTTATGATGCTGTCCCGCTTTTCGGGCGACCTGAGCAGTTGGCTTTTCAGCGGTCTCTACGACCGCCTCGGGCTGGTCCCATCCGGGGGAGTGCGCGGCCTCGCCGTTCTCGCCTCGCTCGCTCTGGCGGCGGTCTTTGCCTTTGGCAACCTGCGCAGTCCAGCCTACGTTTTCTTCTGGGCGCTTGGACTGTGGTTTCTGGACACGTTGGCCTTGCGTATCCTTCCCGCGGTCAACGAGGCGCTGGACGGGGCGATACCGTCATGATGCGCGAGTCATTCCGTGGCTGACCAAGGCGATCTTCTTCACGTCGTTACGGCGGATGACATTTCCGACCGGCGACGGGCCTTGGGCAAGGCGCTGATCTGGGGATCGTTTGGATTTCTGATTCTCGTTGCACTGGCGCAGATGTCGGATCGGTTCGGCTGGATCGAGTTTGGTTTTCGGACCTGGCGACCGGTGCTCTATGCCTACGTGCTTTGGGCGGTCTGCCTCTGCGCCGCCCAGGTGGTGATCCGCGGCGAGCAGGGAAAGCGCGTGCTGTTTGTGCTGCCGGCAGCACTTTTCGTGATCTCGATGGTGGTGTTCCCGTTGCTCTTCGGCCTTGGGATCGCGTTTTCCGACTGGAACCTGTCTTCGCCCACGGGGCGCAGGTTCAACGGTTTTGACAATATCCGGCAGATGTGGGGCGATCCGTTCTACTGGAACGCGCTGACGAACATGGTCTGGTACACGCTGGCAATCCTCGTTGAATATGCGATCGCCTTTGGGCTGGCGCTGCTCTTGAACGCCGATATCCGGGCGCGCAAGTTCTTCCGGGTGGCGTTCCTCTTGCCGTTGATGCTGTCGCCGGTCGCCGTAAGCTGGATGATCGGCAAGTCGATGCTGGAGGTGCGGTTCGGGCCGCTGGCGCGGGCAGCGCGCTGGTTGGGGTGGGACGATCCGTCCTTCTTCGGATCGCCCGAAATCGCCAGGTTCATGATCATGGCGATGGATGCCTGGACCTTCATTCCGTTCATGATGATCATGATCCTGGCCGGGCTTCAGGCGATCCCGAAGGAGTTACACGAGGCCAGCCGGGTCGACGGCGCCTCGGCGTGGCGATCGTTCTGGGAGGTGACCTTTCCGCTGATGCTGCCGGCCTCGATCACCGCGATCCTGATCCGGATCATCTTCAAGCTGAAGATCGCGGATATCATCATCAACGTCACCTCGGGCGGGCCGGGCGGTGCCACCGACAGCGTGACGAGTTTCATTTTCCGCGAATATCGCGACCGCTCGAACGTCGGCTACGGGACGCTTGCTGGCGATGGTCTATCTGGTGCTGATCGTCATCGCGATCACGATCTTCATGAAGCTGGCTGATCGCTGGATGAACCCGAGGTACTAGCATGTCGGACGTGCAGATTTTCCATGACAGCGATCTGGACCGGGCGCACAGGATGCGCTGGTTCGCCAGCCGGCTGGCGATCTACGCTATCCTGATCTTCTGGACCGTGATCTGCCTGTTCCCGATCTACTGGACCATCACGACCAGCTTCAAGATGGCGCCGGACGTGATGCAGGGCAACATGATTCCCTGGGTCGACTACACGCCGAAATGGCTGGGCTGGCGGTCGCTGGGCCTGTCGCCGGAAACCATCGGCAACGAAATCGACCGTGCGCGCCGAATTCCTGAAGCGGTTCGCGAATTCCGCGATCGTGTCGCTCAGCGCCTCTGCGCATTGCGGTCGTTCTGGGCTCTCTGGCGGCCTACGGGCTTGTCGCGGTTCAGCTTCAAGTTCGGCTTCATGCGCAACCCCGACATCTCGTTCTTCTTCCTCAGCCAGCTGATCCTGCCGCCGGTCGTTCTCGCGCTGCCGTTCCTCGTTCTCTACAAGGAGCTGGCTCTTCTCGACACGCGGATCGGGCTGATCCTGCTCTACGCGCTGACCGTGCTGCCGATCGTCATCTGGATCATGCGCGACCAGTTCGCCTCGATCCCGACCGAGCTGGAGGAGGCGGCTCTGGTCGACGGCCTGTCGATCTGGGGCGCGTTCCTGACGATCATCCTGCCGATCGCGCTGCCCGGCATGGTTGCCTCGTTCATCCTCAGCCTCGTGCTGACCTGGAACGAGTATTTCTTTGCCGCGCTGCTGACCTGGATCGAACGCCGTCACCTTGCCGGTGATGGTCGCCAGCCAGACCGGCAGTCAGGGCATCAGCTGGTGGTCGATGGCGGCCCTGTCCTTCGCCGCGATCGTGCCGCTGATCGTCATCGGCGTGGTGCTCGAACGCTACATCATCAAGGGAATGGCGGCAGGCGCGGTGAAATAGCCGTGCGCTTCATCTTCTGTTCGGAAATATCCCGGGGTGCGGGGGGCTGGCCCCCGCGGGTATGCTGACGCGCAGCGTCAGTCGAAATACCCTAATCCGGCCCCTCCGCCAAAGCATGGGCGATATCGCGGGTCTGCAGGTAAAGTCGTTTGAACAGCTGGTACTGGCGGGCATAAACTGCGTGATACTGCGGCTCGATCCGGGCTTTGGGCGGGTTCCATTTGGCGATGTCGCCCGGCTTCGCGCTGCCGATGGCCAGCGCGGCCAGATAGGCGTCGCCATAACTCGCGCCGATGGATTTCTCGCTAACGATCTGCGGGACTTTCGCGATGTCCGAGGTCGCCTGCAGCCAGACCGGGTTCTTCACACCGCCACCAACGGCGAGGATGCGGGTCGCGGGCCGGCCAATTTCGCGGAAGGTCTCGATCACATGGGCGGTGCCGCTGGCGATGCCTTCCAGCAATGCGCGGAACATGTCGCCGCGGGTATGGGTCAGGTTCAGGCCGAAGAACGCGCCCTTGGCGCGGGCATCGTGGATTGGTGTGCGTTCGCCCATGAAATAGGGCAGCACCAGCAACCCGTTGGCACCAGGCGGTGAAGCGGCGGCCTCTGCTGCCAGCGTACAAAAGGCGGTTTCGCGGGGCAGTTCGCGGGCGAACTGGTCGCGGAACCAGTGGGTCAGCGTGCCGCTGGTCGAAAGCCCGGCCATCGAGGCGTGCTGGCCGGGGAAAAGCCAGGGCGCATACCATAGGCGGGGGTCGTTCACGCGGCCTTCGGTGAGCGCGATGATGAAGATGGTCGAGCCATACATCACCATCATCTCGCCGGGGTTCCGAACGCCCACACTGACCGCCTCTGCGGCTGCGTCGATGGTGCCGCAGGTGACGGGTGTGCCTTCGAGCAAGGCCGGTTTCGCCCGGCGGCTTTCGCGGTGATCGGCCCGGCGATGTCGGTCGACCACATCAGGCGCGGCAGTTGTTCCGGCGGCGATGATGTCGGGCGCGAGGTCGTGGGTCCAGTCCTGTTTCGCGACGTCGTAGAGCGGGCTGAAATTGGCCGCGGTGTAGTGATCGATGACATATTCGCCGGTCAGGCGGAAGACGAGATAGGAGGTCGACGACAGGATCTTCGCGGTCTTGCGCGTAGATCTTCGGGTCGGTTGTTCTTCAGCCAGAGGATTTTCGGGCCGACGGATTGCGAGGTCAGCGCATTGCCGCAGGTCTGCATGATGCGGTCCTCGCCGATGCGGTCGGTGAGGTCGTCGATCTCTGCCTCGGCGCGGCGTGTCGACGCCGTAAAGGACCGCGTTCATCAGGGGCTTGGCCATCTGCATCGACCGGCAGCATGCACGGGCCGATGGCGCTGGTGGCGACGGCTTTGATGTCTTCCGGGCTCGATCCCGCGATCGGCCAGCAGTTGGCGGCTGATGGTGCAGAAATCGTGCCACCAATCCTGTTCCGCGCGATGCTCGGCCCAGCCGGGTTGCGGCACGATCATTTCATGCGGCGCGGTGGCAGTGGCGATGATCGTGCCGGTGACGTCGACAATCACGCCCTTGGATTCGAACGTGCCGATGTCGATGCCGAGGGTGTAGGACATCAGGCAGTTTCATCGCGGTCTAAGCTCGAAATCGGGACCGATCCGGGAAAGTGCTGCGACCAGCAGCCGGGTCAGCGCCGGCCAGATCCGACAGGTCGCAGACTTCGAGGCTGGAATGGGAATAGCGCATCGGAAATCCGACATCGATCGAGGCCACGCCCTCGCCCGACCAGCTGGACATAGGATAGATCGGTCAGCACGCCGATCTGAGCCCAGCGTTGCAGCGGAATGCCTTCGCGCCTTCGCGGTCTCCTCGATCAGTTTCACCATCGCTGGATGCGGGATGACGCCGTTCAGGGTGCCGCGGCCGTGAAAGGAATAGAGGCTCATGCCGGGGCCGCCGCCCAGCCGCATCTCGCCGCGATCGGCCATGTCGGGCGTGTCGGTGGCCAGCATCAGATCGATCTGGATGGCGATATCGGGGGCGAGGGTCTGCGCCGCGGGCAACGCGCCGCGCAGATTGAATTCTTCCTGCACCGAGAAGACGAGATGCACGGTGGGGCCGGTTTTGCGCGCTGGCCAGAGCCTCGGCAACCTCGATCAGCACGGCACAACCGGCGCGATCATCGACCGAGGTGCCGGCGATGCGGTCGCCGGCCAGGTCCAGCGACCTGTGGGCGATAGACGACCGGCGTGCCGATGCGGACGCCCGCCGCCTCGGCTTCTGCGGCGCTTGCAAAACCCGCATCGACGTAAAGATCGCGGTAGGGCAGGACCTGGTATTTCTCTTCCGGCGTCGTGGCATGATGGCTTTTGTTGGCGATGACACCGGGCAGGTCCCGCCCTTCGCCCACGCAGATCAGCACCGCCTGCGAGGCAAGCGCGCGTTCCGGCACGCCGCCCAGCCGTTCCAGACCGGATCAGGCCATCGGCTTCAATCTTGCGGATTACGAAGCCAAGCTGGTCCATATGGGTGAAAAGCATGACCGACGGGCGCGTCCGGATCGCCCTCGAATGTCGCGATCAGATTGCCCATCCGGTCAGATCGGCTATCGATGCCGAAGGCGGTCAGCCGTCCGGCAATGGCGCGGCGGACGCGATCCTCGTGCCCCGAAAGACCGGGAATCGCACATCAGCTCCGAAAGGATATCCGCAAAGGCGGTCGCGCATCACTTGCCCCCCCGCGCCGCGCGGGCCTTGGCCATGAAGTCGATGGCGCGGTCGGGGTCGATGGCGTTCCATGTGTCGCCGTCCACCTTCAGCGCCGAGCCGACGATGCAGCCGTCGGCAATCTTGCAGGATATCGGCGATCGTGGCGTGTTTGACGCCGGTATTGGCCAGGACCGGGGTGGTCGGCAGCACCTTCTTGACGGCCTCCAGATCGGTCATCTTCGCTGCTTCGCCGGTGATCTGGCCCGAGACCAGCACGGCGTCGGGGATAGAGGAAAAGACCGCGCTACGCGCCCGGTCGGGCAAGGGGCGCCGGTCGAGGCTGTCGGCAAACTCGGCGGAGACGTTATAGAGCATCGCGAGGTCCTGCCGGCCCAGCCGGTCGCGGTAGCGCATCGCCTTGCCGGCATCGGGGGTCCACGGCCCCATGTCAGAGGCATAGGTGCCGGTGAAGATTTCGCGCACAAAGGCGGCGCCGGTGGCGGCGGCAAGCGCGATGGTGGATATGCGGATCCCAGAGGACGTTGACGCCGAACGGCACGGTGATCTCGGCCCGCAATCTGGCCGATCACATAGGCCATCGTGGCGGTCGAGGCGGTGTCGACGGCGAACTCATAGGGTCGGTCGTTTTCGTTGCCGAACATCACGGCGTCGAAGCCCGCCTTTTGCAGCGCGCTCAGGTCCGCGCGGGCGGCTTTAACGAGGCCATCCAGACCTGCGCCGGCGTCATGCAGCGGTGAGCCGGGCAGTGCGCCGAGATGCACCATGCCGATTACCGGCTTGGTCTGGCCGAAGACTCGTTCGAACTTGCTCATTCCTGCTCCCCACTCATTTCCGGCAAAGCGTAGCGCGTTAAGGACTTGTTCCCAAGATGATTCATACTAACCTGAACTGGGCAAAGGGGGGGGTCGGCATGGCATTGAAACGACGCAATGGGACCGGATCGGCAATGGCGGACTGAGCCTGACCAAGCTGGGGTTTGGGACTGCACCTTTGGGCAACCTCTACCGCGCGATTTCGGATGACGAAGCACATGCGATCCTGGAAATGGCATGGGAGGGCGGGGTTCGGTATTTCGACACGGCACCGCTTTATGGGCTGGGCCTCAGCGAGACGCGGTTGAACCGGTTTCTGCGGGACAAGCCTCGGGATGAATATGTTTTGTCGACGAAGATCGGGCGGCTGTTGAAGGCGACGACGCCGGACAAGCGCGACGGGTTCGGCAAGTGGTTCGACGTGCCGGCGCGCAACGAGGTTTACGATTACGGCTATGACGCGACAATGCGGTCGCTGGAGTTTTCGCTGGAGCGGCTGGGCGTGGACCGGGTCGATGTGCTGTTCGCGCATGATCTGGATGTTGCGAACCACGGGTCTTGGGAAGTGCTGGAGGACAAGCTGTCGGAACTGATGGCCGGTGGCTACCGGGCGCTGATGCAGATGCGCGATCAGGGGGTGATCAAGGCCTTCGGTGCGGGTGTGAATGAATGGGAGCCGTGCCAGTGGCTGGCAGAGCGCGGCGATTTCGACCTCTTCCTGCTGGCCGGGCGATATACGTTGCTGGAGCAGGGCTCGCTGGACAGCTTCCTGCCGCTTTGCGAGGCGCGCGGGATCGGCGTGGTGATTGGCGGTCCTTATAATTCCGGCATTCTGGCCACCGGACCACGTGAAGGGGCGTTCTACAATTATGAGCCTGCATCGTCAGAGATACTCGCGCGGGTCGGCAAGATCGAGGCGATCTGCAAGGCGCATGGCGTGCGGATGGTCGATGCGGCGTTTCAATTTCCGCTGCATCATCCGGCGGTGGTTTCGGTCATCCCCGGCGGGCAGGGCGTAGCCGAAATGAAGGGCAATCTGGCCGCGGCGCGGGCGAAGATACCGGCAGCGTTGTGGCAGGCGTTGAAGGCGGAGGGCCTGATGCGGCCCGACGCGCCAACGCCATAGGGGACAGCATGGTTCAGATCGACGCGCATCAGCATTACTGGAACCCCGGTCGGGGCGATTATGACTGGATGCCGAAAGACAATCCGCTGCTGAACCGGCCTTATGGCCCGGCTGATCTGGCCCCGGCCTTGGCTGAGGTTGGGGTCACGCATACGGTGCTGGTGCAAGCGGCGGCGACCGTTCAGGAAACCGAATATATGCTGGGGATCGCGGATGCGACCGAGCATGTGGCGGGCGTGGTCGGTTGGGTCGATTTCGAGCGGCCCGAGCATCTGGCGCACCTAAAACGGCTGGCGGATCATCCGAAGTTTCTTGGCGTGCGACCGATGATTTAGGACATTCCCGATGTCGACTGGATGCTGCGCGACGATGTGCAGTGGGGATTCAAGGCCGTTTGCGATTTGGGGCTTTGCTTTGACGCTTTGGGGTTTCCGCAGCATCTTACGAATTTTCACGCGCTGCTGTCGCGCTATCCCGATATGCGGGTGGTGGTGGATCATTGCATGAAGCCGCAGATCCGCGACCATTCCGAGGTCGATCACAAGCTCTGGGCCGACGGCATGTTACGGCTGGCCAAGGCGGGGGCGTATTGCAAGTTCTCGGGGCTCGTAACTGAAGCGCTGGAGGGTTGGTCGGTCGATCAGTTGCGGCCTTATGCGACGCATGTATTGTCGGCTTTCGGGGCGGAGCGCGTGATGTGGGGCTCGGATTGGCCGGTGGTTCGGTTGCGCGCGGAATATGGTCGCTGGCGCGCGGCAGCGATGGAGCTGACGGCGGAGCTGTCGCCCAAGGGCCAGGCGCGCATCTTTGGCGGTACGGCTGTGGAGTTCTATGGGCTGGCGGTCTGACCGTTCAGGAAAAGCTCGACGGTTTCTCGGGTGATTGTGTCGCGCTCGGCCACCTGCCCTGCCCCGCCGATCATCTACGCGATACCGCCCGTGCAGGATTTGAAGGCGTTGAGCCGTTCCGCCTATCTCGGTTTGTTCGGGATCGATACCGGGATTGGTCAGGCTCCCCATGTGCGTCGCAGGACGGAGAGCCAGTTCTCATGGCAAAGCTTGCGCATCAGGTCGGGACCATAGCCGTGGTCAATCATCGCCTGTTGCAACTTCGGGAGGCCGGCGACGTCATCGATATCTTTCGGCACCGTCGCGCCGTCGAAATCCGAGCCGAGGCCGACATGATCCTCGCCCAGATGTTCGATCAGGTGGTCGAGATGCTGCAGCATCGGATCCAGCGTCATGTCGGGCGATTTGCGGCCATCGGGGCGCAGGAAGACGGTGGCGAAGTTGAGGCCGACCATACCGCCGCTGTCCCTGATCACGGCCAGCTGACGGTCGGTCAGGTTGCGGGTGCCGGGAGTTATGGCATGGACATTGGAATGCGTCGCGACCAGCGGCGCATCCGATAGTCCGGCGACGTCGTCGAAGCCTTTCTCGTTCAGATGCGACAGGTCCAGCATGATCTTCAACTGGTTGCATTCGCGGACCAGCGCCTTGCCGGCATCGGTCAGGCCGGGTCCGGTATCGGGGTCGCCGGGATAGCGGAACGGCACACCGTGGCCGAAGACGGTCGGGCGGCTCCAGACCGGGCCGATGCGAACGCAGACCCGCCGCGTGCCAGACATGCAGCGCGTCGAGGTCGGGGCCGATGGCTTCGGCGCCCTCCATGTGCATGATCGCGGCGATCGTGCCGATATCGAGGCAGGTCTGCAACTCGCGCGCAGTACGGCAGATCTTGAACTGCATCCGGGGCCGCGCGTTCCATCCACATCAGATGCCCGGCCATCGCCAGCGCGACCGGCTGCGCCGTGGTGTGGTCGATCAGGTCATCGGCAGCGGCAGGTCATAGGGCGGGTCGTCCATCATCGCGTCGAGGTCGGGTGCGTCAGGCTTCGGCGAGGCGATGTAGATCGCGAAGAAGCCGCCCGCGAAGCCGCCCTTCTTCATCCGCGGCAGGTCCAGATGGCCCTTGCCCTCGCCCTTCAGCCAGATCGTTTCGCGGTTCTCGGGGTCGCGCAGCAGGCGCAGCAGGAAGTCGTTGTGGCCGTCGAAGACGGGGATCGGTTTGCTCAACTGGCTTCCTCCTTGAGCGCCGCGCGGTAGCCGACGCTCGCGGTCAGCAGTTTGCGGGTATAGTCCTGCGCGGCGCTTGCGCGCTTGCAGGCTTTCGCGGGTCAGTTCCTCGACCGCCTGGCCGTGCTGCATCACCATCAGCCGCTCGCACATATGGGCCACGACCGCCAGGTCGTGGCTGACCAGCACGTAGGTCAGGCCGCGCTCGCCGCGCAGATGCGGTCGAGCAGGTTCAGCACCTCGGCCTGGATCGAGGCGTCGAGCGCCGAGGTCGGTTCGTCGAGCAGCAGGATGCGCGGCTCCAGGATCAGCGCGCGGGCGATGGCGACGCGCTGGCGCTGGCCGCCCGAGAGCTGGTGCGGATAGCGGAAGCGGAAGCCCGTGCCCAGGCCGACATCGTCCAGCGCCCGCTCGACGCGGGCCTCGCGTCGCCGAAGCCGTGGATCGCCAGCGGTTCGGACAGGACGCGGTCGACCGTGTGGCGCGGATGCAGCGAGCCGTAGGGGTCCTGAAACACCATCTGCACGTTGCGGTAGAACGCTGGCGGCGCGGGCTGCGGCCAGCGTCTTGCCGCCGATCCGGATAGTCTGCCGCCGGTCGATCGGCGCCAGGCCGCAGATCGCGCGCAGCACGGTCGACTTGCCGGAGCCGCATTCGCCGACGATGCCGAAGCTTTCGCCTCGGCCGACCGCGAAGCGTGACACCGCGCACCGCGTGAACGTCGCTCGGCGCCCTTGGCCGAAGGTGACCTTCAGATCGTCGATCATCGAGAAGCGCCATCAGCAGCGCCCACTCCGCGTCGCGTTGCAGGGTCGGCAGCGGTCGCTGGCCGCCGTCGATCTTCGGCAGGCAGTTGAGCAGGCCGCGCGTATAGGGATGCTTGGCGTCGGGCCAGTTCGGTGGCCGTCGACCTCCTCGACCACCTGGCCGGCATACATCACCAGCACGCGGTCGCAGAACGACGACACCAGCCGCAGGTCGTGGCTGATGAAGATCAGGCCCATGCCGCGGTCGGTCACCAGCTCGTCGAGGATGCGCCAGCACCTGCAGCTGCACGGTCACGTCCAGCGCCGAGGTCGGCTCGTCGGCGATCAGCAGTTCGGGTTCGGCGATCAGCATCATCGCGATCATCGCGCGCTGGCCCATGCCGCCGGACACCTCGTGCGGATAGGCGTCGATAGACCCGCTCGGGGTCGCGGATCTGCACCGCCTCCAGCATCTCCAGCGCCCTGTCGCGCGCCTCGGCCTCGGTCGCCTTGCGGTGGGCGCGGTAGGTCTCCGACGATCTGCCGGCCGATGGTCATCACCGGGTTGAGCGAGAATTTCGGGTCCTGCATCACCATCGCGATCCGCTCGCCGCGCATGTCGCGCCATTGCGCGTGCGTCGGCGTTGCGCAGGTCGATGCCGTCGAATTCCAGCCGGTCGGCGGTCGACGGTGCCGGGCGGCGGCGTCAGGCCCAGGATGGCGCGGCCGGTCTGCGACTTGCCGGAGCCGGATTCGCCGACGATGCCGAGCCGTTCGCGGCCCAGCGCGAAAGAGACGCCGCGCACCACCTCGACCGGGCCCTGCGCGCGACGGGAAGGCGACGCGCAGGTCCTCGACCGTCGAGCAAGGTCGCGTCATTCGCGCCGCCTTCGGGTCGAGCACGTCGCGCAGGCCGTCGCCCAGCAGGTTGAAGCCGAGCGAGACGATGAAGATGGCGATGCCCGGCATCGTCGCCACCCACCAGTGGTCGATCAGGAAGCGCCGGCCCGCTGGCGATCATCGCGCCCCATTCGGGCAGCGGCGGCTGCGCGCCGAGGCCGAGAAAGCCCAGGCCGGCGGCGGTCAGGATGATGCCCGGCCATGTCGAGCGTCACGCGCACGATCACCGAGGACAGGCACAAGCGGCATGACGTGGCCCCAGATGATCCGCGCGCGAGCGACGCGCCCTGCAGCCGGACCGCGGCGATGTAGTCGGTGTCGCGGATCGTCAGCGTCTCGGCGCGCGCGATGCGCGCATAGGGCGGCCAGGAGGTGATGGCGATGGCGATGATCGCGTTCTCGATGCCCGGGCCCAGCGCGGCGACGAAGGCCAGCGCCAGGATCAGCCGCGGAAAGGCCAGGAAGATGTCGGTGATCCGCATCAGCACCGTATCGACCCAGCCGCCGAAATAGCCGGCCACGGTGCCGACCAGCAGGCCGATCGGCGTGGCGATGATCGCCACCAGCGCCACCACCATCAGCGTCAGGCGCGAGCCGTAGATGACGCGGCTGAAGATGTCGCGCGCCTGATCGTCGGTGCCCACCAGTGCGCCCACGACGGTGGCAGCAGGCGCGCGGTGCGCAGGTCGCCGCCCACGCAGCGGGTCGTAGGGCGCGAGCAGGTCGGCGAAGATCGCCACCAGCACCAGCAGCACGACGATCGCCAAGCCCGAGCATCGCCAGCCGGTTGCGCCGGAAGCGTCAGCCAGGTCGCGGTAGGCCCGGCCCAGCCGCGCCTGCCGGCGCGAGGCCGGGCTGGTCGGACAGCAGCCAGTCGCGGCGCGGAGGTCTCGGCATGCTCATCCGCGCCTCCGGACCCGCGGGTCGAGCAGCGTGTAGAGCAGGTCGGACAGCAGGTTCAGGCCGATGAAGATCGACGCCGATGACGATGGTGCCGCCGAGCACCGCGTTCATGTCGGCGTTCTGCAGCGAGTTGGTGAGGTACAGGCCCAAGGCCCGGCCAGGCGAACACGGTCTCGGTCAGCACCGAGCCCTCGAGCAGGCCGGCATAGGAAAGCGCGATCACGGTGACCAGCGGCACCGCGGCGTTGCGCAGCGCGTGGCCCCAGATGATGCGCCATTCCGACAGGCCCTTGACGCGCGCCGTCGATCACGTATTCCTGCGCCAGTTCGTTGAGCATGAAGCAGCGCGTCATGCGGCTGATGTAGGCCAGCGAGAAATAGCCGAGCAGCGAGGCCGGCAGCAGCGATGATGCGAGAACACGTTGCGGAACGCATCCCACTCGCCCTGCATGCGCGCGTGTCGATCAGCAGCAAGCCGGTCATCGGCGTGACCGAATATTCGTAGGCGATGTCGATGCGCCCCGGCCCGGCGACCCAGCCGCAGCTTGGCGTAGAAGACCAGCAGGCCCATCAGGCCCGAGCCAGAAGATCGGCACCGAATAGCCGATCAGGCCGACCACGCGCACGATCTGGTCGACCAGCTGCCCTGCTTGACGGCCGCCAGCACGCCGAGCGGAATGCCCAGCAACGGCGCCGATCAGGATGCCGACGCGTGGCCAGTTCCAGCGTCGCCGGAAAGACGCGCGCGATGTCGTCGATGATCGGCTTTCTTGGTCAGCACGGACTGGCCGAAATCGCCGGTCAGCACCTTCTTGCAGGTAGATCCAGAACTGCTGCGTAGAGCGGCTTGTCGAGCCCAAGCTCGATCAAGGCCTGGTCATAGATCGACTGCGAGGCGCGGTCGCCGACGACGGCCAGCACCGGGTCGACCGGCACCACGCGGCCGATCAGGAAGGTGACCAGCAGCAGGCCGAGAAAGGTCATGGCCAGCGTCGCGAGCAGCTTGCCGAGCCTTCCAGAGCAAGGCCGGAGAGGGCGCCGCTGCGCCCCCCGCGTTAGCGGTTGCAGTCAGGCTCATTCACTTGGTCACGGCCTTGAACGAGTTGTCGTTGAACGACGGCCCGACGATGAAGCCCTTCACGTTCGTGCGCGACGCCGACCACCTCGATCTCCTGGAACATGATCACGAAGGGCGAGATCTGCTGATGCTCTGTCTGCAGCTCCAGGTACATCTGCGGCGCGCTTGCCGGCATCCGCTTCCAGCACGGCCGCATCGGCCTCGGCGGTCATCTCCGGGATGTCCCAGGCGTTGCGCCAGGCCAGCGGCTTGGACTGCCGCATCGTCGGAGTTGTCCGGGTTGCGCGCGAAGGTGTCGGCGTTGGTGTGCGGGTCCTGATAGTCCGGGCCCCAGCGGCCGATGTAGATGTCGTGGTTGCGGGCGCGGTACTTGGTCAGCGTCTGCTGGCCGTCGCCGGGGATCATCTCCATCTCGATGCCGGCCAGCGCCATCGTCTGCTGGATCGCCTCGGCCATCGCGGTGATCTCGGGCGTGTTGCGCGTGTCCATCGTCACCGTGAAACCGTCCGGCAGCGCCGGCCGCGGCCAGCAGTTCCTTGGCCTTGTCGACATTCAGCTCGAACGGCGTTGTCTTCCAGCGCGCCGAGGAAGCCCATCGGCAGGAAGGCCTGATGCACCGTGACCTTGCCCTTCATGATCGTGTCGGCGATGGTCGGCGTAGTCGACCAGGTACTTCATCGCCTGACGCACTTCGGGCTTGGACAGGTACTCGTTCTTCTGGTTCAGGCCGAGGTAGTAGATCGAGCCCTTGACGCCGCTTTCGATCGCGATGTCCGGGTTGCCTTCGAGGGCCGCGATGTCTTCCGCGCCCAGGTTGCGGGCGATGTCGATGTCACCCTTTTCCAGCAGCAGGCGCTGGGTCGCGGTTTCCGGGATGTGGCGGTAGATCACGCGCGCCATCGGCGGGGCGTCGCCGGAGTAGTTGTCGTTGCGCTCCAGCACGACCACCTCGTTGGCGCGCCATTCGCGGATCGTGAAGGCGCCGGAACCGGCATAGTTGGTCTTGAGCCAGTTGTAGCCGAAATCGCCGTCGACTTCGTGCTCCATCACCAGTTTCTTGTCGACGATGAAGCCGACGGTCGCGGTCAGGCAGTAGAGCACGAGCGTCGGCGCGTAGGCCTTGTCCATCTTGAACTCGAACGGTGTTGTCACCGGTCTTGACGATCATGCTCGTCGACGTTGTCGGCGTTCAGGCCGAACTGGGTCAGGATGAAGGCCGGCGACTTGTCGAGCTTGACCACGCGCTGCAGCGAAAAAACCACGTCTTCGGCGGTGATCGGGTTGCCGGAGGCGAATTTCATGCCCTCGCGGATCTTGAAGGTGAACGTCATGCCGTCCGGCGCGACCTCCCAGCTTTCGGCGATCACGCCGAAGATGTCCGAGACATCCTCGACGTTGTAGCCGATCAGGCCCTGATAGCTGTTGCCGAGAATTTCGGACGCGGTGAATTCGAAGACCTCGGCCGGATCGAGCGTGATCACATCGTCGATCGACCAGGCCTGAATCAGCGTGTCGGGCGGCGTTTCGGCCTGCACCGCGGGCGGTGTAAACCCGGCGAACAGAGCCACCGCTGCGGCAGCAAAAAAACGTGGGACGTGTAGCATTTAGAACCCCCTATTGGCTTTCAAGGCAGGTCTCGGACGGGCCGGGCCTGCGCGATACCCGATTAGCGCGACTGGTCGGTTTGATGTCAAGCAGCTTGCTGCGCCAGCGAGTTGGAAGGGTCGGGCGGCACCGGTGTCTCTGTGTTGCATCTTGTCCGCCCCACCGCCATATAATGCCGGGCAACAGGGGACCGGAGCGCAGAATGACCAACTACCTTGAATTCGAGAAACCGCTGGCCGAAATCGAAGGCAAGGCCGAGGAACTGCGCGCGCTGGCGCGGTCCAACAAGGAAATGGATGTCGAGAAAGAAGCCGCGGCGCTGGACAAGAAGGCCGAGACGCTGCTGCGGACCTTTACAAGATCGCTCGATCCCTGGCGCAAATGCCAGGTGGCACGCCATCCCGACCGGCCGCATTGCAAGGATTACATCGAGGCGCTGTTCACCGATTACACGCCGCTTGCCGGCGACCGGAACTTTGCCGACGATCACGCGGTGATGGGCGGTCTGGCGCGGCTGAACGGTACGCCGGTGATGGTGATCGGCCACGAAAAGGGCAACGACACCAAGACCCGGATCGAACGTAATTTCGGCATGGCGCGGCCCGAAGGCTATCGCAAGGCGATCCGGCTGATGGACCTGGCCGACCGCTTCGACGTGCCGATCATCACCCTCGTCGATACACCCGGCGCCTATCCCGGCAAGGGCGCCGAGGAACGCGGCCAGTCCGAGGCGATCGCACGCTCGACCCAGAAGTGCCTCGAGGTCAGAGTGCCGCTGATTTCAGTGCATTATCGGCGAAGGCGGATCGGGCGGCGCCGTGGCCTTTGCCACCGGCAACACCGTCGCGATGCTGGAACATTCGATCTATTCGGTGATCAGCCCCGAAGGCTGCGCCAGCATCCTCTGGAAGGATGCCGAGAAGATGCGCGAGGCCGCCGAGGCGCTGCGCCTGACGGCGCAGGACCTGTTGAAGCTGGGCGTCATCGACCGGATCATCACCGAACCCGTGGGCGGCGCGCAGCGCAACCGCAAGGCCGCGATCGCGGACGTCGGCAAGGCGCTAGAGGCGATACTGAAGGATCTGACCAAGAAGAAACCCGAGCTCTGGTCAAGGACCGGCGGCAGAAATATCTCGACATGGGGTCGAAGGGACTAGCCGCCTGATCTACCACATCGTCTTGCGCGCGCGGTCCGCCCATTCGGCGTCGTAGTCCGCACCACCGACCCGACCGTCGGTCATCGCGGCCAGGATCTGGCCGACGCTCGGCAGACCCGCACTTTCATCACCCCGCTGCCCAAAGCCCGGATCGCAGGATCGCGCGGGCACATTGGCTGTAGATTTCGCCGATGTTCACGACGATCACGGTGCGCGGCTAATATCCGTTGCGCGCAAAGCGCGGCGCGCATCTCGTCGTCGGCGGTGATCGCGCCGTTCCGTTCACCCGGATCACGTTCGCGATCCCGGCACCATGAACATCAGCGATACCCGCGGATCGCGCATGATGTTGCGCAGGCTGTCCAGCCGCTGATTGCCGCGCCAGTCGGGCAGAGCCAGCGTCGGTCATCGAGCGGCGTCACCACCGGGCCGTCGTCGCCGCGGGGCGAGGCATCGGTGCCTTCGGGCCCGACCGTCGACAAGATGCAGAACCGCGACCGCGCGATCCAGGCGGCATATTCCGGCGTCAGCCGGTCCGCGACCTTCCGCAAAGCGGTGTCGCCCGGCGTTGCCGTAAAGCGCGTGCAGTCGTCCAAGGTTTCAATCGGCGTCATGCTGATCCCACCGCCTGCAACCCGGCCTCGGCCATCAGCCGATTCGAGGCGGTTTCGATTGCACGTTTCGAGCTCCTCCATGAAGGCTTCGATCGTCTATGCCCGATTTGATCCGCGGCAGGAATTCCACCACCGCCAGGCCGGGATTGCGCATGATCCCGTGGCGCTTCCAGAACACACCGACATTGGTGGCCGCAGGAACGCAGTCCTGCCCGGTTTCGCGGTAAAGTACGCCGGTGCCGATCTTGTAGGGTTTCGCCGCACCCGCCGCGACGCGCGTGCCTTGCGGGAAGATGATCAGCTGGCCGGGCAGCTGCGTGCCGGATTTCACATCCGCCACCATCTGCTTGATCGCCAGGCTGCGCTTGCCGCGGTCAACCGCGATACAGCCGATCCGCTGCGCGTAATAGCCGACGATGGGCGCCCACTTGATTTCTTTCTTCATGATGAATTTCGGGCGCGGCACCACGGAGACGATGATGATGATGTCGAAGAAGCTCTGGTGCTTCGAGGCCAGCAGCACCTCGTCGGTCGGCACCTCGCCCCGCACCTCGGATTTCAGGCCGACCATCCAGCCGGCAGTCCAGCGGACCCAGCGGCAATAGGTGTGGATAGCCTCGAAACGCCCAGTCGCGTTTCCAGATCGCCAACGGCGTGAAGTAGAGCGCCAGCACGAACATCATCAGATACATCTGGATGATGAAGACCAGCGAGCGGAGCCATTGGACCGGGTTTTGCATCAGGTCAGCTTTCGTAAGGAACGGAAGGCGGCGATACGAGTTGCCAGAAATGCAACGATGGCGGCGGCCAGCGGCAAAGTGAAGAGCCAAAGCCATTCCGCCCCCTGAAACCCTAGGCCAGTCAGGAACCCGTTCGGCGTCTGCGCCTTCGGGATCACGGCAAGTACGACAGCTGCCCAGAACGGTCCCGACACTCGCGCCTAAAAGTGCGCGCAGCGTGAAGCGCCGCACGAAAGCCCGCGCAATATAGCGGTCGAGCGCACCGACAAGACGCAGTACGCGGATCACCTGACCGTTAGCGGCGAGAGCTGAATTGGCCGCGAGCGCCACCATCGCGGCAGTTGTCGCTGCAATCAGCGTTATCGCCGTCACCCCCAGCATCCGAATGCGCTCGGCCGCGCCGACAAGCGGTTCGCGCCAGCGTGTGTGATCGTCCAGAACGGCACCGGGCGCCTCTGCTTTAAGGCGTAGCCGCAGGCCCTCGGCGTCGAACCCTTCGGCGGTTTCGATGATCTCGACCAGCTGCGGGATCGGCAGGGCGTCGAGAGGCAGATCGGGGCCGAACCAGGGCTCCAGAAGCGCACGTTCTTCGTCCTCGTCCAGTGCGCGGGCCGATACCACACCCGGCGTGGTTTCAAGGACCGCGAGGACCGCGGCAGTCTGCGCCGCAACCTGCCCGGCCGGGGCCGAGATCCGGACCGTGGCCGTGCGGGCAAGTTCCTGTGACCAGCGATCTGCCAGACGCCCGGTTGCGAAAGAGAGCGCCAGCGCGAAGACAGCGAGAAACGCCATTGAACCGGCGGAGAATACGGTCAGCCGGGCGGTGAAGCCAGAGGGCGGAACCACGCGATCGGCTTGGGAGTTGCCGCGCAGTACGGCGGGAAGGGCAAAACGGCTCACAAATCGGCCCCCGCAAGCTGGATTTGCCGGTCGCGGATGCGTAGCACGCGGGCGGACACCTGCGCCTTAGCAGTGCGGATCAGGTTAAGATCATGGGTGGCAATCAGAATGGTTTTGCCCATCTTGTTCAGTTCGACGAGCAGGGTCAGCAGCCGAAGGGACATTTCCCAATCGACGTTGCCTGTCGGTTCATCCGCGATCACCACATCAGGCGACATGATGACGGCCCGCGCTAGTGCCGCGCGCTGGCGCTCACCGCCCGACAACTCTGGCGGCAGCGCCGCGGCGCGATCCGAGAGTCCAACCCAAGCCATAAGCTCTGCCAGATCATTGGACTCGTCCCGGCGATTGGAGGTGGCCAGTGGAAGCGCCACATTCTCGGCGATCGGCAGATGGTCGAGGAACTGGCAATCCTGATGCACCACACCGATCCGCCGGCGCACGCGGGCAACATCGTCGCGAGAGAGTGACTTGGCATCGCTGTCGAACAGAAACACATGCCCGGATGTCGGTGTCAGGTCGGAATAGCAAAGCCTCAGAAGCGTCGTCTTGCCAGATCCGCTGGGGCCGGTCAGGAAATGAAAGGATCCGGGCTGCAGATGTAGAGAGACACCGGACAGCAGTTCGGCGGGGCCGTAGCCGTATGATACGTTTTCCAGCTTGATCACGGTTTGTGTTGCCCCTTGCCTGCCGCGACAGTTTTGCCTCACGCGGCGCAGTCTTTCAATCGGGAGGAGTGCAAATGCTTGGATTGTTCTCTCAGCTTTGTTAGAAAAATCAAAAATGAAGCAGGTAACCCCTGACGTCTTGCGAAAAAGGTGGTCTATCGGGGTTGCAGAGGTAGTCGAAGGGGCAGCATGCGGTTAATTTGTCCGAATTGCGGAGCGCAATACGAGGTGGATGGAAGCGTCATCCCCGACATTGGACGCGACGTGCAATGCTCGAATTGTGGTCACACCTGGTTTCAGCGCCCGGCAGCATCTGACCGCAGCAGCGATGCGCAAAGCGCCGCCGAACCGTCCGAGGAACCTGATGTCAGCGAAGATCAGCAGGAGGTAGCGCCTGTTACACCGGCGGATGAAGATCATTTGCCAGAGGACGAAGCCGCTGACGATGGCGATCATCTGCCGGAGAACCAACCCGCCATTGCCGCTGAGGTCGACCCAGAGCATCTGCCGGAAAACGAAGACGAGCAGGACGCCGAGATTGAGGCCGAGGATACCACCGACGCCGCGCACGAACCAAGCCTGAAGCCCCGGCCGCTGGACCCTGAAGTCGCGGGTATCTTGCGCGAGGAAGCGGAACGCGAAACTGCCGAACGGGCCGAGGAGGCTGGCAGTTTGGAAACCCAGCCGGATCTCGGGTTGGATGCGGGCGACGACACTGCCGCCGTGCAGGATCGGATGGCCAGGATGCGCGACCAGTCCGATGAGGATAACGCAGACACAGAGGATGATGCCGACGCACTGGCGGTTGCGGAAATGGTGGCAGCATCGACGCGGCGCGATCGGCTGCCCGACATCGAAGAGATCAACTCTACCCTGACCGCGGCCTCTGACCGCGACGACGAAGACGAGGAGGAGCGCGACGAACGTCGCGCCCGCAGCGGCTTTCGGCGTGGCTTCATTCTGGCCGTACTGTTCTTTGCCCTGATGGCGCTGGTCTATTCCTATGCGCCGCGCATCGTCGAGGCTTTCCCGGCCGGCGAACCTGCCCTGTCCGCTTACGTCGATGCAGTGAATGGGTTGAGACTTTGGGTCGATGGCCTGCTGCAGCAGGCCGTAGCGAAACTGACTGCGCTACTTGGTCAGGTCGGCGGTGAGAACGGCTGAGACGGTCGCGCTGGTGGCCCCGACGAGCCCTAGAACCTGTCCAGCAATCTCTTGAGGTAATCTAGTTCCACGTCTGGGCGGTCCTGTTCGCTTGAGCGGCGGCGGATTTCATCCAGAAGTTCGCGGGCCCGGCGATAGACGTCGTCACCCTGCAACAACTGCTCATCAGTGCCGATCCGGCCATTGGCACCGCTGTCGCGGCCCAGTGGATCGCGCTGATTGCGGCTTTCGTTCTGGCCGAAGGCCTCGCCCTGCTGGCCTGCCTGCTGTTGCTGTTGCTGTGCCAGTTCGCGACCCAATTCGCGCAGGCCTTCGCGCAAGGCTTCCATCGCCTCGGCCTGATTGTCGAGCGCGCCGGCAAAATCCTCCTCGCGCAGCGCACCTTCGGCACCTTCCATCGCGCGCCCGGCGCGGTCCAATGCGTCGCGCGCCGCATCACCGCCGGGTGTGCCGGCGCCGGGCAGGTTTTGGGTCTGGCGGTTCAGTTCATTGCGCAACGCCTGCTGCCGGTCGGCAAGGCCCTGACCGGGCTGGCTGCCGGGGCTTTGCCCTTGCCCCTGGCCCTGTCCCGGCTGCTGCCCCTGACCGTTCTGACCCTGCTGGCCGTGCTGCCCCTGCTGGCCCATGGGGCCCTGGCCCTGCTGGCCGTTCTGGCCCTCTTGACCCTGCTGTCCTTGTTGTTGTTGACCGCGCTGGCCCTGTTGCTGCTGGCCTTGCTGGCCCTGTTCGCCAAACTGTTCCTGCAGGTCGCTGAACGTCTCATCGTTCAGGCCCTGCTGTTGCCGCAGGGTTTCGGCAAGGTCGTTCATCGCTTGCTGGCCGGGGCTTTGTTGGCCCTGTCCCTGCTGGCCTTGCGTGACTTGCATGTTCTCCATCATCTGGCGCAGCTGTTCCAGAAGCTGCTGCGCCTCGGCGGTGCGGCCCTGTTCCATCAGTTCCTGCAACCGGTTCAGCATTTCCTGCAATTGGTCGCCGGTGATTTCCTGCATGTTCTCGTTCTGGGCCTGCTGGTTGCCATCCTGCTGGCTTTGCTCGGCCAGCTGGCGCATGTAATCCTGCATCGCCTCGCGCAACTCGTCCATCAGTTCGGCGATTTCCTCGTCCGTCGCCCCCTGCTCCATCGCTTCGGCCAGACGGTCCTGCGCGCGGCGCAGACGTTCGAGCGCATCGGAAAGGTTGCCATCCTCAATCAGCGTTGCGATATCCCAAAGCGCCTGGGCGATCTCGTCGCGGCGCTCGGTCGAGAGCTGTTCGTATTCGACGCCCATCTCCAACCGGCGGATTGCGACGCGCAGCATGAGGTAGGCGGTCGAGCTGTCAAAGATCTCGTCGGGCTTATGGCTGACCGCGCGCAACACCTGCGCCACGCGCGGCGCGTTGGTGCGGTTCCAGAGCAGGTCGCGGCGCTGCTCGATCAGCGCATTGGCCAGCGGGTCGAAGAACCGCCGACCCGGCAGGATCATCGGAAGCGGGTCAGAGCTGCCGGTCTGGCCAGCGGCATCGTCGGCACTCAGCGTGACTTTGACGGGGAAGGTGGCCCAGGGGTGGTGGGCGAGGTTTTCGATCAGGATCTCGGAATAGTCGCTGCGGTCGCCGCTAATCGGCATCGGCAGGTCAAGCAGGATCGGCTCTTGCGGTTCGGGATCGACCACCTGGCCATAGCGGCGATCGATGGATACAAGATCCAGTTCGATCCGGGCAGAGCCTGCCACAACGCTGTAATCGTCCTGTGCTGCAAAGGGCAGGCGCATTTCGCCGTTCACGCCGCGTTCGACCTCGCCATCGGGCTGCACGCTGGGGGGGGCGTCGGGCACCATCTCGATCTGCCACGCTCGGCCACCGGCGCCATCAATGGAAAGTGTCCCGGATTGGTTCACGGTGAAATCCTGCGAGGGATCGGCGGCACTGGTAATCTCTGCGGTCCGACCAGAGACGGTTTCGGCGACGGTCAGCGCACCGACCTCACCGTAAAGGCGCAGCGTGATCCGGCTACCGGCAGGGACCGACAGGTTGTCTTGCGTGACGTCGGCCAGATAGATTGAGGGCTTGCCGGTATAAATGGGCGGCTCGACCCAGCCTTCCCAGGTAGGCCCGCCCGCATAGGGGCCCGTGACACCCGGTGCGAGGTCGGTCACGGACGCAACGCGCCAGACAGAACCGAAAATCAGCGCCATGACGAAGGCCAGAACGGCGACATAACGCAACGCATAAGGGTCGCGCTTGGACATTTTCAGATCGGGCTCGACCGCGCGGGCGCGTGCGGCGCGTTCGGCCATCCGGGCGACATGGGCGTCCCAGACGGCGCGCGATTCTGCATCGCCCGCCCCGATGGCCTGCTGATCGAGGATCGCGGTGATCGGGCGGCCCGGCAGCGTGCGGTCGAGGCGGTCCAAAGCCTCGGCCTTCGAGGGCCAGCGAAAGCGGCGGACGCCGAGAGACAGCGCCACAATGGTGGCGAGGATCGACAGCACCGAGACGGCCCAGCCGATTTCAAGCGAGACACTGTCCTGCAGACCGAACATCAGCGCCGCGAGCACGGTGAGGATGACAGAGCAGAGTGGCCAGAACGCACGCGTCAGGCGTTCCGCCACCATGCCGGCGCGGGTCAGGCCAAGCGGCCAGCGCAACATCCGCGCCGCCACGTCAGGGATGATCGGATTTCTCGCCATTTACCCTGCGGTTAGGGCCCCTCCGGAGATCGTCCCCGGGTCAAAGCCATGAAGGAATGCTATCCCGATTTATCATTTCGTCAAAGGTCGGACGGGCGCGTATGACAGCGAATTGATCGCCCTGCACCATCACCTCGGGGATCAGTGGGCGGGAATTGTACTCGCTGGCCATGACCGCGCCGTATGCCCCGGCAGAGCGGAAGGCGACCAGATCGCCCGCGGCCAGCGGCGGCATGTCGCGCTGTCTGGCGAAGGTATCGCCGGACTTCGCAGACGGGGCCGACAATATCTATCGGCGCCTGTTCGGTGCCCGGTGCAGGCTCCACGACCGGTACGATATCGTGGTATGAGCCATACATCGACGGGCGGATCAAGTCGTTCATCGCGGCATCCAGAATAAGAAAATTCCTTTCCTCTCCGGACTTCAGGTAAATCACTTCGCTGACCATGATCCCCGCATTGCCGGAAATCAGACGACCCGGTTCGATCTCTACTTCCACGTCCAGATCTCCGATCGCGCGGCGGATGACTTCGCCGTATTCCAAGGGCAGGGGCGGGGCTTTGTTGGAGCGTTCGTAAGGAATCCCAAGCCCGCCGCCAAGGTCGAGGCGCTGGATATTGTGCCCCTCGGCGCGAAGTTGCCGGGCAAGGTCGGCGACGATGGCATAGGCCTGCTCAAAGGGTTCCAGATCAGTCAACTGGCTGCCGATATGCACGTCGATGCCGATGATCTTAAGACCGCGCAAAAGCGCCGCCTCGGCATAGACCTGACTGGCACGGGCAATCGGGATGCCGAACTTGTTCTCCTTCTTGCCGGTCGCGATCTTCTCGTGGGTTTTTGCATCCACATCGGGGTTTACGCGAATGGTGATCGGCGCGATTTTACCCAATGGAAAGAGCGACTTCGTTAAGCGCTGCTATTTCCGGCTCGCTCTCGACATTGAACTGGCGGATGCCGCCTTCAAGTGCCATTCGCATCTCGGCCTGGGTTTTTCCAATACCTGAAAAGACGATCCGTTCGCCGGGGATGCCCGCAGCATTGGCCTTGAGGTATTCGCCAATGGACACCACGTCGACGCCCGCGCCGAGATTGCCCAGAAGACGTAGAACGGCGAGGTTCGAGTTGGATTTCATCGCGAAGCACACGAGGTGGTTTAGGCCCGTCAGAGCCTCGTCGAAAAGCTTGTAATGCCGGGTCAGGGTCGCGGCAGAGTAGCAGTAGAACGGCGTGCCGACGGTTGCGGCAATCTCGGGCACCGGCACATCTTCGGCGTGAAGGATACCGTTGCGATAAAGGAAATGGTCCATAAGGCCTCCGACCGGGTCATCTCCTGTTCTTATATGTTTCCGTCAAGGATTCAAAAGCGTTGAGACGCCATTCCTCGAAAAATCTGGCGCGTAAAAGCCAGGAGGCGCTCGGATATCCGAACGCCCCTCTGCCATCGGCAAACCTGGTCAGGCCAAGGTCAACGACGGCGCCGGATCAGTACATGTCGGAATTGACATTGGTTCCGAAACTTGCGGTCGGCTTACCGGCGGGCATACTTACCGACATCCGTGTCGCAACATCGTTCTCGCCGCGCAGGATGAAGTTGATCTGGCCGGTCCGGTTTTCGCGCTGCGCGTCCAGCAGACGGGTCAGGTCGGACGTACTGTAGGCACCCGGCTCTACGCCAGCCGTCAGCGCAAGTTGGACGTCGCCCGGATTGATCGACTGCGCACCAGCAGCGCCAGCGACAAGGGCAGCAACAGCAGCGAGGGTGAGTGTACGGATAGTCATGGTCGTCTCCTTCGATTTCTCTTTTGTTGTCGGGCGTATTGCCCTTCCATGTTCAGAGATACGAGTAGAGACAGAGGAATAGTTTCGCTTTGGTCGAATATTTCTTTTTGTCTTGCGCAACGGGCGTCAGACAACGGGCCGTGTGCGCAGGAACAGGTAAAGCGGCAACCCGCAGCTGACACCGATGCAGAACGTCGCCGGGATGCACCAGAGTGCGGACCAGTTCTTGCGGACATATGTCTCGGCCAGCGCCCAGATCGTGAGTGCCAAGGCGGCAATGGTCAGATCCCAGGTCAGGCCGGTCGTGGCGGCGTTGACATGCCATGCGTCGATCATACCAGACAGCGACCATCCATTTTCATTGAACCAAGCAACGAACCAGAACATCGGATGGATCGTGCCCCAGATGGCAAGACCAAGGTAGATCATCCGCAGCTTCGACATCAGGTACCGCCCGTGACGCCGGCCTGCGCGCTGCCGCTTAGGATGGCGCCGTTCGACGCAGCGTCGTCACCTGGTCTGATCGGCGCGCCGTCAACCCCGCAGGCGGCAAGGGTCAGGACAAGGCAGAGGGCGGCAATGCGGTTCATTTCAGCACGTCCTTCCAGCGGGCGATCTGTTTGCGGACTTCGGTTGGCGCGGTGCCGCCATAGGACGTGCGGGAAGCGACCGAGTTTTCCACCCCCAGAACGTCGAAGACCGGCCGCGTGATGTCTTCGTGGACCGTCTGCATGTCTTCCAGCGACAGGTCCGGCAGGTCGCAGCCCTTCTTCTCGGCCAGTGCCACCAGCGTGCCGGTGACGTGGTGGGCGTCGCGGAACGGCAGGTTCAGCTCTCGCACCAGCCAGTCGGCCAGATCGGTGGCGGTGGAAAACCCGCTGGCACGCGGCGGCCTTCAGCGCTTCGCGGTTGGCAGTCAGGTCGCGGACCATGCCGTCCATCGCGGCCAGCGCCAGCATCAGCGAGTCCGCCGCGTCAAAGACCTGTTCCTTGTCCTCCTGCATATCCTTGGAATAGGTCAGCGGCAGGCCCTTCATCACGGTGAAAAGCCCAACCATCGCGCCCAGAATCCGCCCGATCTTGGCGCGGATCAGTTCGGCGGCATCGGGGTTCTTCTTCTGCGGCATGATCGACGAACCGGTCGAGAACCGGTCCGACAGCACCACGAAGCGAAACTGAGCTGAGGACCAGATCACCAGCTCTTCGGCGAAGCGCGACAGGTGCATCGCGCAGATCGTGGCGGCCGACAGGAATTCCAGCGCGAAATCGCGGTCGGCCACGGCATCCAGCGAATTGGCGGCGGGGCGGTCGAAGCCCAGCGCCTTGGCGGTCGCGTCGCCGGTCGATCGGGAAACGAGGTGCCGGCAAGGGCGGCGGCGCCCAGCGGCGACTCGTTCATCCGCACGCGGGCATCGCGGAAACGGCTGGCATCGCGGCCCAGCATCTCGACATAGGCCATCATGTGATGGCCCCAGGTCACCGGCTGCGCGGTTTGCAGATGGGTGAAGCCGGGCATGACCCAATCGGCCCCGGCCTCTGCCTGATCCAGCAGCGCCTTTTGCAGGCTGGTGATGCCCGCAATGGCCGCATCGGTCTGGTCGCGGACCCACATCCGGAAATCCAGCGCCACCTGATCGTTGCGCGACCGCGCGGTGTGCAGCCGCCCCGCCGGTTCGCCAATGACAGTCCCTGAGCCGCGATTCGACATTCATGTGAATGTCTTCCAAGGCCGCCGAAAACGGAAAATCCCCGGCCTCGATCTCTGACAACACCGTGAGCAGGCCTTCCCGGATCGCCTTCTGCATCGCTATCGGTAATGATACCCTGTGCCGCCAACATCGCAGCATGGGCGCGAGACCCTGCGATGTCCTGGGCAGCCAGTCGCTGGTCGAACGAGATCGAGGCATTGATCGCCTCCATGATCGCGTCCGGCCCGGCGGCGAAGCGCCCGCCCCACATGGCATTCTGGGTCTTCTTGGTCATCTCTTACCCCTCGGAGGGTTCATGCGCTGGTTCCGTTTCGCCGTTCTCTATACGGCCCTTGCCCTTGGTGCAAATGCCGCTTTCGCCGATACCGCAGCGCTGGAGGCGTTGCGCGACGGGACGATGAAGAAGCTGGTTTTCACCGAACCTGCCGAGGTGTCGCAGATCGCCTTCACAGATCCGGAAGGTGGCGAGCACCGCCTGGCGGACTGGCAGGGCAAGATCGTGCTGGTGAACTTCTGGGCCACCTGGTGCGCGCCCTGCCGCAAGGAAATGCCGATGCTCGACGCACTGCAGTCCGAATTCGGCGGGCGAGGATTTCGAGGTCGTGACCATCGCCACCGGCCGCAACCCGCTGCCCGGCATCAAGCGGTTCTTCGATGAGGTCGGGGTGACCAACCTGCCGATACTGCTGGACCCCAAGCAGGAACTCGCCCGCGACATGGCCGTTCTCGGCCTGCCGATCACGCTGATCCTGAACCGCGAGGGCCGGGAAATCGGCCGTCTGCGCGGCGATGCGGAGTGGGACAGCGATAGCGCCAAGGCGATCGTGGCGGCTTTGATTGCCGGGGATGAAGGGCTTTGATGCCGCATCCCTAATGGCGGCACTTCGTTAGCCTCAGGCAGATCGCAAATGTCCACCGCGCGGGGCTGGTGAAGCATGACAGATCGCGTTTAGGAGGAACGGTCTTGGCAGCACAACGCTGATAGCATAACTGATTCCGAGCGGAACTTCCCTTGATTTCGCCTAAAAGGAGAGTCCGTGCATCCAAGCCCCGAACATGGCGCCCTATTGGACCAAAGCCAGGCCCAGACAGCCAAGATCGTCGATTATCTCATTGCAGGCGTCGCCCTGGCCCTGGTGCCGATTGCAGTTCTGGTCGTCTACTTCGCGCTTGTGGACGGTTGGAGCCTTGCAGAAGCGCTGCAACTTACTGCGTTCGGGTTCATCTGGCTTTTGGCACTCAACAGGGGTCTGCTGACCCCTCGCCTGCGTGCCATCGCAATTGCGATATTTCTACTCTGCGCGGCATTGAGCGAAGTCTATCGCTATGGCCTGCTCACTGCGACTTACCCGATGCTCGCCGTCCTTCCGATCCTGGCGACGGTTGTCGGCGGCGTACGTGTGGGGCTGACCGGAGTTGGCCTCATTGTTGCAGCGATGATTGCCCTGGCATGGCTCACGATTACCAATGAACTCATGCCGCCGATTGCGTTCCCTGGCTTCCTGTTCAGCATCGAGGAATGGGCCGTTCGCATTCTAAATTTTGCTGTTGCGGCCGCAGTCGGCGTATTCGTAACGGGGTCGCTTCATCGGTTCCATCAATTGTCCGGCGAAGAACTGCGCCGGCGCAACAACGAACTGATGAAATCCCATTCGCGCATCGTGCAGTCGGCCAAGCTTGCCGGTCTGGGGTATGCGGTCACAAACCAAACAACCGGACAAGTTCTGGAGTGCGATGATGCTTTTGCCGCAATGCACGGGTTGACTGCCGAGGAATTCACTTCGCTCGATATCAGTAACGGGATAATCAGCAAGCTGATCCACGAGGACGACCGCGAAGCGGCAATGGAAGTCAGAAGACGCCTCTTGCGGGGTGAGGCGCTGATCAGCGAGTTCCGGCACGACCTGCCGAGCGGAGAGATCCGATCCATCCGCAAGATCTTTTCACCAATTCATCGCCCCGGCTTTCCCGAAGGCAGTTTTGAAGTGGTCAGCCAGGATGTGACCGAGGCGCGGCAACTTCACGAACAGCTATTCCAGACCCAAAAGATGGAGGCCATCGGAAAACTGACGGGCGGAGTGGCGCATGATTTCAACAACCTGCTTGCGGTAGTCCTGGGCAATCTGGAGTTGCTGCAGGACGGGGTCACGGAATCCAGTCAGAAGGGCCTGATCAGGAACTGTATCGATGCGACGTTGCGCGGCTCTGAACTCACCCGGAACATGCTCAGCTTTGCCCGGCGGGCGCCACTTCAGCCCACGATTCTGGATCTCAACCAACTTGTACGGAACATGAAGAACTGGACCGGTCGGACGCTTCCCTCAACGATCGATGTGGAAACCTCTCTGCTCGCGGGACTGTGGCCGACAGAGGTTGATGCCGGTTCCGCCGAAAGCGGGCTTCTTAACCTGATGCTGAACGCGCGTGATGCGATGCCCGACGGTGGAAAGCTAACGATAGAGACCTCGAATGTGCGTATCGACGAAGAGTATGTAGTGCAGCGCAACGAAGACACTGCGCCGGGGCGGTATGTGCTGCTGGCGGTCAGCGACACGGGCGAAGGGATTCCGCCAGAAAACCTGACCAAGATCTACGAGCCGTTCTTCACGACCAAACCCGTTGGCTCTGGCACTGGCCTGGGGCTTTCGATGCTGGAGGGCTTCATGAAGCAGTCCGGCGGTCTGATCCGCGTATATTCCGAACCGGGCGTCGGAACCACATTCAAGCTCTATTTCCCGGTGGCCGGCGATGCCACAGTGCGGGACCGCGGGGCTGTTTTCCCCAGTGCCAGATAGTGGCACCGCAAGACGCGGGACGATCCTGTCTGGTCGAGGACAATTCCGACGTGCTGACCGCGTTGCGCTCGACGCTCGTAAAGGTCGGGTATCGCGTTCTCGACGTCGCATCGGGCGATGAGGCGCGAAAGGTCTTTGAAGCGGAGCGTGGCATTGACATGCTTTTGACCGATATCGTGATGCCCGGCGAATTGCAGGGGACAACACTGGCCAAATCCCTGAGGGGCATGCGGCCGGATTTGCCGGTGCGTATCATGTCGGGCTATGCCAGCGAGGCCACTGTCCACGGTAACGGCCTTCTCCCTCAGGACATTCGCCTCATGAAACCGATCCGGCGTGAAGACCTGTTACGAGCAGTTGACAAGGCGCTTTCGCAAATCGGCGGGCAAGACCCACGGCATGAGCGGCAAGAACCGCGTCGGAACGTTTTCCGAGCTGGCAGCTATCCCGTCCGCCTTGGGGCTCATGCCCGCAGTTCGCCGCCAAGCCGAAACACACCCGCAGGTGCATTTCGGACGCGGGCCCTCGCTGGCCGGAAGCCGGCCTACCCCATCGCAGCCACTTGCGCGTGGCAAGGACAACTCAGCATATGGTCGTTCACCATTCCAGTCGCCTGCATGAAGGCATAAACGATTGTTGGGCCACAGAACTTGAACCCCTCAGCTTTCAAGTCCTTCGAAATCCGCTTGGAGAGTTCGGTTTCCGCCGGCACCTCAGCCATTGAGCTGAATCGGTTCTGCAGTGGCTTGCCGTCGACGTAATCCCACAGAAATCTGTCGAAACCCTGCCGCGCCTCGATCCTTTCCCATGCGCGCGCATTGCCGATGGTGGCTTCGATCTTGCCTCGGTGGCGGATGATGCCGGGATCGGCCAGAAGGCGCAGCACCTCAGGCTCGCCCCAGGTTGCGATTCGCACCGGGTCGAAGCCTTCGAAGGCAGCGCGGAAATTGTCGCGTTTGCGCAGGATGGTTATCCACGAAAGCCCGGCCTGAAAACCGTCGAGAATCAGCTTTTCCCAAAGCGCCCGGCTGTCAAATTCCGGCACACCCCATTCCGTGTCGTGATAGGCGACATATAGCGGATCATCGCCGGGCCAGGTGCATCTTTCGTCCATCATAAGCCTATTCCTTGGGGCGCAAACCGCACTTTTGTGTATTCTAGTCGAATTGGAACTAAATGGGAACATTCACCCGATCTTAAACCATTCCGGTCCATGGTGAGACCAGTCAGAAGGAGCGAGGCGGTCATGTCGGATATCAGTTCTAAGAAGCGCAATGATAGGGCAATGCGGGACGATCCTCTGACCGTAGCGGTGCGCGAACGAGACCGCAACGTGCTTACAATGGTGCGTGACGCGCTGAACGATCAACGCGTGATGCTGGCCTATCAGCCCATCGTCCGTGCTGACCGGCCCGACCGGCCGGCGTTTTATGAAGGTCTTATCCGAATCATGGACAAGTCAGGCCGGATCATTCCGGCGCGCGAGTTCATTGAAGAGGTCGAGACCGACGAAATCGGCAGGATGATCGACTGTTTGTCGCTGCAACTGGGGCTTGAGGCTTTGCGCGACCATCCGGAGTTACGCCTGTCGATCAACATGTCTGCCCGCTCCATCGGCTATCCGCGCTGGAACCGGACCCTGAATCGCGGGCTAAAGTCCGATCCGACCATCGGCGAACGACTGATCCTTGAGATCACTGAAAGCTCGGCCATGGTCATGCCCGATATCACTCGCGTTTTCATGGCGAGCCTGCAAACCAAAGGTGTTTGCTTTGCACTGGATGATTTCGGATCGGGTTTCACCTCGTTCCGCTATCTCAAGGATTTCTATTTCGACATTCTGAAGATCGACGGCCAGTTCATACGCGACATTCACCGCAATCCTGACAATCAGGTGCTTTGTGCAGCACTGGTCTCGATCGCGCAGCATTTCGATATGTTCACTGTCGCGGAAATGGTCGAGAACGCGGAGGATGCCGCATTCCTGATCGACACCGGGTTGGACTGCCTGCAGGGCTACCATTTCGGCGTGCCGAAGCTGCGGCCTGACTGGCTGAGGGAACCGGCGGAGCAGCGCAAGGCGGGATAGCGCCCGCCACAAGCTGGCCAAGCCCTTTTCCGACGTGGACACCGCTGCAGAGCCTTGCGGTTGCAAATCCTGGACCCGAAGAATATCCCTTGCGCACCTGGCAGGGATTGGGGCTGTTCCATTGTCGAAGTGCCGACTACACTCCCAGCCGAATTATCTTTCTGGGAGAAAGCTATCATGACCAACGTCGTCATCGCATCCGCAGCCCGCACCGCCGTGGGCAGCTTCGGCGGAGCCTTCGCCAATACCCCCGCCCATGATCTGGGCAAGGCCGTGCTGGAAGCGCTGGTCGAGCGCGCCGGGATCGAAAAGGGCGAGGTGTCGGAGACCATACTCGGCCAGGTATTGACCAGCGGTCAGGGACAGAATCCTGCGCGGCAGGCGCATATCAATGCGGGATTACCCCAGGAAAGCTCTGCCTGGTCGATCAATCAGGTTTGCGGCTCTGGCCTGCGCGCAGTGGCACTGGGCGCACAGCATATTCAGCTGGGGGATGCCGACATCGTGGCCGCCGGCGGTCAGGAAAACATGTCGATGAGCCCGCATGTCGCCAATCTGCGGCAGGGCCACAAGATGGGCGACATGTCCTTCATCGATTCGATGATCAAGGATGGTCTCTGGGACGCTTTCAACGGCTATCACATGGGTCAGACTGCGGAAAACGTCGCGCAGAAATGGCAGATCAGCCGCGATCAGCAGGATGAATTCGCTGTCGCCAGCCAGAACAAGGCCGAAGCCGCCCAAAAGGCCGGAAAGTTCGATGACGAGGTGATTGCCTACACGGTCAAGACCCGCAAGGGCGATATCGTAGTGGACAAGGACGAATACATCCGCCTCGGCGCAACCATGGAAGCAATGCAAAAGCTGCGCCCGGCATTCACCAAGGACGGATCCGTGACTGCCGCGAATGCCTCGGGCATCAATGACGGTGCGGCAGGTGCGCTGCTGATGAGTGTTGCCGAGGCGCAAAAGCGTGGCATCAAGCCGCTGGCCCGAATCGCAAGCTATGCGACCGCCGGGCTCGACCCTTCGATCATGGGTGTCGGGCCGATCCATGCCAGCCGCAAGGCGCTGGAAAAGGCCGGCTGGAAGCCCGAAGATCTGGATCTGATCGAAGCGAATGAGGCTTTTGCCGCCCAGGCTTGCGCGGTGAACAAGGATATGGGCTGGGATCCGGCCATCGTGAACGTCAATGGCGGCGCGATCGCTATTGGACATCCGATTGGCGCGTCGGGCGCTCGTATCCTGAACACGCTATTGTTCGAAATGCAGCGCCGCGACGCCAAGAAAGGCCTTGCGACCTTGTGTATCGGCGGCGGCATGGGCGTCGCCATGTGCCTGGAACGCGACTGAGGTTGGCAAAATCGGCGCGCAATAATGTTGCGCGCCTACGCTGCTTTCGGTAACACCGTTACAACGAATATTTCAGGGAGGAGACTATCATGTCCAGAGTTGCACTGGTCACGGGCGGTACGCGCGGCATTGGCGCAGCGATCAGCACCGCACTAAAAGACGCAGGATACAAAGTCGCGGCAAACTATGCTGGCAATGACGAAGCCGCGACGGCCTTCACCAAGGAAACCGGCATTCCGACGTTCAAATGGTCCGTCGCCGACTACGATGCCTGCGTCGGAAGGCGTGAAAAAGGTCGAGGCAGAGCTCGGACCGATCGAAGTTCTGGTCAACAATGCCGGCATCACCCGCGACGCTCCGTTCCACAAGATGACGCCGCAACAGTGGAAAGAGGTCATCGACACCAACCTCTCGGGGGTGTTCAACATGACCCACCCGATCTGGCCCGGGATGCGCGAGCGCAAGTTCGGGCGAGTCATCACGATTAGCTCGATCAACGGACAGAAGGGACAGTTCGCGCAAGTGAACTACGCCGCCTCCAAAGCCGGCGATCTGGGCATCACCAAATCGCTGGCGCAAGAAGGCGCGCGGTTCGGGATCACAGCGAATGCGGTCTGCCCGGGCTATATCGCCACGGAAATGGTGATGGCAGTGCCGGAAAAGGTGCGTGAATCGATCATTGCCCAGATCCCCGCCGGGCCGTCTGGGCGAACCGTCAGAGATTGCACGTTGCGTGGTTTTCCTGGCGTCCGACGATGCAGAGTTCATCAACGGTTCCACGATTTCAGCGAACGGGGCGCAGTTCTTCGTTTAGACTAAGCTACCTTTGGAATGGGGCCGGTCTTTCAGGATCGACCCCATTCGTTTTCGACCAGGCAAAGGAAAACCTGTTGAGCAGACCCCGCGCGACGCTGATCGGCTTTGCCGCCGTGCTGCTCTGGTCCCTGTTGGCGCTTTTCACGGTGTTCACGATACCGATGCCGCCCTTGCAGCTGAACGCCGTCTGCTTTGCGATCGGCGGCGTGATCGGGGTGATCTGGATTGTCGCGACGGGGAACGCAAAGCGCCTGCGAAGCATCGGCTGGCCGGTCTATGTCTTTGGTACGACAGGTCTTTTCGGCTATCACTTCCTGTATTTTTCGGCACTGAGAGCCGCCCCCGCGGCCGAGGCGGGACTGATCGCCTATCTCTGGCCGCTGCTGATCGTGCTGTTTTCGGGTCTATTACCAGGCGAGAGACTGCGCAGGGGTCACCTGATCGGCGCGGCGGTCAGCTTCGCTGGCGCGGCACTGGTCGTACTCGGCGGCGCGTCTGGCTTCGATCCGGCGCATCTGGCGGGGTATCTGCTGGCCGGGGGCTGTGCGCTGACATGGTCCGGCTATTCGGTGCTGTCGCGCCGCTTGGGCAAGATCCCGACCGAAAGCGTGGCGGTGTTCTGCATCCTTACGGCACTACTGTCGTTACTGGCGCATCTTTCGCTTGAGCAGACGGTCTGGCCCGACAGCAGGCTTGGCTGGGGCGCAATGCTGGCGCTTGGCCTCGGCCCGGTCGGGCTGGCCTTTTACGTTTGGGATATCGGCGTCAAGCAGGGCGACATTCAGTTGCTGGGTGTCGCGTCCTATGCTGCGCCATTGCTGTCAACACTAGCCCTGATCGTGGCGGGGATCGCCCAGCCACGCTGGTCGCTGCTAACCGCAGCGGTTTTGATCGCTGGCGGTGCATTGCTGGCGGCGCGCGCCAGCAGCACAACCAAAAGTCCTCAGGCGTGAGAGAGCCGCTCGATTTCCTCTTTGATGTGAAGCTTCTGCTTCTTGAGTTCGCGAATCTGGAGATCGTCTGTCGCCGGGCTGCGCTGCGCCTGTTCGACTTTCTCCGAGAGGGATTGATGCTTTTTCCGGAGTTCCTGCAAATGCGAACTCATGGTCATGTTAGTCCTCCTGAAGATGTTACTGCTGTAGCCTGATCCGACCACAATTTCCGAGTCGTGTCACGCCCCGTCGAGCGAGGCCGGGAATTGCGTGAGTTTCATGAGGAAACTGTAACGGAACCATTAACGCGTCAGCGGCAGCCCGGCACCATCGCGCAGAATGGCGCCGATGGCAGTCGTATAGCTTTCGCCGTCTCGCTCATGTCGGTCTCCGTCGTGCAAGATTACGGGCGCAAGCAGCCGGAAGGCGCCGCGCCCTCCTTTGCGAGCCTGAACGATCACCAGCTCGGCAGCACGGCCAATGCGGGGCGCCAGCGGCTGCACCACGACGCTGCCAAGACGGTCGTCCATGACGGATCAGAACGTCGCGCAACCGGTCGGCCTTCTGGATCAGAGTCAGATGACCCCTGGGCGCGAGCCGTTGCGTTGCAACGGTTATCCATTCGGCCAGTGGCGTATCGCCCGCAAGGGCGGCGTCACGGCCTTGATCCGGCGATGCGGTGCCGTCCGACCGCTGGAAATAGGGTGGGTTTGCTATGACGTGGTCGAAGCTCTGCGATGTAATGCCCGCAGGCAAGTGGCGCAAATCCGCAGTGAAGATTTGCAGTGAGATCCGGTTGGATCGCGCGTTGTCGCGGGCAAGGTCCGCATAGTCAGCCTGCAGTTCGACACCGGTGAGTTGCAGCCCCGGCACCCGTCTACCGAGGCAGAGCACGGCCGCGCCTGCGCCGCAGCCAAGTTCAAGAACGGACTGACCGGCCATTGCAGGTACGGCAGCGGCCATGAATACCGGATCCACTCCGGCGCGGTAGCCTTTGCGGGGCTGGGCGATTACAAGTTGCCCACCGAGGAACTGATCTTGCGTCAGATCGGTCTTGGCAAAGCTCACCGGATCAGATCCCGGTGTCGATCTGGTTGTCGCGCAGAACCACGCTGGCGCGGAAGTGGTCCTGAGCGCGCACCATCAGACGGCGCGGCAAAACGCCTATGGATCCTTCCAGCGCGCTCATGTGGACGTCGATCGGAAAGCAGTCTATACCCTCGCCCTGCAAGAGAGCGGTGGCGTAGGCAATGATCGTCGGATCAGTGGTGCGCAGAAGCTCTTTCATAATCCGGGACTTAAGGGCAGATGCCCGCCTTTGTCGAGAGAAGTGACGAGAGCGTGATGGGGCTGGACGAAGTAGCTGTGAAGCCGCACGAGCGGTTGGCCGGGTTTCTGGACGAGGATTTGACGGCGGTTAACGCCCTGATCCGCACGCGGATGGCTTCGGAACATGCGCCGCGCATTCCCGAGGTGACAGCCCATCTGGTCGAAGCGGGCGGCAAGCGGCTGCGTCCGATGCTGACATTGTCGGCTGCAAGGATGTGTGGCTATGCGGGCCCTTATCACGTTCATCTTGCCGCGACGGTCGAGTTCATTCACACAGCCACGCTGCTGCATGACGACGTGGTCGATGAAAGCCGCAAACGTCGTGGGCGGCCGACAGCGAACCTGCTGTGGGACAACAAGTCCAGCGTGCTGGTTGGCGACTATCTGTTTGCGCGGTCCTTCCAGTTGATGGTCGAAACCGGATCATTGCGCGTGCTGGACATTCTGGCCAATGCCTCTGCCACGATTGCCGAAGGTGAGGTGCTGCAACTGACGGCGGCGCAGGATCTGGCGACGACCGAGGCGACCTATCTTAAGATCGTTCGCGGCAAGACAGCGGCATTGTTCGCGGCCGCCACTGAGGTTGGCGGTGTGATTGCCGCCGCCCCGGAGGATCAGATCGAGGCTCTCCATACCTATGGCGATGCGCTGGGGGTCAGTTTCCAGATCGTCGATGATTTGCTGGACTACGGCGGCGCTGCAGGGGTGATCGGCAAGAATGTGGGCGACGATTTCCGCGAGCGCAAGCTGACACTGCCCCTGATCAAGGCCGTGGCCCTGGCCAGCACGGATGAACGCGAATTCTGGGTGCGGGTGATCGAAAAGGGGGATCAGCGCGACGGCGACTTGGAACAGGCGATGAAGTTGCTTGCAAAGCATGGTGCACTGGAAGCTGCCAAGCTTGACGCACTGGATTGGGCGGGCAAAGCCAAGTCCGCCATGGCTGTCTTACCCGCTGGACCGCTGCGCGAAATGCTGTCAGATCTTGCAGACTACGTGGTGGCGCGGATCAGTTGATCACCGGCATGGATCGCTTCGTTTGATCGCCGAGCAAACCGCCGGAAACCCACCATTCCGGGTAGTCACGCCGAATCAATTCTCCGGCGACGATGGCGCTGGCCTTGTCCGGGAATATTCCGAAACAGGTCGCGCCCGATCCTGACATCCGGCTGAGCAGCACACGGTCGGATCGTTCGAGACGGTTCAGAACATCGCCGATGCCCGGTTGCAGTTTCAACGCGGTGGCCTGCAGGTCGTTACGCTGCATCGCAAGCCAGGCGACGAGATCCTCAGCACCTGTGAAGCGCGGTATCGTCTCTGGCATCGGTGGATTTATCTTGGGACGAAGCTCTCGAAATACCTCGGCCGTGGAAACCGGCAGACGCGGATTCACAAGCAGCGCAGGCAGCGGCGGCAGGTCCGCCAGCGGCGAGACCTGTTCGCCGATCCCGCCAATCCGTGCCGGACTCGACATCATGCACATCGGAATATCCGCGCCAAGCTCCAGTAGTTGCTCTGCATAGGGCCGCAGGTCGGCATCTTCCATCTTGGCCAGATCGCCCATCTGCCAGAATTGCAGCAATCCGCGCAACGCGGCCGCCGCGTCGGCGGATCCCCCGCCCATGCCGGACGCCGCGGGCAGGTTTTTGGTAAGTGTTATCGACGCGGTGTTTTCAGGCGACAGCATCCGAGCGACTTTGAGGACCAGATTCTCCATATCGTCGGGCACGTCCAGCCGTTCCGGTCCTTCTACGTGCAATGTCAGGCTCTTGCCAGGATTGATGGTCAGCGTGTCGCCGAAAGGTGCAAAAACGACGAGGCTGTCGAGCAGGTGGTAGCCGTCGCGGCGGTGGCCGGTGACATGCAGTGTCAGATTGATCTTGGCAGGCGCAAAAACTTTAACCGTCGTTTGACTGCGCGATAGGATCGCCGCCTTCTTCTTCCAATACGACATCAAGACCCACCTCAAGCTTGCGCCGGATGCGTTGGGCATCCTCTTCTTCGGGTTCAAAAGACAGGGCGCGCTGCCATTGAAATTCCGCTTCGCGACGGCGGCCAACGGCCCAGTAGACATCGCCCAGATGATCATTGACGATCGGATCAACCGGCGTCAGTTCCGCCGCCCGCTCCATCACGCCGACAGCCTCTGAATAACGGCCAAGCCGATAAAAGACCCAGCCAAGACTGTCAGTAATGTAACCGTCATCGGGACGTGCGGCGACGGCACTTTCGATCATGTCCAGCGCCTCGTCGAGGTTCTGTTTCATCTCGACGAAGGAATAGCCGAGATAGTTCAGCACCTGCGGCTGATCTGGCGAAAGTTCCAGCGCGGCGCGGAAATCGGCCTCTGCTTTTTGCCATTGCTCAGTGCGTTCATAAGTGATGCCGCGGGCGAAATACATCGGCCATTGCGCCGGGTCGGGTTCTTCGATCAGGGCGATTGCCGCAGAATAGGCATCGGTGGCCTCGGCATAGCGTTCTTCGCCGCGCAGCAGATCGCCCAGGCCGACATGCACGCCGGCCTGGTCGGGATAGTGCTCTGCCAGCCGTTGCAAAGCTGCTATCGCACCCTCGGCATCACCAGAACGGCGTAGCGCATCCGCACGGCCCAGTTCGGCGGCATGGGAGGCGGGGTCGTCGCTATCGATTCGGTTGTAAACGGCATTGGCCAACTCGAACCGATCCAGTCGTTCCAGCAATTGCGCCGACAGCAGAATTGCGTCGACATGGCCCGGATTCAGGTATTCCGCCATACGCGTGTAAAGCAGTGTATAGGCATCATCGGCCTCGCCGACCAGCGCACCGGCGATCGAATAATAAACCTCGGCGACGCCGTCGCGCGCCGAGGTGATGCTGCTAAGAGGCAGCGGTTCACCGGCTTCAAGTCGGTTGCGGATAGTTTCCAGTCCGGGATCAAGACTGTTGCCGAAAACTGTGTCGATCAACTCGATGGCAGCAGGGTTGCGTTCCAACTGGCTGAGGATTTCTGCATGCGCCAGAACACCGCGCCGCGTTGCAGGAAGCGTCGGGCCTGAGCGGCCGGAAAGGATCTCGTCCGCTCCTTCCAGATCACCAGCAACCGCCAGCGCCAGCGCCTTGTGGTAAAGGCCGAAGTTCTGCAGTCCCGGTGCCGTGGTCACTTTGTCAAAGGCAGCAAGCGCCTCTGACATCTGGCCTTCGCCGAACTGCACCCATGCCAGAACCAGACCATCGACGAGCGGGCCGACGGTATCGCCGTTTTCCAGCATCTGTATCGCGGTGGCGTAATCTTCGGCGGCGACCACATTGGACAAGACGACAAGGTTCGAGACCTGATCCTTGCTGTCCAGCTCGTGAAGGCGGCGCGCGATTGGCAGGGCGCGCTCGATCGAACCGGCCCCGACATGCGATAGGATCGCGGCTTCCATCAGGGCAGGGTTCGCGGGATCTTGTACCAGCGCTCTGGTGTAATAATTGGCAGCCGCTTCGAAATCATGGTCAATGCTGGCGCTGCGACCTGCAAGATAGGCACCGGCAAAACCCTCGGCCCTGACCGGCACATAAAGGATAACCGCCAGCGCCATGCCAAGCAGCAATGTCGATAGGGAAGTTCTGATCACCGGCGCTGCACCTCTGCGGTCCAAATCACGGCAAACCTAGTCGGTCGGCAACTGGGATACAATCCGGGTCGACCATTTGGCCGAGCCGATGACAGAGGTTTTACATGTTCGGATAGTTTGGCCCATCGCCGCCCTGTGGGACGGTCCAAACGATATTCTCGCTCGGATCCTTTATGTCACAGGTCTTGCAGTGGACACAGTTCTGGAAGTTGATGACGAACCGGGGGTTCTTGCCCTCTTCGCTGACCACCTCGTAAACGCCTGCCGGGCAATAGCGCTGTGCGGGTTCGGCAAATTCAGGAAGGTTCACATCGATCGGAATACTGGGGTCCTTCAGCTTCAGATGCGCCGGTTGGTTTTCCTGGTGGTTGGTCATCGAGAAGCTGACATTGGTCAGACGGTCGAACGACAGAACACCATCGGGTTTCGGATATTCAATCGGTTGATGCTTGGCGGCAGGTTCGGTCGATTGCGCATCGTTCTTGCCATGCTTCAGCGTGCCAAACAGAGAGAAGCCAAAGAGGTTGTTAGTCCACATGTCAACGCCACCAAGGCTTAGCGACGCCAGCAGCCCATAGCGCGACCACAGCGGTTTCACGTTGCGCACCCGCTTGAGGTCCTTGGCGATCGGCCCTGTGCGCAGATCATCCTCGTAGGTCGTCAGTTCATCGCCTGCGCGGCCGGCATGGATCGCTGCATGCGCAGCCTTTGCCGCTGCGATGCCCGAAAACATGGCATTGTGGTTGCCCTTGATCCGCGGAACGTTCACCAGCCCCGCGGAACAGCCCAGAAGCGCGCCGCCGGGGAAGACCACCTTTGGGATCGACTGCCAACCGCCCTCGGTAATGGCGCGGGCACCGTACGCAACGCGCTTGCCACCCTTCAAGAGGTCAGCGACGACAGGGTGATGTTTGAACCGCTGGAACTCCATATAGGGATAAACATGCGGGTTGCGGTAGTTGAGGTGTACGACGAAGCCAACATAGACCTGGTTGTTGTCGAGGTGGTAGATGAACGACCCGCCCCCGGCATTGCCGCCCAGCGGCCAGCCCATCGTGTGCGTGACAGTGCCTTCCTTGTGCTTGGAAGGGTCAACCTCCCAGATTTCCTTCATCCCGAGGCCGAATTTCGGCACGTCGTGACCCGTTGACAAATCGAACTTTGCGATGACTTCCTTGGAAAGAGAACCCCGTACACCTTCGGACAGGAAAACGTACTTGCCATGCAATTCCATGCCCGGCTCGTAAGCATCTGATGGCGTGCCATCGGGGTTCTTGCCGAATTCACCGGCAACGACGCCCTTGACCTCGCCAGCCTCGCCGTAAACGATTTCCGAGCAGGCCATGCCGGGGAAGATCTCGACGCCCAAAGCCTCGGCCTGTTCGGCCATCCAGCGGCAGACGTTGCCCATCGACACGATGTAGTTGCCGTGGTTGTTCATCAGGGGCGGCATCAGGACATTCGGGATTCTCAGCTTGCCGCTTTCGCCCAGCATATAGAAATTGTCTTTGCGAACCGGAACCGTGACGGGTGCACCCTTTGCTTTCCAGTCGGGGATCAGGGCGTTCAGGCCCGATGGGTCGAGGACCGCGCCAGACAGGATATGCGCGCCGACCTCTGATCCCTTCTCGAGCACAACGACGTTCAGGTCGGCATCGAGCTGTTTCAGCCGGATCGCGGCAGACAGGCCCGCAGGCCCCGCACCGACGATCACTACGTCATATTCCATCGACTCGCGTATCACTTCGGTCATTGTCTGCCTTCCCAAGACGGAACAGACGCCCAAGGGCGTCCGTCTGTTAACGGACCTTTGAGGCGTGAGTTATCGCAGGACAGTAGAATGGGTCAATGCCAACACCGCGTCTGACCCACCGGATTCCCTGCTCGTTCCGCCGCGCCGCGACACTTGCGACCCCGGCGACCACCCCCATTTGGGCGAATAGTTGCCCCAAGAGCTTTGTCTGCTTGCCAATCTGGCGCGAATTTGGTTGGGTCGACGCCAACAATATTCCCTACGAACAGCGTCCCACTCCATGGAAAAGATACCAATGACCCGCGCAGGTCACACTGCGTTGAATGATGAATTGAAGACCCTGAAATCGGTCGAACGTCCTGCAATCATCAGGGCGATCGCCGAGGCGCGCGAACATGGTGACCTGTCGGAAAACGCCGAATACCATTCGGCCCGCGAAAAACAGAGCTTCATCGAAGGCCGGATCAAGGAGCTGGAAGGCATTCTGTCACTGGCGGATGTCATCGACCCGAAATCGCTGTCGGGCACGATCAAGTTCGGCGCCACCGTCAAACTGGTCGATGAGGACACCGACGAAAAAAAGACCTATCAGATCGTAGGCGAGCCCGAAGCAGATATCGAAGCGGGAAAACTGAACCTGAAATCACCCCTGGCCCGCGCCCTCATCGGCAAGGATGAGGGGGACAGCATCGACGTCAGCACTCCGGGTGGCGTGAAAAGCTACGAGATTCTTAGCGTCGATTTCATCTGAAACAGACGCTTATGCGGCGGGGGCCGAAGGCATGTCGGAATCTAAAAAAGAAGAGCCAACCGACCTTGGTATCTATTCCAGGGCGATCGAGCGCACCGGTATGACCTCGACCGAGGTTATTGCGCTGATCCTGTCTGTCCTGTGGCTTCTCGGGGTGACTCTGTTCTTCGCCTTCGCTGGCAGCAGCGGCGAGGGAGGAGCGCCACAGGTCGATGCCCTGCGTTTCGTCATGACCCTAATCGCGATGTTCATGCCGATCGCGCTGATCTGGGTGGCCGCAGCCGCCGCGCGCAGCAGCCGGATCATGAAAGAGGAATCCGCGCGGCTGCAGGCTGCGATCAACGCGATGCGGCACAGCTATCTGCAACAGCAACAGGCATCGGCAACAGGCCAAAAGCCTGCGCTTGAACGCAAGCTGGAAGAGATTGCGGCGGCCCAGCGCCGCACCGATGCGGCCATCGCGACCTTTACGTCGATCCGGCCCTCTGCCGCCGAAACCGCTGCCGCGCAAGCCAAGGCGGCAATGGCCAGTGCACCACCGGTGCAGGGTCAGGAACAGGCGTCTCTGGCGCTCGGGACGCCGGCCGAGGTCTTGGCCCCGCCGCTGTCGATCGACGATTTCATTCGGGCGCTGAACTTTCCCGAAACGGCAGAGGACAAGGATGGTTTCCGCGCCCTGCGCCGGGCCTTGCAGGATCGTCATGTTGCGCAATTGGTTCAGGCGGCGCAGGACGTTCTGACTTTGCTGAGCCAAGACGGCATTTACATGGACGATCTGCGGCCAGACCGATCCCGGCCCGAAATCTGGCGCAAGTTTGCGCAAGGCGAACGCGGCAAGGCTGTCGCGGCCTTGGGTGGTGTGCGTGATCGGACCAGCCTGGCTCTGGCAGCCGGTCGGATGCGGCAGGACCCGATTTTCCGCGATTCCGTGCATCATTTCCTGCGTAAATTCGATCATACTTTCGCCGGGTTCGAGGCCAATGCCAGCGATCAGGAGATCGCAGAGCTGATGGACACGCGCACCGCCCGCGCCTTCATGCTTTTGGGTCGGGCGACGGGTACGTTTGACTGAACCAACAATAACGCTTGAATGAACGGCAATGCCGGCGTTCAGATCCCGAAGCCCGCGAAGGGCAGATAGCGTACCGGATCGCCAGGTCGGATGGTGCGGGCATCGTCCTCTAGTTCAACCAGCCCGGTGGCCCATGACAGCCCTGAAATTCGGCCCGATCCTTCGGACTGAAACACCTCGGCACGACCGTCGGCGGTAAGCCGGGCGCGCAAATACTCGCGCCGACCCGGTTTCTTGCGTTTCTCGAACGCCGCAGGGACGGTTACCGTCAAAGGTTCCGACCAGTGGCCACCGGCCATGATCGAAAGCGCAGGGCGAGCAAAGATGAGCGCACAGACGAAAGCCGCAACCGGATTGCCGGGCAAACCGAAAACCGGAACCCCGTTCCAGAGCCCCAGGGCAAGTGGTCGACCGGGTTTGACTGCAACGCGCCATGTCGACATCGCACCGGCTTCTTTCAGAAGCGCCGAGACGTGATCCTCATCCCCGGCAGAAGCCCCGCCAGAGGTCAGCATGACGTCGACTTCGGACGCTGCCTGGTCGAGCCGCGCGCGAAGCGCCCCACGATCGTCGGTGACATGGCCAAGATCAACCGGGACGTGGCCCCAATCTGAAACAAGCCCAAGCAACATCGGCCGGTTGGCATCATAGGTCTTTCCGGCGGCCGAGGTACTGCCCGGTTCCACCACTTCGTCTCCGGTCGACAGGATACCGACGCGCAATCGGCCAAAGACACACGCCTGCGTGCAGCCGGTCGCAGCCAGCAAGGCGCAATCCTGCGGCCCGAGGCGACGACCGCTCGTCAGGATCACCTCTCCGGCTTCGACATCTTCGCCGGCCTTTCGGGTATTGGCTCCTGCACGGATACCCGCCTGAAAGGCGATGTGCGTATCAGCTGGCGGTCACATCCTCTTGCAGAAGAACGGTGTCGACGCCCGGCGGCAGCAGAGCCCCGGTCAGGATACGGATCGCCTGCCCCTGTGGAACGGTGCCACCAAACGGCGCGCCTGCAGCGGCACGGCCACCCACTAGCGGCAAGGTTTGCGCACCAGAACCGACACTGTCGAAGGCAAAGCCATAACCATCCACGGCAGAGTTCGCTGCAGGTGGATTGGCGCGTTCCGCAGCAACATCCGCAGCAAGGATCCGCCCCGACAGGTCCGCCAGCGGCAGGGTTTCGGTGCCGACCACCGGGGCCATCCTGGCCTTCAGTGTGGCAAGAGCTTGATCGACCGGCACCCAGTCAACGCCCTGCGGCAAGGCAAAGCAATCGTCCTTCAGACGGGATGGAGGCGTGATGTCGGGCGTGGGTTTACCGCTGACAAGGCCAACGTCCGTGAGGATGAAGTCAGCCACCGCACCTGTATCATTCAGATCGAAGACCGGAACTCTGAGATCGGGCAGATTGTTAGCACTGGCGACGGCGCGCACGGTCGGATCGCCGGGAGCGATCAGCGGAGAACCAGTTTCCGCCCGATGTGCTTCGACCTTCGGATGGGCGCTTTGCTTGAAACCCTCGACCAACACAAGATCAGCGAGCCCAAGCCGTGACAGCAGATCCGCAAGCGTCGCTTCATCCTCTGATCGGTTCTCGTGCATCAACGCCCAACGGCGGCGCGACGAAAGCAGCACCTCGGCCGCTCCGGCGGCACGGTGGCGGTAACTGTCGGTTCCCTCTTGGTCCACATCGAAGCTGTGATGCGCGTGTTTGACCGTCGAAACAGTGAAGCCACGCGAAGTAATCTCGGTCACCAGCCGTTCCATCAACCCGGTTTTGCCGGCGTTCTTCCAGCCGACCACGCCGTAGATCCTCATCAGACACCCTCTGTCAGCATGTCCCGCGCCTTGGTCAGATCGGCCGGGGTATTGATGTTGAAAAACGGGTCGTGGATCTCGGCGCCGAACATAACGGTCGCAGCTCCGTGCGTGTCGGTCCACTGCACGACCTTTCGAAGACCTCCCTGCAAAGCCGCGCGCAAGTCATCGCGCAACGCTACCGGCCACAGGCCGAATGTCGGGTGGCGGGTCTTGCCGCGGTCCGGATGGGGCGTCGCGGCGAGGGCGATGGGGTGCTTTTCATCGATCGCCGATTGCAGCCGCGCCACAAGATCCCGAGGGAAGAACGGCGTATCGGCGGCGACCGAGGCGACATGCCTTGCCCCCTGCCCTGCCGCCCAGTCGAGACCGGCCAGAACGCCGGCCAGCGGCCCGGCAAACCCCTCGATACTGTCAGGAAGGACCGGCAGGTTCAGGTCAGCGAAGCGCGACGGATCTCCGTTAGCGTTCAGCGCAAGGCTCGCGACCTGCGGCACAAATCTTGCAACGACATGGTCAAGCACGCGGCGATCGCCAAGCATGTGCAGGCACTTGTCGCCGCCGCCCATGCGGGTGGCCAGGCCGCCGGCCAGCATGATGCCATGCGGGTGGGTCATCGTTCTGCCCCCTTGCGGCGGTGCCGCTTGTCATCCTCGGGCACGCTTGCCAGATCCGCGTCGCGGATCAGCCGGTCTTCGCCGGAGAGGCAAACGAAACGCTGGCCGCGCATCCGTCCGATAAGCGTCAGGCCGACCTCGCGGGCGATTTCGACCCCCCAGGCGGTAAAGCCAGAGCGTGAAGCGAGAACCGGTATCCCCATCATGGCGGTCTTGATAACCATTTCCGACGTCAGCCGGCCGGTGGTGTAGAGGATCTTGTCTTCTGGCACGACACCTTCGGACAGCATCCAGCCGGCGATCTTGTCGACTGCGTTGTGTCGCCCGACATCTTCCATATAGACGAGCGGTCGGTCACGATGGCAAAGGACGGTCCCGTGAATCGCCCCAGCCGTCAGGTAAAGGCTGGGCGTGCGGTTTATCTTGTGCGCAAGCGCGTAGAGCCAAGAAGTCCGGACCTCGGCGGGCGGCAAGGTCAGACCCTCCAAACCCCTCCATCATATCGCCGAAAACCGTGCCAACGGCGCAGCCTGAGGTGCGGGTCTTCTTCTTAAGCTTTTCTTCATAGTTGGTCCGCCCGGCTGTCCGCACGACAACGGTCTGGATTTCATCGTCATATTGCACGTCAGTGACGTCTT
>CAVYHT010000037.1:0-56627 GCA_963768355.1 uncultured Alphaproteobacteria bacterium
AGGTGCGCGCCACCAAACCTCTGGCCAACGGCCGCGATCTTGCCCGCGCCTATAGCCCGGGCGTTGCCGAGGCCTGCCTTGAAATCAAAGCGGACCCGGCAACGGCCAGCCGCTACACGGCACGCGGCAATCTGGTGGCGGTCGTCACGAACGGGACCGCGGTGCTTGGGCCTTGGCAATATCGGTGCGATTGGCCTCCAAGCCGGTCATGGAGGGCAAGGCGGTCCTGTTCAAGAAATTCGCCAATATCGACTGTTTCGATATCGAATTGAACGAAAGCGACCCGGAAAAGCTGGCCGAGATCGTCTGCGCCCTCGAACCCACCTTCGGCGCAATCAATCTGGAAGACATCAAGGCACCCGATTGCTTCATCGTCGAGGATATTTGCCGCAAACGCATGAACATTCCGGTCTTCCATGACGATCAGCACGGCACTGCCATCGTGGTCGGAGCCGCCGCGACCAACGCATTGCGAGTCGCCAAAAAGAAGTTCGAAGACATCAAGATCGTCTCGACCGGCGGAGGTGCAGCCGGAATTGCCTGCCTCAACATGCTGCTAAAACTTGGCGCAAAGCGCGAGAACGTCTGGCTCTGCGATCTGCACGGCCTGGTCCATGAGGGTCGCCAAGAGGATATGAACCCGCAAAAGGCCGCCTTTTCCCAGCCCGGCGGCGCCGAAGACACTCGGCGATGTCATTGAAGGTGCCGATCTGTTTCTGGGGCTTTCCGGGGCCGGAGTTCTGACATCCGAGATGGTCGCCAAAATGACCAAGCGCCCGATCGTCTTTGCGCTGGCCAACCCGAATCCAGAGATCATGCCCGACGATGCCCGCGAAGTTGCCCCCGATGCGATCATCGCGACCGGCCGATCGGATTATCCAAATCAGGTCAACAATGTCCTTTGTTTTCCGTTCATCTTCCGTGGGGCGCTGGATGTCGGCGCCACCGAGATCAACGATGAGATGAAGATCGCGTGCATCGAAGGCATTGCCGCACTAGCGCGCGCGACAACGAGCGCCGAGGCCGCCGCCGCTTACAAGGACGAACCGATGGTGTTCGGCCCGGACTATCTGATCCCAAAGCCGTTCGATCCGCGTCTGATGGGCGTTGTGGCCTGCGCCGTTGCACGGGCGGCAATGGACAGCGGGGTCGCCACCCGCCCGATCGACGACCTCGAGGCCTACAAGAAGAAGCTCGACGGCTCGGTCTTCCGCTCCGCCCTTGATCATGCGACCCGTCTTTGCGGCCGCCCGCACTGCCGCTCGTCGCATTGTCTTTACCGAGGGCGAAGACGAACGCGTTCTGCGCGCCGCCAATGCGATGCTCGAGGAAACAACCGACAAGCCTATCCTGATCGGCCGCCCCGAGGTGATCGAGCAGCGTGCCGAACGCGCCGGGCTTTCGATCCGGCCCGACACGCATTTCGAACTGGTGAATCCCGAAAACGACCCGCGCTACCGGGACTACTGGACAACCTATCACCAGATCATGGAACGCAAGGGCGTCACGCCCGACCTGGCCCGCGCCATCATGCGCACCAACACCACCGCCATCGGCGCGGTCATGGTCCATCGCGGCGAAGCCGACAGCATGATCTGCGGCACATTCGGCCAATATCTTTGGCACCTGAACTATATCCAGCAGGTGCTGGGCACGCCGACCTGCACCCGGTCGGGGCGCTCAGCCTGATGATCCTTGAGGACGGGCCGCTTTTCATCGCCGACACTCATGTCAATGCGAACCCGACACCGCAGCAGATCGCCGATGCCGTGATCGCCGCCGCACGCCATGTCCGGCGCTTCGGGGTGACGCCAAACATCGCGCTGTGTTCGAATTCGCAGTTCGGCAATCTCGACTGCGATCCTCGGGACAACGTATGCGCGATGCCATCGCGATCCTTGATTCCGAGCCCCGCGACTTCTGCTACGAAGGCGAGATGCACGCCGATACCGCCCTGGACTCGGAATTGCGAGAGCGTGATCTTCCCGAACTCGCGGTTGATGGGCCAGGCCAACGTGCTGGTCTTTGCAACTACCGACGCCGCAAGCGGTGTCCGCAACATCCTGAAAATGAAGGCGGGCGGGCTGGAAGTCGGGCCGATCCTGATGGGCATGGGCAACCGGGCGCATATCGTGACACCGTCGATCACGGCGCGGGGTCTTGCTGAACATGTCGGCGCTGGCGGGCACTCCGGTGTCGCATTACGGCTGAAGCAAGCGCTGTAACAGGCGAATTTCCCTATCGGATCTAATCGCGGGGATGCGATAGACCTTTGTCTGGATGCAGTGGCCGGCATTGTTATGTTTGCGCCAACCGTGACAATCCTGCGCAGGTCAATGGCTTGCCGGAAAACCAGCGCAGGCGTAATAAACCCCGGTCAGAGGAGGACGCATACAATGGTATACGCAAAGGTCTATGCAGGCCTGGAAATCCGATCCGGAAGCGTTCTGGATGGATGCCGCCGAAGCGATCGACTGGGACCGCAAGCCATCCAAGGCGCTGTTCGATGAAAATGCCCCGCTTTACGAATGGTTCTCTGACGGGCTGGTCAACACCTGCTACAATGCAGTCGACCGCCATGTGAAAAACGGCCGTGGCGATCAGACGGCAATCATCTACGACAGCCCGGTCACCGACACCAAGGCCAAGATCACCTATTCCGAGTTGCAGGCCAAGGTCGCGGGCCTTGCCGGTGCACTCGCGGCCAAAGGCGTGACCAAGGGCGACCGCGTTGTCATCTACATGCCGATGGTTCCCGAAGCCCTGATCGCGATGCTTGCCGTGACCCGCATCGGGGCGATCCACTCTGTCGTGTTCGGAGGCTTTGCAGCGAACGAACTGGCTGTTCGGATTGACGATGCCACGCCCAAGGCCATCATCGCCGGGTCCTGCGGGATCGAGCCGGGTCGCGTTGTTGCCTACAAACCGCTGCTCGACAAAGCCATCGAACTTGGCGACGCACAAGCCCGAATTCTGCATCATCCTGCAACGCGAACAGCAGCGCGCCGACCTGATTGAAGGTCGCGATTTCGACTGGGAACGAAGCGCAAGCCGGCGTCGACCCCAGCCGATTGCGTCCCGGTCGAGGGCAACCATCCGGTCTATATCCTGCACACATCGGGCACCACCGGGCAGCCCAAGGGCGTCGTGCGCCATACCGGTGGGAACCTCGTGGCGCTGAACTGGACGATGAAGAACATCTACAACGTCGATCCGGGCGATGTGTTCTGGGCCGCGTCGGACGTCGGCTGGGTCGTCGGGCACAGCTACATCTGTTACGGCCCGCTGATCCACGGCAACACGACCATCGTGTTCGAAGGAAAACCGGTCGGAACGCCGGATGCAGGCACGTTCTGGCGGATGATCGAAGAACACAACATCCGGGCGCTTTTCACTGCACCGACCGCTTTCCGCGCGATCAAGCGCGAGGACCCAAAGGGCGAGGAGGTCAGGAAGTACGATGTCTCCTCTCTGAAAGCGCTGTTTCTGGCTGGCGAACGCGCCGATCCAGATACAATCGAATGGGCGATGGACGTGTTGAAGGTGCCGGTGATCGACCATTGGTGGCAAACCGAAACCGGCTGGGCGATCGCCGCCAATCCGATGGGGATCGAGCCATTGTCGGTCAAGATCGGATCGCCCTCGGTCGCGATGCCGGGCTACGATGTCCAGATCCTCGATGAGGCTGGTCATCCTGTCGCGCCGGGAACACTTGGCGCTATCGCCGTTAAACTACCGCTGCCGCCAGGTACCTTGCCGACGCTCTGGAACGCAGAGGATCGCTACAAGAAAAGCTATCTGTCACATTTTCCCGGTTTCTACGAAACCGGCGATGCCGGCTATGTCGATGAGGACGGCTACCTTTACATCATGGCGCGCACCGACGACGTCATCAACGTTGCCGGTCACCGCCTGTCCACGGGTGGCATGGAAGAAGTGTCTGGCCAGCCATCCCGACGTCGCGGAATGCGCCGTGGTCGGCGTGTCCGACAAATTGAAGGGTCAGCTGCCGGTCGGCTTCATCTGCCTCAATTCGGGGGTCACGCGTGACCATGCCGAAGTCTGCGCTGAAGTGGTGAAGATGGTCCGCGACCGGATCGGACCGGTCGCTGCGTTCAAACTGGTCACGGTTGTCGACCGCCTGCCGAAGACCCGTTCGGGTAAGATTCTTCGCGCTACAATTGTTAAGATTGCTGACGGTCAGGACTATAAGCCGCCTGCAACCATAGACGATCCTGCGATTCTCGATGAGATTGGTTCGGCCTTGAAGACATTAGGCTACCCAAAAGAGTGAATTTTACCAAATTTCATTTAAAAACTTGAGCTTGCCTGCGTTCCTTCTGTAAGTTCGCAGCGCGTCGGTGCGACTGAAGATCATTCCGACGCAACTTAGGATTGCTGAGCGGGGGCGTTCGCGATTGCCGAGTTGTTGAGGTAAGAGTTTGTCCGTTGACCCTGATCGATCCCGCTGTCTTGCAGGCATGGTTTCACTTGGAACGCACCCACGCCAACCGGCGAACGCTTCCCCGACCACCTGCGGAGACCGCCGTTTTGTAGCTGGCAGTGGTTCGCTGGCATGAGTACCCCACCGGTCCTGCTGGTCGACAAAATGCCGTCGGTCCAAACTTCCCTCAGGTCGCTGCTGCGCCGACGCGGACTGGACATGGTGGCCGTCGGCACAGCAATCGAAGCGCGGGCGCGCTTCCGTCAGATCAGGCCAGATATCGTCGTGCTGGACCCCAGGTTGCCTGACGTCGAAGGATTTGACCTGATTTCCGAATTTCGCAGCGTCGCGCCCGATATCCGGATCATCGTCACGACCTCAGACAACTCCACCCGGCATATCGTTGCAACGATGCGGGCCGGGGCATTTGATATTCTGGTCAAACCCGTGCGGGAAGCCCCGTTCATCTCAGCGATTGAAGATGCTCTGGCGTCACTGGCGAAATCCAGGCCTGCCGAAACGCCCCATCTTGTCGAAATGATCGGGACTTCGAAGGCCTTTCTGGACGTGTCGGGAAAGATCAACGCGGCCGGCCAGTCGAGCGCGCCGGTCTTCCTGACCGGTGAAAGCGGTGCCGGAAAAACATTGGCGGCCCAACATATTCACGAGCAATCCGAAAGGGCCAGCGGCGCATTCGTCACGGTAGATTGCGCGACCGTCGAGTCCGAGGGTTTCGAGCGCGCACTCGACGGGTTCACTTCAGGGGGACTCGGGTCAGTTGAAGCAGCTGGCACGCTGTTTCTCGATCACATCTGCCAGTTGGACTTTGCATTGCAGACCCGATTGTTGCATGCTCTTGAAAAACACACTGCACAGAGCGCCAGCGCCACCGGCATTCAGGTCCCGCGCCTGATCTGCGCGACAAACCGCGATCCACTGCAAGAGATCCAAAGCGGGCGTCTGCGCGCCGATCTATTCTACCGGCTGAACGTCGCGCCGATCCGGATGCCCGCCTTGCGCGACCGAGAACAAGACGTGCTGCTTATTGCGGACCAGTCAATCAGCGCGCTTTCCAGGGCCGGCACAGGTTCGTTCACCGGGATGTCGAGTGAGGCCCGGAATATGTTCCTGACCTACGGCTGGCCCGGTAACATCACTGAACTTCTCAATGTCATTCGGAGCGCCGCAATCATGCATGACGCAGACCTTCTGACGCCGGACATGTTGCCTGATCCTGTCCTGCTCGCAGGCTCGCGCGCAAAGGCGCTGGACCCACTGCTCGACAAGTATCAGGGCATGACGCTGGCCGAACTCGAACGACACATCATCAAGGACGCGTTGGCGCGGACAGACGGTTCCATACCAAGTGCCGCTCGCAGGCTGAAGGTGTCACCCTCTACACTTTACCGCAAGCTTGAGGCCTGGGCAAAGGCTGACGACGCCCCTTAGGTGAACTGTTCTCGGATCAAGCGCTCTTCAAGACCGTGGCCGGGATCGAACAGGATGCGATGCACGATCTCGGGGTTGCTGCTGATCTCGACCCAGACGACATCGCGGGCCGAGCGGCCGTCGGCATCGGCCATCACGGGCCGTTTTTCGGCATCCACGACGTCGAACCGGACCTTCGATTGCTTCGACAAAAGCGCCCCGCGCCACCGTCTGGGCCGGAACGCAGACATCGCCGTCAGCGCAAGCACATCCGAGCCGATAGGCAGGATCGGACCATGCGCGGAATAGTTATAGGCAGTCGAACCCGCCGGCGTTGAAACCAAAGCCCCATCGCAGACCAGTTCTTCCATCCGGACCCGACCGTCGACGCTGATCCGAAGTTTCGCCGCCTGCGGGCCCGCGCGCAGCAACGAGACCTCGTTGATCGCCAAAGCCTCGTGGTGAGAGCCATCGGCACTTTCAGCAATCATGCGCAGCGGATTGATCTTTTCTTCCTCGGCCGCAGACAGCCGCTCAATCAGATCCTCTTCATGAAATTCGTTCATGAGAAACCCGATCGTGCCGCAATTCATTCCGTAAACCGGCGCGTCAATATCCATCGTGCTGTGCAGGGTCTGCAACATGAACCCGTCGCCACCCAAGGCGACAATGACATCGGCCTCCTCCAACGGAACATTGCCATAGCGCCGCGACAGCCGGTCCAGCGCATTCTGCGCGATTGCGACATCGCTTGCGACAAACGCGATTTTTGTCTTTGCGGCCATGGCCTTGCTTTCCGTTTGCAGAACTCTTCGCCCGCGCGGGATCCGAAACACAAGCCCCGAAGGGCCGAAGCCGACGGCGTGAATCCAGTTGGGTGCGTCGCTTTCCGGGCTTTTTCAGACCACCAAACCCCGTTACATACCACCCAACCTTTCACCCTCAGGAGGCAAGCAGCATGAACGCTCCGCACCGCGACAACGGCTTTTTCACCGAATCCCTCGCCGCCCGAGATCCGGAGATTTCCGAGGCAATCGGCAAAGAACTGGGCCGCCAGCAGAACGAGATCGAACTGATCGCCTCCGAGAATATCGTGTCGGCCGCCGTGATGGAGGCGCAAGGCTCGGTGATGACCAACAAATACGCCGAAGGCTATCCGGGGCGTCGCTACTACGGCGGCTGCGAATATGTCGATGTCGCCGAGAACCTGGCAATCGAACGCGCCCGCCAGCTGTTCGGCTGCGACTTTGCCAACGTCCAGCCAAATTCCGGCTCGCAGGCCAACCAGGGGGTGTTTCAGGCGCTGCTGCAACCCGGCGACACGATCCTCGGCATGAACCTCGCCTGCCGGCGGCCATCTGACGCACGGCGCGGCCCCGAACCAGTCGGGCAAATGGTTCAACGCCGTCCAGTACGGTGTGCGCAAGCAAGACAACCGGATCGACTATGACGAGATCGCGGCACTGGCCAAAGAGCATTCGCCCAAGCTGATGATCGCAGGTGGTTCGGCCATCCCGCGCCAGATCGACTTTGCCAAGATGCGCGAGATTGCTGACAGCGTCGGCGCCTACTTGCTGGTCGATATGGCGCATTTCGCGGGTCTGGTCGCGGGCGGTCAACACCCCTCGCCTTTCCCGCATGCCCATGTCGCCACCACCACCACGCACAAGACCCTGCGCGGCCCGCGCGGCGGGATGATCCTGACCAATGACGAGGACATTGCGAAAAAGGTCAACTCGGCGATCTTCCCCGGCATTCAGGGTGGCCCGTTGATGCATGTCATCGCCGCCAAGGCCGTCGCCTTTGGCGAGGCGCTGCGGCCCGAGTTCAAGACCTATCACCGCGCAAGTCATCAAGAACGCGCAGGCGCTGGCCGACCAACTGATGAAAGGCGGGCTCGACATCGTGACCGGCGGCACCGACACCCATGTCCTGCTGGTCGACCTGCGGCCCAAGAGACGTCAAAGGCAACGCCACCGAACAGGCGCTTGGGCCGTGCCAATATCACCTGCAACAAGAACGGCATTCCGTTCGATCCGGAAAAGCCGACCGTCACATCCGGTGTCCGGCTTGGGTACCCCGGCGGGCACGACACGCGGCTTTGGCGAGGCTGAGTTCCGTCAGATCGCCGACTGGATCGTCGAAGTGGTCGACGGGCTTGCCGCCAATGGCGAGGATGGAAATGCCGAGGTCGAGGCTGCCGTCAGGGCCAAGGTCGTGGCGCTTTGCAATAAATTCCCAATCTATCCCGGACTATAGGAGCAGAAACTAAACATAGCCGCGCCAGACAAGAACTGTGATGACCAGACCGCCCGTGACCAGCAGGGCAAGAGCGGCGGACGAGAAGATACTGACCAACCGGTTCATCCGCCACACTTTCGGATCTATCGCAGACAGGTAGCTCTCGATGCTCTTGCATGCCCTGTCGATGGTCCGCTCATCCAGTCGCCGCGCCAGTTTGGGATTGCCCTGATAATCAAGCGCTGCCAGCAAGACCTCACCCTGATGCCGGACATCTGACGGCAGCGAACGACCGGCACGGCGAAGCTTGGCCCGCAGCCCGTTTCCGCGAACGCCCAGCCGGTCTTCGATCATTGCCGCCAGATGATCGGCGCGCTCTTGATAACTCTTTGAAATCATGCCAACTCTCAAATCGAGACTACAGATTACAGCGTGATGTCGGGTCTGGCCAGATACCTCGAACTTGGATAGCCTGACCTGATGCTGAACCACATCATCACCGGAACCGAGACGGCTGCAGCACCCCTTCTGATCGCGCATGGGCTGTTTGGCTCTGCCCGGAACTGGGGCGTTATCGCGAAACGGCTCAGCGACCGCCGTCAGGTCGTGACCGTCGATATGCGCAATCATGGCGAAAGCGATTGGCACGGGACCCATGATTATGCCGAGCTCGCAGATGATCTTTATGAAATCATTACACATTTTGACGGCAAGATGGATGTGCTCGGGCATTCGATGGGGGGCAAGGCGGCGATGATCCTGGCGCTGAACCACTCTGATGCCATCCGGCGGCTGGTTGTCGCGGATATCGCGCCGACCGCGTATAATCACACCCAGTTGCATTTGGTCGAGGCGATGCGCCACGTCGATCTTGACTATGTCGGCAGCCGGAAAGACGCCGATGACGTTCTGAAACCCGCGGTCGAGGAAGACGGCGTGCGCGCCTTCTTGCTGCAATCTCTTGATCTTAAGGGGAAAGAATGGCGGTTGAACCTGGATGTGCTGGCTGCCGAGATGCACAAGATCATCGGCTTTCCCGAAACCAGCGGCCACTTCGACGGCCCCGCCTTTTTTCTGACCGGCGCTGAAAGCACCTATGTCACGCCAGAGCATCGCCCTGAAATCAAAAGATTATTCCCCGCCGCGCGGTTTGCGAAGATCCCCGGCGCAGGGCACTGGCTGCATGCCGAAAAGCCGAGGGAGTTCGAAGCCGCGGTGCGCGCGTTTCTGGACGCTTAGCGGCGATGTTTGTACCTATTCCTTAATACATCGCACCGCTTTCACCCCGTTCTTCAAAACACTCACCCTCAAGGATAGCGCATCTCACCGGTCTATCGGCATCCCGGCCAGCGTGTCAGAGGTCGCGACAACCGCCAGAGAAAGCGGCGCGAAAGTCAGAAAGAAAATCAGAGGGAGCGATTTCATCGAAGTATCCTTTCAGCATGTTGAGACTGATACGGGATGCCTCTGGATTTCCGTCGCTACCTTAGATCCCGGATCTTCCCCGCCACGAACCAAGTGACGGGCAATGCGACAACAAAACCCGCCGCCGCCACGAACAGGATCGGGTAAAGCGTGTCATACCCCATCGTCAGCGCCGAGATGATGCCGATACCTGCGCAGGTGGTTGCGATCATTGAGAAAAGGATTGAGGCAAGGCGGATCATGTCAGTCTCCGTTCTGGATTTTGCGCGCAGGCTAATTGGCTTCTGACAGGCCAGCTTTGACCGAGGTCAAATCCCTCCGGAACCAAACCTGACGCCCGGCGTTGGGCTTGCAGGACAGCAATGAAATCGGAGGCTTACATGACCCGCGCAACACTTTCCCTGCTCGCCCTTCTGGGGCTGATCGCCTGTGAGACCGTCGAGGGCGCGGGGCAGGACATTGAAAACGTCGGAGAGGCGATCCAAGCGGAAAGCAACGAGGTCCAGTACGGCAGTTGACGAGTATTCCGATGTAACGAGTTTGGGCGGGCCGCGGGGCTCGCCCTTTTGCGTTCCACCCTCAGCTGCGCGATGGGCACCGGTCCGTCAGTTGCTGATCTTCGCGGCGGCATTGGCGATGCCGCTTATCGCCGGGCTGGGGGCGGCGCTGTAGCTGCCGATGGCCCCGGTCGTCTTGCGCATGCTGGAGCCGCCGATCTGGATATGGCCGGTATAGATCAGATAGCCAGCCATCCCGATGGCAGCGATGGCGAGGAGTCTTCCCATAAGCGAACCTCCGATGCGGTTTACGCTGGGGGAACATAGTGCGGGAATGCGGCAGGAATATGGATGGGGGCGGAGCGGCGCGCGGGCGAAACAGGAGAAGGCGTCAGGTGCTTGGACGAAGTCCGTGCCCGCGTCCAATGAAGGACACACCCTGACGCCTACCTGAACCTTTCCCCCCAGAGGGCTACGGGCCCAGTTTGCCAAGGCTCCGAAGAACCTTCGCAGCCACATCTGATCCGAAAACCAGCCGTGACCCGCATCGACCCGATGAAACCGCCGTGACGCCTTGGATCCGAAAACCCGCCGCGATCTGACCTGTTTCCTTAAAACCTTTGCGTTCCAATCCGTCTCCGAAGATCCGGGCCTTCCCGCGCCAGCCTCAAGGGGCCTTTGCTCTGCGCCGCTTCATAAGAAACTCTGCAGTGATACGAACTTCACAAAAGCGGCTGAGTTCGCGCAAGAAAAAATCACGGCGGCAGGCAAATTTCTTGGGGATAACCTGTTGATATAACTGGTGGATTTCCTGTGGATAACGCCGGATTTTCGCGTCTTGACGCGGGGTTGCGCGGGGATAAGTCGAATTCGCGGCACCGGCCGGATACCGCCGAAGTCTCTGCATCTGCGAAGGTGGAAAGCCCGGCATCTGCGCCAGAGCAGCACGACCCGACCCTTCTACCCTTGCACGACAGGTCTGGCGCTTGCCGGATTGCGCGCTAATGTGGCGGCAGGAGGATACTGCATGAAAAACAAACTCTGGCTTATTCTGGCCCTTGCAACGGGTGGCGCGCTTTTGTCGGGCTGCGTCCCGGTCGCCATCGGCGCGGGTGCCGCGGTGATAGCGGATGAAGCGATCGAGCAGGATCAGGGCGGCGACGGGCTGTTCTAGGCCAGAGCCGGCACAGATTGCGGTCGGAGCGCATTGGCACGCACCGACCGGATTGTTCAGTCGGTACGTATGGTGATCTTGTCCGGACACTTGACCCGGTTGTCGTTGGCGTCGAAGCAATAGGTGCGGGTGCTCAGCACGATCTGATCGCCCGGCGCCGTGACCGACCCGATGGCCTTTTGCCGGCCGGATTGGGCGATCTGGGCCGCCTTCACGGATTTTGCATCGGTCGCCTGCAAGACTTGCGCTTGTTGCGCTGCGACGCTTAGCGGCGCGGCAACAAGCACGGCAAGAATGGCGGCGCATGGCCGCGATATCGAAAAATACCTCATTGGTCGGTAGCTCCAAAAATACGCAGTTGAAAATGTTCAGTCGTTCAGCACCAGGATCTTGGCTGGGCATGTGACCGGCTTGCCGCCCGAGGTGCAACGGACGGTGGTGTCGAGCGTCACGGCCGTGTTCGCGATTGCCAAGGCGTCGATCGGAATCGCACGGCTATGTACCGCCGCCCTGATCTGGGCGAAACCTGCGATGGGAACCGCGAACACAAGGGCTGTGACAATGGCTATCGAATACGCATAGCGCTTCATAATTGTCTCCGTAAATAGACTGTTTCCAATGGGGAAACGTACCACGGAAATGGGTGAGTTGGATAGAGGGGTGGTGCGGCCGGGGGTGTGACGTGGCGTCGGATGAGACGGGGTGAGGGCCGTGTTACGCCGCGAAAACAGAGCACCGCGCCGGAAGCGAGGGGGTGAGGGCCGCCCGTACGGGTTGCCAGTGGCAAGCCGTCAGGCGTGATGCGCCCGCTGTGCAAGCGGAGGGCCGGAAGGCGAAAGGCGTTTGTGCGGATCGGTCAGGGATGAACGCCGCGCCCGAACCGAGGGGTGGGCGCTGCCCGGCTTTGCCGGGCATAGGTGGTGGTTGGGGTGGGAATGGTGGGTTGGCACTCATGCGACGCTTGCTAATCGCGGTATACAGCATTCTCAGAATTGATGTTTCGGCCCGCAATTCCGTCGTACCACTTGGCGCAGCGGCTGGTTCTAGCGTTCTGTCGACCGAGAGCATGATCGTATTTCAACACCGCAACATCCAACCTTTCGCCCTCGTCGACCCCGGCGGTTGAGGTCATGCGGCAATCCTCTGGATACGGTGGGAGATAACCCCAAACAGACGGCAGGCGGCCTTCTAGCAAGGAAATCTCGGCTCTTGGACTTAGAGGAGGTGGAGCCGCGGGATTCTTAAGGACTTCGATAGCCCAAAGCCGGAGAGGATCGGCAGTATCGCTCTCCTCCGCGGGCCCCTCACGCAGAATTGAGATCGCAATTTGCGTCATAGTTGCGGTAGTGTCTTGCTTGGTGCGCTGCGCGTTCCAAATGAAAACGGACGATGCCACCGCAATTGGGACCAGAATGGCCCCAGCTACCTTTCCAACGATCTCGAACTTATCCCAACCGTCTTTTGGTTCATCACTCACGATCCGCCCTCCTGCCCAATGTTCTCAATCGACCACAGGAAATGTCCCTGCCCGTCCGGCTAACCGCCGCCGTCCGGTCCAGCCTTTGTGTCAACCCCGACCGACCGCTACATCGCAACCGTTAACAAAGTCCGAACGAGAATTCCTAACTCATTGATCCGAAAGGATATCCCACTCTGTCCACATGTGGACACACGGACTTCAGCTATCCATTTTCAGGGCGTTGATAAACGCTTCCTGCGGGATCGCGACCTTGCCGAATTCCCGCATCTTCTTCTTGCCCTTCTTCTGCTTCTCCAGCAGTTTCTTCTTCCGCGTCACGTCGCCGCCATAGCATTTCGCGGTCACATCCTTCCGCATCGCCGCGATCGTTTCCCGCGCGATCACCCGCCCTCCGATCGCCGCTTGGATCGGGATCTTGAACATGTGGCGGGGGATCAGATCCTTCAGCTTCTCGCACATCATCCGGCCCCGCGCCTCGGCCCGGTCGCGGTGGACCATCATCGAGAGCGCGTCGACGGGTTCCTCGTTCACCAGGATCGACATTTTCACGAGGGTATCCTCGCGGTAGCCGATCAGCTGGTAGTCGAAGCTGGCATAGCCCTTGGTCACGGATTTCAGCCGGTCGTAGAAGTCGAAGACGACCTCGTTCAGCGGCAGGTCATAGACCACCAGCGCGCGGGAGCCGGCATAGGTCAGGTCAAGCTGGATGCCGCGGCGGTCCTGGCAGAGTTTCAGCACATCGCCGAGGTAGTCGTCGGGGACGAGGATGGTGGCCTTGATCCGGGGCTCCTCGATATGGTCGACATGGGTCAGGTCGGGCATGTCGGCGGGGTTGTGCAGCTCGATTTCCGAGCCGTCGCGCATGTGGATCTTGTAGATCACGGACGGCGCGGTGGTGATCAGGTCGATATCGTATTCACGCTCCAGCCGGTCGCGGATGACCTCGAGGTGCAGGAGGCCCAGGAAGCCGCAGCGGAAGCCGAAGCCGAGGGCGGCGGAGGTTTCCATCTCGTAGCTGAAGCGAGGCGTCGTTGAGGGCGAGTTTCTCGATCGCGTCGCGCAGGTCTTCGAATTCGGCGGCATCGACCGGGAAGAGGCCGCAGAAGACCACGGGCTGCGCGGGTTTGAAGCCCGGCAAGGCGGTGGCGCAGGGTTTCTTTTCGTGCGTGATGGTGTCGCCGACGCGGGTGTCGCGGACCTGCTTGATCGAGCCGGTGAAGATGCCGATCTCGCCGGGGCCGAGTTCCTTGATGTCGACCATCTGGGGTTTGAGGACCGCCAGCTTGTCGACGCCGTAGACAGCGCCGGTCTTCATCATCTTGATGCGCTCGCCCTTCTTGATCACGCCGTCCATGACGCGGATCAGGACGACGACGCCGAGGTAGGTGTCGTACCAGCTGTCGACCAGCATCGCCTTCAGCGGCGCGTCGCGGTCGCCCTTGGGGGCGGGCAGACGGGTGACGATGGCTTCCAGCACGTCGGGGATGCCGATGCCGGTCTTGGCGCTGATCTCGAATGGCCTGGCTGGCGTCGATGCCGATGACATCCTCGATCTGCGCCTTGACCTGATCGACTTCGGCGGCGGGCAGGTCGATCTTGTTGAGGACCGGGACGATTTCGTGATCCGCGTCGATGGCCTGATAGACGTTGGCCAGCGTCTGCGCCTCGACGCCTTGGGTGGCGTCGACCACCAGCAGCGAGCCTTCGACGGCGCGCATGGAGCGGCTGACCTCGTAGCCGAAATCGACATGGCCGGGGGTGTCGATCAGGTTCAGGATATAGGTCTCGCCGTCCTTCGCCGGGTATTCGATACGGACCGAGTTGGCCTTGATGGTGATGCCGCGTTCACGCTCGATATCCATCGAGTCGAGCATCTGGGCCTTCATGTCGCGTTCGGCGACGGTGCCGGTCAGCTGGATCAGCCGGTCGGCAAGCGTGGATTTCCCGTGGTCGATATGGGCCACGATGGAGAAATTGCGGATGTTTTTCAGGTCGGTCATGGTCAGGCCATATGATCGGGAATTCCGGGCGGGTCAAGCGGCGCGCGGCGTCCGCACGCGGACACAAGGGGTTACTCTTTCAGGTCAATGGGTTGGAAAATTCCGTTCGGACTTTGTTAAGGGATCTGATGTGGCGGGCGGTGCGGGTTGAGACAAGCGCTGGGCAGGGCGAGGGGCGGTTTGCGTTCGGCGACGGACAGCTGGATCAGCCAGTCGTTGGGGACGGATTTCCCGTGGTCGATATGGGCGATGATTGAAAGAGTTGCGGACGTTCTTCAGAGCGGTCAAGGTGGGTTGATTGGGGGTCGCCCACCTGTAAGCTGACCACATTTGGATTGCGCGGGAGCAGCCAGCATCGACAGTGTGGAAGAGTTTCAGGACTGGTTGAACGCGCAAACGCAGGAAACCCGCACCGCCATCGCCTGCCGTGCGGCCCTGCGAGTGTTTCCGCTGGTCACGCACAGACGAAACGCATCCCATGACCTTTCTCGGCTTGCGCTATTGACAGCCCGTGCCATCCTAACCTCGGGAGTTATGGCCAAGATACCAATCCCTGAGGTCACCGCCGCTGCCGATGCTGCCGCCCACGCCGCAGCATATGCGGCAGATGCCAATGATGCCGCGGACGCTGCCGCCTACGCCGCCGCCTATTCTACTGCTCGTGCTGCTGCACGTGCCTCTGATGCCGCTGTCGATGCCGCCGCCCGAGCTGCAGCCAGATCCGTCGACACTGCCGCTTTTGCCGCCGCCAACGCTGACACAAAGATTGCGCCCGACATGTTCTTCGACCAACCGATCTGGCACAACCCGCGCGAGCCAGATTGGCTGGTCGAAGCGTTGCGCGGCCAGACCAACGTCCACAAATCCGGCCCCGAATGGTCGTTCTGGCGCGACTGGTATCAGGGGTTTCTGGTCGGCAAGCCGCTGGATTGGGGACTGCAGAAGGAGATCGCGCTGATCCCAGATGAAGAGTGGGATAAGGGGCCTGAGAACATTGCGGCGCTGATCGAGGAGATTGGCGCGCGATTTGAACTCAGGAATCGTATCGGCGCTATCGAGAGTGAACTCGCCACCGCAACTCAAACCCGTCATGGAATTGGCGGGAACAACCCACCGGAGTCAATCGAAGACGCGCCTGCAATAGCGAAGGAGTTCATCTTTGTCTGGGAGCCTCTCCAGAACCTGAAAGAAGAACTGGAAGCCAAAAGCCCGGACAAGGCTAGAATTCAAGGGTCAATCGACGCTCTTATTCTTGCCTTGAAGAAGGGCCTCGAATGGTGCGCATCCAAGGCCGATCTTGCCGTGGATTCAGCGATCAAATGGGCCATCCCAACCGTTGGCGGCTATCTTGCATTGAACCCGGATAAACTTGAAGCGGTGATAGAGGCTGCCAAGACGTGGATTTCAGTGTTGCCGTAGGCGAACCACGACTTCTATCGGAACCGCGCCCGAGCCGAAGCGCCCGCGTCACGCCGGAGGCGTGCCCTTGGCACGGCGGGGGCGGTTCGGGCGCTGCAAAATCGGAGATTTGGCATAGGGCGACCACCGACCCTAGACGCATCCCTCCCCACCTCAACCCATGCTATACTCGCACCACACCCGCACCAACCGCCCCGGAAGGACCAAATGCCCGAACTCGCCTATCATATCCGTGTCACCGGCCATGTGCAGGGCGTCGCCTACCGCGCCTGGGCGCGGGCCGAGGCGGAACGGTTGGGGTTGCGCGGCTGGGTGCGCAATCGCGGCGATGGTTCGGTCGAGGCGCTGGCTGCGGGGCCGAAGGAGGCCGTCGAGGCGATGGTGCTGGCGATGCGCGAGGGGCCGGGGGCGGCCCGGGTCACGGATGTCTGGACGGATGCGGTTGCGCCGGGCGGGGTCGAGGCGGGATTTCGGATTACGGGGTGAGCGGGTGCAGGTGGGTTGAGTCGATTGAGGTCTGGCCCGGTTTGCGATGTTGAGCAGGATCCCGATTGCAGGAGGCCGGCCCGATTGCTTCAGCGAACGCCTGCTTTGCGGACTTTGTCGTCGTTCATCTCTGTTCAGCGAACGGCTTTTAGCATCGTATTGCAGATTTTCGTTTTATTTTGGCGATGCTACCGGTTTGATGAAAGTGGCAGGGTCAGCAATTGAACGCGGCACCCTCTTTCTATGTATCATTCGGCACAATCAGTTCGGCCCCCTCAGGCCCATCACAAAACGCGGTGCATTCATCGATGAACATTTGCACCAACCGCCGTTTCGGTCCCGGCGCGAACCCCAGCGAAAGTGTGACGCCCGACGATGCGTCAGACACCGGCAAACAGCGGATTTCGCGGCCCGCATAGGGCGGCACCTCGCGCGGCCGCATGTTCAACAGCGACACTCCGATCCCGGTCGCAACCAGCGAACGCACCATCTCGGTCGAGTTGGCGGTGGCGACGATACGAAACTCTTCGCCGCTTTGCTCCAGCAGATCCATATAATATCCTCGCGCCGCAGGTCGGTCCAAAAGGATCAGCGGTTCGCGCGCTATTTGGGAAACTGACACAGCCCTGCCCGCCGCGATGGGATGATCTACCGGACACAGGCAATAGGTCGGTGCATAGATCAGTGGTTGCGTTGCGATCTGAGGGTTGGGCAACTCGGCAACAAAGATGATCACGTCAAACTGACCGTCAAGCAGCCCCTTTTGAACGGATGTGTTGTCGCCTTCGGTTAATGACAACGACACCTCGGGATGCGCGGCAAGTAACGGCGCACAGATTTCGGGAAGAAACGCCGGCGCGATCGGAGCATTGAAGCCAATTGCCAAGGTCCCGGAGAGGCCCGATTGCAGGTCGGACACATCGGTCAGCAGGGTGTCATAGCGCTCTAACAGGTCGTCGATGCGTCGCTGCACATCGCGCCCCGCCAAGGTCGGAAACACGCCTTTCGCCCGTGCCCGCGTCACAAGCGCCATGCCAAAGGCTTCTTCGGCCTGATTGAGTGCCGACGCAATCGCAGACGGGGCGACATGCATCGCTTCGGCTGCCGCCGTGATGCTGCCCTGTTGCAGCGCCGCCTGAAGGTAACGCATCGCGCGTAAGGATAGGGCCATGCCAAAACCTCTGATTTCCAGATATAATATCTCTCATTAAACTATTTTTCAAAGCATCGTTCATTTGCAATTCTGGATCGTGATCGCAATCGGGAGCCACGACATGAAAACCAGAACCAAAGTTGTCGTCATCGGCGGTGGCATCGCAGGCTGCTCGACGCTCTATCACCTCACACAGGAAGGCTGGACGGATGTCGTTCTGGTCGAACGCAACGAACTGACCAGCGGCACCACCTGGCATTCGGCCGCGCAGGTCACGAATTTCGGGATGAACCAGACGATGGTGGGCCTGAAATCCCATTCCATCAAGCTCTATCAGGAACTGGCCGCCGACCCGGACTACCCTATCAATTACCATCACGGCGACGGCGGTATCCGCCTTGCCAACACGCCAGAGCAGATGCAGGGCTACCGCCATTTCGCGTCGATGGCGCGGGGTATGGGAGTAGACTACGAGATCCTCGACGCCGCCGAATGTGCGCGGCGCCACCCGCTGATTTCGACCGACCGTCTTTTGGGCGGGCTGTGGGATGGGATGGATGGCGATATTGACCCCGCACAACTCTGTCAGGCGCTGGCCCGCCGCGCCCGAACTGCCGGGGCGGAGGTCTATCGCAATACGCCCGTCACCGCCCTTACCCAGCACAAGGATGACACGTGGACGGTGCATACGGAAAACGGCGACATCGACTGTGATGTCGTGGTGAACGCGTGCGGCTATCGCGTGAACGAGGTGGGCGCGATGATGGGGGTGCACCACCCTGTCGCCTCAATGGAACATCAGTATTTCCTGACCGAGCCGATCCAGGCGATCACCGATTTCGGCAAACGCGTGCCGCTGTTGCGTTGCCCGATCGACGATTTCTATTCGCGGCAGGAAAAGCAGGGCCTGCTGGTCGGGTTCTACGAACAGGACTGCAAGCCATGGGGCATGGACGGGATCGACCCGAATTTCGTCAATGCGCTTTGCCCCGATGACTCTGGACCGGGTGCATGCCGGTGCTGGAGAACGTGTTCAAACGGATGCCGGTGCTGGAAGAGGTCGGCATTCATACCATCGTCAACGGCCCGATCACCTACACCATCGACGGCGCCCCATTGGTCGGGCCAATCCCCGGCAAGCGTAACGCATTCTGCATCATCGGCCTGCGCGCGGGTTTGGGCGAAGGCGGCGGGCATGGCTGGCTGCTGGCGCAGCAGATCGTGCATGGCGAGGCCTGCTATGACACCTGGGTCATCGACCCGCGCCGCTTTACCGGCCACGCGAATGTGGAACTGACCGCGCTGAAGGCGATCGAGGATTACCAGAACGAATTCCGCTTCCATTTCCCGCACGAACATCGCCCCGCCGGGCGGCCCGCCAAGACGACGCCGCTGACGCCCATTCTGGCCGCCGAGGGCGCGGAATTTACTGTGGTGAATGGCTGGGAGCGGGTGGATTACATCAAACCCGCGCCGGATTTTCACCCCAGCCTGAGCTTCAATTTCGACGAGGCCTTCGACATCGTCGCGCGCCGAGGTACGCAACGTGGCCGAAAACGTCGGCCTGACCGAGGTCAACGGCTTCAACCGGATCGAGATCACCGGCGCCGACCGGCACAGCTTTCTTGACCGGATGTTCTGCGGCACCGTGACGAAACGCGACGGGCGGGTCGGCCTGGGCTATCTGCTCAACGATCACGGCTGCATCAAGGGCGAGGCGACCGTGGCCAACCTGCCCGCCTCTGACCGTGGCCCGGCGCGGGTCTGGTACGGCTCGGCGGCGGCAAGCGAATTTCACGACATGGATTGGCTGACCGCGCATCTGCGACCCGGATGAAGACGTGCAGATTCCGCAGCCTGACCAACGATCAGACGATCCTTGTTCTGGCAGGGCCAAAGGCCCGCGCGGTGCTGTCGGCCTGCGCCCGCGGCGACTGGTCGGCGGCAGGCCTTCCCGTGGCTGTCCGTGCGCGAATGCTTCATCGGCTTTGCGCCCGCCACGGTGATGGGCGTCAGCTTTTCGGGCGAACTGGCCTACGAAATCCACGTCCCCAACGCCTCGCTCTATGCCGCCTATCTGGCGCTGCGCAAGGCGGGCGAGGCGCATGGCCTGAAGCTGTTCGGTGCGCGCGCGGTGGACTCGATGCGCATGGAAAAGGGTTTCCTGCATTGGAAGGCCGACCTGATCACAGAATTCGATCCGTTCGAGACGGGGCTTTCGCGGTTCGTGAAACTCGACAAGGGCGATTTCATCGGCAGAGACGCGCTTGTCAAAGCGGCAGGCCAACGGACCGCTCAAACAGCTCGTGACGCTCAAGATCGACGCCAGTCATGCGCCGGCCCACGCGGGAGCGTCACTGATGCAAGGCGACACAGTCGTCGGGACCGTGACATCGGCCGATTGGGGGCACCGTCTTGGCATGAACCTCGCCTATGCTTTTGTCGACCCGCCGCTCGCTGGCGTTGGCAGCGTGATGCAGCTGGACATGTATGGCGACTTGGTTGCTGCCGAAGTCATCGCGCCATCGCCATATGATCCGAAATTTGATCGGATGCGGAGCTAGGCAGTCAGCACCATCATCGGACCGATCCACAGACTACTTTCGGATGTCAGCGACGCTCGATCTTGAGACCGCCATGCACGCTGCGGCATCCGGTACTATGGGCTTGAAGCAGACCTCCACCGCACCCGGCTTAGAGGAAGGCTACCGGACACCAAGCTGATATTGACTATCGAAACAGAAGGGCCGGGCGCGGCGCGGGTGACGAAATTCTGGACGGATGCGGTGGAACCTGAGGGGGTCGAGGTGGGGTTTCGGGTGAAGGGGTGATGGCTGGGCAAGCAGGTGCGCGACGGAGTTGGCTTGGGCAGAGCCTGAAACGACCGGCGGTTTGACGGCATCAGGTGCAATATGCATAGGGTAAAGCCAAGCATGTTCAGGGGGAGTGGAATATTGGCCAGGCTCGGCATTCAGGGACGGTTGCGGCAACCAATGCCGTCACGCGATCCGCATGAGATCCATCGCGCCGCGACGACACTTGAACTTCTGTTTGATCTTGTCTTCGTCATTGCCATCGCCTCGGCGGCCGCCGGGCTGCATCACGCGATTGCCGAAGGCCATGCGCTGGATGGCACAATACGGTTCGTTCTGGCGTTCTTTGCAATCTGGTGGGCGTGGATGAACTATACGTGGTTCGCATCCGCCTACGACAATGACGACGCGGTTTTCCGGGTTCTCACGATGGTGATCATGGCCGGTGCTCTGGTCATGGCAGCCAGCATCCCTCTGCTGTTCTCGGCGCTCGATGTGAGGATGACCATTGTCGGTTACATCATCATGCGGATTGCCATGATTGCCCTCTGGCTTCGCGCTGCGCGCCACGATCCGCCGCACCGCCAAACCGCACTGAAGTACGCCAAGGGAATTGCCTTGGTGCAAGTCTTCTGGCTGGTTCTGCTGCTGATTGACCCGGCGAATGCGCTCATCTTCTACGTGTTGTTCGTTGTCGGAGGCATTCTGGAGCTTTCCGTCCCGGTATTCGCCGAGAAACTGGGCGAAACGACCTGGCACCGGCACCATATCATCGAGCGCTACGGGCTTCTGAACATTATCGTTCTTGGTGAGAGCCTCTTGGCGGCGACGATAGCTTTGGAGACGGCGATGGGCGATCACATCAACTTGTCGCTTGTCCATATCGCGATCTCGGCGTTGGTGATCGTCTTCATGATGTGGTGGGTATACTTCGCGCACGACGAACATCTGGAGTCGCAGGAACTGAGCCGGTCGTTGATCTGGGGCTACGGCCATTCGGTCATCTTTGCATCCGGGGCTGCCGTTGGTGCTGGTTTCGCTGTTCTCGTGGACGTGATCACCCACCACGCCGAAATCAGCCTGACCACGGGCGATTACGCTGTCGCGGTTCCGCTTGCGCTTTATCTTGGGGCGCTTTGGTTCGTCCGGGACAGGTATTGCCTGAGTGGGCCGGGTCGGATGACGCTGCCAGTTTTTGCCGTCATGATCCTGATAAGCCCGCTGACTCCATTCGCGTTGGAGGGAATGGCAGCGTTGATGGTTTTGTGTGTCATAGCACGATCCTACGCGGACCGTACCTGACGTGCGTGCCAGAGCCGACTGGCGGCTGCAATCGAACGTCCTCGACCTGCTCAAATCAGCCATTCCGAACCAAACGACCTTGATGCTCCCCACAGGTGCCGGGGTCAGGTATACCCGCATACCCCCACCCCCTCCTCTTCGTTAACCTTCCCTAACGACACCCTGTTTGTTCGCTAGGAGATTACGCCATGCCTATTACTGCATTTCTGGACGTCCCCGACATCAAGGGGGAGAGCAAAGTCACAGGCCACAAGGATGAGATCGACATTCACGGGCTGCGCTGGGGGGTTACCAGCCGATCGCCGGGCGCGTCGGGGCGCAGGCGGGTTCGGGCGAGTGTCCATGATCTGACGGTGCTGAAATCCTACGACAGGGCCTCGCCCTTGCTGACGCTGGCGACGCTGCGGGGTCAGGCCTTTGACGAGATCGTGCTGACCGTGCGCAAGGACAGTGGCGACGCGTCCATGGATTATCTGGAGATTACCATGACGAATTGTGTGCTGACCGACTACCAGATGGAAAACGACGGCACCGATGACCCGCTGACGGTGATCTCGGAGGCGGTGGATATCGAGTTCGAGAAGATCCAGATCGTTTACGTCGAGCAGGCCGCCGACAATTCTGCCGGGGTCGAGCATGAGGTCGAGTTTGACATCGAAGCCGCGGTCTGACGGCCCGGTTCAGCGCATCGCCTCGAAGCAGTCGGGCAGCAGCAGATAGGCACGCAGGTCCTTGCGGTCATAGGCGCCGCCCTCGGTGTCGAACGGCGCCAGCGGCGGCAGCACCGTATCGTCGCATTTCACGCGCTGCTGGTTGGTGATGAACAGGATCCGACCGTTGGTTTCGGGGTCAAGCGGATAGGTCTGTTCAAAGTAATTCATCGCTCTGCCCCGTGGCGGGACGGCCCGGACCGGGATCGGTGAGGACTGGCCAGTCAGGAACAGGTCGGCCAGCACATCGCGGTCGCTGGTCACGATAGCGCTTGGGCGGGTCTCGTCAGCCAGTTCAAGGATCTGGCGGCTAAGCTCATCGCGGCCCATGTAGCGGGCAAGGATCGGACGGCCGGCGATGGTGACGCCGGGGCCGATGATGGTTAGCACCGGGACGGCGAGCGAAAGCGCCAGGTTGACCGCCAGCGACAGTTCAAGCCAGCGGCGGGACCGGGTGATCAACCACGCGACTGCGGCCAGGGTGCCGGGCAGGTAGGCCGCGAAGGCCCAGTTGCCATAGGCGCGTGACAAGAGCGCCTGAATGCACACGAGCGCAATGACCGGCAGCGAAAAGAGCAGAAGCTCGCGGATCCTTCGGTCGGGGCTGCGCGTGGCCATCAGGAGGGCTGCGAAAAGCACCGGGCCTGCAACGGCGAACTGCGTCGCGAAGAACTCGAGCAGGGCCACGGGGTGCAGCAGTGCTCCGTTCCCGGCATCCCGAACCCAGCTGGCATTGTCCAGCGTATGTTGGGCAGTCGTCAGGTCGTTGGCGAAGTTCCACAGGATGTTCGGAGAGATCACCAGCGCGAAGGCGGCCAGAAAAGCCGCCGCATTCGCAAGGCTCGGGCGTCGGCCCGGAACGATAATGGCCGCGAGCGCCGCGCCGATGAAGAAGTACACGCCGGCATATTTGGCGAGGAACGCGGCCCCGATCATCGCGCCAGAGATCAGCCCATCCGTCGCTCGGCCCCGGTCCAACAGCCGCCAGTAGAACAAGAGGCCCGCCGCCAGAAACGGCGCCATGATCGTGTCGGTCGAGATCATGATGCTGCCGACGGCGACGATCGGCAGCGTCGCGTATCCGATGGCCGTCCAGAACGCCGTTCTGACGTCGAAGAGCCGCGCCGCCCAGGCCCCGAGGATCATCGCCGTGGCACCGTGAAAGACCGGTGCCGGAAAACGGATCCAGAAGGCGCTGTCCGAGCCGGCAAGGTCGGTCGTGGCGCGGATCACCCAAGCGATCAGCGGTGGCTTGGAATAATAGCCGAAATCGAGGTTCTGTCCCCACAGCCAGTATTGCGCCTCGTCCACGAAGACATCGGCTTGGGTCAGCAACAGCGCACCAAGGCGCAACACCGTGACGAGAAGGACGATCAGCGCGGCAGGAGCGGCCCAGCCACGTCGGAGATGATCACTCAGATAGGCCTGCACGCTTCTTTTCCGCATGGATCAGCCAGAGGTTTCGTGAATAGATAAAGACGCCAAGCGACTGGCCGAGGATAAAGACCGGATCGGCGCGGTAGATGGCATAGGCCAGTAGGATCGCGCCGCCGCTGATCGAGAAATACCAGAACGCGAGCGGGATCACCGAGCGCCCTGCCCGTTCCGAGGCGATCCACTGCACCAGGAACCGGGCGGTGAACATCAACTGGCCGCCAAGGCCGAAGACAACCCACCAGAACTCGAACCAGCTGTCGACATTGAGGAAATTCATGATCGCGGTCATGGTCTGGATCTGCCTTTGGGCGCTGCTTCGGTGGCTTTCGCATTCTTGCGACGGCGTAGAAGCCACATTACGCCGATCAGGTCCACCGCCCCTACCAACCCGCGCTGCCAGTTGGAATAGTTCGAGCGGCCCGCGACGCGCGGTCGGTGGCTGACATCGACAAGTGCTATCTGCCAGCCGTCGCGCTTGAAAAGCGCGGGCAGGTAGCGGTGCATGTGGTTGAAGAACGGCAGCGCCAGAAACGCCTCGCGCCGAAAGGCCTTCAGCCCGCAGCCGGTGTCGCGGGTGCCGTCGCTCAGCGCCCAGCCGCGCAGCCCATTGGCGAATTTCGAGGCATAGCGTTTCGACCAGGTATCCTGCCGCTTGACGCGTTGACCGGCGACAAGGCCAAGATCTGCGGGCGCTGCCGGATCGGTCAACGGCGCGTAAAGTTTCGGCAATTCGGCGGGCGGGTTCTGACCGTCGCCGTCCAGCGTGGCGATGATCGCGCCCTTGGCGGCACGAACACCGGAATGGACGGCGGCGCTTTGCCCGCCAGAGCGGTCATGCTGCACGAGCCGGACATTGCCATGCCTCGCCATCAACCCCCGCACGACCTCGGCGGAATCGTCGGTCGAGGCATCGTCGACGGCGATAACCTCGATATCGTCATCCGCACAGGCGGTCAGGATATCGGCGATCAGCGTGCCGATATTCTGCCCCTCATTTTTCATGGGGATGACGATGGAAACCTGAACCATGATGTTTTCTGACTTTCAGTACGCGCCGGGTCTAGCGGTTTCGGCGGCCCCTGAACAGGCCGTTCTGACCGCGATCGCGCCCAAGTGACGGCGCGGCACCGCCAAAGTTGTGAATTGAAAAACTCTTCAGCTTGGGGCATTTTTACGCAGGGTTAACGGATCCGGATGACATTGCATAATGCGGGCGGCGGATCGGATCGAGGCGGACAGATGAAAAAAATCTTGCTGGCCACACTGGTGGTCATGGGAACGACAACGCAGCTTTGGGCCGTAGGGATCGTGGAACGGGCCTGTCTGGGCTCCAGCAGGCAAGGTGCCAGCCGCGCCGTTTGCGGCTGCATCCAGCAGGCGGCGAACCTGACGCTGTCAGGGTCGGATCAACGGATGGCTTCGGATTTCTTCAAGAACCCCGACAAGGCGCAGCAGATCCGGCAATCGGACCAGCGCACGCACGAGGCGTTCTGGCAGCGCTACAAGCAGTTCGGCGCAACGGCTCAGGCCTATTGCAGCCGCTAAAGCGTTAGCTTGCGGCCCTCTTTGGCAGAGCGGTAGACAGCCTCTTCGACCCGCAGAACGGGCAGATAATCCTTGGCGGTGTTTTCCAGTTCCGTGCCGTTCAGCAGGGCGCTGACGACATGGGTCTGCAATGCGTGGACGCAATCCCCGCCAAAGCCCCGCGCGGGCTGTGCTGCCAGGATCGTTTCGGTATCCTGTGATCCGAAGGCGCGGAAGTGCACCGCACCGTCGCCGGTAAGCGTCAGTGCGCCTTTGGAGCCCTCTACCAAAGCTTCTCCCATCGTGTGCCGCAGGTTCCTGGCCGCATGGTCCAGATGCCGGTTGCCGTCAAAATGCGACCGCGCGCCCGAAGCATGGTCGAACAGGATGTGGCCCGCATCCTCGCCCGCGATCGCCGGATTCAGGCGGCGCAGATCGGCATAGACCGCGGTGATCGGGCCCAGCAGGTAGCGGAATGTGTCGATCCAGTGCACCGCCGTTTCATGCACCAGAAAGCGCTGCATGGTCTGGAAATAGGGCTGCCGGTCCAGATAGGCGCGCGACCCCTGCCCGTCGCCGGGACGCAGGCGGAACGTGGCCTGCATGGGGTCGCCGATACGGCCAGCGACGATCGCGGCCTTGATCGCGCGATACCACGGCTGAAACCGGAAATTCTCGTGCACGATCAGCGGGATACCGGCAGCGGCGGCAACGGCGGCGGCCTGTTCCGCCTCGGCCAGAGACGTGCAGAACGGTTTCTGGCAGATGATCGCTTTGACCCCGGCGGTCGGCGCGGTCTTGATTGCGCAAAGATGGGCCGGGGGCGGCAGGATGATGTCGAGGATATCGGGCGTGGTAGCATCCAGCAGCGCGGCGAGATCGGGATAGGCGGGCAGGCCGGTGGCGTCGGCGCGGGCAATATCTTGATCGGCGACGCCCGCCAGTTCCGCGTCCGGAATTCGTGCCCAGGCCTCGTGATGAAAACGCGCGAAATAGCCGGCCCCCAGGCAGGCGACGCGCAGGGTCATGGGGCCAGCGCCCGCTTGACGGCCTCTGCCACTTCCTCGGTCGAGGCGCTGCCGCCGAGATCGCCGGTTAGGACATTGCCCGCCGATATGACACTGTCGACAGCGGCGTCAAGCCGCGCGCCGTCCCGGACCATCGCGGGCAACCCGTGCCGCTGCCCGAGCCAGTCCAGCATCATTGCGCCCGACCGGATCATCGCCACCGGATTGGCCAGCCCCTGCCCCACGATATCTGGCGCGGTGCCGTGGCAAGGTTGAAAGACGGCGTGGTCGTCACCGATATCGGCTGAGGGCGCCATGCCGAGCCCGCCCATCAGACCCGCGCCAAGGTCCGACAGGATATCGCCGAACATGTTCTCGGTGACCATCACGTCAAAGTCCCACGGCCGCTGCACCATCCACAGCGCCATCGCATCGACATAGGCATGGTCTGCGGTCAGGTCGGGGTGACGCGCAGCTTCGGCATCAAAGATGCCGCGGAAAAACGCGAAGGCACGGAAGACGTTGGCCTTGTCGACGCAGGTGACGCGACCCCTGCCCTTGCCAGCCGCGCGGCGCTGCTTCGCTAGATCGAAGGTAAAGCGGAACAGTTTCTCGCTGGTCGCGCGGGTAATCTTCAGCGTCTCGTAGGCTTCGTTCTCACCGACCTCGCCCCTGCCCTGGGTGTGAAACAGCCCTTCGGTGCTTTCGCGGATCAGCACGAAGTCGATCGGGTGATCCGCAGCCGCAGCCAGCGGCGAAGGCTGGCCCGGCACGGTGCGGACGGGCCGAACGCCCGCGTAAAGGCCGAGCTCCATGCGGATGTCGATCTGCGGCGTGATCTCGGTGCCATCGGGGTAGCGGATGCCGGGCAGACCCATGGCGGAGAGCAGGATCGCATCGGCGGCGCGTGCCGCGGCGATCGAGTCCGCTGGTAAAGCCTCGCCGGTGTCGCGGTAGCAGCCAGCACCGCCGGGCAGCGGCGTGAAGTCCAGCGCATAGTCCGGCCCGGCATCAGCGAGGCCCCGAAGAATCGCCAGCGTCGGGGCCATGACCTCTGGCCCGATGCCGTCGCCCTCGAATACCGCTATCGTGAATGACCTTGGCATCTGCCCCCCGTTTCTGACCGCCACTCTTTCGCAGGCGGGAAAGTCTTGCAAGCGGTGGGTTCGGCATGGTCGGATGGCCCGATAGCAGCGAGAGGCAAGACATGAGCGATCTCTGGGAGGTCTTCGCAATCAAATATGCCGATCACAAGGACCGGCCAAGAGCGCAGAACTTCATTTTCACTGATGACCACCTGGCCGCCTCGCCGCTGGATTTCTTCGTCTGGTTGCTGCGTCGGGGCAAAGAGGTGATCCTGGTCGATACCGGGTTCGATGCCGCCGAGGCCGAGGCGCGGAACCGCCCGTTCGGCCGCGACCCAGGCGCGCTGCTGGAGCCGTTCGGGTTGCGGCCCGAGGATATCACCACGCTCATTGTGACGCATCTGCACTGGGATCATGCTGGCGGATTGCACCTGTTCCCGAACGCGACGCTTCACATGCAGGCTGCCGAAATGGTCTATGCCACCGGCCCTTGCATGTGCCATGACGTGCTGCGCGCCCCGTTCACGGCGGATCATGTCTGCGAGGCGGTGAAGCGGCTATATGCCGGCCGCGTGATCTTTCATGACGGCGACGGAGAGGTCGCCGAGGGCGTCACGGTGCACCGCATCGGCGGCCATTCTCGGGGCTTGCAGGCGGTCAGGGTTCGGACCAAGGCGGGCTGGTTGTGCCTCGCCTCGGACGCCACCCATCTTTACGAGAATATCTGGACCGGCATCCCGTTCCCCATCGTCGTCGATCTGCAGGACATGCTGGACGGTTTCGGGCGGCTCGGACAACTTGCCTCGTCCCGCGAACTGGTGGTGCCGGGGCATGATCCGCTGGTCTGTTCGCTTTTTCCGAAAGATGGCGCGGATCACATCTTGCGGCTGGACCAGGGGATGACCGGGGAATTTCCGTTCTGACCGCCGAAGGTCAGCTTAGCACGCCGATGATTTTCATGCGCCGGGCATAGATGATCAAAAGCAGGCTGACGACGAAGATCACCAACGAGAACCCCAACTCGAAGTTGCCCATCGTGTCCAAAGCGGATCGGTCGGCGAGAAAGAGGTTATGGATCGTCGTCAGCACCATCCCGACAAACGAAATCACGAAGGCCCAAAGAGCGATCGCATTTCGTAGCAGCAACAAGACCGATCCGAGCAAGGCGAACCAGACCGCAATGGCCCAGGTTGCATCGACCCAGGCAGGGAAACCGTAGAAGAATTCAAGCTGTTCGGGCGAGAACTGACCCATATAGGCCTCGTTCTGGCTTTGGGTCATGTAATAGTCATAGGCGCCCATCGCATTCCATAGGAGCGAGACGATGCCAATGACCCAGAGATGCCAGGGGGCTTTCATGCGATGCTCCTTTGCCTGACCGCCCACGGTGGGCGGCCAATGTTGCATATGTGCAAAAGCCTAGCATGACTTGCCCGGCCCGCAAACCCGGACCGCGATCAGCCCTTGTCGTCGGTGTCCATCGGCATCGGTGCATCCTCGCGCTCCTGATCGACGGGTACCTCGACGGTCATCTCGCCCGCCTTCTCGAAGGTCAGCGTCACGTTGACGACATCGCCATGCGCCACCGCGCGGGTCAGCCCCATGAACATCACATGATCGCCGCCGCGCGCCAGCACATGGGTCGCTCCGGTCGGGATCACGAAGCCTTCGGGCACGTGGAGCATCTGCATCACGCCATCGGCAGAGGCTTTGTGGGTATGCAGTTCGACGCGCATCGAAACATCCGAGGCGGCGTCGATCAGGCGGTCATCTTCGGTGCCGGTATTGACGATCTGCATGAAAGCAGCGCCGGATTTCGCCATCGCGCCAGAGGTGCGCATGTAGGCGTCCTGCACTTCGATATCACCGGCGAAGGCCGGCAGGGCAACGCCAAGCGTCATCGCGCCGGCAAGAACATGTTTGGTCAAAGACATCATAGTCTCCTTGTCATTGAATTTGGGGGGAGATGCGCCGGGTCAGACCGGCGGCGGCCCCCGAGCTCGCGCCTCTGACAGGGTAACGCCGGTCAGCGACACAGGTTCAATGACGAAACTCAGACTGAACTGGGCACGCTCCGGCATCAGCCGGATCACGGGCGCATCAGCCATATCCAGCGCGCCCAGCGCGCAATCCGGGCAGATATGCACAGGGCCGACCGGATTGCCTTCTCGGTCGACCTGCAGTTGCACGACACCCGCGCCGGAACAGATGATGATCACGCCCGCCGCGTCGCGCGTCTGGCCCCGCGCCATGGCCATCGTCACGCTGGTCACCGCGATGGTCAGCGCAAGAACGAAACCGGTAAATCTGCTGAACGGAACCGTCATGCCTGCGTTCTACGCGTTACCGCCGCGCCGTGGAAAGCGACAAATTGACCGGGCCGCTCAGACAGCCAGCACCTTGCCGCCCTGCCGGTCCGAATCGACGGCCAGATCCAGTACCTTCTGCAAAGCTGCGCCCCGGGCAAAGTCGGGGTGTCCGCGACTGCCCGCGTTGATCGCAGAGATTAAATTTACATAGTTCGTCGGGACATCACAGCAGGCAATTTCGTGCCAGGTGGCGGTCCGAAGATCCGCGCCAAGACAGGCCCGTAACCGACTGGTGCGGTTCTTGAATTCCACATCCAGCCCGCCCTTCGTGCCGAAAATCTGCAGTCTCAGGTCGTTCAGGTGGCCCGAGGCAAAGCGGCTCGCGTGAATGACACCGACAGCGCCGTTTTCAAGGCCTACATGCATCGCCATACTGTCATTCGCGTCCAGTACATAGTCGCCGATCCGCCCGCCCTCCGCCTTGTCGAACGTCCGGAGCCGGCAGGACAGATCAGCCGCCCCGGACCCTGCTATGAAGGTCGCGAAGTCCAGGATATGGATGCCGATATCCCCCAGAACCCCATTCGAGCCATGCGCGGTCGACAGCCGCCATAGCCACTGACTTTCGCTACGCCAGTCACCCCATGCCGGCTGTGTCAGCCAGCTTTGCAGGTAGGACGCATCGAAATGCCGGACCGCACCGATCTTGCCATCCGCAACCATCTGAGCCGCACGCGCAAGGGCGGCGACATTGCGGTAGGTCAGGTTGACCATGTTGACGACGCCCGCCGAGGCAGCAGCCGCAGCCATTTCGGCGGCTTGCGGATAGGTTGTGGCCAGCGGCTTTTCGCAAAGCACATGCTTGCCAGCCGCCAGAAGTTTCATCGTGGTCGCATGATGCACCGCATCCGGTGTCACATTGGCGGCAGCATCGAATTCGCCCCAGGCGATCGCCTCTTCGAGCGTGGCAAAGCCTTTCGGGATGCCATGGACTTTGCGGAATTCGGTCAGCCGGTGCGGATCGGTATCGACCCCGGCCACCAGTTCGACACCCTCGATGGCCGCGAAGGCCTCGGCATGCGCCCGCGCCATGCCACCGGTCCCGAGGATCAGCAGACGGACAGCCATCAGCGAAAGCCGGCCTCGCCGGGTTTGTGCAGCTTCGGGCCACGTTCGGTGATCTTTTCGGGCGCCTCCGCCACCGGGCGGTTCGGCGCGTCAGTGACATTTTTCACGCGCGGCGCGGGATTATTCGCCCAATGCACGGCGTTTTGTAGGACTTTTTGAACATTCTCGTCGTGATAGGTCGGGTAGGTCTCGTGCCCCGGTCGGAAGTAGAAAACATTGCCCGCCCCGCGCCGCCAGGTCAGGCCAGACCGGAACACCTCGCCACCCTGAAACCAGCTTATGAATACCGTCTCCAGCGGCTCTGGCACGCCGAACGGCTCGCCATACATCTCTTCGTTCTCCAACTCGAAATGATCCGGCAGGCCGGCGGCGATGGGATGGTTGCGCGAGGTGACCCATAACCGCTCGCGCTCGCCCGCCTCGCGCCAGGTCAGGTTGCAGGACGTGCCCATCAGCCGTTTGAAGATCTTCGAGAAATGCGCTGAATGCAGCAGGATCAGCCCCATCCCGGCCCAGACATGCGTTGCCACACGCTCGACCACGGCATCCTCCACATCGCCATGGGCTGCATGCCCCCACCAGACCAGCACATCCGTCGCGGCCAGCCGAACCTCTGGCAGTCCATGGCCCGGCTCCTGCAATGTCGCCGTCTCTGCCGAAATGCGCTTGTCCGCGTTCAGAGCCGCCGCGATGCAACCATGCATGCCGTCAGGATAGATCCCTGCAACGGTCCTGTTGGTTTGCTCATGGACATTCTCGCCCCAGACGATCGTGCGTATCGGCATGACACCCCCTTGGCAGGTCAATTAGCATCAAGCCATTTCTAACCGATCCGTTAACGCCAACAACCCCTGCTTCATTGTCTTGCAAATATCCGCGCCGCAGGCATCGCGCCGTGCGCAGCGCGGCGCAAAACCAGGTCTTGGCCCGGAACGGGCCGCATTTCAGCAGTTGGAATGGAAATCAGACCCGGCGCAGACGGATCACGACATCGACCTTGGCGATCTCGGCCCCCTCGGGCACCTCGGGCAGATGCGAGATCCTGAGTTGATCAGCAGGGGCGTCGGTCAGCTCGGCACTGTCTTCCCAGTAGAAATGCGGATGGTCGTCAATCCGGGTGTCGAAATAGCTCTTCGATCCATCGACCGTGATCTCGTGCACCAGCCGCGCCTCACAAAACGCGCGAAGCGTGTTGTAGACCGTCGCCAGCGACACCGCCTCACCCGCATTTCCCGCCGCCGCATAAAGGCTCTCGGCCGTCACGTGGCGGTTCTGCCCGTCGCCCACCAGAAGTGCTGCCAAGGCAACCCGCTGGCGGGTTGGCCGCAGACCACCGCCAGTCAACCAGTCGGTGCCGCGTTCAGAACTGGACTGGGTGATCTGCATTGCTGGCTCTTTCGTCCATTCACCTTATATAGGGCCCCTAGGCACCCTCAATCAAACACTATTCGTCAATGCCACCGCATCGCGGCGCTATTGCCACCTGTCTGACACGGGTGCTAGACAAAAGACGAGCAGAATGACAAACGACGAACGGGGGGCAAGGCGGAATGGCCGATTTTCCAAGGACTTTCGACAAGGAAGGCTTGCTGAAATGCGCGCGGGGCGAGCTTTTCGGCCCCGGAAACGCGCAACTGCCCGAACCGCCGATGCTGATGATGGACCGGATCACCGATATCAGCGCGGATGGCGGCGAACATGGCAAGGGCCATGTCGTCGCGGAGTTCGATATCACCCCCGATCTTTGGTTCTTTGCCTGCCATTTCCCCGGCAATCCGATCATGCCCGGCTGTCTGGGCCTCGACGGGTTGTGGCAACTGACCGGCTTCAATCTTGGCTGGCGCGGCTGGCAGGGGCGCGGCTATGCGCTGGGGGTCGGAGAGGTCAAGCTGACCGGGATGGTCAGGCCGGATCGCAAGATGCTGACCTACTACGTCGATTTCACCAAGGCCGTGCAAACGCCGACGCCTGACCATGGGGGTCGCCGATGGCCGGGTTGAGGCGGATGGAGAGGTCATCTACCTCGTCAAGGATATGAAGGTCGCGCTGTCAGAAAGCTAACCGCCAAAACTCAAGGAGGCGCCCATGCGTCGTGTCGTCATCACCGGGCTGGGGATCATCTCACCCATCGGCAATTCAGCCGAGGAAGTCAGCGCCAGCCTGCGCGCCGGGAAATCCGGCATCCGGGCGGAACCGCATTATGCCGAACACGGTTTTCGCAGCCAGGTTGCCGGCATTCCGCAGGTCGATCTCGAGGCGAGCATCGACAAGCGGCAACTGCGTTTCATGGGGCCGACCTCGGCCTATGCCTATCTGGCGATGGAACAGGCCGTGGCCGACAGCGGGCTTGAGCAAAGCGACGTCTCGAACGACCGCACCGGGATCATTGCAGGTTCTGGCGGGCCGTCGACCAGCAACCTTTTCGCTGCCCACAACATCGTCGTGGAAAAAGGCGCGCCCAAGCGGATGGGGCCATTCATGGTCACCCGCGGCATGTCCTCGACCGTTTCGGCCTGTCTGGCAACTCCGTTCAAGATCAAGGGCGTGAACTATTCGATCACCTCGGCCTGTTCGACGTCCGCGCACTGCATCGGCAATGGCGTCGAGCAGATCCAGATGGGCAAGCAGGATATCGTTTTCGCCGGCGGCGGCGAGGAAGTGGACTGGACGCTGTCGTGCCTTTTCGATGCGATGGGCGCGATGTCCTCGAAATACAACGACGCCCCGGAAACTGCGTCGCGCCCGTTCGATGCCACTCGGGACGGGTTTGTCATTGGCGGCGGCGGCGGAATGGTCGTTCTGGAAGAGCTGGAGCACGCCAAGGCGCGCGGCGCCAAGATCTATGCCGAGGTTACCGGCTACGGCGCCACGTCGGACGGCTATGACATGGTCGCGCCTTCGGGCGAAGGCGGCGAGCGGTCGATGCGGCTGGCGCTGTCGACCATCGGCGATCGCAAGGTCGATTACATCAACGCGCATGGCACCTCGACCCCTGCGGGCGACGTCACCGAGGTCGAGGCGGTGCGCCGGGTCTTTGGCGACGATCATCCGGTGATCGGCTCGACCAAGTCGATGACCGGGCATTCGCTCGGTGCGACGGGCGTGCATGAAGCGATCTACAGCCTGCTGATGATGGAGGGCCGCTTCATCGCGCCTTCGATCAACGTGACCGAGCTAGACCCCGCGATCCGCGAGGGCGAGATCGTCACCAAGCTGCAAGACAATGTCGATGTCGATACGGTGCTGTCCAACAGCTTCGGCTTCGGTGGCACCAACGCCACGCTGGTGATGAGTAAATATAACGGGTGATCCCAAATGGCTGATCTGATGAAGGGCAAACGCGGGCTTGTGATGGGCGTCGCGAATGAACGCTCGATTGCCTGGGGCATCGCCAGCGCGCTGCATGCCGAGGGCGCTGAGTTGGCGTTCAGCTATCAGGGCGAGGCGTTCGGCAAGCGGGTCGAGCCGCTGGCAGCCAGTGTCGGGTCGGACCTTCTGGTCGATGTCGATGTGACCGACGACGCCTCGCTGGATGCGGCTTTCGCCAAGATCGGCGAGGTCTGGGACCGGCTCGATTTCGTGGTTCATGCCATCGCGTTTTCCGACAAGAACGAGCTGACGGGGCGGTTCATCAACACCAGCCGGAGCAATTTTCAGAACTCGCTGACGATCTCCTGCTATTCGCTGATCGACGTGGCGCGGCGGGCGGCACCGATGATGACCGAAGGCGGCACGATCCTGACGCTGACATTCCAGGGATCCAATCAGGTGATGCCGTTCTACAATGTGATGGGTGTGGCCAAGGCGGCGCTGGAATCCACCGTGCGTTATCTGGCGAATGATCTCGGCCCCGACGGCATCCGCGTCAACGCGATCTCTCCCGGCCCGATGAAGACGCTGGCGGGGGCTGCGATTGGCGGCGCGCGCAAGACCTTCCGCGAGACCGAGGCGAACGCGCCGTTGCGCAGCAATGCGACGCTGGAGGCGGTGGGCGGGACCGCCGTCTACCTCGCTTCGGATTACGGCGCCTGCACCACCGGAGAGATCGTGCGCGTCGATGGCGGTTATCATGTCATCGGCATGGCGCAGCCCGAGAACCTGTAGGCTCTGGTTTCAGCAACAATGCCAAACCATCGTATCCCGACTGGAAACAGTGTGTTACCGGGCGCGGGCTATCGGAAACGGACCGCTCTGGGTTAACCTGAACGCGGTGGAGGAGCGTCATTCAACGCGCCGGGTACAGGTCTTTTGGATTTGATTTTCTTTATTTCGTTATCAATCCTCTGTGCCGCCACGGCTTATGCGCTGCGTGCGCGCCCCGTGCTTGGGCCCGCCATAACGCTGTCCGGATTTGACGGCGTTGGCATTCTGGTCGGATTTGTCGCCTTCGTTCTGGCGGCCGTGGCCTTCGGACCGGTCTTTGGCGTCTCTGTGCTGATCACGCTTCTCCTCCACGAACTGGGCCATGTCATCGGGCACCAGATGCTTGGCCACCGTCAGGTACGGTTCAGGCTGGTCCCGCAACTGAGCAACGCGCCGATTTCCGATGATCCGCATCGTAGCGACGGCGGAGTGTTGTTCGTGGCCCTGATGGGGCCGGGTTTCTGTTTGGCGCCGATGGTTGCGGCGCAACTGGCCGCGCTCTGGCTTGCCCCGACGATGCCCGAGATCGCCACCAGTTTCATGATCTTTGCCGTCACCTGCGGCACGGTGAATTTCATCAGCCTGCTGCCGTTCTGGCCGCTCAATGGTGGCCACTGCACCCGTATGTCGGCAGCGGTCATCTGGCCGGCCTTCGCCCCCGCTATGACCGTGTTCATGGCCGCCGCTTTCGCCGCAGCCGCCTGGCGCACGGGGTCGCTGGTGTTGCTGGCCATGGCAGGGATCGGCGCGCTCAGCCTTTTGCGGGGCAGCGCCACAGAACGCCATCCACTGCATCCCGATACCGGCGTGGTGGCCATGGCCGCCTATGCCTTCACGCTGGCCGCGCATTTCAGTGGCGGCTGGCTGTTGATGTCGCTTTATCTCTGATCCGCCCTTCCATCGCCCGCAGCGCCGTGCCAGTCTTTGCCCCCAAGGGGGACCGGCATGGCCATCAAAGCATGTATCTTCGACGCCTATGGCACACTGTTCGACGTGGCCGCGGCCGCGCGCGAAGCCGCCGCTGAACCCGGGCGCGAGGCATTTGCCAAGGTCTGGCAGAAGGTGGCAACCGATTGGCGGCTGAAGCAACTGCAATATACCTGGCTGCGCGCCGTCGCCGATGCTCATACCGATTTCTGGGAAGTCACCCAAAACGGGCTGGACTGGGCCCTGGAGGCGTCAAAGCTCGATGACCCCGAATTGCGAGAGCGGCTGCTGGCGCTTTACTGGGAGCTTTCGGCCTATCCCGAAGTCCCCGCGATGCTCGCGGCGCTGAAATCCGCCGGCTATCAGACGGCGATCCTGTCGAACGGATCACCTGACATGCTGGCCGGGGCGGTCGACTCGGCTGGGGTCGACGAGTTTCTCGACGATGTACTGTCAGTCGAGGATGTCGGCGTCTTCAAGCCGCATGCGTCGGTTTACCAGATGGTGCCGGACCGGTTCGACTGCGGTGCCGAAGAGGTTCTGTTCGTCTCGTCGAACGGCTGGGACGCGGCGGCGGCGGCGGGCTTTGGCTTTCGCTGCGTTTGGGTCAATCGCGCGGGCGAACCGATGGACCGGCTGCCCTGGACGCCAGACAAGGTCCTGAGCGACCTGACCACCATTCCCGAACTAGCGAGGGCGTTCTGATGCCGAAATTCACATCTGCCGACGGGTTGCAGCTTCACTATACCGATGAGGGCAAGGGGATGCCGGTCCTCTGCCTGTCTGGCTTGACCCGCTCGGGTCGGGATTTCGATTATCTGGCGCCCCACCTGCCGGATGTGCGGCTGATCCGGATGGATTATCGCGGCCGCGGGCAATCGGACTGGGCCGATCCCAGCACTTATACCGTGCCGGTCGAGGCCCGCGATGCCCTGACGCTGCTGGATCATCTGAAGATCAAGCGCGCCGCCGTGATCGGCACCTCGCGCGGCGGCCTCGTTGCAATGATGCTGGCGGCCACCGCCAAGAAACGTCTGCGCGGCGTTTGCCTGAACGACATCGGGCCCGAGATCGCGCAAAGCGGGCTGGACGTGATCATGAACTACATCGGTCGTAACCCGCCCTACCGGACTCGCGAAGAGATGGTCGCAGCGATGCCCGAGATCATGCCGGGGTTCGACAACGTGCCCATCTCGCGCTGGCGCGAAGAGGTCGAACGGCACACGATCGAGACACCCGAAGGGCTGAAGATCCCCTACGATCCGCGCCTGCGCGATGCGCTGACCGCGGGCGGAGAAGAGCCTGCAACAGATCTCTGGCCGCTGTTCGATGCGATGAAGGATTTGCCGTTGGCGGTGATCCGGGGGGCGAATTCCAACCTTCTGAACCACGAAACGGTCACCGTCATGGGCCGCCGCCGACCCGATATGATCGCGGTCGAAGTACCGGACCGGGGCCATATCCCGTTCCTCGACGAACCCGAAGCGCTTGAGGCGATCCATGCCTGGCTGGAAATCTGCCAGTGAACATCGACATGATCGAGGCAGCGGCTACGCGGCTGGCGGGCCATGCGCGGCGTACGCCGCTCTTGTCCTCGCCGTTTCTCGATGAGATCGCCGGGCGGCAAGTTTTCGTGAAGGCCGAATGCCTGCAACATACCGGATCGTTCAAGTTCCGCGGCGGCTGGTCGGCGGTGTCGGCGCTGGACCCGCTGGTGCGCAAGAAGGGCGTGATCGCTTATTCCAGCGGCAATCACGCGCAGGGCGTGGCGCTGGCGGCAAAGCTGCATGGCATGCCCGCGGTCATCGTCATGCCCGCCGACGCGCCAAAGCTGAAGATCGAAAACACCCGGGCTTTGGGGGCCGAGGTCGTGCTTTATGACCGCGCGGGCGAGGATCGCGATGCGATCGGCGCGCGGCTGTCGGAAGAGCGCGAGCTGACCCTGATCAAGCCCTTCGACGAACCGCAGGTGATTGCCGGGCCAAGGCACGACTGGGCTGGAGATTGCCGAACAGGCCGCCGAGATCGGGCATCGACCACGCCGATGTGCTGGTCTGCTGCGGCGGCGGCGGGCTGACATCTGGCATAGCACTGGCGCTGGAAGCGAGGGCGCCGGGACTGCGGGTGCGGACGGTGGAACCCGAGGGCTTCGACGATGTGGCGCGGTCGCTGCGGTCTGGCGGGATTGAAAAGAACAACCGCTCGGCGGGTTCGATCTGCGACGCGATCCTGACGCCCTCGCCCGGCCAGCTGACCTTTCCGATCATGCAGCGGCTCTGCGGGCCCGGCCTTGCGGTGTCGGACGAGGATTGTCTGCGGGCAATGACGGCCGCCTTCACGCGACTGAAGATCGTGCTGGAACCGGGCGGGGCCGTGGCCCTTGCCGCCGCACTTTATCACGGCGACCAGACCCCAGGCGATGCGGTGATCTGCGTTGCCACCGGTGGCAACGTCGATGCAGAAATGTTCCAGGCCGCGCTGGAAAAATACGGGGGATACCCATGGTGACGTTCAGAATTGGCGGTTTCAACGTCAAAAACCTGATCGGTGCGGACCGCAAATCCTCGCGCGACATGGTCTATACTGCGGCGTTCGGGGGGTCTTCGAGTTCGATCGATCAGATCCTGATGTCGCGGCATTTCCACCCGGATTACGCCAACAAGATCGGTGAGATGGAGTATTTCAGCGTGCTGAACGACCATCTGACCGACGGCTCGCATCCCGAAGCGCCCTATAACAAGCTGGCCTCTGATCACGGCCAGATCGTCGCCCTTATGCGGATGCACGAGTGAGGGATTGCGCTGCGGCGTAGGAACTCGGACGGAAAAGACCCGCAGAGTGACCTTAGGTAAGGAATTCCGGCCTTTTCCGAAAGTGGGATCAGGCGCAGACTTACCGCATTCAGCATAAGATATCGGGCGCGGTATTTTGCCCGGAGAGAGGATTCTCATGAGCCTGGTTTTACTGGCCCGGCCGACGGTGCTTATTGTCATCGCCGCCCTTGGCTATGCGCTGGCCACCTATTTGATGAAAATGGCGGCGCAATCGGGCAATTACAGCGTTCTGGGCATGATCGCGGTTGCTTTGATACTCGCGGTGGTGGCAGAGATCCTGCTGCTTCAGCGCATGCATCTGGGCGTCGCCTATATCGGTATAATCGCCACCGAGACACTGCTGGTTCTGGGTTTCGCCTGGGTGGTCGGCGAAGGCCTGTCGGGCCGCGACTGGCTGGGAGGCCTTCTTGTGATCGCCGGCACGCTGTTGGTCAGCGCAGGTTAATTGACATCGCAAACTACTTTGGGCAGGATTGATCCTCAGGGAGGATCAGCTTGCGCGTTCAGGTCTGCATCATCGGGGGCGGCCCGTCGGGGCTGTTGCTGGCGCAGTTGCTGGACATGCAGGGAATTGAGACCGTGGTGCTGGAGCGCCGCTCACGGGCGCATGTGCTGGGCCGGATCCGCGCGGGCGTGCTGGAATGGGGCAGCGTCGAGCTGCTGCGCAAGGCCGGGGTCAGTGCGCGGATGGACGCCGAGGGTTTTGCGCATGACGGCATTCACCTTGCTGCGCAGAACCGTGGTTTCCGCATCGATTTCAAGGCGCTGACCGGCAAACAGGTCATGATCTACGGCCAGACCGAAGTGACCCGAGACCTTTATGAAGCGCGCCGAAAGGCAGGTGGCGCCGTTCTGCATGAGGTCGATGCGGTCGCGCTGCACGATCTTGAGGGCGAGCGCCCCTATGTAACCTTCACCCACGAGGGTGCCGAGAAGCGGATCGACTGCGACTTCATCGCCGGATGCGACGGCTTTCACGGCCCCAGCCGCCGCGCTGTTCCAGCCGCCATCTTGCGCGAATTCGAACGGATCTATCCGTTCGGCTGGCTTGGCGTCCTGTCGCAGACCCCGCCGGTCAGCGATGAGTTGATCTATGCCAACCACCCGCGCGGCTTCGCGCTTTGTTCCATGCGCAACGCCAACCTCTCGCGCTATTACGTGCAGGTGCCGTTAGATGAGCCGCTTGAGAAATGGAGCGACGACGACTTCTGGGATGAGTTGCGCCGGCGCATTCCGGCAGAGGCGGCCGAAACGCTGGTGACCGGCCCATCGATCGAGAAATCCATCGCACCGCTGCGTTCTTACGTGGCAGAGCCGATGCGCTGCGGCCGACTGTTCCTGGTGGGCGATGCGGCGCATATCGTGCCGCCAACCGGCGCAAAGGGCCTCAACCTGGCGTTCAGCGACGTGCATTACCTGTACCGAGCGCTCGCGCAGTATTATGCGGGCGAAGATGAGGGCATCGACGGCTATTCCGCCAACGCCCTCGGCCGGGTCTGGAAGGCCGAGCGGTTCAGTTGGTCGATGACGACGCTGTTGCACAGCTTCCCCGATCAGGGCAGTTTCGGGGGGCGGATGCAGGAAACCGAGCTGGCCTATCTGGAAAGCTCGAAAGCGGCACAGACAGCGTTGGCCGAGAATTACGTCGGACTGCCGTTCTGAGGGGGATACCAAATGCAGATGCTGGAACTCGGCGATGTCACGCTGCACTATGCCGACGAGGGCGATCCGAACGGCGCACCGGTGGTTTTCGCCAATTCGCTGGGGACGGATATGCGGCTGTGGGACAAGATCCTGCCGCTTCTGCCTGCGGGGCTTCGGATCATCCGCTATGACAAACGCGGGCACGGCCTGTCGTCCTGCCCGCCCGCCCCCTATTCGATGGGCGCGCTGATCACCGATGCAGAGCGGTTGCTCGATCATCTCCAAGTGCGCGACGGCGTGTTTGTCGGCCTGTCTGTCGGCGGGATGATCGCACAGGGGCTGGCGGTCAAACGGCTGGACCTTGTCCGCGCGATGGTGATCTCGAATTCGGGGGCCAAGATCGGCACAAAGGAATTGTGGGCGGACCGCATTGCCGGGGTTCGGGCCGGTGGCATCGAAAGCCTTGCCGATGCGGTGATGGAGCGCTGGTTCTCCAAGGCCTTCCGCACCACGCCCGAACTGACCGGCTGGCGCAACATGCTGACCCGCACACCGGCGGAAGGCTATATCGGTTGTTCGGCGGCCATCTCGGGCACCGATTTCTACACGCCGACCGCTGGGCTGACTTTGCCCAGCCTTTTTATCGCCGGGTCAGAGGATGGCGCGACGCCGCCCGATCTGGTCCGCGAAACCGCCGATCTGGTGAAGGGGTCACGCTTCCACTTGATCCGGGGCGCGGGCCATCTGCCTTGTGTGGAACGGCCCGAAGAATATGCTGACACCCTGACGACGTTCCTGAAGGATATCGGCCATGTCTGAACGCAGCGACAAAGGCACAGCCGCCCGCCGCCGGGTTCTGGGCGACGCGCATGTCGACCGCTCGCGCGCCGATCCGCAGGCCTGGGAAGCGCCGTTCATCGACCTGATCACAGATGCCGCCTGGGGCCATGTCTGGGCGCGCGGCACGATCAGCGACCGCGAACGCTCGATGATGACGCTGGCGCTGCTGGCGGGGCTTGGCAATTTCGAGGAGTTCCGCCTGCATCTGCGCGCCACGGCCCGGACCGGGGCCAGCCGCGATGATGTGCTGGAGGCGCTTCTGCATGTCGCGATCTATGCCGGGGTGCCGCGTGCCAATCACGCGATCAAGCTGGCGAAAGAGGTGTTCGCCGAGATGGAGGCCGAAAATGACTGACGGCCGACTGATCCCCCGCAACCGCGCCGTGCATCCGGTGCCCTATGATCCCGACTACAAAACCTCCGTGACCCGCTCGCCGAACTTACCCTTGCTGTCGATGCCCTCGACCATCACCGAGGAAACCGGCCCGGTCTTCGGACAGGGCCTCATCGGCCCACTCGACAACAACCTGATCCTCAACTTCAGCCGGGGGAAAAGCCCCGCAATTGGCGAGCGGATCCTGCTGCATGGCCGGGTTCTGGATGAAAACGCGCGGCCAGTGCCCAAGACGCTGGTCGAGATCTGGCAGGCCAATGCCGGCGGGCGCTATCGCCATGTCAGGGACACTTATTTCGCCCCGCTCGACCCCAATTTCGGTGGCTGCGGCCGGACCCTGACGGATGAAACCGGGGCCTACCAGTTCCTGACCGTTCGCCCCGGCGCTTACCCCTGGCCCAACCGCGGTAATGACTGGCGGCCGATGCATGTGCATTTTTCGGTCTTCGGTCAGGGCTTCGGCCAACGCCTGATCACGCAATGCTATTTCGAGGGCGATCCGCTGATCGCCCGTTGCCCGATCGTGGCGACGATCAAGGACCGCGGCCAGATTGACCGTCTGGTGGCCCCGCTCGACATGTCCCGCGCGAAACCGATGGATTTCCTGGCCTACAAATTCGACATCGTGCTGCGCGGACGCCGCCAGACGATGTTCGAGAACCGCCCGGAGGGGATGTGATGACCCAACCGCTGGACACACTAACCGAAACGCCGTCGCAGACTGCCGGGCCTTATGTCCATATCGGCTGCATCCCGACATTCGCGGGCGTGACCGGCGTCTATCCGGAAGACCTCGGCCTTCGCGCTATCCAGACCGGGGCAAAGGGCGAAGAGATCACGATTACCGGCAGCGTCTTTGACGGGACTGGCTGGGCGATGCGTGATGCAATGCTGGAAAGCTGGCAGGCCGATGCAGCGGGCTCTATCCGGGTCAGGAGGGGGCAGACCCGAAGGTGGGCGGCTTCTGCCGTTTCGCCGCCGACAAGGACAGTGGCGAGTTCACCCTGAAGACGATCAAACCCGGCGCGGTTCCGATGCCGGGCGGCACCATGCAGGCACCGCATATCGCGCTCTGGATCGTCGCGCGGGGCATCAACATCGGGTTGCAGACCCGCATCTATTTCGAGGATGAGGACAATTCCACCGACCCCTTGCTGACCCGGATCGAGCAACGCCCGCGCGCCGACACCCTGATCGCGAAGAAGACCGGCGAAGGCCACTACCGCTTCGACATCCGCCTGCAAGGCGACGGGTGAGACCGTGTTTCTGGATATCTGATGGCTGACGCAGTCCCCAGCCCCACCGCCCCGCGCTGGCGCGACATGGCCCAGCCCGCTAGACTGTCGGGTATCCTGCATCAGATCGCCGAGGCAACATGACCAATCCCTGCATCATCTGCGTCGCCATAACCGGCTCTGTCCCGCGCAAGGAAAACAACCCCGCCGTCCCGATCACCGTCACCGAACAGATCGAGTTCGACGCATGCATCCTTCGAGGCCGGGGCCAGCATTGCGCATTGCCATGTGCGGCTTGATGACGGCACGCCAACCTCGGACCCAGAACGGTTAGCAGCGTTGAAGGAGGGCATTGAGAAACATTGCCCCGGCATGATCGTGCAGCTTTCCACCGGGGGCCGGTCCGGTGCGGGTCATGAACGAGGTGGGATGCTGAGCCTTCGCCCCGACATGGCCTCACTTTCGGTCGGGTCGAACAATTTCCCGACCAGGGTCTATGAAAACCCGCCTGATCTGGTCGACTGGTTGGCATCGGAGATGTTGAAGTATGACGTGAAGCCCGAGATTGAGGCCTTTGATCTTTCACATATTTTTCAGGCAGCAAAGATGGCGAATGACGGGCGGCTGAAATCGCCACTCTACATCCAGTTCGTGATGAATGTGAAAAACGCCATGCCCGCCGACAAGGAGGTCTTCGATTTCTACGTCAAGACCGTGAACAGGATAGCACCCGACGCCCAGTGGTGCGGTGCCGGGGTCGGTCCGGCCCAGATCAAGGTCAACGAATGGTCGATTGCCGCGGGCGGCCATACCCGCACCGGGCTCGAAGACAACATGCGCCTCGACCGCGATACACTCGCCCCCTCGAACGCCGCTTTGGTGAAACGTGCCGCCGATCTCTGCGCCAAATACGACCGCCCCGTCGCGACATGGATGCAGGCCCGCGATATCCTCGGCCTCAGGCCCGCCGGCTGATGCCTGCCAGCCCGTTTGACAGCGCGATCTACCGCGACCTTTTCCACGATGTCGAGACCGGCAAACTTTTCACCGACAGCGCCGAGATCAGGGCGATGATGCTGGTAGAAGGCGCACTCGCCAAAGCGCAGGCCGCACATGGTTTGATCCCCGAGATCGCCGCCGCCGCGATTCACCGCGCCAGCCTCGAGGTGCAGATCGACCCCGCCGGCGCTGGCCGCAGCAACCGGTCAGAACGCGGTCGTCGTCCCGGCCCTCGTCGCCGCATTCCGGACCGCGATGAACGCCCCCGAACATGCGCAATATCTGCATTGGGGCGCGACGTCTCAGGACATCATGGACACCGCGCTGATCTTGCGGCTGCGGCAGGTGCTGACGATCTTTGAGGATCGGCTGACGGTACTGGCCAAGGCGCTTGGCACGCTGGCCGAGGCCCATGCCGATCTGCCGATGGCGGGCCGCACCTACGGACAGGTTGCCACGCCCACCACGTTCGGGGCCGTCACCGCCAGTTGGGGCGCACCGCTCTTGCGCCATCTCGACCGTCTGACCGAACTCAAACCGCGCCTGCTGCAAGTGTCGCTGTCAGGCGCAGCCGGAACCCTCTCGATGATGGGCGAGGACGGCCCCAAAATCCGCGCCGCCTTCGCCGAGGCGCTGACCCTCTGCGATCCCGGTGCCAGCTGGCATTCGACCCGCGACACCATCGCAGAGCTTTCCGGCTGGCTGACCCTCGTCAGCGGAACGCTCGGCAAAATGGGCGAGGATCTTCTGCTGATGGCCCAAAGCGGCATTCAGGAGGTTACGCTAGCCACGGGCGGCTCCTCCTCGACCATGCCGCAGAAATCGAACCCGGTTCTGCCCTCGCTTCTGGTGGCTTTGGCCCGCCAGACCACCGCGCTGAACGGCGCGATTCAGGGCGCGGCACTCCACCGCCAGCAACGCGACGGGGCGGCCTGGATGACCGAATGGCTCAGCCTGCCGCAGATCTGCATGACAACGGCCCGCGCTCTCGCCACCGCCACCGATCTCGCCCAAAGCATCACCCCCAACCCCGACCGAATGCGCGCCGGTATCGACGACGGTCTGGGGCTGATCTATGCCGAGGCACTATCCTTCGCATTGGCGACAGCCATGCCCCGGCCACAGGCGCAAGCCGCCGTCAAGTCGCTCTGCATGGAAGCGCAGAAAACCGGACGCCTCTCGCTAAACTTACAGCGGAGAAATGGCCCGACACCCTGCCCAAGCGCCTCTTCACCGCCAAGGTCACAACTCGGCCACGCCCCGTCACGACGCCCGAGCCTTCGCCAAAGCCGCCCACGCCCTCTAATCCCTCATTGTCTCTCAAATATCCTCGCGCGAAGCGCATCGCGACGTGCGCAGGCACGGCGCAATCCCTCCCCCTTCCCAACGCGCCACCCCACAGCTAACCTGCCGCGAACCCGGCCCCGGACCATCCCATGCACAACCGCCTCGCCCTGATCTTCATCCTCGCGACGGTCACCATCGACACGATCGGCATCGGCATCATCTTCCCGGTGCTGCCCGACCTGATCGAAGAGGTCACCGGACGCCCGATCGGTGAATCTGCACTTTGGGGCGGCGTGCTGGCGACCTCTTTCGCGCTGATGCAGTTCCTCTTCGGCCCGGTCATCGGCAATATCTCGGACCGCTACGGTCGCCGCCCGGTGATGCTGATCGCCCTTGCGATCATGGCGCTCGACTATCTGGTGATGGCCGTCGCACCCACGATCTGGCTTCTGGTGATCGGACGGATCATCGCAGGCATCACGGCGGCGACCTACGCCACCGCCAGCGCCTACATGGCCGACATTTCCGCCCCCGCCGACCGCGCCAAGAATTTCGGCCTGATCCATGCCGGCTTCGGCATCGGCTTCGTGCTCGGCCCGCTTCTGGGCGGGCTTCTGGCCACGATCGACCTGCGCGCTCCATTCTGGGTCGCCGCCGCCATCGCCGGGGCAAATTTCGTTTTCGGCCTGCTGATGCTGCCGGAATCGCTGCCCGCCGCCAAACGCCGCGCCTTCGCCTGGCGCCGCGCCAATCCGCTTGCCGCCTTCCGCGCCATCGGCAATCTGCCGGGCCTGAAACCGTATCTCTGGGTGATGTTCGTCTATTCCGTCGCGTTTCAGTCCTATCCCTCGATCTGGGCCTTTTTCGGCAAGGCCCGCTTCGGCTGGGATCCGGAATGGATCGGCCTGTCGCTGGCGATCTACGGGATCAGCTCGACGCTGGTGATGATCTTCGCCGTCGCCCCCGCGATCCGCTGGTGGGGCGAACGGAACGCCGCGATCTACGGCATGAGGTTCGAGGTCGGCACCTTCGTCTTCTTCGGCCTTGTCCGTTCCGGCACGTGGGCGCTGATCTGCCTGCCGATGGCGGCGGTCGGCGGCGTCGCCGGGCCCGCCATGCAGGGATTCATGTCGAACGCCACACCCGACGACCAGCAGGGCGAATTGCAGGGTGTCCTCTCCTCGATCGCCGCTGTCGCAATGTCGGTCTCGCCGATGGTGATGACGGCGGTATTTTTCTTCTTCACCCGCGAAAACACCCCGATCTACGCCCCCGGCGCACCGTTCCTGCTGTCGGCCGTGCTGATGGTCGTTTGCGTGCTTATTCTTGTCGTCCGCCCGCGCGCGCGGAGTCCCCGCCTGACCCCTAGCCTGCCCTGAAAAGAACGAGGACAAAGATGCCAAAGATCAAAGCCGCCGTCTGCCACGAATTCGGAAAACCACTGGTGATCGAAGAGGTCAACCTGCGCGATCCCGGCCCCGGCGAGGTCATGGTCGATCTCGGCGCCTGTGCGATCTGCTATTCCGACATCTCCTATCTCGATGGCGGCTGGGGCGGCACGCTGCCTGCGGTCTACGGGCACGAGGCGGCGGGCAAGGTCTCGGCGGTCGGGCCGGGCGTCACGCGCTATGCGGTCGGCGACACGGTGCTGGCCACGCTGATCCGCTCCTGCGGCCATTGCGCGCCCTGCGCCAGCGGCAAGCCGGTGCTGTGCGGCGCGCCCTATGACCGCAGCACCGGGCCGCTTTCGATGCCGGATGGCGGCGTGCTGGAACACGGGCTGGCCGTGGGCGGCTTTGCCGAAAAGGTCGTGGTCGATCAAAGCCAGCTGGCCGCGATCCCCGCCGACATGCCGATGGATGCGGCAAGCCTTCTGTCCTGCGGCGTGATCACCGGCGTCGGTGCCGCAGTGAACGCGGCAGGCATCCGCCCGGGCAACGTGGTCGTGGTCATCGGCGCTGGCGGCGTCGGTCTGAACGCCATTCAGGGCGCGCGGATCGCCGGGGCCAGCCGGATCATCGCGGTCGACATGACCGAAGAGAAACTCGCCACCGCCCGGGAGTTCGGTGCCACCGACGGCATCCTCGCCGCCAGCGCCAAACCGTGGCGGCAGGTCGGCCCAGATCGCCGGGCGCGGGGCCGATGCGGTGCTGGTCACGGTCGGCGCGGTCAAGGTCTATGACGACGCGCCGAAATATCTGGCCGCCGGCGGCAAGGTGGTCATGGTCGGCATGCCGCATTCGGGCCAAAGCTCCAGCTACGAGCCCGTCAATATCGCAGCCCTCGGCCAGGGCATGATCGGCTCGAAAATGGGCGACGTGGTGCTGGCCGCGCGACATCCCGTGGCTGGTCGATCTTTACCAGCAAGAACGACTGAAACTCGACGAGCTGATCTCGGGCCGCTGGAAGCTCGAAGAGATCAACGAAGCGATCGCCAGCACCAGATCGGGCGCGGCGCGGCGCAATGTGATCGTGTTCTGAAACCGACAGCATCATTACTTGTCCGAAAATATCCCCGCGCGGCGCGCCAGTCGCCTCGGAACGAGGCGAAAAACATCTCTTGGCCCGGAACGGGCCTCAATTTCTGGACGGCAAGCCGGATCGGTGCTTTGCTCGATCCGGGCGTGACGGCAACAGGGAGACCACAGGATGAAACTTCAGGATCTCGAGATTTTCGTCGTCGCCCCGCCAGCCCCCGGCTGGGGCGGGCGCTACTGGATGTTCCCGAAACTGACCACCGATACCGGCATTACAGGCTACGGCGAATGCTACGCTTCGACCGTCGGACCAGAGGCGATGAAAGCGGTCATCGAGGACGTGTTCCAACGCCACATGGCCGGTGAGAACTCCCGAGAATATCGAGATGATGTTCCGCCGCGTCTATTCCTCTGGCTTCACCCAGCGCCCCGACCCCACCGTTATGGGCGCGTTTTCGGGGCTGGAAATTGCCTGCTGGGACATCCTCGGCAAGGACCGCGACCGCCCGGTCTGGGCGCTTCTGGGCGGCATGATGAACGAACGCGTGCGCTCCTACACCTATCTCTACCCGCAGCCGGGGCAGACGATGTCGACCTTCTGGACCGATCCCGACGCCCATGCCGAGGCCGCGGCCGCGATGCTGGATCTGGGCTTCACCGCCGTCAAATTCGACCCCGCCGGCCCCTATACGGTGCGCGGCGGCCATCAGCCCGCGATGTCCGACATCACCCGCTCGGTCGCCTTCTGCAAGGCGATCCGCGAGGCTGTCGGCGACCGCGCCGATCTGCTGTTCGGCACCCACGGCCAGTTCACCACGGCAGGCGCGATCCGGCTGGGCCAGGCGCTGGAACCCTACAGCCCGCTGTGGTTCGAGGAACCGATCCCGCCCGACAACCTGCTGGAATTCGCCGAAGTCGCCCGCGCCGTGCGCATTCCCGTGGCCACCGGCGAGCGGCTGACCACCAAGGCGGAATTCGCGGCCGTCCTGCGCACGGGCGGCGCGAAAATCCTGCAACCGGCACTTGGCCGCGCGGGCGGCATCTGGGAGGCCAAGAAGATCGCCGCCATCGCCGAGGTCTACAACGCCGAAATGGCGCCGCATCTTTACGCCGGACCGGTCGAATGGGCCGCCAACATCCACCTTGTCGGTCTCGATCCCGAACCTCCTGATGGCCGAGACCATCGAGACCGGCGGCGCGTTCCACCACAAGCTGATCCGCAATTCGATCCACTGGGAGGCGGGCTTCATCCACGCCCCGAACGCGCCCCGGCCTTGGCATCGACTTCGACGAGGATCTGGCCCGCGCGCATCCCTATACCGGCGACCGGCTGCATCTGGAGATGCAGGAAGCGCCCTGCGACTACGTCAATGGCAACGATTTCCAGGGCGGCGCACCGGCCACAGAGTCCTGAACCGGTATCATGGCGACCAGGAAACTACCGCAGGTTGCGGGGGACTAAACCTGTGCGCGGAAATATGATATGGTCAGAATCCATATTATTGTTTCCATTACCAGAACACCCGTGGAATTTGCCATGCATCCGGAATTCGTGCCGATCGCCTCCCTGACAACGAAACTCGTCGTCCTCAGCGGTATCGCGGCCTGGGTCTGTACCTGTGGTGTTTCCGCGCTGGCGCCAAAGCCTTCTGCAGGCGCGTGCATGACTGGCTTGGAGAGCCCTGCGACGATCTGTTCTGCGCGCTTGGCCACGTGCGCTGGCCGCTGGCGGTTTCGGTACTGATCTTCATGCTCTTCGTCTGGTCGGCACAAACCCATGAAGTGCTGGCCAAGATGGCCGAGCGGCTGCGCGAAGAGGTGGCGATGGGCGATATGGGCGACATGATCGGCGCGTTCGTGACCGGCCAGAACCTGTTGGCGTTCATGCTTCTGATCCTGCTTTACATCGCACTATTCATGAATGCCGACTGGCTGCTGCATGTCCGAGATCCGAAGGGCAAGCTGCGGCGCTACCGGAACTGGCTGGCCCAGATCACGGCGATCCTGCCACTGGCAGGCGTCCTGATCGGGTCCATTCGGGCCGCTTACGGCGACATCGGCGAGGGCCTGCTACTGCCGCTGATCGGACTGCCGGGCGTCATGGTCGTTATCGCATTCGTGGTGATCTTCTTCGTCTTCGGGCGCGCGCCCGCCTGGCTGGTGCAGGATAATCAAGACGGCCAAAGCGCCGGCCAAAGGCTGCGCCGGTTTCTGCTGGCCGTGCCGCTTGGCGGCCTCTTGCTGAGGCTGATCGCCGTTCCGCCCCTGCTGGACAGTGAAACCCACCGCAATACATTCCGGGCCTTCGCGGTTCTGGTCTCTCCTTTGGTGCTCTTGGTATTTCTGGCCGGTCCCGTAGAGGTTCCGCAACTCGTCGGGCCGGCCGGGGTGCTGTTTCTCTTTGCCATCGGACTAAGCTCGCTTCTGACTGCGCTGACCCGGGCCGGCGACAGGCTGCGGCTGCCACTGATTGGTCTGTTGGTACTGATGGGCGTCGTCCTCTCGGCGTTCGACTGGACCGACAACCATGTCGTGCCGCAAAGACCCCTGGCCGCCGCCGCTATGGTGCCCGATCCGGCGGTTGCCTTCGAGCGCTGGTCAGAGCCGCTGCGCGACCAGAATGGCAAAATCCAGGGCCCGGTCTACATCGTCGCGGCGCAAGGTGGTGGTCTTTATGCTGCAACCCATACCGCGCTTTTTCTGGCGCGGATGCACGATATGGCCCAGACCCCGAAATACGGCGTGCCGACCCCGGCCCGGATCTTTGCCATTTCGGGCGTTTCAGGCGGCTCGGTGGGGGCTGCGGTGTTTGAGATCGTGCGCTCCAGCGGGGTCTGCGACACTTCGATCAACCCTAAGGCTCCCCGGATCGACTGCTATACCGTCATGGTCACCGAGATTATGCGGCAGGACTTCCTGTCGCCGCTGATGGGCGGTTTTCTGTTCACCGATCTGGCCGCGCGACTGATCCCGCCAGTCGGTTCGACCTACGCGCTGCCCAGCCGCGCCGACGCGCTGAACAGGGCGTTCGAGAAGGCGATCGTCGAAACGCTCGTCGATTACGGTCTGAGCGAAGAAGCGGCGCGCGAAGCCTGCCAGTTACCGCTGGCCGAGGCGCGCTACAAGGACAACCGGATCAACTCGTCGCTGATGCTTTTCAACACCACCGATGTGAATACCGGAGAAAGAGTGGTGATCAGCGGGCTGAAAGCGATCGACCTGACGACGCCCAACCATCTGCGCGCCGTGCGGACCTATTACGATTTCATGCGTTGTTCTGACAAAGCGCGGGAATGTCCGGCCCCGACAATGCTTGCCGCAGCGCTGATGAGTGCCCGGTTTCCCTATGTCACACCGGCCGCCAGCGTCTACACGCAGCGCGGCGTCAAGATCAGGCTGGTCGATGGCGGATATTACGAGAATTCCGGCACCGAGACGCTGCATGATTTGATCGACGCGCTTGGCCGGTTCAGATCTGAGGTAAAGTTCGAACTGGTCGCGCTGGATTTCGAGCCAAACGCGGATGACGAGATCACCAGAACCTACTGGGCCGGCGAAATCCTGTCGCCGATCCGCGCGATGCTGGCCACGCGGCAATCGCGCGGCGAATTGCCAAAGCGCCGGTCGGAAAACCGCCGCTCTGACAATTGGCGGCACAGCGCCGTGCGGCTGGACCGGCGCGAAGATGCGTTCACCCTTGGCTGGATCCTGTCGCAACGCGGCCTTGATGAAATCGCCTGCCATGTCTGGGACAATCACACCTGCAACATGCTAGGCATCCAGCGAACCGCGACGATGGATCATAATCGCTGCGTGATGGCGCAGTTGTCGCTGCAAGGGCCCACGTCGATCTGCAACTGAGGCGCTGCGGCACCCCGCCAGACCGTTACGATAAAACGAATATTTGAATTCTCATCCGGCCCTGTTATCTGTTGCCGGACGCAGCGCACAGGCCAGCATGACAACGATCGCCGATATCGAGCAGATGATCGTCCGAACGGGTATCGGCGACAGGAAAGCCTTCTCGTCGCTTTACGATGCGACCTCGGCGAAACTATTTGGCGTCTGCCTTCGTATCTTGAGTAATCGGGCAGAAGCAGAGGATGCGCTGCAAGAGGCTTTCGTCAGGATATGGCAGAAGGCCGACAGCTACGCCGTCAATGGCTACAGCCCGATGACATGGCTGATCACGCTGACGCGGAATCTGGCAATCGACAGGCTGCGGGCCCGCAAGGCCCCGACCGACGATATCGACGACCTTCCAGGTCTTCGCGCCAGCGGCCCGACGCCCGAAGAGGCGGCGGTTGCCTCGTCCGAAGCGGCGCGGATCACGGCATGTCTTGACGAACTGGAGGCGGACCGCGCCCAAGCGGTCCGAGGAGCTTATCTGGAAGGGGAAAGTTATCAAGAGCTGGCAGACCGTCACGGGGTGCCGCTGAACACGATGCGAACCTGGCTGCGCCGCAGCCTGCTGAAACTGAAAGAGTGCTTAAGTCGATGAGCGAGGCCACGGATCATAAAGACGACGATATCGCCCTGGCGGGTGAATATGCGTTGCATCTGATGGATGCCGCCGATCGCGATGCGTTCGAGCGTCGTCTGGAGGATGAACCAGCCTTGCGGCGCGCTGCTGCGGGAGTGGGACGAAGGTCTGATCCCCCTGGCCGAGGATATCGCGCCGGTCGCCCCGCCACGCCATCTCAAGAACCAGATCTCGCTTCTGCTGTTCCAGACTGCCACCGAACCGGATGCCGAGCAGCGCCGGCGCCGCTGGCCTGTCGGCAGCTTCTTCGGCGTGCTGAGCGCCGCGGCACTCGCCCTGCTTCTGGTCGTTGCGCTTCCCGAAATCCAACTTGCGCCGCCGGGTCCGGCCTATACCGCCCAGCTCGCGTCAGAGGATCAGTCGCTGATCGTCACCGCCAGCTTCGACCCGACCCGGAACGCCCTGGAACTCGACCGGCTCACGGGCAGCGCCCTGCCCGGTCGCGCACTGGAACTCTGGCTGATCGCAGAGGGCGCCAACGCCCCGGTCTCGCTGGGGGTTCTGCCGGATGATCAGACCGCGACCGTAGCGATCCCCGACGCCTTGGTTGCAGCGCTGGCGGGCGGCACGCTCGCGATCAGCGACGAACCGCCCGGCGGCTCGCCCACAGGTCAGCCGACCGGTGCGGTTCTGGCGGTGGGTGCCGTGACTGCCCTTTGACAGGAAGAACCGAGGATGTCGGCGGAATGCGCCGGTCGGGATCTGTCCCGGCAGGAACGTTCTGTTTTGTTGCGTCGCGGCATTCCGGTGACAACGCGCAATCAAACCGCGCACCAATTCGTGCTATCTTCCCCCTGCCGGATTCACCGGAATTGCGCTTTGGAGGAAGACGTGGAGATCATACGGAGTAAAGCCGAAGCCTCAGCCGGTGTTCTGATCATCCATTCATGGTGGGGACTCACTCCGTCGTTCGTTTCATTTGGAAAGAAACTTGCGCAAAGCAACCTGACCGTGGGTTTGGCGGATCTTTTCAACGGAATGACCGCCGATACTGCAGCCGAGGCGCGCGAGCTGCGACAGATGAAACGCAATGTGCCGATGTACAGGACGTTGGGCCACGGCATCGATGCCCTTCGCGCCGAACTGGGTGACAAGCGTCGCGCCATTGGTATCGTGGGCTTCTCAATGGGCGGACACTGGGCCGTGTGGCTGTCGCAACGGCCGGAATACAATGTGGGCGCCACTGTCTTGTACTATGCGGCGCGATCTGGTGATTTCTCGAAAAGCAGATCCGCATATCTGGCCCATTTTGCCACCGATGATCCCTGGGTCAGCAAGCCAGCCAGAACGCGCATGGAGAAGGGCCTAACCGCAGCTGGCCGTGCCTATCGGGCATTTGACTATGCCGGTACCAGCCATTGGTTCGCCGAGAGCGATCGCACCAGCGAGTATGACCAGGCTGCGGCGACACTCGCATTCTCCAGAACCGAGCGGTTTCTGTGTGGGGATATGTTGCGCTGAACCTCTCTCTGGTTCGATGATGCTCTGCGTTTCGACTGCCAGCAGCGCCCAGCCCGACCCGCCGAAAAAAATTTGGCCGTCCTGAAACTTTCCCGCATCCGCTTGCGTGTCTTCCGGCATCAAAGGGCAAGACGCCCCGATTAACAGAGAGGACTACCCAGATGACAATTCGTAAAACCGTTCTTGCCGCCACCCTCATCGCCGCCGCCGGATCGGCCTTTGCCGCCGGTCACGCGATGGCCCCGATGGTCGAGGCTGGCGGCCAGACCGTCGCCAATGGCGTTGTCAGTGCTGACAAGGTCGTTGCAGGTGAAAACGGCTGGCTGGTGGTTCACCGCACCGATGCCGAGATGAAGCCCGGCCCGGTCGTCGGCTACGCCCCGCTGCGTGAGGGCGAGAATATCGACGTCGCCGCGATCCTGACCGAAGAGGTCAAGCCGGGCGAGATGCTGATGCTGATGGTTCATGCCGAAACCGGTGGGATGCAGACCGGCATTTTCGAATACACACTTGGCGCTAAGGAAGACGGCCCGATCAAGATCGACGACAAGCTGGTGATGACCGTCATCACTGCCGAGTGATCCAGGTTGCGGGGCTGCGGCAGCCCCGCCCCGAATCTAGCGAGTGAAACAGTAACAATTACAATACCCCCGGAAAGCGATTTCGGGGGTGTTTTCATGTGTATCAATGGCTTCGGTAAAGAATGCGCATCGGGGTGAAACTATTTCTCTGCCGATGCCGTGGGTTCTGATATCCCCGGACAGGACGTTCGGGACCAGATCACAAGGAACCGAACAATGACCCTCACCAAAGCCGCCCTGACGCTTTCCGCCATCGTCCTTTCCGCCAGCTCGGCCTTTGCGGCCAGCCACGCCATGGAAAACCCGATGGTCGGCGGCGCAGAGATGTTCGCCGAAAAGAATATCGTCGAAAATGCCGTGAATTCGGCCGATCACACCACGCTGGTTGCCGCCGTCAAGGCCGCTGGTCTTGTCGACACATTGGCCAGCCCCGGCCCCTTCACCGTCTTCGCGCCGGTCAATGACGCTTTTGCCGCTTTGCCCGCCGGCACGGTCGAAACGCTGCTGAAGCCGGAAAACAAGGACATGCTGACCAAGATCCTGACCGCGCATGTGGTTTCGGGCAAATGGACGACCGAAGACATCGCCGCCGCCGCTCGGTCCAGCAGTGACGGGTTCTACCACTTCAACGCCGTTTCGGGCGATGCGCTGTCGGCTCAGGCCAAAGGCAACACGCTTTATATCTATGACGAAAGCGGAAATGCCAGCCAGATTACCATTTCCGATGTCAACCAGTCGAACGGCGTGATCCACGTCATCAACAAGGTTCTGCTGCCGAAATAAGGCGTAGCATTTCGGCCTGCAGAGGCGCCGCCCCGGCACCCAGTTCAGCCGGGGCGGCGCATGACCCAACGCCCCGAAAGGAGATACCCCGTGAACCGCCGCCTTTTCCTGCTGACCAGCGCCGCCCTGCCTTTCGTCACGCAAGATGCCCTTGCCGCGACCGGCAATTTCGAGATTGCCCGCACCGATGCGGAATGGCGCGCCATGTTGAGCGATACCGAATATCAGGTCATGCGGCGCGACAAGACCGAGGACGCAGGCTCCAGCCCGCTGGACAAGGTTTATGATCCCGGCACCTACCATTGCCGAGGCTGCGACCTGCCGCTTTATTCTTCGAAGGCGAAATATGACAGCGGCACCGGCTGGCCGAGCTTCTACCAAAGCCTGCCGAACGCCATCGGCACTGCCGAAGACAACACTTTCTTCACCACCAGAACCGAGGCGCATTGCCGTCGCTGCGGCAGCCATCTGGGCCACATCTTCGAAGACGGCCCCGAACCCACCGGCAAGCGCCACTGCCTGAACGGGGTCAGCCTGATGTTCAAAGCCGCCTGACCCGGCACTCTGCTTTTCGTCTTGGCCAAGGCGCGCGACGGGCGCTCTTGGTCCTGACCGGCGACCTGTCAGACCCGCTTACTGGAAGTTGTTGACAGCGATCAAAGACGCGTAAACTCTTCGCGTTCATAAGAAACCCCAAAAGAGCGGTGATACACGCCGCCAGGTCACGACTCATGAAAACGGGAGGAAAGAGGATGACTTCAACAGTAAGGGCGATTCTTTCGGCTACAGCTTTGATTGGAAGCCTGGCCGGGCAATCGGCATTGGCCGACACATCCGACAAGCGCATCGCCTTGTCGAACAACTACGCGGGCAACTCCTGGCGACAGGCGATGCTGGGAAGCTGGGAGACGGTCACAAGCCAGGCTTTGGCGGACGGCCTGATCGCCGCAGCCGACCCATTCACGACAGCCGAAAACCAGGTCACAGAGCAAGCAGCGCAAATCCAGAACCTGATCCTTCAAGGCTACGACGCCATCGTGATCAACGCCGCATCGCCAGAGGGGCTGAACGGTGCTGTCAAGGAAGCCTGTGACGCGGGCGTCACTGTCGTCAGCTTTGACGGCATCGTGACCGAACCCTGCGCCTGGCGGATTGCGGTGGACTTCAAGCAGATGGGCAAGGATGAGGTGCTTTACCTCTCCGACCGCATAGACGGTGGCAACCTGCTGGAAATTCGCGGCCTCGCCGGGGTCTTTGTCGACGACGAGATCAGCGCCGGGATTCACGAAGGCGTCGCGGAAACCGGCAAGTTCGAGATCGCGGGCTCGGTGCACGGCAACTGGGCGCAGGACGTCGCGCAGAAGGCCGTCGCGGGCATCCTGCCTTCGCTTCCCGAAATCGCCGCGGTGGTGACGCA
>CAVYHT010000038.1:0-107174 GCA_963768355.1 uncultured Alphaproteobacteria bacterium
CGGTCGAGCGTGACCACGTTGGCGGGCGGTGAGAAGGCGGCAGGGAAGTCGAGGATGTTGCGCACGGTCGCCGCCCGGAAGGCATAGATCGACTGTGCGTCATCGCCCACGACGGTCAGACCGCGACCGTCGGGCTTCAGCGCCAGCAGGATGCGCGCCTGCAACCGGTTGGTGTCCTGGTATTCATCGATCAGCACATGATCCCAGTTGGCGCCAATGTGGGCAGCAAAGGCAGGGTCTTCCATTGTCTGCGCCCAAGCCAGCAGCAGATCATCGTAGTCGAGGACATTCTGTTCCTGCTTGGCACTCACATAGGCACCGAACAGGCGTTTCAGATCCGCTTCCCAGGCCGCGCACCAGGGAAAATGACGCGGCAGGACCTCGGACAGCGGCTCTTCCGCGTTCACCGCCCGGGAATAGATCGAGAGACAGGTGCCTTTCGCCGGAAACCGGCTCTCGGTCCCGGAGAGCCCCAGGCCGTGGCGACACAGGTTCATGAGATCGGCACTGTCTTCCCGGTCATGAATGCTGAAGTCCGGATTGAGTCCGATCGCCAGCGCATGTTCGCGCAGTATCCGGGCACCAATGCCGTGAAACGTGCCTGCCCAGGTCAGCGCTTCGGCCGCATATCCGGTTCCCATGGCCTGAGACGTGATCCGCTCCACCCGCCGGGCCAGCTCTGTGGCTGCCCGGCGCGAGAACGTCATGAGCAGAATGCGGCGCGGATCGGCCCCGTTGACAAGAAGATGCGCGACCCGGTGCGCGAGGGTATTGGTCTTGCCAGAGCCCGCTCCGGCGATGACCAGCAACGGCGGCGGCAAAACGTCATCCGCAACCCCGTAGACCACGGCCGCGCGCTGATTGTCATTTAGCTTCTCAAGATATGCAGAGTTCATGTCGTTGCGCAGCCAGCAAATGATAACAAATTTCGGCAACGATAGTGGAGCGCGAACGAAAGGGGAACAATTTTCGAGACCGTGGCTCGGATCGGCGGATGAAATGACGGCCTAACCGAGATCTGCATCACGCCGTAGTGCAGGGGAGCACTATTCGATTGGACAGTGACCCGTTGCTCATGCCAAGGGAGACCCGGCCGTGCATTTCGGATGCCCGCGGCGTTCTTGCTTGACCTCCGAAACCCAATGAAATATGACGCAAATCTGTTGAGCGGGCGTTGTGTAATGGTAAGACCTCAGCCTTCCAAGCTGATGACGCGGGTTCGATTCCCGCCGCCCGCTCCAGGCTGCTCCGCTTAAGCCCCAATCCGTTCCCAAGACCTTGCTGGCCATCCTTTGCTTGCCGCCGCTCTTCGATACCCTTACATCGACCGAACGAGAGTGAGAGGGATAGTGGATGAGCGCGCGCGACACCAATAGCGGCGAGGTACGTGCCGGTTCGAAGCGGATAGGCGCGCTTGCCGGGCTGTGGGGGTTCGTCTGGCCTTACCGTGCGATGGTGGCGCTGGCATGTGTCGCGCTGGTGATAACGGCCGCAATTTCCTTGATCCTTCCAATCGCCGTGCGCCGCGTCGTGGACGGGTTTGAAACCTCGGCTGGCGAGTTGCTTGATCAGTACTTCATCGCAGCCTTGGCCATTGCGGGCGCTTTGGCGCTGGGCACCGGGCTGCGCTACTACCTGGTGACCCGTCTTGGCGAGCGTGTCGTGGCTGACATTCGCAAGGCGGTTTTCGACCGGATGATCGGGATGAGTCCGGTCTTTTACGAAAAGATAATGACCGGCGAAGTGCTGAGCCGGATCACCACTGACACGACGCTGATCCTGTCTGTGATCGGTTCATCGGTTTCGATCGCTTTGCGTAACGTGCTGATTTTCATCGGCGGGCTCGTGCTTATGCTGTTCACCTCGGCCAAGCTGACCGGGCTGGTGTTGTTGATCGTGCCTGCCGTGATCGTGCCGATCATTGTGCTTGGGGCGACGCCTGCGGGTGCTGAGCCGCGAAAATCAGGACTGGATTGCGGCATCCTCGGGCAATGCGTCCGAAGTCCTTGCTGTCTGTCCAGACCGTGCAGGCCTTTACCCACGAAGCAGCCAGCTGCAAGTCGTTCTGCAGACGTGACCGAGAAGAGCTTTGACGTCTGCATTGCGTCGGATCACCACGCGGGCTGGCATGACGGTCATCGTTATCTGCTCTGATCTTCTCGGGCGTTGTCGGCGTGCTCTGGATCGGGGCGCATGATGTCCGGTCGGGTCAGATGACGGTCGGCGAACTGGTGCAATTCGTGATCTACGCCATCATGGTGTCGCGGGTCCGTCGCCGCCCTGTCGGAGATCTGGGGCGAATTGCAGCGGGCGGCAGGGGCGACCGAGCGGCTGGTCGAATTGCTGAATGCCGAGGATGCGGTGCGCGAGCCCGCGGTGCCGCGACGCCCAGACGGACACCGTGGGCGCGATCCGCTTTGAAGATGTCACCTTCCGCTATCCGGCGCGTCCAGAAATCTGCGGCGCTGGATCAGGTCAGTTTTGACGTCAAGCCGGGAGAGACCATTGCGCTGGTCGGCCCGTCGGGTGCCGGCAAGATCGACGATCATTCAACTGCTGCAGCGCTTCTACGATCCTCCGATGGGCGTGTCCTGATCGACGGTGTCGATCTGCGAGAGCGATCGCGCGACGAATTCCGCCGCCATATCGCGCTTGTGCCGCAGGATCCGGTGATCTTTGCGGCCACCGCGCGCGAGAACATCCGCTTTGGCCGGCCCGATGCCATCGGATGCAGAGGTTGAGGATGCGGCCAAGGCGGCCGCCGCGCATGATTTCCTGACCGCACTTGCCGGACGGATATGACACCTATGTGGGCGAACGCGGCGTGATGCTGTCGGGCGGACAGAAGCAGCGCATCGCCATCGCACGCGCGATCCTGCGCGACGCGCCGATCTTGCTTCTGGACGAAGCCACTCGGCGCTGGATGCCGAAAGCGAACAGCTTGTTCAGCGCGCGGTCGACGCCATGGCGGCTGACCGGACCACCCTGATCGTTGCCCACCGACTTGCGACGGTCAAGAAAGCCGACCGCATCCTGGTGTTCGATCAGGGCCGGATCGTTGCAGAAGGCGGTCATGACGCGCTGGTCTCGCAGGACGGGCTTTACGCGCGTCTGGCAAGACTTCAGTTCACGGCGGGGAGCGAAGCTGCATAGCTCCCCATGGTCCGGTCGACGGGCTGCATGATAAGACTGCAGCCTATCAATAAGGGAGAGTAAAATGGGATTGTGGAATTTCGTGAAGAATGCCGGCAAGAAGCTTGGCTGGTCGCGACGATGCGGCGGATGCGCCCGACAAGGACGCGCTGATCGCCGAAATCGAGGCGCTTGGTCTGGAGGCCGACCGGCCTGGATGTCTCGGTCGAGGGCGACAAGGTAAGCGTCAAGGGCAAGGCCGTCAGCCAGGAAGCCAAGGAGAAGGTCATCCTGGCGGTCGGCAACGTCAAAGGTGTGGCCACGGTCGAGGATGATGTCGAGGGTGCCGACCCTGTCTTTCACACCGTCGAGAAGGGCGACACGCTGTCGGCGATTGCCAGAGAAGACGCTCGGCAAGGCCAGCCGCTACCCGAGATCTTTGAGGCCAACAAGCCGATGCTGACGCCATCCGGACAAGATCTACCCCGGACAGGTTCTGCGCATCCCGCAGGATAACGATGGCCTGACCCGACGCGAAACGGCGGGCGCACGCGCGCCCTTTTCGTCTGACGTAGCGCAAGCCTCCGCGCCGAGGCTTGCGAGAATTGCGATTTGCGCACATCCTGACCCCGACGAAACACAAACAGCCCGAAAAGGGCGTCGGGGAGGATGACATGGCACGATTTGCATCGCATGCAGATATCGAGGCGATCGAAAGCGAGGGACCGTGGGAGTCGCGCGATATTGCCGCGACCATGTACCAGTTCCTGTCCAACACGGCCAAGAAGCACGGCGATCGCAATGCGATCACCTTTCAGCTTCTTTCCGGACGACAATGCAAAGGCCGAAACGCTGACCTGGCGGATGTTTCACGAAAAGGTCACGCAGGCCGCAAACCTGTTTCGGGAACTTGGCATCGGCGAAACCGATGTCGTCGCCTATATCCTGCCGAACTGCAACGAGACCGCGATCACCCTGATCGGCGGCACCGTGGCGGGTATCGCCTGTCCGATCAACCCGCTGCTGGAGCCCGAACAGATCAGTTCGATCCTGCGCGAAACCGGCGCCAAGGTCGTGGTGACGCTGAAGTCGTTCCCGAAAACCGATGTCGCGCAAAAGGTGGCCGAGGCCGTCGGCCATGCCCCCAATGTGCGCACGGTGCTGGAAGTTGATCTGCTGCGCTATCTGACGCCGCCGAAAAGCTGGATCGTGCCGCTGGTGCGGCCGAAGAACCCGGCCTCGCATACCGCCAAGATCCGCAGTTTCGGCAAGGAACTGGCCCGCCAACCCAAGACATTGCAGTTCGAGGACAGCAAGGGCGACCGCGTCGCGGCCTACTTTCATACCGGCGGAACCACGGGGATGCCGAAAGTCGCGCAGCACAAATATTCCGGGATGATCTACAATGGTTGGCTGGGCCACACCTTGCTGTTTTCCGAGAAGGACAACATCATCTGCCCGCTGCCGCTGTTCCATGTTTTCGCCTGCCACGTGATCTTGATGGCGATGATCGCGTCTGGCGCGCATGTCGTGTTCCCGACGCCGGCTGGCTATCGGGGCGAAGGCGTCTTTGACAATTTCTGGAAACTCGTCGAACGCTGGAACATTACATTCATAATCATCGTGCCGACGGCCATCGCCGCGCTGATGCAAAGGCCGGTGAACGCGGATGTGTCATCCGTCAAGACCGCGTTTTCAGGATCGTCGCCGCTACCGGTGGAACTGTTCAAGCGGTTCGAGAAGGCGACCGGCGTGACCATCGTCGAGGGCTACGGACTGACCGAGGCGACCTGTCTGGTATCGGTGAACCCGGTGGACGGGCCGAAGAAGATCGGGTCGATCGGCGTTCCGCTGGCCTATTCCAAGGTGCGGATTCTGGATTGCGATGCCGACGGCGCCATCAAAAAGGAAATGGCCGTCGATGAGATCGGCGAGATTTGCGTCAGCAATCCGGGTGTCTTTGCCGGAAAGACCTATGTCGAGCCTGACCGAAACAAGGGCCTGTTCGCTGACGGTATCTACCTGCGGACAGGTGATCTGGGACGTGTCGATGCAGACGGCTATCTTTGGATCACCGGTCGCGCCAAGGATCTGATCATCCGCGGCGGCCACAATATCGACCCCGCCATCATAGAAGAGGCGCTGGCTGGCCATGATGCCGTTGCAATGGTCGGGGCCATCGGCCAGCCCGACAGTTTCGCGGGCGAGCTGCCTTGCGTCTATGTCGAACTGGTCAAGGGGGCCAAGACCAGCGAGAAAGAGTTGCTGGAATTCGCTGCCGCGCATATCCCTGAACGCGCCGCCCAGCCAAAGCATGTTGAAATAATTCCAGAGATGCCCAAGACCGCAGTCGGGAAGATCCTGAAAAACGAACTGCGCAAGCTGGCCATCCGCCGGGTCTACAACGCCGCACTGAAAGAGGCCGACGTAGCCGCAGAGGTGATCGACGTCTATGAGGACAAGAAACGCGGACTGGTCGCCCGAGTTAAAAAGACCGGAACCGTGGATGACGTAACGATAGCCGGCCTGCTCGGCGAGTTTACGCGCCCTTGGGATGCCACAAACTGAGGTTGCTGAGCGGATCTCCGCCATAAAGCTAAAACTTAACGAAAATTGAGTTTTTCATGAATTCTAAAGTTTAGCGTCATATTCATGATTCTGGGCCGACTAACCTATGGGTTGAATGTCATGACGGCGACTCGTGTTTGCCGCAGTGGTGCCACAATTGGGCGGTTCGATTTGTTGAGGGATCAGGAGGGTATGCCGTGATCATCGGAATAGTTGCGATAGCCATGGTGTTCGGCATGGCAGCCAGCGTTGTAACGCTGATATCCGGTGGGTCAATGTTGATGGCGCTGGCAATCTACTGCGGTGTCGGATGCCTTGCAGCTTTTGCGACGCTTTCCTTCGCGATGATTGCGATCGCAGTTCGCTCTTCCAATTCTGATTGGACGGAATGCGACACTGAACGTCAACCCGCCTCGGCCTGACTTTCAGTTCAGAACCACTGAATACCGCACGACACGGTTATTGTCGGAATCCGAAATGTAATACCGACTTCCGGCCGCGACGACACCTTCGGGATCATCGAAAACGTTTGGCCCCATCCCGGGTTTTCCGGTGCCCAGAACCCCCAGAAGCGTTCCGCCCTCCGGTCCATTTGGGTCGATCAGCAAGATGCGATGCGCGTCCTGATCCGCCACGACAAGTCGGTCGGCCGCATCGATGTCCAGATAACGCGGCCCACCGAAACCGAATTTTGGCGCATCGATGACTTGCAGACGGTTGAGATCGGGTCCGTATTTCACCAATCGGCGCTGAGCGGTGTCTGCAATCCAGATGTTGCCGTCGCCATCCTCAGCTACGTCATGCGCGCCAGCGTGCCCCTCTGCCACTGCGACAATATCCGGCCCGTCGTAGGCAAGGAGCGCCCCAATACCGCTTGCCATTGCGTAGATACGGCCATTGGAATGTGCCAGCGCGCCTTCAGTACGCGGCGCGGACAAGACCAGTGCGGGCGGTTCCGCGATATGCGTGATATCATCAAAGACCGCAACCGCTCCCGCACCGGTCACGGCGATGACGAGCCTTCCGGTCGCATCGAATGATACATCGTGAATGCCCGGAAAGCTTCCGTCGCCCAGAACGTCAACCAACTCCAGCGTCTCTGGATCCAGCACCACCAGTCGGTTGCCGAACTTGTCGGCAACGTAAAGATTTCCGTCCAGACCAATGGTCAGGTCATGGGGATCGTTCAGGATCGGCGCGCTGGCAAGGTCGAATGCCGCGAAAGGCGGTGGTGCCTCCTGTGCCATGGCCTCTGCGCCGAGGCTAACGACGATACAGAACAGTGGTACATGCACGGCAAGCCTCCGATCACTGCCGAAATCTCAAGTCAAACTCGTGGTCCCGCCGATTATCTGAACCATTCCGCATATTTGACCATCGGCTGCAAATAGACAACGCCTTCGGCTGCGTCGTGCACGGCCAAGGAGCCATGTGGCTGCCAGCCGTTATGAATTGCCGAGTTCGACCACCCCGCCGAGTTTCATGGGGTCCTGTTCGCTGACAATCCGGTAGCTTGTGATGTGGGGATGAGCCGCCGTCTGGGCCATGTCGATAACCTCCGAGAGAATGCTGACAATAGTGTCGCACCCCGCACCGCTTCGTTGAAGAGCTTTAGTGATCTGGAGGAATTCTACTCGTTCGAGTGGTGAATCTGGACAGGGCACGGGTTGGAGAGGCGGCCCGAGAGGTATCTTGAAACCGGACTGCTCGATCTGAGTTAATAACACTCGTCGATAAGTGAGTGGAAAGTGGTGCTGTGAGAGAGGATCGAACTCTCGACCTCACCCTTACCAAGGGTGTGCTCTACCACTGAGCTACCACAGCGTCAGGTCGTGGGCGGCTGATTAGACGCTATCGCCTAAGGGTGCAAGCGCAATCTGGACGCTTTTTGCCGCGTGGGGTAGAGAGTGCCTATGAACAGAAAATCCGGCAAGTCCGATCCTGCCAAAACCGCCGAAAGTCGCGAAGAACGGCTGAAGGCTGCGCTGAAGGCAAATTTGCAGAGGCGCAAGGAGCAGGCGAAGGTTCGGAAAACAACGGACAACAAAGAAGGCTGAGGCAGGCATGGATTCGATACGAGTGAAGGGCAATGGCGCCCTTAAGGGTGAAATACCAATCGCGGGCGCCAAGAACGCCTGCCTGACGCTGATGCCGGCGACGCTGCTGAGTGAAGAGCCGCTGACCCTGACCAACGCGCCGCGGCTGTCGGATATCGCGACGATGACGCAGCTTTTGCAGTCCCTGGGGGCCGAGGTGTCGAACTTGCAGGACGGGCAGGTGATAGCCATGTCCAGCCACGGTCCTGTCAATGCCGTTGCCGATTATGACATCGTGCGGAAGATGCGCGCGTCCAACCTTGTCCTTGGTCCGCTTCTGGCGCGCGAGGGACACGCAGTAGTTTCTCTGCCCGGCGGATGTGCGATCGGTGCGCGGCCGATGGACCTGCATATTCACGGGCTGGAGGCTTTGGGGGCCAAAATCGACCTGCGGGACGGCTATCTGCATGCCAAGGCTGCCAAAGGACTGAAAGGCGCGCAGATCGAACTGCGCGTGGCCTCGGTCGGCGCGACCGAAAACATCGTCATGGCTGCGACGTTGGCCAAAGGCACTACTGTACTTAAGAACGCGGCGCGGGAACCCGAGATCGTTGATCTGGTCCATTGCCTGCGTGCGATGGGCGCTGAGATCGAGGGCGAGGGCAGTAGCACCATCACGATTCAAGGCGTTGACCGTCTGCACGGCGCCACGCACCGGGTTGTGGCAGACCGGATCGAACTTGGTACCTATATGCTCGCTCCGGCGATTGCTGGTGGTGAGGTCGAGCTTTTGGGCGGGCGTCGCGATCTTGTCGGCAGTTTCAGCGACAAACTGGAGGAGGCCGGGATCGAGGTTGCCGATACGCCCCGCGGCCTGAAGGTCTCGTGCAAGAATGGACGGGTGAAGTCAGTCGACGTGAAAACGGCGGTCTTTCCGGGGTTCCCAACTGATTTGCAGGCGCAGATGATGGCGCTGATGTGCACCGCCGAGGGCGTGGCCAAGCTTGAAGAGACGATCTTCGAAAACCGTTTCATGCATGCGCCCGAGCTGATGCGTATGGGGGCAGAGATTGAGGTGCATGGCGGTATGGCGCGGGTGACCGGCGTCAAGAAGCTGAAAGGCGCACCGGTGATGGCGACGGACCTGCGCGCCTCGGTGTCGCTGATCCTGGCGGGGCTGGCGGCGGAGGGTGAAACGGTCGTCAGCCGGGTCTATCATCTGGACCGCGGATATGAACATGTCGTTGGTAAGTTGCGCGGCGTAGGCGCGGATATCGAACGGTTCAAAGCCTGATGATCGACGACGCCAAATTCGAAGATGCACGAGAAGCGCCGCTGCACCTCCGGGCGCTTGATGCCGAGGATTTGCAGGTTGTCTCGACGCTTGTGCAAGATGCCGTCTTTCCCGTCACCGAAATGAAATGGGACATGCCGCGCCGCCGCTTTGCCCTGTTGATCAACCGCTTCCGGTGGGAGGATGTCGGCGGCACAACGCAGCGCCAGCGCGCTTATGAACGGGTGCAATCGTTACTATTTATGGACGAGGTGAGAAAAGTCACCTCCCAAGGGGTCGATCGCACGGACAAGGACCTGATCCTTTCACTGCTGTCGATTGCGTTTTTGCCCGGCGAGGATGGCACGGGTCGGCTCGAACTGACGCTCGCTGGCGACGGCGCCATTGCGCTGGAGGTCGAAGCGCTCGATGTCACATTGAAGGACGTGACCCGCCCCTATAGCGCACCGTCCCGCAACGCCCCCGCGCACCCCGACTGAACCGTCGTCTTGCGCCGTGAGACAGGCTGATCACCCAATCCTCCTACAACTTGGCGCACGCCGCATGTCGGCGGGGTTTCTGCACGAGGGACGCGAGATCGGCGGACTGCTGATGGTCAAACGCCTCAAAGCTTGAGGCGGAAGCCCGGCCCCGCTATGTCGGTGCGACAGGAGTGTTCGCGATGCCGCAATTTCTCTCGACCCTCGACAAGGATTTTGAACCGCAGTTTGCAGCGCTTCTAGCCGCCAAGCGCGAAGATGCGCCGGATGTCGACGCGACCGTGGCAGAGATCATCGCCGATGTACGCGAGCGGGGCGATGAAGCGGTGCTGGCACTCACCACTCAGCATGACAGGCTTGTCCTGACACCCGAAACGATGGCTTTCAGCGCGGCAGAGATTGAGGCCGAATGCGCAAAGGTGCCGAGCGAAGAGCGCGAGGCGCTGGTGCTGGCCGCCGACCGCATCCGGGCCTATCACAGCCGGCAAATGCCGGAAGATGCAAGCTGGACGGATGAGACCGGTGCCAAACTGGGATGGCGCTGGACACCTGTTGCCTCTGCCGGGCTTTATGTGCCGGGTGGACTGGCCTCTTACCCGTCCTCGGTTCTGATGAACGCGATCCCGGCGCAGGTTGCCGGAGTAGAGCGTCTGGTGATTGCCGCACCCATGCCTGACGGCAAGGTGAATCCTCTGGTCCTGCTGGCGGCGAAACTGGCCGGTGTTCAGACCGTCTACCGGATCGGTGGCGCACAGGCCGTGGCGGCTTTGGCATACGGCACCCAGACGATCGCACCGGTGGACAAGATAACCGGTCCGGGCAACGCTTATGTCGCGGCTGCCAAGCGCCGGGTCTTCGGCCGGGTCGGCATCGACATGATCGCGGGTCCGTCCGAGATACTCATTATCGCCGATCGCCACAACGACCCCGACTGGCTCGCCCTCGACCTTCTGAGTCAGGCCGAGCATGACGAGAATGCGCAGTCGATTCTGATCACCAATGACGAGGCCTTCGGGAAGCTGGTTGCCGAGGCCGTCGAGACCCGACTTGAAACGCTGGAACGCCGCGCGATTGCCGGGGCAAGCTGGCGCGATTTCGGGGCAGTGATCACAGTGCAGGATATGGGGGAGGCTGCCGCGCTGTCCGATCGGATCGCCCCGGAGCATCTGGAGCTATGCGTGCAGAACCCCGATGCGCTGGCCGCCAATATCCGCCACGCTGGGGCAATATTTCTTGGTAGTTGGACACCTGAAGCAATCGGCGACTATGTCGCGGGGCCGAACCATGTACTGCCGACCGCACGCTCGGCGCGGTTCTCATCGGGCCTGTCGGTCATGGATTTCCTCAAACGCACAACGCTGACCCAGATGACGCCGGATGCGCTGGGCCAGATCGGCTTGGCGGCGGAAACTCTTGCCACTTCCGAAGGGCTAGAGGCGCATGGCCTCTCCATCCGCGCCCGGCTCAACCGTTTGAACAAGGGCGTGCTTTGATGTCGAAGCTGATCGACATTCAGGTCGATGACAGTGGCCTGCCGCCACCGACGCCCGAGATCGAACAGGAACGCCGCGTCGCAGTGTTCGATCTGTTGGAGGATAACAGCTTCGATCTGCCGGAGCGGGATGGCAAAGCTGCGCCGAAAGGCCCCTACAAGCTGATCCTTGCGATCCGCGAACGCCGCCTGGTCTTCGATATCCTCACGCAGAAAGATGCCAAGGCCGCAGAGTTTCACTTGTCGCTGGGCCCCTTCCGTCAGGTGGTCAAGGACTACTTCCAGATCTGCGAAAGCTACTTTGACGCCGTCAAGAAACTGCCCCCAAGCCAGATCGAAGCCATCGACATGGCCCGCCGCGGCATTCACAACGAGGGTGCAAGGGTCTTGCAGGAACGGTTGGAAGGCAAAGCCGATATCGATATCGACACTGCGCGCCGCCTTTTCACATTGATCTGCGTTCTGCACTGGGGGGGCTGACGGCTTGGGTCAGGCTTTGCCGCATTCGGTGCTTTTCTGCTGCGATCACAATGCTGTCCGTTCTCCGATGGCGGAAGGTCTGATGAAGAAATTCTATGGCCAGGAGGTCTATGTCCAATCAGCTGGGGTGTATAACGACCTCGAGATCGATGGCTTTGCGGTGGCTGTGTGTGAGGAGCTGGGGGTCGAACTGTCCCGCCACCGTTCGCGGTCCTTTGAGGAAATGCAGCAATGGGGTGATGACCTTTCGGGGTTCGATCTGGTGGTGGCGCTTTCGCCTGCCTCGCAGCGGCTGGCGCTGGACATGACGCGGTATTATCACCTTGAGGTCGAGTACTGGCCGATCATGGATCCAAGCGGGATCGGCGAATCGCGCGCGGCGAAATTGGCCGCCTATCGCCAGAGCCGCGATCAGATCGTGAAACGCATGATCGAAAGGTTCGGCGCACCGACGGTTGACGCATAGCGCTGTATAGCCGGGAACAACCTCCCGTCAGCAAAACCGCGACAAGGCCGTGAAATCGGTAATCTGCCCTTGAAAACCCCTGAAGATGGGCGCATTTAGCAGTCGCCCGCGTTTTGGCGGGCATCGCAAAGACGGAGTACACATGGCCAAGGAAGAAATGCTCGAATTCCCCGGCGTCGTGAAGGAACTCCTGCCTAACGCGACATTTCGGGTCGAGCTTGAAAACGGCCATGAGATTATCGCGCATACGGCAGGCAAGATGCGTAAGAACCGCATCCGGGTTCTGGCAGGCGACAAGGTGCAGGTCGAGATGACCCCCTATGATCTGACCAAGGGTCGGATCAACTACCGCTTCAAATAAGTCGTTCCGTTGCGTCTGATCCTCGGTTCCGGCAGCCCGCGCCGCCGAGAGCTGTTGGCGCAGCTTGGCGTTGAGCCCGACGAGATTCGCGCACCCGATATCGATGAAACGCCCCACAAGAATGAGCCGCCGCGCGACTATTGCATCCGCATCGCGCAAGAAAAGGTGAAGGCGATTGACCTGGGCGACGGCGAGATTGCGCTCTGCGCCGATACCACTGTCGCCTTGGGCCGCCGCATCCTTGGCAAACCCGCCGATGCTGGCGAAGCGGCCGAATTCCTGCTGAAACTTGCCGGTCGCCGTCACTCTGTGATCACCGCAGTCGCCGTGAAGTCGGGCGCGCGGATCTGGGAACGCGACGTCGTGACGGCGGTCAAGATGAAACGGCTGTCAGATATCGAACTGAATGCCTACCTTGCCACGAATGACTGGCAGGGCAAGGCCGGCGGCTACGCCATACAAGGCCCCGCCGGCGCTTTCATCCCGTGGATTCAGGGATCGTTCTCTGCCGTCATGGGCCTGCCGGTGGCAGAAACCGCGACCTTGCTGCAGGCGGCGGGCTACCCGCTTTGCGGGCGAACATCATGAAGGGCAGCGTCGTCGTATTGGGTGAGGTTTCGGGCCGCAAGCTGGCCGCGCGGATCGTTGACGGTCGGCTTGACGACCTGCTGATCGACCCGCCCGAAGACGCCCCGCCGCTTCCAGGCACGATCTTTCGCGCCATCTGCGACCGCCCGGTGAAAGGTCAGGGTGGCATGTTCCTGCGCCTGCCCGACGGATCGGCGTTCCTGCGCGGCGCGACAGGGCTGCGCCCCGGTCAGCCGCTGCTGGTACAGGTCACGGGCATCGCGGAACCGGGCAAGGCCGTACCCGTTACCACGCGGATCCTGTTTAAAAGCAAATATGCAATCGTGACCCCCGACGCGCCCGGCATCAATATATCTCGCAGTATCCGGGATGAGGAGACGCGGCTGCGGCTTCATGACATCGCGACCGAGGTTTTGGGCGGATCGAAAGAGCCCGGCCTGATCTTGCGCTCTGCCGCCGCCACAGCGCCTGATGATGAGATCGCTGACGATATTGCCGCCATGCGGGAAATCGCGGCGGCTGTGAACTCCGATGGAACCGGCACGGAGCCAGAACTGCTGGTCGATGGTCCGGATGCGCAGCTGCTTGCGTGGCGCGATTGGCAAGACCCGGACGTGTTGGCCGATGGCCCGACTGCGCTGGCCGATCATGAGGTCGCCCAGATGATCGCGACCGTGACCGCCCCGCGTGTGGACCTGTCCGGCGGCGGTCACGCCTGGATCGAACCAACCCGCGCATTTGTGGCGGTCGATGTGAATACCGGCGGCGACACCTCGCCCGCGGCCAGTCTGAAGGCGAACATCGCGCTGGCCCGCGACCTGCCGCGCCAGTTGCGCTGCCGCGGTTTGGGCGGGCAGATCGTCGTCGATTTCGCGCCGCTCCCGAAAAAGGACCGCCGCCAGCTTGAAACGGTTCTGCGCGCGGCGTTCAAGGCCGACCCGGTCGAAACCGCCCTTGTCGGCTGGACCCAGATGGGTAATTTCGAGATCCAGAGGAAACGCGAACGTCTGCCCTTGGGGAGTCCTGGCTTTTGACCTGCCCGATCTGTGCAAAAAAGACCGATCCAAAATACCGCCCGTTCTGCTCCAGGCGCTGTGCCGACGTCGATCTGGGTAAGTGGCTGACGGGGTCCTACGCGATCCCGTCCGAGGATCCCGATGACATCGAGGAACTGTCAGATCTGCCAAAGGAAGAACCCCGCAAACCGCATTGAAAAACCGGTATTTGCCTCTGGACACGCCTCTAACCCCCGTCTAAAAGTTCGCAGCCTGAACGGCCTTTCCGTTCACCCGTGCCCGGGTAGCTCAGGGGTAGAGCAGTGGACTGAAAATCCTCGTGTCGGTGGTTCAATTCCGCCCCCGGGCACCATTGCGCAACTTGGATTGAACTAACCCCAAGGCATCACTCGGCGGAATGCGCGTTCGAGCTTAAGCGAGAGGCAGCGGATACCGATTCAGGTATTGGCCAAATATGCGGCAGAGAAGGGATTGCCCGGATCGCCTTGTGCTTCACAGTTTCGAAACTGCCCACGGGGTCAAAAAACTTCGAATAAGGCAGCGGCCCCCTGACCACCGCCGACGCACATGCTGACGACCCCATAACGAACCCCCCGGCGTTTGCCTTCGATCAGGATGTGACCGGCCATTCGCGCGCCAGACATGCCGTAGGGGTGTCCGATTGAGATCGCACCGCCGTTGACGTTTACGCGGTCGTTGCTGATGCCCAGTCTGTCGCGACAGTACAGCAATTGAGAAGCGAAGGCTTCGTTGATCTCCCACAAACCAATATCATCCACAGATAGCCCGTGGTGTTTCAGCAGCCTTGGGACGGCGATGACCGGTCCAATCCCCATTTCTTCGGGCGCGCATCCCGCCACGGCCATGCCGCGCAATGCGCCAAGGGGCTCAAGCCCGCGCCGGGCAGCGCCCCCTGCTTCCATCATCACGCAGGCCGAGGCTCCGTCGGACAGCTGGCTGGCGTTACCTGCGGTGACGCATTTATCGGGCCCCAGTACCGGTTTCAGCGCGGCGAGGCCATCGGACGTGGTGCCGGGACGGTTGCATTCATCAGCCTCAAGCCACACAGGCTCGGTTCGAATTTCTCCGGTTTCGCGATCCGTGACCTGCTTGACGGCATTTACCGGAACGATTTCATCCGCGAACCGACCAGCAGCCTGCGCGGCGGCTGTGCGTTGCTGGCTTTGCAAAGCGTATTCGTCCTGCGCTTCGCGCGTCACCCCGTATCGGTCCGCAACGATTTCTGCGGTCTCGATCATCGACAGGTAGTATGCCTCGGCCACGGTCGGGTCGCGGTAGCGATGCCCGTTCCAGTGCTTGTTCTGAACCAGGGATATGCTTTCAAGCCCCCCCGCAACGGACACGCCCACGCCCTCGCAAACCACCTGATGCGCTGCAATGGCAATGGCATTGAGACCCGAGGCGCATTGCCGGTCGACCGTTGCACCCGCCACACTAACCGGCAGCCCTGCCGCCAAAGCGGCATGGCGAGCGACATTTACTCCGGTGGAGCCCTGAGTGAGCGCCGAACCCAAGATCACATCTTCGACTTCGCTATCGTCCAGTCCGGCACGCTGAACCGATGCACGGATCGCATGCGCCGCAAGGCTCGGCCCTTCCAGGTTGTTAAAGGCACCGCGATAGGCTTTGCCGATGGGAGTGCGGGCGGTCGAAACAACAACGGCTTCGCGCATGATGGCTCCTGTTATCAGATGGGTTCCAGCCCGCACCAATTGGCGATGAAGAGGGCAGTGGTCTGCGTCACACGACGCATGCTTTCCAGATCGACGCGTTCGTTGAAGCCGTGGATCGCTTCAGCGCGGGCGCCGTAAACCAAGGCAGGCGTGTCTGCGTAAAGCCCAAAGAAGCGGGCGTCGGTGGTTGCGGTGATCGAGAGCCGATCAAGCACGTCGCCCGCCGCTGCGCCATGTGCCTGTTCCAACGCGTCGATGGCTCGGGCGGCGCCCGGGCTGGTATCTTCGGCCAGCACGTACCCTTCTGCCTGGAAACCATGATAGACGATCTCGGGCATGTTGTTTCGCAAGAAATCGCTTTGACGCGCAGCATCATTCAGGGTCGCTTCGATCTCTGCCTTCGCCACTTCGATATTCTGGCCCGGGAAAATGCCCATCCGCACATCGAAGACACACCATGCCGGAACGGAACTCGCCCAGTCGCCGCCAACGATTTTCCCGACGTTCAGGTTTAGCGGATGGTTGACATGCGCATATTCGGCGTGCCGATGATCCGGCCCGTTCCAGCGATCTTCCATTGCGTGCAGCGCAGATATCAGGGGAATAGCGGCATCGATGGCATTCGATCCAAGCCCAGCATAGGCCACATGGGTGGGCATGCCCTTTAGATGCACCTGAAACCAGATAACACCCAGCTGTGCGGTGACCAGCTTTTCGTCGAATGGTTCAGGGATCAGTGCGGCCTCAGCAGTATAGCCCCGCTGCAAGCAGGCCAACGCCCCGTTGCCAGTGCATTCCTCTTCGACCACCGATTGAAAGAACACATCTGCCGCCGGGGCAAACCCGGCAAGGCGCAAGGCATCAAGCGCAAAAAGGTTCGAGGTCAGCCCGGCCTTCATGTCGCCAGCGCCGCGACCGTACATCCAGCCATCATGAATGCGCGGATCGAAGGGCGGCGTATCCCACATCTCAAGCGGGCCCTCGGGGACAACGTCAATATGGCCATTCAGGATAAGCGAGCGGCCCTTCCGGGTTGCGCTGCGGTGTGTGCCGACGACGTTTACCGCGTCGTCGTAGATGCCGATCACCGGAGAGAACCCGGGCATATGCGCGATGTCGTCCACGTCGATCGCCCAACGATCCACGTCGTAGCCGCGCGCGCTCAGTTCACTTGCCATGAAATCCTGGGCGCTCTGCTCGTTGCCCCGCGTCGACGGGTACGAGGTGAGCTTGGATAAAAAACCCAACGCGTCGTCGAAACAGCTGTCAACGGACTTCAGTATTCGGGTTTGCAGCGTATCGTCCATATTGCACCTCAAAAGGTGGGAATGCTTCCCGCTGGCAGCGCAAGTGGCGCACCGGTTGCGTTGATCATGTCATCGACGGACAGGCCTTCGGCGATTTCGAGCAATGCAAAACCCTGGGGTGTTACGTCGATCACCGCCATATCCGTGAAAATCCGGTCCACACATCGGCGCGCGGTCAGCGGCAGGGTACAGTCTACCAACAGCTTTGGCTGGCCATTGCGGTCCGTGTGGGTTGTCAGCACGACCACCCTGCGCGCCTTCTGCGCCAGTTCGATACCGCCGCCCGCGCCCGGCGAATACTTGCCCGGTATCTTCCAGTTGGCCAAGTCCCCAGCTTGCGACACTTCGAATGCGCCCAGCATGGTCAGGTCAAGCCGCCCGCTGCGCACGAGGGCAAAAGATAGGGCACTGTCAAAAAAGGCGCTGCCGGGCACCGTCGAAATATAGGCGCCGCCTGCGTCGATCAGGTTGCGGTCGGCTTGATCCGGCGGCAGGGTCGGTCCGACCCCAGTCAGCCCGTTTTCGGTATGCAGGCAAACCGGAAACTGCTCCGGCAGGTAATCCACAACCTTGGTCGGCATCCCGATCCCGAGATTGACGACCATACCGGACGCGATCTCGCGGGCTGCGCGGGCGATCATTCGGGCTCTAGCGTTGGACAACGGCATACTCCTCGCTCAAGCTGCCCAAGGCAACGACGTGATCCACGAAGACCCCGGGAGAGTGCACATGATTGGGCAAAATCTCTCCCAATGGCACGACTGTCTCAGCCTCGGCAATCACCCGGTTTGCGGCCATGGCCATCATCGGGTTGAAATTTCGCGCTGTGCCGACATAAGCAAGATTTCCGAAGATGTCGGACCGATCGGCATGGATCAATGCCACATCAGCACGCAAAGCCGTTTCAACAAGGGTTTGCTTGCCGTTGAGTTCTACACGCTGCTTGCCGTCAGCCAGATCGGTTTCGATCCCGATATCGGTCAGGACCGCATCAAGCCCAGCCCCGCCCGCCCGCACGCGTTCCGCCAGAATGCCCTGGGCGCAAAACTCGACTTCGAGACGGCCCTCATTCATCATCGCGATGGCGTTGGCGTTCAGTCCGATGTGGGTCGTGATCAGCTTGGCCACCCGTCCGGCCACCAGCAGGTGATCGACACCCATCCCCACCTCATTGGCGTCGTTCTTGATGATGGTCAGGTTTTTCTGCCCTTGCCGCGCAAGCTCTTTGATCATGGCAAAGGGCGTGCCGGGCACGCCAAAACCACCCAACATGATTGTTGCCCCGTCCGGGATGGCGGCGATCGCTTCTTCCAATGTCGTGGTCTTGTCCGGAAGGATCATGCGATGGCTCCTTGCCGGTGCGCCAGATGTTGAAAAACAGCACCTTCCGCTGACATCGGCGCGTGGTTTTCGTGCAATGCAAAGCCAAGCCGCCTGTAGAAATGCGCGGCACGGGGGTTATCGCAATAGACGGTAAGCGCCAGATAGCCTGCCTGCCATTCTTGCGCGGCCCATCGGGCCACAGCGCCAAGCAGCTGCTCGCCCAGCCGCTGTCCGCGCATCTGCGGTGCAACCCAGAGATCCTGTACATAAACGCCGGGTTGCCCACGAGCTGTCGAAAAATGCCGAAAGAACACGGCAAGCCCCAAGGGGTCACTACCGCGCTCCGCCACAAAGCATGAAAACGCAAGCGCCGGTCCAAAGCCGTGGGCCGCAATGACCTCGGGCGTCGTCGCAGGCGCTTCGGCATGGCCAAGCTCGCCTGAAAGCTGCGCCAGCATCCCTGCGATCGCCTTCGCGTCAGCGGGTTGCGCAAGACGTATGTCGACGCCCGACGTCACGCTGCACTGCACCGGTCAAGGCCGGCCTCGGTCGCGAACTGATCGAGTGCATCGGAAAGCACGTGCATGATTTCGTCGATCTGCGCCGGAGTAATGATCATCGGTGGACAGACAAGGAAGTGGTCTCCCACCAAACCGCCGCGGGTGCGCCGAGAGTAGATGATCAGTCCGCGTTCGTAGGCCAGCTCGACCAGCCGGTTGAAAGCGTTCAGCTCTTTCGGCAAAGGTGTCATGCTTTCCCGGTCGCTGACCAGTTCGAACGCCAGCATCAACCCCTTCCCCCGGACGTCGCCGATGAACGGATAACGTTCCATCAGCCCCACCAACCTGGATTGCAACACATCTCCCATCCGGGCGGCATTATCCACCAGCCCCTGCTCTTCGATCTCATTCAAAACGGCCAGACCGGCAGAGCAGGCCAGTGGATTGCCAGCATAGGTGAATCCGTGCTGAAAGCCGCCGGAATCCAGAATGGCTTCAACCATGTCACCGCGTGCGACGGTAGCACCAAGTGGGGCATAGCCTGCGGCAAAGCCCTTGGACAAAGCGACCACATCGGGCGTGATCCCCCAATGCTCGGCGGCCAGGAACTTGCCGGTACGACCTGCCCCTGACATCACCTCGTCATAGATCAACACGATCCCAAACTCGTCACAGATATCCCGGATCCGGCCGTAATAGTTGTCTGGCGCCACCAATGCACCGGTGGAGGCGCCGCCGACGGGCTCCATTATGAAGGCCAGCACGGTTTCGGGATCCTGCGCGATGATCTCCTCTCGCAGAAGTTCTGCATACTTCAGACCACGTTCCGCGTGACTCAGATTGTCGCGATCGAGGTAGCACGTGGGCGCCGCGATCTTCGGCATCTCGCGCATCATCGGCGCAAACGGTCTTGCAAGCGGATCGTAACCGGTCAGAGCCAGCGCTCCGAGAGTGCATCCGTGATAGGACGGGAAGCGCGAGATCACTTTCCAGCGGCTGCCCTGACCCTGGGTGATCGCGTATTGCCGCGCCAGTTTGACAGCACTTTCCACCGCCTCGGAGCCACCAGACACGAAAAACACTCTGTCCAACCCTTTCGGCATCATCGACACCGTCTTCGCCGCCAGATCCTCGGACGCATTCGTGCGGAAATGCAGGCGGTACCCAAAGGTGGCCCTATCCATCTGCGTTTTCATCGCATTCAGGACCCGCGGGTTGGAATGGCCAATGTTTGACACCATCGCCCCCGACGAGCCGTCGATGTAGCGTTTGCCGGTCTCATCAAACAGGTAGATGCCCTCGCCGCGATCCAGAAACGGACGTGGTTGCCGGGATTGGTAAAACAGGTGCGAGGCCTTGCTCATTGTCGGGCGCCTTCCAGGTGTTTTCGTAGAAACCCGCGGGTGCGTTCATTCTTGGGATTGCGGAAAATCACCTCGGGGGGGCCTTCCTCAACGACGACGCCCTGGTCCATGAACAAAACCCGATCACAGACGGATTCCGCGAACCCCATCTCGTGGGTGACAATGATCATGGTCATGTGTTCCTGGGCGAGCTTTTTCATCACCAGGTTCACCTCTTCGACCAGTTCCGGGTCGAGCGCCGATGTCGCTTCGTCGAACAGCATCACCTTGGGTTCCATCGCCAATGCCCGGGCTATCGCCACGCGCTGCTTCTGCCCACCCGACAGCCGCGAAGGGTAATATTCGATACGATCCAGCAGGCCGACCCGTTCAAGCTGGCTTTCAGCAAGTTTGTTCGCCGCCTCTTCGGTCAACCGCTTCAGCATCTTGGGGGCCAGCGTGATGTTCTGGCGCACAGTCAGATGCGGAAACAGGTTGAAGTGCTGGAAAACCATTCCGATCTGCTGACGGACTCGGTTGATGTGCTTTTCATACTGGCGATACGGCAGCTTCTTGTTGACTTGCGTGTCTTCCAGCCAGATTTCTCCGCCGGTCAGCGGATCAAGGTCGTTGATCGCCCGCAACAAAGTGCTTTTGCCGGAACCAGAGGGGCCGATGATGGCCACGATCTGGCCTTTCTCGACCTGCAGATTGATGTCTTTCAGAACTTCCAGCGCTCCAAAGCTTTTTTGTGCGTGACGTACATCCACAAAGGGTTTTTTGTCGCTCATGTTGGTTTCCTCTATCCCTTTTGGTCAGCGGGCAGCCTGAACACGGCGCTCGATCCGTCGCAGAACAGCCTCCATCCCCAGGTTGATGACGTAGTAGCAAGCGGCGGCGACAACGTAGAACTCGAACGGCCGGTAGGTGCGTCCGATCGCCAACTGGGCCGACAGCGTCAGCTCTGACACGCCGATCACCGACACCAGCGCCGAGTCTTTCAACAGCGCGATCATGTTATTGCCAATCGGTGGAATCACGTCGCGCACCGCCTGTGGAATGATGACCTTGCGCAGTGCCTGCCCCCGGCTCATACCCAATGTGCGCGCGGCTTCCATCTGGCCCTTGTCGACGGCCAGAATGCCTGCCTGCATCAGTTCCGAATTATAGACAGCAAAATGCAGGCCCAACCCGATGACACCGGCAACGAACGCCGGCAAGTCAATGCCGATCTGGATCAGACCGAAATAAATAAGGAACAGCTGCAAAAGCAAGGGTGTCCCCATGAATAGCCATGCGAACGCCCGGAACGGCAGGCGGATAACTATGGGTGCGTAAAGCGCGATCACGGCAAAGATGATCCCGCCGATAAAGCTGAGAATGGCCGCAGAGACGGTGATCGCGATTGTCCACAGCACCCCAATCATGATCACGTCGAGGAATCTGGGAACGACGGTGAAATCAAGTCCCATGCCCACCTCCCTTGTGCCAAAGCCCGATCATACGATCTGCGCCTTGCGATCAAGCCAGGCGATACCCCGACCGGTCACGTAGATGATGATCATGTAAAGCACGCCCGACAGTAGGAACATTTCGAACGGTTTGTAGGTCGAGCCGATATATCGCTGCGCGGTATAGGTCAGCTCGATCACCGATATGGCTGCCACCAGCGCCGTGCCCTTGATCAGCGCGTTGATGTTCACGCCCAAAGGGCGGATCACCAGCCGGGCGGCCTGCGGCAGCACTACGTAGCGCATGGATTGCCAGCGGCTTAGGCCGAGCGTACGCGACGCCTCGGTCTGTCCCTTGTCGATGGCAATGATACCGCCGCGAATGGTCTCGGTCATGTAGGCGCCGATGTTCAGACCCAGACCGATCACGCCGGCCTCGAAGGCATCAAGCTGGATGCCGACTTGGGGTCCGCCGAAGTAGAGGATGAACAGCTGGATTAGCGCGGGCGTGCCCCGGAACAGGCTGACATACGTCGCCGCTATAACGCGGACCACGACCAACCGCGACAGACGTGCGGCCGCGCCAAGCGATCCACAAATCAATCCCAGAATCGTGGTCAGTACGGAAAGCTGGATCGTCACCCAAGCCGCCTTCAGAAAGAACGGATAGACCTTCAAGATCAGTTCGATATCCATAAGGAGCCTCGCCTAGTGGTGGTCTTTGCGTTCAAGAATCGGCAGCGCACGGATCTCTCGAACCAGCGCCGTGGTTTCTTCGACGGCCGCTTTCAGGAACTTGGCCCCGGTTTCGGCATCCGCAACCGTCGGGTCGCCCATCGTGCCGTCGGGCGAAACCTCTGACCACCAGCGCATCAGCATGGCCTTGCCCCCGCCGCGCGCCAGATCAAGGTTGAAGAACCTGCTGTCAGGATTGTGCAGGTTCTGGGTGGCCGATTTCTCCAGATGCACCAGATCGGGATGCAGATGTTTATACATCGCTGCTTCGAATTCTCCTGCGTGGGCGATGCCGCCGATCTCTGATTTACGGTGCTTGTTGATCTGCTCGGCACACAGATTCCAGTAAGAGGCGGAAACGCAAATGATCTGGTCCCGGATCACCGTCTTGCGCGCCGCCAGATCAAGAACCGGGTGGTTCGAACCATGCGAGTTCAACAGCAGGATGCGGCGAAATCCGTGATGGGCCAGTGACGCGGTTATGTCCGTGACAAAGGCAAGCAGCGTTTCGGGCTGAATCCAGATGACTCCGGGGAAATCCTTGTGGTGTTCGTTGAACCCATAAGCCACAGGCGGCATCACAAAGACCTCGTCCGGGGCCATTTCGGCGACGCCATTGGCCACGGCCATGCCCAGAACCGTGTCAGTATCAAGCGGCATGTGCGGCCCGTGATCTTCGGTGGCCGAGACATTCAGGATCACTACCCGGTCCTTGTCCGCGTCGCGCACCTCTTCCCAGGTCAGTTTTGCGTAGTCGGATGTCATGCTGGCCCCAGCCTGTAAGGATAGCCCGCCGAACAGTGTCGGCGGGCCGGATCAGAGACTAGCGAATGTCGCCACCCACCCATTGGTTTGCGATTTCTAGATAGGTGCCATCCGCCATCATCGCATCAAGCGCTTCCTGCATTGCGGCGGCGAGCGCTGGGTTGCCTTCGCGAATGGCAATGCCGGCACCGATGGCGTCAGTCTCCAGATCGGAAATGATCGCAAATGGAGTGCCTTTTTCCTTCATGGCAAGAATCGCCGCGATTAAATCATTCACAATCACGTCGACCCGGCCATTTTCCAGCTCCAGCAACAGTTCCGGCAGCCCCTTGTAGGTGCGCACCGAATAACCCTGCTCGTTTGCCCACTGTTCGTGGGTTTCGCCCAGGGTGACGCCAACAGTGGCATCGCTTAGCTGCGACACGCTGGTAAAGCTGGAGTCTGGCTTGGTAAAGATCGCCCGCTTGGTGGTGTAATAGGGACCGACAAAATCAACCACTTCGTCGCGCTCCGCTGTGATCGACATCGACCCGACGATGGCGTCGTACTTGTTGGCCAGAAGCCCGCCGATAATGCCATCCCAGGCCGTGGTGACAATCTCGGCCTCTACACCCATGCGGCGGGCGATTTCCGTGCCGATGGCCGGGTCAAAACCGACGACTTCGTTCTGATCGTTTACAAAGTTGAACGGGGGATAGGCACCGCTCATTGCAATACGTATCACACCTTTTTCCATTATGGCGTCCAGCTCTTCTGCCGAGGCCGGACCGAAAGTCGCGAGGCCGGCAATGGCGGCAATCCCAGCCGCCGCGACCGTCCTCATCAGTGTTCTGCGGGTTGTCATTTCAATCTCCCTTGATTGTAACGTTGTTCATTCGGGCGCTTGGTTCTGATTCCACATCAGCCAAAACCCTTGCCGGTTCAATTACGGTTGCATGGGTTCTATCATCATGCAAATAAATATTGGAAATAGTCTATATTGAGGAAATCTATGCTTCACCCCTACGAACAAAGGTTCCCGTGGAACCTCGACTGGAACCTGTTGCGCACATTTATGGTCGTGGTCGAGCAGCAAGGGGTGTCCAAGGCCGCCGATTTCCTTGGTTTGAAACAGCCGACAATCAGCAGCGCTCTCAAACGGCTGGAAGGCACCACCGGACACGCCCTGATCGAGCGCAAGCCCAATCGGTTTCGTGTTACTGCTGCTGGCGAGATCCTCTACGGCGAGTGCTCAACGGTTTTCGGCACGGTTTCGCAGTTGCCAACACTTATGGATGCGAAAGAAGAGGAACTGTCGGGTCATGTCTCAATCGTGCTGGCCAGTCATGTGGTGTCGCCGCATTTTGATCAGGTGCTAGAGCGTTTTGCGGCTCAGAACCCGAAAGTGACCTATTCGCTGGTTGTTGCCGACAGTTCAGAAGTTGTGAACCGAATCCGGCAGAACCGCGCGAGTTTTGGTGTTTGCCTGTTGACAAAGATGCCCAAGAACCTTGAGGCGCGGATACTGTTTCGCGAGTATTTCGGGCTGTTTTGCGGGCCAAGGCACCGACTTTTTCACCGCGACAAGATCACCAAATCCGACTTACACGGCGAACCTTCAGTATCGTTCCAGACGGAAATCGACGGCGGCCCGCTGGATTCGGTGGCGCGCCTTCGCGAACAGGTCCGCCTTGCGCCGGGCTTGCGGGGGGTGTCTTCAAACCTGCCCGAAGTGCGCCGCATGATAATAGCGAATATCGGCATCGGAGCATTGCCAGTGCATGTCGCAGAGCGGGACGTGAACCTTGGTCAGTTGCGGCAACTGCCGCCCTACAGGAAACTGCCAGCGGTTGACATTTTTCTGCTGACCAATCCGAGGCGGAAAATGACCCCGCCCGAGGCTTGCCTGCTCGAGCAGTATTCAAACCTGCTTGAAGAGGAATCCCTGGTGCAGAGAACATACTGCTAAAGTGCAGGAACGGACTATCGCGGACCATGGGAATGCTTGTCGAAACTTCCGCTTCCCCGAAATCCGGCTCTGGTGTTGAAGTCAGACACCACATTGCAACACCATTGAGCTATCAAAATCTCAGGCCCGTTTGAGGGATTTCAACACAACGCGCGTTGCCGCGACCACAGGGTCATGCGTCTCTTTCAGAATGGCTACCCGATCGAAGCGGCTTGGATCACGGTTCACGGCTTTGCGCATCGCGTCGCCAAACGCCATGCGAAGCTCGGTGCCGATGTTGAACTTGCAGATGCTCGATCCAAGCGCCAGCAAGCGGCGTTGTGCGATCGGGACACCGGAGCCGCCGTGAATGACCAGAGGAACTGTCGTCATCGCCTCGATTGCGCGAACACGGTCTTCGTCTAGACCACCTTCCTTGCTCTGTTGAAGGTGCACATTTCCTACTGAGATGGCCATCGCATCCACCCCCGTTTCCTGCGCGAACCTTGCGGCTTCCGCGGGGTCGGTGCCGGCCGATCTTTCTCCGCCGGAATAGCCGACAAAGCCAATCTCGCCTTCGCATGACACGCCCGCACCGTGGGCCAATTCGACAATGGCAGCCGTCTCGGCGATATTCTGCGAAAGTGGTTTGCGCGATCCGTCAAACATGACGGATGTGAACCCGCAGTCGATCGCCATGCGGCATTCTTCGGCCGTGTAGCCGTGATCCAGATGGGCGACGACCGGAATGCTCGTGTTCTCGGCCAGATACCGGAACATGCTGCCCAGGATGGGCAAGGGCGTGTGTTCGCGGCACGATGGCCCCGCCTGCAGAATGACCGGAACATCCTCCGCCTCTGCCGCCGCCACATACGCGCGCATGTCTTCCCATCCCAGCGTGACCAGTCCGGCAACCGCATAGCCCTCCGCCAATGCCGGTTGCAGCACCTCTGACAGAGTGACGAGCGTCATTTGAACTTGGCCACCATATCCATGATGCCGGGAATGGTGTGCAGCTGTTCGGCATGGGTCGGCTGGAAATATTGCTTCAACGAGCGCTGGCTGAGGCCGCCGAGAATTGTGAAATAGTACATCTCGTAACCCGGCAAAGCAGCACAGGGATGATAACCCTTGTCGATCAGTATCGTCGAGCCATCCATGACATGGTAGGCGTCGCCCGGCTTGTTGTCCTCGCGCTGGAGCATTTGCAGGCCCGAGCCGTAGTTCGGACGAAACCGGAAATTGTAGGTCTCGTCGTGGCGCGTTTCATCGGGCAGCCGGTCGGTGTCGTGCTTGTGGCTGGGAAAGCCCGACCAGCCGCCCGCACCGACGGTGTAGAGTTCGCTGACCAGCAAACGTCCGACCTTGTCATGGTGGTTCGCGCCGAGAATGTGTTTGATCTTGCGGTGGGTCTTGGTGTCGTCCGAGCCATACTGCACCCGATCAATGCCGTCCCCGCGCACGTCGAACGGTTCTAGCACCTTGTCGTATTTTGCACCGGCGATGAAGGTTTCGGTGGCATCGGAGACACAGGTTATACGTGCCTTCGCGCCAACGGGCACATAGACGCCCTCGGGTTCGCCGTCCCAGACATCAATGCTCCGGTTGCCCAACGCTTTGAACGCTGCGCCGTCGACATCGAGATCCACGGTGCCTGTGGCCGGGACGATGCAGGTCTCGTAGCTCGGAACCGCATATTCAAAAACCTCGCCCTTCTTGAGCTTGACGATGTTGAAATAGTTCAGTGGCACCAGATCGTGGTCGATATCCACGATGGGTTTGTTCTGGTTGTCGTGGGGTGCGATGTGCATGGGCTGTCCTTTCAGCAATCGGTGGGGCCGGGATGCGAGGCCAGAAAGGCCTCAAGCTCGGCGGTGTCCGGCATGGCGGGGGCGCAGCCGGGTTTCGACACGACGATGGACGCGCAGGCCGACCCGCGCAGAATGGCATCGCGCAAGGGCTTGCCTTCGGAAAGCGCGGCAAGAAAGCCGGCCATGAAACTGTCGCCTGCGCCGGTCGGTTTGATCGCTTCGACGGGGTAGATGCCGGTGCGTATCTCTTGGCCATTGGCAAAGGTGATGGCACCCTCGGGGCCCATCTTGTAGATGACCACACTGGCGGAGCTGTTCGCAAGCGACCGCGCCTTGTCGAGCCCCTTCGAGATGTCGCCCGCCACGAACCCGAATTCTTCATCGTTGCCGATGATGATGTCGGACATCACGCCTGCCCGCGAGAGAACCTCTTCGGCGACCGTCGGAGACGGCCAGCTATAGGGTCGGTAGTCCACGTCGAAGATGATCGGCAAACCTGCTGCGCGGGCCAGTTCGAATGCGCGAAACGCGGCACTGCGCGAGGGCTCGGCGGCAAAGACTGTCCCTGCGGTGATCAGCGCGCCAAATCGGCCGTAGTCCACGGCCTCGACATCGTCGACGGTCATCTGAAAGTCGGCGGCGTTGTTGCGATAGATGACGGTTTGATGCTCTTCCAAACGGGTTTCGGACACCGCCAATGACGTTCGTTCTTCGCCTTTGATCCGTGAGACATAGATCCGGTCGACGCCGTAGCGATCGAGTTGGCCCTCGCAATACCAACCGACAGCGTCGTCTGAGACCGAGGTCACAAGCGCCGCCCTGCACCCCAGCTTGACCAATCCCGCCGCGATGTTGGCGCTGCTGCCACCCATCGAGACCATCATGGTCTCCGCGTCCCGGGTACGGGTTCCCGCCGGTTGGGGGGAGAGATCCATTCCTACGCGTCCGACCACGAGGAACTTGCGCTTTGCGATGCCGTCCAGAACCATCACTGGACCCTTTGCATTTTGGTGTGCCCGTCGGCGTTTTTCACGCTGGGGATCGGGTAATCGAACTTCCCCAGTTGCCGAATGCCGCTTGCGGTTGACTGATTCCCAAGATACAAATTTTGCAACCGGTTGCAAACCGTATTTCCGAAGCAGGTGGGGAGGCTCGCGGTGGCTGGGATTGGTATCGGAATTGTCGGGGGCGGTTACATGGGCAAGGCGCATGCCGTCGCCATGTCCGCTGTCGGGGCGGTGTTCAACACCACTCTGCGGCCCGTACTGGAAATGGTCTGCGCCTCAAGCCAGCAAAGCGCCGAGCGGTATCGCATCGCATACGGGTTTTCACGCGCAACCGCCGATTGGCGCGTTCTGGTCAATGATCCGAACGTGCACGCCATCATCATCGCCTCCCCGCAAGAGACGCACCGCGCCGTGGCCGAAGCCGCATTTTCGCTTGGAAAGCCGGTGTTCTGCGAAAAGCCCCTGGGGGCGTCGCTGGAGGACAGCTTGGCCATGGTGACGGCCGCCGAAGCCTCTGGCGCAGCCAATATGGTTGGGTTCAACTACATCCGCACGCCGGCCAGCCAGTTCGCGCGACAATTGATCGCCGCCAATGAGATCGGGGACATCACCTGGTTTCGGGGCGAGCACACCGAAGATTTCTATGCCGATCCGCAGGCCCCCGCCACTTGGCGCACGTCGGGTCAATCCAACGGCACGATGGGTGACCTCGCACCGCATATGATCAATGGCGCCCTTGCGATGATGGGGCCGATCACCCAAGTGATGGCCGAGGTCGAAACCGTCCACAAGACCCGCCCCGGCGGTAAGGTGACAAACGACGATCACGCGCAGATGATGTGTCGCTTTGCGAACGGCGCCATGGGCCAGATGTATTTCAGCCGCGTCGCGACAGGGCGCAAGATGGGCTACGCCTATGAAATCTCGGGCACAAAGGGCGCGATCCGGTTCGATCAGGAGGATCAGAACGCGCTCTGGCTCTATCGCATGGCGGGTCCGGAGTCTGAACGCGGCTTTGCCAAGATCCTCACCGGCCCGTCGCATCCGGACTATTTGCCGTTTTGTCAGGGACCCGGCCACGGAACCGGCTATCAGGATCAGATCATCATCGAAGCCCGCGATTTCCTGACCGCGATCGAGACCGGCACCCCAGTTTGGCCAACGTTTCGCGACGGCCACGACGTCAACCGCGTGATCGCGGCGGCGATGACCTCATCAGACACCAAACAATGGCAAGACATCGAACTGTCATAGGTACAGGAAGGCCCGAGAATGACGATCAGAATTGGCAACGCACCCTGTTCCTGGGGTGTCGAATTTGCAGACGACCCCCGCAATCCGACATGGCAGTCGGTGCTGTCCGACTGTGCTGCGGCTGGCTACAAAGGGATCGAACTGGGACCGGTTGGCTTCATGCCCGAGGATCCCGCCGTGTTGGGCGACGCCTTGGCAGAGCATGATCTGGAGTTGATCGGCGGCGTGGTTTTCCGCCCGTTCCACGACGCCAACGCATGGGCTGACGTGATGGATGGCGCCGTGCGGACCTGCAAGGCGCTGGCGGCCCACGGTGCAAGGAACCTTGTCCTCATCGACTCGATTTCCCCGCGCCGGGCACCGACGGCGGGCCGCGCCACTGAGGCCGAGCAGATGGACGAGGCGGAATGGTCGGCCTTCCGGGACCGCATCGCAACCGTTGCGCGTATGGGGGCTGAGGATTACGGGCTGACCGTCGGGATCCATGCGCATGCCGCTGGGTTCATAGATTTTGAACCCGAGTTGGAGCGTCTTCTGGATGAAGTGGATGACAGCATCCTCAAAATCTGTTTCGACACCGGACATCACTCCTATGCCGGTTTTGATCCGGTCGAGTTCATGAAGCGGCACATAGGGCGGGTTTCCTACATGCATTTCAAGGATATAGACCCGGCGGTGAAGGTCGATGTCATGGAAAACCGCACAGGGTTCTATGACGCTTGCGGCCAAGGTATATTCTGCAATCTGGGGCAGGGAGATGTGGATTTCCCCGCCGTTCGGCAGGTGCTTCTGGATGCCGGATTTGAGGGATGGTGCACCGTCGAGCAGGATTGTGATCCGACGCTTGATCCCGATCCCGTCGGCGACGCGAAGATGAACCGTGAATATCTTGAATCCATTGGATTTTCGTAGGGAGTTGGTGGCATGGCAAAACTCAACTGGGGCATGATCGGCGGTGGTGAAGGCAGCCAGATCGGACCAGCGCACCGTCTTGGCGCCGGGCTGGACGGCGCGTTTGAATTCGCGGCCGGCGCATTGGATCATCGGCCCGACGCGGGCATCGACTATGGCCGCCGGCTGGGCCTGGGCGACCGCGCCTACGGCAATTGGCAGGACATGCTGGAAAGCGAGCGCGGGCGGCAGGATCGCGTCGACCTCGTGACCGTTGCCACGCCGAACGCCACCCACTTTGAGATCACCAAGGCGTTCCTTGAAAACGGCTTCCATGTGTTGTGCGAAAAGCCGATGACCATGACCGTTGAGGAAGGCGAAGAGATTGTCAGGATCGCTGCGAGTACCGGAAACATCTGCGCCGTCAATTATGGGTACACCGGGTATTCGCTTGTCCGCCATATGCGGGCCATGGTCGCGCGCGGCGATCTTGGCAAAGTGCGTTTGGTCAAGGCCGAGTTCGCCCACGGACATCACGCCGATGCGGCGGATGCGGATAATCCCAGGGTTCGCTGGCGCTATGACCCTGCGCAGGCCGGCGTGTCGGCTCAGTTTGCCGATTGCGGTATCCACGCGATGCATATGGCGTCATTCGTCTGCGGTCAGCAGGTCACCAGCTTGAGCGCGGATACGGTGTCTTGCATCGAGTCGCGCGCCCTTGAAGATGATGCAATGGTCAATTTCCGCATGGATGGCGGAACGGTCGGGCGGCTTTGGACGTCTTCCATCGCTCTGGGGCGTCAGCACGGCCTGACTCTTCAGGTGTTCGGCGAAACGGGGGGGCTTCGCTGGGCGCAGGAGCAGCCCAATCAGCTGTATTACATGCCGCTCAGAGGGCGATTGCAGGTGATCGAGCGGGGCGAGGGCAACCTGTCGCCGGAAGCTGACCGCACAAGCCGCGTCACGGTGGGGCATGCCGAGGGTATGCCGCTTGCGTTTGCAAACATCTACAGTGATCTCGCCGAGGCGATCCGCGCCCGGAAAGAAGCTCGCGACATGGACCCCGCTGCGGACCTCTACCCCCGCGCCGAAGACGGGCTGCGGTCGATGGCTGCGGTTTTTGCGGTTGCGCAATCGGGCAAGCAGAACGGAACCTGGCTTGACGCGCGACCGCCGATGTTCAGGTGACCTTGGTTTTTGGGACCGGGCGCAAAGTGCCCCGCTCGACGATGTGGCACGGAAAGATGCGCGCCTCGGGAGTGTGGTGCGGCTCGTCCATCATGGTGACCATCAACTCGATGGAAGACGCCACGATCTGCTGAATTGGCTGGTGGATCGTGGTCAGATTGATGTTCTGCCAGCGCGATATCTCCATGTCGTTCAGGCCCAGGATGCCGATATCGTCCGGCACCCGCAGGCCATTGTCCTTGATGGCGGACAGTGCCCCGATGGAAAGCACGTCATCACCGCAGAAATAGGCATCGGCAGGGTCCGACCGCAGCAAGCGCATCATCTCTTTGCGCCCCGCATCAAAAGAGTAGGCATCCGCAAATGAATGGCTGTGTGTCACGTCGCCGCGACCTTCCAGCACTTCGAAAAAGCCCGCGATCCGGTCCTGGGTAGAGGTCGCGCGTTCCGGCCCGCCGAGAAAACCCAACTTGCGGTAGCCGCGTGACAGCAAGGTCCGGGCAGCGATGCGACCGCACTCGACGTTGTCAATGCCGACGACGTGGACATAAGGCGCGTTAGAAACTCGCCCGAAACTGTGCACCACCGGCACGCTCGCATCGCGGAACGCCTTTGCGAAATCTGGCGGCAATGTCGACGAAGCTACGACCACGCCATCCACGGAATATTGGCGAAGCAGGCGTACCGAGGCGGCCGGATCCGTCTCATCAGAAAGGTTGACCAACAATGGGCGCAGGCCCCGGCCCTGAAGCCCGCGTGTAAAGAGGTCGAAAACCTCAAGAAAGATCGGGTTGTGAAAGTTGTTTGAGACCAAGCCGATCAGCTTGGTTCGTCCGGTGGTCAGGGACGAGGCGAGCGCATTGGGACTGTAGCCAAGCTCTTGCGCGGCCTTTTCCACTTTCCGTCGCATTTTGTCCGAGACAGAGGCCCCATCGGTAAATGCACGCGACACTGCGGATCGGGACACGCCCGCACGTTCCGCTACATCTTTCAGCGTAATTGCCATGGCCCATTCGCCGGTCGTACCGGGTTTCGCGGTCTTACCCTATCCCGCATCGAATTTGATCCTAGGATCGCGACCTTGAAGTTGCAACCGGTTGCATTTTTGGCGGTCTGATACTTTGCAGCAGCGCGGCGCTGCGACAAGCATCGCCTCTTGGTCGCGACAACTTTGGGTGCTTGTGAGGATCGATTGGCTGAATCAATCCGCTGCATTTCCAAGCACTTTCACGTCTGATTTCAACCGGAAATACCAAAACCGCCGGAGAAAACCCAACATTCGCCGACAGATCGTTTGACGAACGCGCCCGGTTGGTATCTTTTCGGTTCAGTCCAAAAGGACAATTGCGGGGCAAACCCGCGGATGAATTGGGAGGATACTATGAAAACACGCTTTCTTAAGGCGCTGGCAACCAGTGCTGTTTTGGGGCTTGGGGCCACAACTGCCGTGACCGCGGCCGAGTGCATTGCCCCGGCCAACCCGGGCGGCGGCTGGGATTTCACCTGCCGGCAAATCGGCAAGATCCTGCATGACATCGGTCAGGTGGATCAGCCGGTGCAGGTGACCAACATGGCCGGTGCCGGTGGCGGTCTGGCGTTCAGCACCGTGGTCAATGAGCGTAACGACGATCCCGACCTGATCATCGCCGCCTCCTCGGCCACGACCACCCGGCTGGCGCAGAATGCCTATGGCGGGGCAACCGCCGATCAGGTGCGGTTCGTAGGCGCCATCGGCGCTGATCCCGGTGTGATCGTGGTGGCGGCTGACAGCCCGTTCCAAAGCCTGAAAGATTTGGTCGAGGCGATCAAGGCCGATCCTGGTTCGGTGGCCTTTGCTGGCGGCTCGGCCGTCGGTGGCTTTGACCACATGAAACCTTTGCAGGTTCTGCTGGCTGACGGATTCGACTGACATCACCAAGATCAAGTATATCGGTGTTGACGGCGGTGCTGATGCGATTACGCAGACCGTTGGCGGTTTCACTCAGGCCATGACCGGCGACATGTCGGAAATCGTCGGATTCGTGAATTCAGGTGAAGTGCGCGTTCTTGCGGTTCTGACCGAAGAGCGTGTGCCGGGCTTCGACGATATCCCGACCGCCAAGGAACAGGGCTATGACGTCGTTGCGGTCAACTGGCGCGGCCTTTACGTGCCGGGCGGCATTTCCGACGATGCGTTCAACGCCTGGGCCGAAAAGCTGCAAGCGGTTGCCGACAGCGCACGAATGGAAGCAGGCGATGGCCGATAATGGTCTGGCCCCGTTCACCAAGGTTGGCGGCGATTTCCAGAGCTGGATTGACGGTGTGATCGCCCAGACCCAGGACCTGTCGCGCCAGATTGGCGTGATCCAGTAACATGTCACACAAATCAGACCGCATCTTCGGTCTGGTCGTGATCCTCGTGGCGCTCGCGTATATCGCGAGCGCCATGCAGATACAGGCCAGCTTCCTGTCGGACCCGGTGGGCTCCAAGACCTTCCCGATCATGGTCGCCTCGATCGCGGCACTCTGTGGCGGCATCATGATTTTCCGCCCCGACGAGGAACCAGACTGGCCCGAGGGCCGCACCTTGCTTTCGCTCGGCGTCTCGGTCGTTTTGCTGGTTGCCTATTCCTATGCCTTAAAGCCGATGGGCTTCATCGTGCCGACTGCAATCGCCGCCGGGATCCTCAGCTACCAGATATCGCCGCGCCCGCTTAATGCGACACTGGCGGGGATCGGGCTGTCGATCGGGCTTTTCATTCTTTTCAGATACGATCCTTGGTCTGGGCCTGATGGCCTTTCCCAAAGGATTGATGGGGTAGGGCATGGATATTCTCGCCAACCTGCAACTGGGCTTTTCCATCGCCTTTTCGCCATTCACGCTGATGTTGGCGGTGATCGGATGCTTTCTGGGGACCATTATCGGCGCGCTGCCGGGCCTTGGCCCGTCGAACGGCGTGGCGATCATGATCCCGCTGACCTTCACGCCTGGGTCTTGATGCCACAGCGGCGCTCGTGCTTCTGACGTCGATCTACTATGGCGCGATGTATGGCGGCCGGATCAGTTCGATCCTGCTGAACATTCCCGGCGATGAACCGGCGCTGATGACCGACGCTCGACGGCTATCCGATGGCCAAGCAGGGGCGCGCCGGCGACGCGCTGGTGATCTCGGGCGTCGCCTCTTTCGTGGGCGCGTTCCTTGCGACTATCGGCCTGATGCTGCTTGCCCCGCTGCTCAGCCGCATCGCCTATCAGTTCGGTCCGGCAGAGTATTTTGCGCTTTATATCCTTGCCTTTTCGACGCTTGGCGGAATTTCTTCGAACAACCAGGCCAAGGCGGCGCTGCCTCCTGCATCGGTCTGATGATCGCGATGATCGGGCTTGACCCGAATTCCGGCATGCCGCGCCTGACGGGCGGCAATCTGCACCTGATGGACGGTGTCGATTTCCTTGTCGCCATCGTCGGACTGTTCGCGGTGTCCGAGGTATTCTTCTTCATCGAAAGCCATGGCAAATCCGGTGCGCTGGGCGTGACGCTGGACAAGGTCAACGATCCCCTGGGCCGATATCTGGAGCACGCGCTGGACGATGCTGCGCTCTTCGGTTCTGGGCTTCATCGCCGGCGTACTGCCGGGGGCAGGGGCCTCGCTGGGCAGTTTCATGACCTACATGATGGAAAAATCCATCGCCGGCGAGAAAGGCGGCTTCGGCACCGGGGTGCCCAAGGGCGTGGCAGCACCCGAGGCCGGCAACAACGCCGCCGCGGGCGGGGCGTTGGTGCCGATGCTGACGCTGGGTGTGCCCGGATCGGGCACCACTGCTGTGCTGCTGGCCGTGCTGATGACGCTCAACATCACGCCGGGGCCGACGCTGTTCACCGACCGACCAGACGTCGTCTGGGGACTCATCGCCTCGCTTCTGATCGCCAACTTCGTGCTGCTTGCGATGAATGTGCCAATGGTCAACATCTTCGTGCGCGTCTTGCAGGTGCCGCCGGCTCTGCTGATGCCGGGCGTGACGATGATCTCTTTCGTCGGCATCTACTCGCTGACCGGAAGCTATTTCGATCTCATCCTCGTCGTGGCTTTCGGCGCACTGGGCTACGTCCTGCGCAAACTAGACGTGCCGACCGTGCCGGTGATCATGGGTATCCTTCTGGGCAACCAGATGGAAAAACAGCTGCGCGATGCGATGGTGCTGTCGGATGGCGACTGGACCTATCTGCTCTCGTCCGGCATCTCTGTCGGCCTCTTGGTGGCCGCAGCCATCGGCTTCATTGCGCCGATGTTCCTGCGCCGCTACATGACCAAACCGCAGGCGATCAGTGACTAGGGTCCTGATCCCATCCGGCGCCCTTGGGCTGGGGTATGACAAGGCGGCGCTCGATCGTGGCATCGCCGCGAAACCGGATATCATCGCGATCGATGGCGGCTCTACCGATAGCGGCCCCAGCTATCTGGGCCGCGGCGTGTCGAAATATTCCCGGGCTTCGACCCGCGTTGAATGGCAGGGCCTGGTCGAGGCGCGTGCTCGCGCGAATGTGCCACTTGTCCTTGGCACGGCAGGCACCTGCGGCGCGGACAGCGCGGTGGACTGGCTTGTCGGGATAACCCGCGAGATTGCCGAATCACTCTGGCCAACGCCTCAAGATCGCGGTGTTGAAAAGCGGCCAGACCCCCGAAACCGTCACCCGGGCCCTGCGCGACGGGCGCATCACCCCGCTGACGCCGGCACCCGAAATCGACGAGGCGCTGATCCACAGTTGCACCAATATCGTGGCCCTTGCGGGGGCCGAGCAGATCGCCGCCGCTCTGGCGACAGGCGCCGATATCGTTATCGCCGGGCGGACCACTGACACCGCGATCATCGCGGCCCTGCCGCTGGTTCAGGGCTGCCATCCCGGCGGTGCCTGGCACGGCGCGAAGATCGGCGAATGCGGCGCAATCTGCACGACCAACCCCGCCTCCGGCGTCATCATGGTCGATTTCGACGCTGACGGGTTCACGATCCAACCGCTGGCCGACAAGGCCCGCGCGACGCCGCACACCGTCTCGGCGCATATGCTTTATGAGAACAGCGACCCGTTCATCCTCTATGAACCCGGCGGCCATCTCGACGTGACCGGCTCGACATACACCGCGCCCGACAGATCGCTGCGTCCGTGTCACCGGCTCGAAATGGGTGCCGTCCGACCGCTATACCGTGAAACTCGAAGGCGCGCGCAAGGCGGGTTATCAGACCATCGCACTCGCGCTTGTGCGCGACCCGTCGCTATGTCGAAATGCGCAGAGCTGGTGTGACGATATCCACCGCCGAACCACGGAAAAGGCGCTGACCCGGCTGTCCGTGGCACCGGAGGATTTCACGATAGAACTGCGCCATGATTGGCCAGAACGCTACGCTCGGTCCGCTAGAGACCAACACCACCCAACCTGCCGAAATCGGCATCCTCGGTATCGTCACCGCCAAGACCGAGGCGCTGGCCGAGGAAATCGGCAAGATGCTGAACCCCTACCTTCTGCACCATTCGCTCAGCGAAGAAGAAGAAATGCCGACATTCGCCTTCCCGTTCTCTCCGGCCGAGATCCAACGCGGGGCAATCTACGAATTCTGCCTGAACCACGTGATGCAACTCGACCATCCGATGGACGCATTCCAGCTCGATGTGATCGAGGTTGGCGCGTGACCCGGCTCGGCGATATCGTTGAAAAGGTCCGCAGCAAGAACGCCGGGCCCTTCTGGATGACCGTCGATATTTTCTGTGGCGCGCCCAAAGCCTATGCCCGCGTCACAAAGCTCTCGACCGAGCGCGTGGCGGCGCTGTTCCGGACCGACCCCGCGCTGATCCGCCGTTTCGACATCGCCGATCTGAACGTTGTGAAATTCAGCTTCCCGCGCCCGCAGGTACAAGGCTCGATCCATGACCGCGACATGCACGGTGCCGCGCTCGGCGCCTTGCTGGCGGAACTCGACGTTGATCCCTGACTTCTTCTATTCGGAACTATCCTCGTGGGTGAATTCGCCCGAAGGGCGATGAAGGGGGCAGACAGCCCCTACTGACCGCCGGTATCGAGCCAGATCGTCACCGGCCCGTCATTGATCAGCGCCACCGCCATATCCGCGCCGAATTTTCCGGTTTCGACCGGCACGCCCAATGCCGCCAGATCTTTCGCGAAAGCCTCGTAAAGCGCCTGTCCCGTCTCCGGCGTTGCGGCCTCGGAAAAGCCCGGGCGGTTGCCGCGACTGGTATCGGCGGCCAGGGTGAACTGGCTGACGACCAGCGCCGCCCCACCCACATCCAGCACCGAACGGTTCATCCGCCCGTCGTCGTCCCGGAATATCCGCAGCTTCGAGATCTTTGCGGCCAGCGCCGTCCCGGCGGTTTCCGCATCGCCACGCATCGCGCAGACCAGCACCAAAAGGCCCGGACCGATCTGCCCGATCATCGCGCCATCGACGGTGACGGAGGCCTCCGTCACCCGCTGCACCAGCGCCCGCACGGCTTACAGTTCCCGTGCCCAGGGCGGATTCGCCCCGGCGCGTGACACCGTGACCGCTGCCGCCTTCACGCCCAGTTCCAAAGCTGCGCGCAACACCTCTGCATCCAGCCTGGCGACACCCGGCTTGCTGATCACCCCGGCCCGATCAAGCGCGGCCAGAATACCGGCATTGAACGTGTCACCGGCCCCGACCGTATCGACGACCTCGACCTTGCTGGCGGCCACCGACACCTTGTGATTGGCAGTATAGGCCGAAGCGCCCTTCGCGCCTTCGGTCACGAACACCGCCTTCGGGCCCCGCCCAAGAACCTGGCGCGCCAGATCGTCCAGCGATCCCTCGCCAAAGAGCCAGCGCAGATCCTCGTCCGACAGCTTCACCAGATCGGCCTGGGCGATCATCCGGTCGATCCGGGCGCGATAGGCGTCCTCATCGGTGATGAAGCCTGGGCGCACATTGGGGTCGATCATGATCATCCGCGATTTCGCCTCACGCAAAAGCAGCGCCTCATAGGCCGCGCCGCACGGATCGACGACCAGGCTGATCCCGCCGAAGAACAGCGCCTCGACCTCTTCCGGCAGGTCAGGCAGGTCGTCGGGCGTCAACATCCGGCCGGCGGTATTCTCGTCGTAGAACGCATAGGTCGCCTGGCCATCGACCAGCCGAACGAAGGCCAGGGTCGTCGGACGGTCAGAGACCACAGCCAGATCGGTGCTGACCCCGCTTTCGGCCAGCGACGCAAAGAGCATCTCGCCAAAGAGGTCCGAAGACAGGCCTGACAGGAATCCGGCCGGCGCCCCAAGCCGCCCAAGCGCGATCGCCGTGTTGAAGACCGCGCCGCCGGGATAGGGTGCAAACGCATCTTCCTCGCGGTGGTTTTGCGCGGCAACATGTCGATCAGTGCTTCGCCACAACTCAGGATCATCGGGTAAGCTCCCTTCCGATTTCGCTCTACCCCCAATATCGGTCGACATGGAGCCGGGCAAGCTTTGACCGGGGTCAATGCCGATCGTTCTGGTTTGTGCGATATAATATCGCATCTTAAACCACCGAATGGAGGTCATAATGGTTGAGAAATCAGTTTCGAGCGGTCTTTGGCCGCAAATGTTTGATCCCTTCCGCAATTTCGGCACCCGAGTCGCCGATTGGCTGGCGCCCGCGTCAGAGGCGTCGGTGAAAGGCGATACCTACCGCATCGCGGTGGAACTGCCCGGCGTCGCAGAGAAGGATATCGATCTTGCGGTTGAAAACGGCATGGTTACGGTCAAGGGTGAAAAGAAGACCAGCCGCGAAGAGAAAGGCGACACCTGGTATTTCTCGGAACGCGAGTATGGCTCGTTCTCGCGCACGTTCCGGCTGCCCGCCGATGCCGATGAGAATGGCGTCAAAGCCGATCTCAAGGACGGCGTCCTGACCATCATGGTGCCGAAACTCTCGCCGGAAAAGGGCACCGGTAGCAAGAAGGTGCAGATCAGCAAAGGCTGACCGTTACCCGCGCCCGGCTGCGCCGGCCCCTGCGTTGCCGGGCCATCATCTTTTCTTTGATATCCCCGCCGGAGGCAGCTGGCATCTCCACCGGCGGCGGATCTCAGCCCTGCTCCTGCAACGCAATCCCGTAGCCGATGGCCGCCGCCAGAAGCGCGCCCAGCACGACAGCGATGGCGATCTTCCAAGCCGACCACGGCCGCTCTCCCTGCACCCGACCGGTGCGGCCATTGACGACAAAGCGGAAGGTCCGGCCGCGGTATTTGTAGGCCGCCATCCAGACCGGCAGCAGGATATGCTTGAAGGTCACGTCAGCGATCGCCGTCTGAATGTCATGAATGCGCTGCCTGTCGCCACCGATGTCGAACTTCACGTCGCGCTCGATCACCCGGTCGATCTCGGCCCGCGCCTCGACCCAGCCCTCTTCCAGCGTGACCGTGTAGCCCTCGGCCCGGAAGCCGGCCAGATATTCGGGTCGGTAGGGTTCCAGCGCCGACAGATCCCAAGGCTGCGAGCGCATCGGTGAACCGCTTCGGCAGGCTGCGCGAGGCCAGCACCAGCACATCGTCAAACCAGCGCGCGACATGGCCCGACACCCCGCGCCAGCGCACTTTCTGCACCCGCACCTGCTCGCGCTTGCCGTTTCGTGTGACGGTGCGGGTCTCATAGTAGACCGTGCCGCGCTCGCCCTGGTAGTCGCTTTTCGTATCGGCATCATAGGTCCAGTAGGGCACATAAATTCCGTCGAGTTTTCGCCCCTTACGGGCATATTCCTTCAACCCGTTCGGTGCGAACCAGAGTGAACCCAGCCATTTCGACCATAGCCTCGCGCGCTTGCGCCTCGGTCAGCCCGAAGGGCAGCAATCCGCGCGGTTTGACATAGCGCTGGGTGCCGGTGCCGATGACCACGGGCGTGGCGCAGAATGGGCATTCGACCGCGTGGATCTCCGGATCAAACTCGATCTGCGGCGCCGCAGTTCGGGCAGGATGAAACGCGCTTTTCCTCGATTTCCTGCTCCGGCATGCCCGACAGGGCCGCTTGGAAATCCAACTCGCGGATCGGCGCATGGGCAAAGCCATCGTCCCGCAGCGGTTCGGTATTGCCGCAATGATCACAGACCAATTGCCCCTCGCCAGGCGCAAAGCGCATATCCGCGCCGCAGGTGTTGCAGGGAAACCGGTGTTCTTCGTCGGCCATGCCGCGCGCCCTATGCTCCCGGCGGGGGCGGGGGCATTACGGTGAAAAGCTGCGCCAGTTCGATCACGTCTTCGGCGCGTTTCCAGCCATCCTGGCCCTGGGTCCACACGTGGGCATCGCGGGTCAGGCTGCCATCGGCGGCCATCCGTCCAAGCGTGGCTCGAGAGAATGGCCCCTCGGTCTTACCGTCCTTCGCGACATGCCAGACATGCTCGACCGGCGGCGGGGGCGGGGCGGCAGGCGCAGCGGCCGGAACAGCCCCCCAAGGCCCCTGATGCGCCATCTGCGCGCCCATCGCCATGCCCATGCCAGCACCCAGCCCCGCGGCCATGCCGCCGCCAGAGGGGTTGCGCGCCGCCGCTGTCATCGCCTCGGCGGCCGAATACTGCGTGAACTTGCCCAGATCGCCCGCCAGCCCGGCACTGGTGCGCTTGTCCAGCGCCTCTTCAACCGCGGGCGGCAAGCTGATGTTTTCAATATAAAGTTCCGGCAACTCCAGCCCGTATTGAGCTATCGTCGCCGAAATCGCGCCAGCCAGAAGCTTGCCCAGATCGGCGGTGTTGGCCGCCATATCCAGAACGGGAAGCCCGGACGAGGCGATCACGCGGGAAAATTCCTGCACGATGATGTTGCGGATCTGGAAGCTGATCTCGTCCATGGTGAATTCGCCATCGGTGCCGACAATCTCGACCAGAAACTTCGCCGGATCCGTCACCCGCACCGAATAGGTGCCAAAGGCGCGCAGCCGGATCGGCCCGAATTCGGGATCGCGGGCGATGATCGGGTTCTTGGTGCCCCATTTGAGGTCAGTGAACCGGGTGGTGTTGACGAAATAGATCTCGGACTTGAAGGGCGATTTGAAGCCGTGATCCCAATGCTGCAAGGTCGTCAGGATCGGCATGTTGTTGGTCTCGAGCATGTAAAGCCCCGGCGTGAAAACGTCCGCCAGCTGGCCCTCATGCACGAAGACCGCCGCCTGACCCTCTCGCACGGTCAGCTTGGCACCGTACTTGATCTCGTGGCCCTCACGCTCGAACCGCCAGACCATCGTGTCGCGGCTGTCATCGGTCCAGTGGATGACGTCGATGAACTCGCCCGTCAGAAAATCGAAAATACCCATTACGCTTCTCCCTTGTTCCGCTTAACTCTCGCCGCCGACCAGTTCATTGGCAATCACCACCGCCATCGTTTCCGCCGCGACGGCTGACATTCCGGGCCGCATCCGCGGATCGTAGAGGATCTTCAGCAGCATCTCGTCATGCGTCGTCAGCCGCCCGAATTCCTCGTCATCGTTGAAGATCGAGGGCCGGGCGCGGGGCAGTCGTTGAACAGGCCCAGACCCTGCGCGATTTCCTCGTGAAAACACATCCGCCTCATCATCTCGGAATGCTCGGCCCTGACAATCGCCAGCGCGTTGCGTGATCACGCCGTCGTTCTTTCGGTCCTCGGTCAGAACGGCGCAATAGTCATTCCGGCTCATGCCGGCAATCGCGTCGATCATGCCCCGGCTGGGAACGACACCTGCGCGCTGCAAAATCGGATTGACCGCCAGCCGCTGATCCTCATGCAGGATCACGATATCAAAATTGGTGTTGCTGTTGGTCACCGACATCGGATGCCCGGTGATCCGGGCCAGCCGCCGCACATAGGCTTCGATGAAGACGCGATCGCTGGCCCGGATCTCCTCGGGCACGGTATCGCCGAAATGCACGCCGAAGCGGATCGGCCCCTGCCAGCGCCGCAAAGTGATCAGCGCCTTACCAGGCAGCACCCTGCCGTTCTCGACTCGCATTTCTTCGGACAGCGCGATTGCCGCGAAGTTCTCGGCGAGATTGCGGGCGGTGTAGGGCACATCCGGTCCGCCGCCATCGACACGCAAGAGGCCTCGCGTCAGCAGATCGTTCTGCACCCGCAGGTAATAACGCTCCAGATCCTTCGAGGATTGCGACTGGACCGCTGGTGCGACCGGGGCAGGGCTGGGCGGCTTTGTGGCGCCCGCATCCGGCCCCGGCAACTCGCCATTCACACAAGCCCCCAGCGCAAGCAGCGCCAAAGCTGCCAGCCCGTTTGATCCTGTCCTGTTGCCGGTTGCGCCCAAGTCCCTCTCGCCCTACACCGATGCGCCGACTGTATCACCGGCCTTGTCGCCTCGCGCCTTGGCAGAGGCCAGCGTGTCACGCAATTCGGCCTCCATCTTCTTCAACTCCTCTTCGGCCGCGGCGCGCTTTTTCTTGCCTTCATCAGCGATCTGAAGGCTTTCGTTGATCGTTGCGATCAGCTCGGCATTGGCTTTCTTGATGGCCTCGATATCGAACACGCCGCGTTCCATCTCCTCGCGCACTGCCTTGTTAGCGGTCCGCAGGTTCTCGGCATTGGAGGTCAGCAACTCGTTGGTCAGGTCATTGGCTTCCTTGACCGCCGCCGCCGCCTCGGATGAACGCTGGATCGTTACCGCCTGTGCCAGCTGCGTCTCCCACAGGGGCACAGTATTGACCAAGGTCGAGTTGATCTTGGTCACCAGCGACTTGTCATTCTCCTGCACCAGCCGGATCGAGGGCAGCGACTGCATCGTCACCTGCCGCGTCAGTTTCAGGTCATGCACACGCCGCTCCAGATCATCCCGTGCGGCCCGCAGATCGCGCAATTCCTGTGCGGCGAGCACCGCCTTGTCGTCGCGCGCCTTGGCCACAGCGGTTTCCTTGGCCGGTATGACCTTGTGGTCCAGCTCGGTCAGCTTTTCCTCGCCGGCAGTGATGTAAAGCGCCAGTTCATCGTAGAAATTCAGCGTGCGTTCATAAAGGATATCCAGCGATTTGATATCCTTCAGCAGCTTGTGTTCATGGCTCAGCAGGTTATCGGTCACCTTGTCGATCTGGCCTTGCACATCCTCGTAGCGCGCGACGAATTTGGCGAAGGGGGCAGCCCCGCCGGTCAGCTTCTCCCACCAGGACCGTTTGCGCCGCACATCCAGTTCGCTGATCGAGAAGCCTCGGATCGTCGTTACGATCTCGCGCAGGGAATCCCCTGCCGGACCCACATCCTTATTGCGCACATCGGCCAGCATGGACTGGCTGATCTCCTGCAATCCGGCCTGCGCGCCTGACCCAAAGCCGATGATCGAGCCAGTATTCTCCATGTCGATTTCAGCCATCCGCTTCTTGATCTCGGCGGCGACCGGCTTCTCGCGCCCTGGCGAGTGGCACCAGTTCGGTTGAAGGTTCAGGCAGCACGACGGCGGTGACATCCTCGATCATCTTAAGATCGGCGGTGGCTTTCTGGCGAACGGTTTCGGTCATTGCGGTCTCCCTTTACTCATAGTCGCGCACCGGAACACCTTCGCGTTCCAGCCTTTCACGCAGCACTTCAATTTCGACGTTAAGGTCGGTTTTGTTATCAAGCAGCATCGCCTGCGTTCGGGCGGCGAAATTCCGCTCCAGGTCGTCCAGCAGAGCTTCATAGTCTGTTCTCGCTGCCGCATCGTGTGTGCGGGCGTAGAGATCAGCAAACTTCACCGTCGCATCCCGCGCGCCCAGCAAATAGACGCCCAGGTATTTCCGAGCCGCCGTCAGATCGCGCGGGTCTTCCTCGACGGTGCGAAACATGTCGCGCGCGGTGTCCTGAAACCGCTCGACCCGGCCCTCAAGCCGTCGGTCGCCTGCACGCAGGATCGCATCCTTCATCGCCGCCAAGTGCTTCTCCGCCTCACTGACGGCGCGCGCTACCCTGTCTTGCTGGAATGTGTCGACACCTTCCATCCCCTTGTTGCGCAAGGGATCGACGCCGAAGGAAAAAGCATGCAGTCCGAATCCCAGAACTGCGAAGATCAAGGGATTGAGCAAGTTGTCATTCGCCGCATAAGCCGCCACGAACAGCCCTAGCCCGGTCAGACCAGAGGCAATCATCTTGCGCGGCAAGGCTGGGCGGCGGGCGATCCGTCGCGCCTCAAAGGCTTCCTGCGCCAGCACACCCTCGCGCGTCAGCCAAGCCGCCAGCATCAGGATCGCGAAGCCGGCGAGGTTCAGTGCCAGACCGGCGGGATCCTGCGTGAAAGCCCGGATCGCCAGCGGCAAAGGCGCCAGAAACAGCATGTTGACCCGGCCCCCGGCGCTGGTGCGGCGCTTGCCTTGCCATTGGTTTCGGGGCGGCTCATTTGGCCGCTCGCGATCCGCCTCGGGGCTGTACTTGCCGCCATAGCGCTCGGCCATCAGACGCCCCCCGAGGCCGCGACGTATAGGATCAGCGCCAGCAACAGGAAAAACGTGATCTTTTGTAGCCCGGTTCCAGACACCGCGCGGCCCCCGCTTTCATAGAGATTTCACCCATGACCCATATAGGACATGGGCCAATCCCTTACCAGAGTTAAGGTTTTCCCCGGCGTCACCCCGCCCGCGCCTGTGCCTTGCGCTCGGCATTGAGCTTGCGAGTATAGCCCGACTGCACGATCTCGACCGCCACCAGCACCAGAACGCTGAAATAGAAGGTCGATTTCGACATCGGAACGATGTGATAGCCGAACACCCGGATCTCCAGTTCCGGATCATGTATCGCATGGGCGGCGGCAGGGCCAGCCTCGCCCAAAAGCACGACCCCGACGATCAACAGGATGAAGAGGCCCAACACTTCGTACATCCGGTTTTTCTGCAGGAACGCGGTGACCCCATCGGCCAGCAACAACATCGCCAGGCCCGAAAATAAGATTGCCGCCGCCAAGATCGGGAAGACATCGGTAATCGCCAATGCCGAAAGCACCGAATCGAAGCTGAAGATCAGGTTCATCACGACGATGAAGGCCACGACCGACATCGCTGATTTTCCGCGCATCTGCTGCACATCGGCATCCAGATGCTCGATCGACAGCATGTGGCTGATCTCCTTGACCGCAGTGTACATGATGAAAATGCCCCCAAAAACAAAGACGACCGTGGCAAAGTTCACGCCGCCTTCCAGAATGCCGGGAATATTCATCACGAAGAACGGCTCTGCCAATGCATCGATCAACCGGATCATCACGAACAGCAGCACGACCCGCAACACGACTGCGATGATGATCCCCCAGAACCGCACGGACTTTTGATGCGCCACCGGCGCGCGCTGGCTCTCGATCGAGATGTAAAGCAGGTTGTCGAAGCCCAGCACCGCCTGCAAGAACAGCAGCATCACCAGATTTCCAAGGTTTTCGAATGTCAGTAGATCGGCCATCGCGCATATCCCTCTTTACAATTTGTCCGAAGAAATAGCCGCCTAGCGCAACAGGGCCAACCCTCTCATCATTTGTCCACAAATATCCTCGCCGAAGGCATCCGAACTCTTGTAAGAAATTCGCTACTTTCGCCGCCGCATCGGCTTCTTCTTAGCCACCGCCTGACCCTCGGTCGAGATCCCCAACTGGTCGCGCACCACCCGCGCCTTGACCTCTTCGACCTGACCCGCTTTCAACTCGCGCAACATGAACGGGCCATAGCTGACCCGGATCAGCCGGTTCACCACCAGCCCGACATGCTCCATGGCGCGCCGGATCTCGCGGTTCTTGCCCTCGCGGATACCCATGGTCAGCCAGGCATTCGCGCCCTGCTGCCGGTCGATTGTCACGCTCATCGGCTGAAACCGCTCGCCGTCGACCGTGATCCCCTTGCGCAGCGGCTCCAGCATCGCGTCCTCGGGCGTGCCCTTGACCCGCACCCGGTACTTGCGCACCCATCCGGTCGAGGGCAGTTCCAGCTTGCGCTTCACCCCGCCGTCATTGGTCAGCAGCAGTAACCCTTCCGAGTTGATGTCCAACCGCCCGACACTAATCACCCGCGGCATATCTTCGGGCAAGGCATCAAACACCGTCTGCCGACCGCGTTCATCCTTTGCCGTCGTCACCAGGCCCGCGGGCTTGTGATAAAGCCAGATCCGCGGCGGTTCGGGCTCTGCCAAAGCCTTGCCGTCGACCGTGATCCGGTCCTTGTCCGTCACGTTCAGCGCCGGGCTTTCGATCACCTTGCCGTTCACGGTCACCCGCCCGGCCTCGATCATCCGCTCTGCCTCGCGGCGCGATGCCACGCCAGCGCGCGACAATACCTTGGCGATCCGGTCGCCATCTGGGGTCTTCTGTTCCATGCGCCCTCGCTTAGCGAAGTGCCGCCGAAAGGGAAAGCACCTTGGCAAGTCGCTCGGGGCAGGGCATGAGAAACCCATGACATTCGTCAGCCACATGGACAGCGCCCTCGCAGAAGCCCGCGCAGCAGCGGAACGAGGCGAAGTGCCGGTGGGCGCCGTAATCGTGACCCCCGACAACCGCGTCTTGGCGCGTGCAGGCAACCGCACCCGCGAACTGAACGATCCCACGGCGCATGCCGAGATCCTCGCGCTGCGCGCCGCATGCGCCGCCGCCGGGTCCGAACGGCTGCCCGGTCACAGCCTTTACGTCACGCTTGAACCATGTCCGATGTGCGCCAGCGCCATCAGTCAGGCCCGCATCGCCCGGCTCTATTACGGTGCGCCCGATCCGAAATCCGGCGGTGTCGCCCACGGTCCGCGCATCTTCACCCATCGGCAAAGCCACCATGTGCCAGAGGTTTATGACGGCGTCGGTGCGACAGAGGCCGAGAGGCTTCTCAAGGAATTCTTTCAAGACCGCCGCTGATTTTCTGGTAGAGGGCGCCATCGGCCCGGAAAAACTTACCAGATCACCAATGCCCCGCGGATCGCAATGGGCGTACAGGTCCTAGGCGCGGAGCGTTGGTTCACCCCAACCCGCGCAGATATTCCATCACCGCAGGTCTGACCGATTGCGCACCCGAGGCGCTGGCGTCGTCGATGACCTGCCGCAAATCCTTCAAGTTTATCCGCCGGATCAGAGACTTGACCGGCCCGATAGAGGCCGGGCGCATCGATAGCGCCCGCAGACCAAGCGCTGCAAAGCAGATCGCCTCGATCGGCCGCCCTGCATCCTCGCCACAGAACGAAAGCGGTGTGTTTGCGGCCTCGCAGCGTTCGACGATCTGACTGATGATCGACAGGAATGAGACGTTCAGTGTGTCATACCGCCGCCGTACCCGTTCATTCTCTCGGTCGGCCGCATAGAAGAACTGCTTCAGGTCGTTGCCGCCGATCGAGATGAAATCGGCTTCTTCGAAGAACTGGCGCGGCGCGAAAGCCATGCTGGGGGTTTCCAGCATCGCGCCTATTTCCAGCTTGAACGGCACCGCATGGCCCAGCCGCTTTTCGCTTTCCACGACGCCCAGCAATATGCTGCGCGCCTCGCGAAATTCCTCGGTCTGGGCGATGAACGGGAACATAACCGTCAGGGGACGCCCGGCGGCGGCGCGCAAGAGCGCCTGCAACTGCATCCGCATCACGCCCTTCTTATCGAGGCCGACCCGGATCGCGCGCCAGCCCATCGCGGGGTTCGGTTCGTCCTGCGGCTTCATGTAGGGTAGCACCTTGTCGGACCCGATATCGAGCGTTCGGAACGCCACCCGTTTGCCATCCGCGGCCTGTAGCACGCGGCTGTAAAGCGTCGCCAGCTCGGCCCGTTTCGGCACCTTGTTGCGGATCAGGAACTGCAATTCTGTGCGGAACAAGCCAACGCCCTCTGCGCCCGAGCCCTTCAGCGACGGCAGATCGGCCATCAGCCCGGCATTCATGTGCAGTGAGATCGTCGTGCCGCAAAGAGCGGTTGCGGGCTTGTCGCGCAGACCGGCATAGCGTTCCTGTGCCGCGGCTTGCATCGCGATCTTGTCGCGAAAGGCGGCGGCGACATTGTCCTCTGGCCGCAGATGGACGATGCCTTGTTCGCCGTCGACTAGAATGCCGTCGCCGTTCAGCGCCTCTGTTGTGATCCGCTCGGCGTGGATCACCAGCGGGATCGCCAGCGCCCGGGCGACAATCGCGGCATGAGAGCCGACCGAGCCCTGTTCCAGCACAATCCCCTTCAGCGCGCGGCCATATTCCAGCAATTCACCGGGCCCGATATTGCGCGCCACCAGGATCGGATTTTCCGGCAATTCTGCGCCGGTCTCGCGGCCCTGACCGGTCAGGATGCGCAACAGCCGGTTCGAAAGGTCATCCAGGTCATGTAACCGCTCGCGCAGATAGGCATCCGGTACCTGCGCCATCCGGGTCCGTGCCGCGGTCTGCTCTTTCTCTACCGCGGCTTCGGCTGACAGACCGCTGGCGATATCCTCTTCCATGCGGTGGATCCAGCTGCGCGAGTTGGCGAACATACGGTAGGCCTGCAAAACCTCGCGCTGCTCCTTGTCGCCGGTATCTGCCAGCGACAGCATATCATCAACCGAGATCCGAAGCTTGTTCACGGCCTCCTGCAACCGGATCAGTTCGATCTTGGGATCGTCGGCCACCGGGTTGGTGACCACCACGCGCGGCTCGTGCAACCAGACGTGGCCCTCGGCTACGCCTTCCTGCCCGACGGCGCCCTTGAACATCACTGGCTGCTGATGCAGCGCCGACAGGGCCGCGCCTTCGCCGACGAAGGCGCCCAACTCGGTCATTTCGGCCAGCACCATCGCCACGACTTCCAGCGCATACACCTCATCTTCCGAGAATTCTCGCGCATCCTTGGACTGCACCACCAAGACGCCAAGCGCTTCGCCCAGCCGCTGCACCGGCACGCCAAGGAAAGAGGTGAATATCTCTTCCCCCGTTTCCGGCATGAACCGAAACCCCTTGGCCTGAGGCGCGTTCGGCGTGTTGACGGGCGTACCGTTCCGCGCCACGCGACCGACCAGGCCCTCGCCGATCCGCATCCGGGTCTTGTGCACAGCCTCGGGGTTCAGCCCCTCGGTTGCACAAAGTTCCAGCGTGTCATCATCGCGGAACAGGTAGATCGAGCAAACCTCGGTCTGCATCGAATCCGCAATCAGATGCGTGATCCGGTCCAGCCGGGTCTGTCCCGCGCTGCTTTCGGCAAGGGCATCCCTTAACCGGCCCAGCAGCTTGCGGCTTTCGCTTTCCAGGCGTTCTGCCATCGTCCCTTCCGGGGCTGCCCGTTAGGCTGCCTTCTCCAGTTCGAATGTATCATGCAGCGCCTGCACGGCGAGTTCCATGTATTTCCGGTCGATCAGAACGGAAATCTTTATCTCGGAGGTTGTGATAACCTTGATGTTGATGCCCTCGGCGTAAAGCGCCTTGAACATCTGCGCCGCCACCCCGGCATGGGATCGCATCCCGATACCCACGACCGAGACCTTGGCGACATCCGTATCGGTAACAAGATCGTGGAAGTTAATGATTTCCTTGTCTTTCGCCCCTTGCATCGCCTTTTCGGCGCGGGCCACCTGATCGACAGGCAAAGAGAAAGTCATGTCCGTCCGACCCTCTTCCGAGATGTTCTGCACGATCATGTCCACATTAACGCCGGCCTCGGCCAGCGGCCCGAAGATGGCCGCGGCGATCCCCGGACGGTCGGCCACCGAAATCAGCGTCATTTTGGCTTCGTCGCGGGAATAGGCGACACCGGCAACAGCTTTGCTTTCCACGATATCCTCCTCGGCACAGACCAGTGTGCCAGCCGTTTCATTATTATCCTCGAAACTCGACAGAACCCGCAACTTCACACCGAACCGCATCGCCAGTTCGACCGAGCGGGTCTGCAACACCTTCGCCCCAAGCGAGGCCAGCTCCAGCATTTCCTCGAACGCGATCCGCTCCAGCTTGCGGGCCTTCGAGGTGATCCGGGGATCAGTGGTGTAGACGCCATCGACATCCGTATAGATGTCGCAGCGCTCCGCCCCGAACGCGGCCGCGAACGCCACCGCCGTAGTATCCGACCCGCCGCGCCCCAGCGTGGTGATCCGACCCTCGGGGCTGATCCCCTGAAACCCCGCAACCACCGCCACCTTCATGCCTTGCGTGAATTTGGCGTTGATATTGTCGGTCGGGATATCCACGATCCGCGCCGCACTATGGGCCGAGTTGGTCTTCAACGGCACCTGCCAGCCCTGCCAGCTGCGCGCCGGTATATCCATCTCCTGCAACCGCAACGCCATCAGCCCGGCGGTCACGTTTTCTCCAGACGACACCACAGCGTCATACTCCCGGGCGTCATAAAATTTGGAGGTCTCGTCGACCCAGCCGACCAACTCGTTGGTCTTGCCCGACATCGCCGAGACCACGACGATCACATCATAGCCGTTCGCCACCTCGCGCGCGATACGCTTGGCGGCGCGGTGGATACGGTCCACGCTGCTCACGGAAGTGCCGCCGAATTTCATGACAAGAAGTGGCATCGTCGCGCCCGTCGTCCCTCGATTGGTCGCGCGCTTCTTATGCGGGGCAGGGGCCAAGGGCAAGACGGTTCAAATGGGGGTGAGTGCTCGTGGAACAGAAAGGTGTGCTGAGCAGACGGGGGGAACCATGGGATCTGGTTCGCCCGGCGCGATGCAAAACGACATCTTCAACTGAGATGGTCATCACGCCTTGTTGGGAATAAGGTCGGATGCCTTCTCGCCGATCATCATGGCTGGGGCGTTTGTATCCATGCCGCCAACGTTGGTTGACTGCGCAGCTATTCGACCGGGCGGAGGGCTGAAATGCGGGACAACGCGTCCGCCTGTTCTCTAGGCCACCCGCTCGAAAATGTAGGCAAAGGCTGGGCGCGTGTAGGCAATGCCGCGATGAGTTGAGAATAACAACTCTCGCGTGATCTCCACGGGTTTCTTGGGCTGCAAGTAGCTCAGCCAGGTTTGACTGCGAAACGCGGTAATCTCCCGACTGCGAGACTACGGCAGCAGCCAACCGATATCGCTCGTCGATCGACGCTAGGGCTGCATCGCCGTGGCTTGGATTTACAAGGAGATGGCCGCCGACCTTGAGGAAACCGGTGCAGTATTCCGATATGAAGCCTGCATAGAGCGAAATCAGCAGGTCAAAGGACTGTTCAGGCAAAGTTAGCTCGGCGTAGTCGGAATGTATGAAGGAAAACAAATTGTTAGGAGGTGCAGAGCCTCGTGTATCAATGATCTCTCGCACGCCTTCTTCGTCTTCGAAGAAGGCCTTCGCCCGGCGATCCGTGTCGACATAGGTGACATTTGGAAAGAAAAAGGACGGCGCGACATCGACGTAGCTTCCGGCATAGAGAACAGTTTCCGGGGCGATGACGCTCCCGACCGCGCGAAACAGCCGAAACCTGTCGTCGGGATGTTGGTTCTGCTTGTCCCAAAGCTTCTTCGTCGCCAGCCGCAAAACGCGCTCCCCTCTGCAATAACTGGACTAACACCATGACACATGGGCGACGCCCTACCCATGTTGGAGTGCAATGACATCAACTGGTGACTTTGGGCTCATGCCGGTCATCAACGAAGAACTCGTTTGAACGCCTGACGACAAGCATGGGCTCGGTGCCGAAATCTGCCGTCAATTCGCCTTGCGCGGCGGCAAGAACGGAAGCGGTGCCACTGGTACACCATCCTCGACCAGTTGCCGGGCCTCGTCGTTCGAGGCCTCACCGTAGATCGAGCGTTCGGGCGCGTCGCCCTCGTGGATCTTCCGCGCCTCGGTGGCGAAATCCTTGCCGACATATTCCGAGTTCTGCTGGATTTGCCGTCTCAGTTCCTTCATCGCCGCCTCGGCGGGCGAGGCGGGGGCCGTCAAAGCATGCATGGGCACTCTGTCCGCGACCTCGTCGCGCGGTGCTTTGTCCGACGAATTGACCTGCGGCGCCATTACTGCCTTGTCAATGTCACCCGACCCGCAATCCGGACAAGACAGCAACCCGGCCGAGCGCAGTTTGTCGAACGCATCGACCGACTTGAACCAGCTGTCGAACTGGTGGTTGATTTCGCATTTCAGCGCGTAACGGATCATTGGTGTCCCGGGCCTGTCAATTGGCCAGAAAATATAGATGCAGGGTTAAAGATCAACCAAAGACTGTTCAGATCATTGTGTACGTTAGGGTAAGTTAGCTGCGACTGCGAAAGAAACATCGGAATTCGCGATAAGGTGAACTTCCCGGTACGACGCCTCAGCCGATGGCCCTTGGGTCGAAGTCCTTGATGATCTGCCGAAGCTCAGGATGATCGACCACCGCGGCGGCTTTCTTGAGGCTGAACCATTTCCGCTTGCGTTGGGATTTTTCAGGGTAGTCCAAAAGCATCCGAGCTACTTTCATCGGGTAGATCGCCACGACAAAGGGCAAATCCTCGTTCTTCCTCAGTGATTTGGTGTGGGAATAGATGCCGATGCAGTTGCCGGTCACCTTGCCTTCGACCCCGGCTTCTTCGTAGGCCTCCCGCATAGCCGCCTCGATCGGCGTGGCGCCATTGACCGGCCAGCCCTTCGGCAAGATCCAGCGTTTGCTTGTCCGGCTGGTGACAAGCAGAACCTGCACCTTATCCCTTTGGATTCGGTACCCAAGCGCACCAAACTGAGTGCGCAACGCGGTCTTTTCTGCCCCAGGCAGACTGATCGGCCTTTGTTTCAAATTGGTCATCGCACTGCTTTGCCCGTCTTTGGACGGCCTCTTTGCGGGGCCGGTGTTGTTACAGTCTACGATATCCCGACCTTCAGAAATGTGAAGGGCTGTTCGGGGTCAAATGGATGTCATTTCGGACGCGCCAGCCGGTACAGCTGGTCCACGAACTGCATCATCGATGCCGCTTCGTTCCGCAAGGGCGCCAGGATTTCTTCTGCCTTGCCGGTGACTCCGTTCCTTCGTTGAAAGTGGCCAAGGTCCAGGATCGCCGCCGTCAGCGTCGCCTCATCCACCGCCTTTACGGCACCGTGGTCCCTGTCCAGCGCTGAAAAGGCGGAAGCGTGGTTATGAACGCTCGGGCCATGTACAAGGGCGCTGCCGAACTGAGCCGGCTCAAAAGGCGTGTGCCCGCCTTTCTCAACCCAGGTGCCGCCGATCAGAGTGATCCCGGCCAGGCTGTACCACAGCGCCATTTCGCCGAGCGTATCGGCCAGCAGCACATCGGCTCCCGTCTCGTCCAATTCTCCGGTCGAGCGTTGCTGGTAGCTTAGCGCTTGATCGGCAATCAACCGCAAGATGGCACCGGCGCGGTCCGGGTGTCTGGGTGCCAGGATAAGGCGCAGGCCGGGCCGGGTGGACCGAGCGGCGGCAAAGGCACGCAGGATCAGCGCCTCTTCACCCTCATGCGTCGACGCGGCCAGCACGGTTTGCGCCCGATCGAACATTCCGCTTAACGCCGACAGTTGCGCAGGGTCCGGCTCGGGCAGCGCAACCGTGGATTTCAAAAGCAGCGGCGGCCCGATGCGCGACCGGTCCAGGCCAAAACGCATGAAACGTTCGGCTGCGAGATCGTCCAGAGGCGCAAGATAGGAAATCGCATCGGCCACGGCCTTGGAAAGTGTCGTGAACCGCAGCCACATCGACAAGGCCCCCGCCGACATCCGGCCCCCGGCGATCAGGACCGGAATGTTCAACTTGCGACAAACGGCAAACCGATTTGGCCAAAGCTCATTTTCCAAAACCACCAACGCACGCGGCGACCAGGCCGAAGCAAACCGGCGCAGGACTTGTGGGTAGTCCAGCGGCGCCATGCGCGGATGCACGCGGGGATTGCCCCAGCTCTGTACCATCTTTCGGGCGGTGTAGGAATTCATCGTCACGACGATTTCGACGGCCGGGTCGTGGGCCAGGATGGCATTCATCAGCGGTCGCGCCGCAGTCAGTTCGCCGAGGCTGGCGCCGTGCACCCAGACGATCGAGCCGGCATGGCCCGTCGATTGGCCCAATGCCCGTCGTTCGGCCAATCCGTCACGGCTTTCCTTTCCGCGCAGCCAGCGCAGGGCGAAGAGCACGGTCAGAACCGGCGCCAGAAAAACGAGAACTATTTGATAAAGGATCAAGCAATAGCCCCATTCCGTCCGGCAGGGCGAAGACTAAGAACTGCGTCGACCGGATACAAGGTTACAAAGTTCCGTTGCTCAAACCTCCATATCTCTCCAATGAGCGCTGACCTAAGACATGTTTGCACCAAAGATGAACATAGGTGCGCATCATCGACCGCTATGCTTCATGAGAATGAGAAGGTGTTGAAACTCTTCGCGACCGGAATGGCTTTCCCGCAATGTATCAATTTGATTTGGAGGCGAGTACCGGAATCGAACCGGTCTTCACGGATTTGCAATCCGGTGCGTAACCACTCCGCCAACTCGCCGAAGCCTCGGGCGGTCTATACCATGCCCGCAACCCGCGCAAGTCGCGATCAATGCTGGCTACGATGTTGCCGGTCCTGTGGTTCTATGCCAAAAGGTCGAAGAAGAATCTGAACGGAAGTGTCCAGCCCATGGCCGACTATCAAGCCCGCCGAACGATGATGGTTGATACCCAGGTTCGTCCGTCGGATGTGACCAAATTCCCGATCATCAACGCGATGCTCTCGGTGCCGCGCGAAGCCTTCGTGCCGGACAGCAAGCGCGAGGCTGCCTATGTCGGCGAGAATGTCGATCTGGGCGGTGACCGCGTGGTGCTGGAACCGCGCACACTCGCCAAACTGCTTGATGCGCTTGATATTCAGCCTGATGAGATGGTGCTCGATATCGGTTGCGGGCTTGGCTATTCCAGCGCAGTGGTGGCCCGGCTGGCCGAGGCGGTTGTGGCTGTCGAGGAGGATACCGGTCATTCGCGGCAGAGGCGCAAAACCGTCTGGCCGAGCATGGGGCAGATAACGCCGCCGTGGTCGAAGGGCCGCTGGCCGCAGGCGCGGCCAAGCATGGGCCCTACGACGTGATCCTGGTGGAAGGTTCGGTCGAGCAGATGCCGTCGGGGCTGCTGGCGCAATTGCACGAAGGTGGCCGGATCGGAGCCATTTTCATGGAAGGCTCGCTTGGCGTCTGTCGGATCGGCTACAAGATCGACGGCGAGATGACGTGGCGGTTTGCGTTCAATGCAAGCGCACCGGTCCTGAAGGGGTTCGAGCGTCAGGACACGTTTGTTCTTTGACGGGTCGGCCAGAGGCCGATATGTCGAATAGAAAGAATTGGAGGCGATTGGGCAATCGTGATTGGGAAATCCACACTTAAGGCAGTTGCGTTCTTGTTTGCCGTCGCCCTTTCAGGCCCGGCGGCAAAGGCAGAAACCCTGACCGATGCCTTCATCTCGGCCTACAAAACCTCCGGGCCTGCTGGAGCAGAACCGCGCGCTCTTACGCGCCGCCGATGAAGACGTTGCCCAGGCTGTGGCCCGACTGCGGCCGATACTGAACTATGTGGTGAGTGCGAGTTATTCGTCTCTGGCCGATCAGGCGCCGTTCAGTGACGGCATTTCCGCTAATCTCGAACTGTCGGCAAGTCTGCTGCTCTATGATTTCGGACGCTCTCGACTTGGCACTGACGTGGCGAAAGAGAATGTTCTGACGTTGCGCGAGGCCCTGATTGGCGTCGAACAGAGACGTCCTGCAGCGCGCCGTATCGGCTTATGTCGCAGTTCAGCGGAATATATCCATCGTCGCGTTGCGCAACAGCAACCTGCGGCTGATCACGCAAGAACTGCGGCTGCGCGAGACCGGTTTGAGGTTGGCGAAATCACGCGCACCGATGTGTCGCTTGCCGAGGCACGTCTGGCGGCGGCCCAAAGCGGGCTGGCAGCGGCTACAGGCGATCTGGCGGTATCCCGAGAGGAATATCGCGCCGCCGTTGGCCGTTATCCCGACGTGCTTGCCCCGCTTCCCGCGCCGCCTGCGACTGCCAGTTCGCAAGATGCAGCCACCGCAGTTGCGCGGCAGCGCCACCCGGACATCCTGCAGGCACAGCGCAATGTCACGGTCGCCGATCTGAGCATTGCCCTGGCCGATGCGGCGATGCGTCCAAGCCTGACCGGCTCGGCAAGTGTCGGCGTGGACCGCGATGGACAATGACTCGCACAGGTTGGGAATAACCTTGTCGGGCCCGATCTATTCTGGTGGCGCGCTGTTGTCGGCGTCCCGGCAGGCGGCTGCGCGCCGGGATGCATCGCTGGCCGCATTACATCTGACGCGGTTGGCAATTGACCAGAATGTAGGCACCTCCTGGGCGCGGCTGAACGTGGCCAATGCGGCCATTCAGGCCAGCGACCAGCAGATCCGGGCGGCGACGGTTGCCTTTCAGGGCGTACGGGAAGAAGCGGCGCTGGGTGCGCGGACAACGCTGGATGTGTTGAATGCCGAGCAGGAACTGCTCGATGCAAGGGCCAGCCGAATTTTGGCGGCGTCCGATCGATATAACGCGATTTACGGCCTGTTGTCGTCGATGGGTCTTGCTGACCGTCGAACATCTCAATCTTGGCATTCCGACGTATGACGCGTCGGCCTATTACAATGCCGTCAAGACCGCGCCAACCTACCGTGTCAGCCCGCAGGGCGACAAACTCGACCGGGTGCTCCAGGGCATTGGTCGGAATTGATGCACCCATCAACAGGTTGTGTGAATGGATATATGTAGCTACTATGCACAACGTGGGGCAATGGTGAATTTTGATGTCCGAGCCAGTGACAAATGTTGAAATCGAAGACGTACTCAGCTCTATCCGGCGTCTCATCACCGATGATGGCGTTACGGAACGCAAGCCGACCAAGACCATGACAGATCGGTTTGTGCTGACCCCGGCGCTGCGCGTGATGGATGGCGGGTCGTCGAAGCCCAGTGTCGGTCGCTCGGCGACGAAGGCCAGGAAAGACGTTTCGTCCAAACCCGTCGAAGGCGCTGCCGACCAAGAAGCTGACGCTGGCGAGCCAGAGCCCACAGTCGCCGCCTTCGACACCGAATGGGAACACGTCACCGAAGGCGGAACCGGCACGACCGCACCGTTCCGCACCTCCCGGCTCGCTCTTGAAGCCCGCATAGCAGAGCTTGAGGCAGCGGTCGGCCCGCAGCCGCGAGGAATGGGAACCCGATGGCAGCGAACCCGATGCGAAAGAGATGCCATCGCGCCATCTGTTCGCGCAGAGCGTTACCGATGACGTCGCCGGAGATGTTGACGGGGGTTCTGCCACAGATATTTCGGACCGGTCCGCGATGGTTGCCGAGGAAGGGCCTGATCTGACCGTCGGTGGCTCCCGCTCAGAGGTTGTCGAAGGCGCGGGCGCAAACCCCGTCGCAGCGGATCTCGCCGGTAAGGCGAGCGATGACGTTGGTCGACGAGGATTTCTTGCACGAGTTCATCGCCGAGATTGTCCGGCAGGAATTGCAGGGCGACCTTGGCGAGCGGATTACGCGAAATGTGCGCCGGATGGTGCGGCGGGAAATCCAGCAGGCGATGGCGCTTAAAGAAGTCGAGTAGTCAGGCCACGGCTGCCGCGAGGTCAAGCAGAGCGTCGACATCCAGATGGTCTTCAAGATGATCTGCAAGACCGTTCAGAGTGGTCTGGACGGAGTGCCGGTGACTGACCGGACTGGCCGCCGCACCCAGTTCAGCCAGGATCGCCGCCCGGAAGGCATCTGATCCGAATAGGCCGTGGATGTAGCAGCCACGCACTTTGCCATCGGCGCTGGCTGCGCCCTCAGGGCGGCCGGATACGGTCAGCCACGACCGTGCGCAGTCGGGGCCGGTCGTCTCGCCGATGTGAATTTCATAGCCGGACACCGGCACCGAGCCATCTTGGGTATGGTAGGCAGCCTTGGTCAGTGACAACCGTTTTTCGGGCTTCATGACAGTCGATACGTCCAGCAGCCCAAGCCCCGGGACCGAGCGGCGAGGGCCCTCGATCCCGTCCGGATCAGAGATCTGCCTGCCCAGCATCTGGTAGCCGCCGCAGATCCCCAGAACCTGTCCACCCCGCCGCTGATGGGCCGCGAGGTCGATGTCCCATCCGTTGGCGCGGAATGCGGCAAGATCGGCGATGGTCGACTTCGATCCCGGTATCAGAACCATGGCGGCATCGCCGGGCAGTGGGCGGCCGGGTTCGACGATTTCGACAGTGATGCCGGGGTCGCTGGACAGCGGGTCCAGATCATCGAAATTGGCGATCCGCCCAAGGCGGGGCACGGCGATTTTCAACGGCCCGCCCGGGCGCGAGACGATGTCCATCACGTCCTCGGCTGGTAATCGCCAGGCCTCGTCAAACCACGGCACAACGCCCAGAGACGGCCAACCGGTGTGGCGCGGTCACTTCTTTCAGACCGGCTTCGAACAGTCTGCGGGTCGCCGCGAAACTTGTTGATCACGAAGGCTTTGATCCGATCGCGATCGGTTGGCGGCAGAACCGCATGGGTGCCGACCAGTTGTGCGATCACGCCGCCCCTGTCGATATCGCCGATCAGCACAACGGGGATGTCTGCGGCTTCGGCAAAGCCCATATTGGCAATGTCACCCACGCGCAGATTGACCTCGGCCGGGCTGCCGGCACCTTCGACCAGAACCAGGTCGGCAGTAGCGGCCAGCCGCCTGTAGCTTTCCATCACCTTCGGCATCAGGACAGGCTTTTGTTTACCGTAGTCCGCTGCCTTCATCGTGGCAAAGCGCTGTCCCTGCACGATAACCTGTGCCCCGGTATCGCTTTCCGGCTTCAGCAGGACGGGGTTCATGTCGACCACCGGGTCGCGGCCGGCCGCCAGTGCCTGCAGCGCCTGCGCCCGGCCGATCTCGCCACCATCGACGGTGACGGCCGCGTTGTTCGACATGTTCTGGGGCTTGAACGGCGCGACCGCTAGGCCTCGCCGGGAGAACACTCGAGCAAGGCCGGCCACGACAATGGACTTGCCGACGTTCGAGCCAGCCCCTTGTATCATGATTGCCTTGGTCATGCCGCACTACCCCCCTTTGGCCTCGGGATAGCCGGACGGTCGCGATTGTGAAAGTGGGAATGGCCGCTTGCTGCGGATTTGAGGCGGCCCGAGCAGGCAATGGCCCGCAACATGAAAACGCACCCTTTGTCGGGCGCGTTCTCAGGAAATCCAGAAGGATAGGGGCCTTAGGCCGCTTCGGCCTCTTGCGCGGCGGCGTTGCGCCGTTCGCTTTCCTCGCGCGACAGCGCAACAGAGGTCCGCACGCCTTTCGAGACGAATTCCATCAGTCCCGATACGACGCGTTCGTTCGGGTCGATGCCGGCGCAAGACAGGACTTCGCGGCCATCACGCGACCGCGCCCAACGGGCGATCTGCTCTGGCCCGTTGCCATATTTCTTGTCGTCAGCGATTGCATCATCGAGTGCAGCCAGCACAACAGCGGCGAAGAGCTTGCGAGCCCGCGCGCCTTGTTCATAGTTGAATGCTGTGCCGTCAACGAAATCGGCCATCTCGTCGTCCTTTATTCTTGCTCTTGCGTTTCTGGCGTGGCGCTTCTTATGACAGGTTCAAACCGATTCGGATATCCCGTTTGCGAATATCTCCTATGCATCCAGTGCATAGCTCAGTTTTTCCAATACCGTATTTAGTCGTATTGCCAGGGCAGCACTACGCAGATATAGGTCTCGGCGAATTTGTATCAACCTTTTGCCATGGTTTTGTCACATGCCTAAAATCAACGGGAACGAAATCCGCCCCGGCAACGTATTGGAACATGACGGTGGCCTTTGGGCAGCGGTCAAGGTCGACCATGTGAAGCCCGGGAAGGGCGGTGCTTTCGCTCAGGTCGAGCTGAAGAACCTGCGCGACGGGCGCAAGCTGAACGAGCGCTTCCGGTCTGCCGACAAGGTCGAGCAGGTTCGGCTGGAGCAGAAGGATCAGCAGTTCCTGTTCGAATCCGATGACATGCTGACATTCATGGACAGCGAAACCTATGAGCAAATCGCGCTGTCGGCGGACCTGCTGGGTGAGCGCCGGCCGTTCCTGCAGGACGGCATGACCGTGACCATCGAGTATTACGGTGACGAAGCGCTGCATGTGAAACTGCCGCAAAAAGTCACCTGCCGCATTGTCGAGACCGAGCCGGTCGTCAAGGGCCAGACCGCCGCAAACAGTTTCAAACCGGCAGTGCTGGACAATGGTGTGCGCGTCATGGTGCCGCCCTTTGTCGGATCTGATGAAGATATCATCGTCAATACTGAAACGATGGAATATTCCGAACGCGCCTAATCGCTTGCGCTATCACGGGGGATGTTCCCCCGCGCCATCTCGCAGGAATAGAATGCGCTGAGGGACTTGTCGGGCTCGGTTTTGAACACGGTTCCGATTGTCAGATCATCCATCCTGTCCAGCCGGAACATCCGGAAATCACGGCGCAACTCGCACCAGCCGATCAGGGTCCAGACCTTGCCCCAGAACCAAAGACCAAGCGGGCGGACGATCCGGCGGCTGGCCGTGCCTTCGGCGTCCCAATAGCTGAACTCAAGGCGCGTTCTGGCGTCTGCCGCCTGTTCGATCTCGTCGATCCGGGCGCGAAGGATGTCGGTCATCTGCGGCATAGACATTGCATGGATCTGCACTGCGCGCGCCCGGCTGCGCTCTGGCTCTGGCAAGAACCGCGTCGATCTTGACCAGAGCCTCTTCGGCCGCTTGCGCCATCGAGGCCCCGCCCCAGGCGCGGATCAGCCGTGCGCCGGCGACAAGCGCCACGATCTCGTTCCGGTTGAACATCAGGGGCGGCAGGTCATATCCCGCCCGCATCAGATAGCCGACCCCGGCTTCGCCCTCGATCGGTACACCGGATCCGATCAGGTCGGCTATGTCGCGGTAGATCGTGCGTTCCGAGACTTCCAGGCGTTCCGCCAGGGTGCGGGCCGTCAGCAGCCGACCGCCGCGCAGATACTGGACAATCTGAAACAGGCGGTCGGCGCGGCGCATCCTCAGGCCACGGGCTCGAACAGGCCGATCGAATTGCCGTCAGGATCCTGCGCATAGACAAACCGGCCCGGCGGGATCGAGGTTGGCGGCATCGGCAGCACTGTGCCGCCGGCCTTGGTGACACGGGCCATCGCCTGTTCCAGCTTGTCGGCCACGGCTAGGTGGATCGTCGGCCCCTGACCATTGGTGGCGGGTTTTCCGGGATAAAGGTGCAGACCGGTCCCCATCATGTCCTTGTTGGGAATGATCGCGGTCGAATTTGGACCCATCTCGGTTTCTGTCAGGTCATAGCCGAAGACATCGGAATAGAACGTCATGGCGCGCTTCAGATCCGAGACAGGGATCTCGGCCCAGACCATGGGGGTTTCGGGGGAAAAAGACATCTGCGGGTCTCCTTTGTTTTGGGTTTCGAGATCACGACTATCGCACAGGCCCCCTGACAGCGTTTTGTCAGGAGTGTTCCGGTGCGGCCAGATTTCTTCGGGGACCATTGTCGACCGTGCAGGGCCTTCATGCGGCGGGATAGTGGACCCGTGCGGTATCTGCGGTCATGTTGGACCCGGCCCGATCGAATCGCAGATAGGCGATGCCCTTGCCGCCCGACTGGCTGAACAAGGTACCGGCCACTTTGGCTTCAGCGGTGATGTCGGTGCCGACGGGCGCATTGCCATCGACTGCCACCAAGGCAAGGCCCTTGCGCAACTCGGTCTTGTGTTTCATCCGTGCGGTCACTTCTTGCCCAACATAGCACCCCTTGCGAAAGTCGACGCCGTTCAGGCGTTCGAACCCGGCTTCCAGTATGAGGGTATCGTTCGGGATCAACTCGATGCCGGCTTCGGGAATGCAATGCGCGACACGAATAGCCTCCCAGTCGATGCTGGGCGACGACCCTTCGGCGGTGTCATAGCGCCGCCAGCCGAGCGCGGGGTGGCGTGGGTCCACATGGGCGCCGGGCGGAGTTTCCCCGAGCCCTCGGTGCACATGCAGGTCGGTCGGTTCGATCGCGACATCGGCTCGCAGTTTGTAGAGCGTCAGCCTTTGCCCCAACGCCGGAGCCTGTTCCTTGGCGCAGTCCAGCAGGATGGTGTCACTGTCCTCCAGCAAGAAGAAATCGGCCAGATACTTCCCCTGAGGGGTCAATACCGCGGCATAAACCAAGCCGCCGGCCAGTCGATTGATATCATTGGTGATCAGTCCTTGCAGGAATTTGGCTCGATCGGCCCCGCTGATCCGGTAAACCGACCTCTTGGCTGCTTCTTCACCACTCATCCGTCATTTCCCCTGATTGTCATCTGCAATATAGACGGCATGCGCATCAGCGAAAGGTCGATATGCCGGCACCCCTCTCGATTGTGATCCCGACCCTGAATGCAGCGCAGGAGCTGCCAGACACCCTGCACTGCCTGATGGAAGGCGTGTCATCCGGGCTGATCGCTGCGCTGGTGATTTCCGACGGTGGATCCGATGATGCGACGCTGACGATTGCCGAGGCGGCGGGCGCGACGGCCGTTCACGGCAAGGCCGGGCGCGGCGGTCAGTTGCGGCGCGGGGCAGAGGCAGCGACGGGCCGGTGGCTGCTGTTTCTGCACGCGGATTCGCATCTGTCGCCAGGCTGGTCGGGCGTGGTGGAAACCCACATCGGGCAGGCCGCGCGCGCCGGGGTCTTTCGGCTGAGGTTCCGCGCCGAGGGTGCCTTGCCGGCTTTGGTCGCGGGCTGGGCAAATGCACGCAGTCGGATGGGGCTGCCCTATGGGGATCAGGGCCTGCTGATCTCGCGCGATACCTACGACCAGGTCGGTGGCTATCCTGACATTCCACTGATGGAAGATGTGGCCATGGCTCGCAAGCTGCGCGGTCGCATCGCCCTGCTGCCCGGCTATTCCAGTACAAGTGCAGAACGCTACCGCAGCGAAGGCTGGCTGCAGCGTGGCACCCGCAATCTTTGGCTTTTGGCGCAGTTCCTGGCTGGCGTGTCGCCGGACCACTTGTACCGGAAATATCATCAGCGCGGTAGGAAGTGACCCGGTGATACGCTAGCGGCGGCTCTTCGAGTTGAAAGCGGCCTGCAACCTTTTCGGGTGATAGCATTTCTCGATCCAGTCGCGGATCGGCATCGGGTCGGTTTTCGTGTCGGCCTCGTAGGCATCCAGAATGTGGTCGAGAACCCCGGTCCTTGATGCGCGGATATGGATATACTTGAAACTCAGCTGCTTTCTGGCCTCGCTGATCGACGCGCCCTCGATATGCAGAAGGTAAAGCGCCGACGCCAGCCCGGCGCGATCGGCCCCGGACTTGCAGTGCATCACGAATGGCTTTTCGATGGTTTCGAACGTATCCAGAAGTGACAGAAGCTCCTTGCCCCGCACCAGCGAACGCGCCGAAATCCGGTGGTTGACCATCGTCATTCCAAGGTCTCGGCAGGCCTCCTCCTCGAACAGATAAGGACTGCGTTCGGTGACGCCGCGCAGATTGAGCACCGTCTTGATTCCCATCGATTTGTACTGCTTCAGCCTGTTCTGTGACGGCTGGTTGGACCGCCAGGCGCCCGGCGCGATCTCAAAGAGATTGGTCCAGAAGGTTCTAAGGATACCGTGGTCGATAACATTGAAATGCCATTTGGCGCGCCGTCTGGCCTGCTCGGTCGAGATATCCCGGCCAAGCGATTGATCGAGTGACTTCTCGAATGACTTCCACCGCGCAAAAAGCTTTCCAAACATTCGGGGCCTTTCGGGGTTGCGGGGCAGTGGATCGTCGGATGCAGGATGTAGCGACGAACGGCACGTCTAACAAGCCTGTGGCGTCAATTGACGCCGGCGCGGGCGCGGATTAGGCGTTGGCAACTGATACTTGTGAAGGTGTTCGATGTCCCTTGCCAATGGCCGCCATTACTTAGCGATCCCCGGCCCCTCGGTCATGCCCGACCGGGTTTTGCAGGCCATGCACCGCGCCGCGCCCAATATCTACACCGGCGCGCTGGTCGATATGACCGCAACGCTTGTACCCGACCTCTGCGCTGTTGCGCGTACCAAAGGCAAGGTGGCGATATACATCGCCAACGGTCATGGTGTGTGGGAGGCTGCCTTGTCCAATGTGCTGAACCCCGGCGATACCGCTCTGGTGCTTGCCACGGGCCGCTTCGCACTAGGCTGGAGCGAAATCGGCGATCGGATCAGGATAAGGTCACAGATCATCGATTTCGGCCAGCGGTCACCGGTTGACCTTGATCGGGTGGCCGAGGCTCTGGCTGCTGACAAGGCGCACAAGATCAAGGCGGTGATGGCAGTCCATGTCGATACCGCCACGAGCGCCCGGAATGATATCGCCGGGCTGCGAAAGGTGCTGGACGCAACCGGACATCCGGCGATTTTGATGGTCGACTGCATCGCATCGCTGGCTTGTGACCGGTTCGAGATGGACGGATGGGGCGTCGATGTAATGGTGGCGGCCTGTCAGAAGGGCCTGATGACACCGCCCGGCATGGGGTTCGTGTTCTTCAACGACAAGGCGGACCAGCTGCGCGAAAACTGCACCAACGTGACGCATTACTGGGATTGGCGTCCCCGCGCGACGCCTTCAGAGTTCTACCAGTACTGGGATGGCACCGCCCCGACCCACCATTTGTATGGCCTGCGCGCGGCGCTCGACATGATTGCCGAAGAGGGGTTGGAGCATGTTTGGCGCCGCCACGAAGTTCTGGCCCAGACCTATTGGGCAGCACTGGAGGCCTGGTCCGCAGACGGTCCGATAGAGGTCAACATCGCCGACCGCAGTCACCGCTCGAATGCGGTAACGGCAGTTCGCCTGGCCGCGCCCAATGGCACGGCCCTGCGCGACTGGATGACGGAAAAGGCGGGGGTCACCCTTGGGATCGGTCTTGGCATGGCTCCGCCGGGCGATCCGGCCTGGCACGGCTTCTTCCGCATCGGGCATATGGGGCATGTGAATGCGCATATGGTTCTGGGCACGATCGGCGCAATGGAGGCCGGGTTGAAGGCGCTCGACATTCCGCATGGCAAGGGCGGGCTGGACGCGGCTGCGACAGTCTGCGCCGAGGCCTAGTGACGGGCGACCATCCGATCCGCCAGATAGGCGCCGACAAGAGTTCGCGGGAAGCCCGACCATGATCCAAAGCGTGAGCAGGCCGATGTAGCAGAGCACTCCGGCCACGATCAGGAACGGTATCGTGTAGTTCTCGACATGCCCCGCGCAAGGCAGATCCGGTCGATCTTCGTAGCGGTTTGACACTGGCATCCTTGGGCGCTTTCGGTTGCTCCGACGATGCCATGTTTCCTCAGAAAATCCGCCATATCAAGCATGCCGTTGTGATCGCGGGTCAGGCTCTCGTGAAATTGACAGATCACCGGCGGGGAACTTCGGCCAAGCGTTCAGCGTCTGGCGTCGGCCAAGGCCTGCGGCAGGGCCTCATTCAGAGCATCAAGCTCGCTGCCCGTGCCTGCAGAGATCCGGATGCACCGGTCCTGTGGGGCCACGAACGGCATTCGCAGGAAGATGTCGCGCGCGACCAACTCGGCCAACACGCGCCTTGCAAAGTCGCCGTCGCGACCGCAATCGAGCGCAACGAAGTTTGTGGCCGAGGGCAGGGCGACCAGCCCGTTCGCCGCGGCAATGCCAGCGATCCGATCCCGCGCTCTGGCGACCCGCGCGACCGTGCTGCGTAGATAGTCCTGATCGGCAAGGGCCGCCAAAGCCCCGGCCTGCGCGATCCGGTTGACGCCGAAATGGTTGCGGATCTTGTTGAACGCCATGATCAGATCCGCATGCCCGATCGCATAACCGATCCGCGCGCCAGCCATCCCGTAACCCTTTGAAAAAGTACGCATTCGGATCACGCTAGAGTTCGCGAGATCCAGCACCGGCGCGGTCTCATCTGGTGCAAATTCGACATAGGCTTCGTCCAGGATCAGCACGCAGCCGTCTGGCACCCGGTCAATCGCTGCCTGAATGGTTGTCGCGCGATGCCAGCTGCCCATCGGATTGTCCGGATTGGCGAGGTAGACCAACTTCGCCCCGACCTCCGCCGCGCGCGTAATCAGACCAAGCGGATCCTCGGCGTCAGCGGCATATGGCACCGTGGAAAGCACGCCGCCATATCCGGCGACATGAAAATTGAACGTGGGGTAGGCCCCGGCAGAGGTGACCACAGCATCGCCCGGGGCAATGACCAATCGCACGAGATAGCCCAGCAGCGCGTCGATCCCCTCGCCGACGATGATGTTCTGGGGCGGAATTCCGTGGTGCTTTGCCAGGGCGTGCCGCAGATCGTGACTTTCCGGGTCGCCGTATTTCCAAACCTCTTCAATGGCTTGCCGCATCGCTTCAAGCGCGCGGGGTGACGGACCGAAGACGTTTTCATTAGCGCCGAGGCGTGCCACAAAGGCGCGCCCCCGGTCGCGTTCCTGCGTCTCGGGTCCGACGAAGGGCACCGAGGAGGGCAGACTGCGGGCGATCTTCGTGTAGCTTGGTCCGCGCATTGATTTCTCCGCCAGTTGCGTATCGATCAAACGCATTTCCGCGCGATTTTACAAGCGGTTGGCGAAGCTGAAAACAGCCCGCCGCAGGGCGCGACGGGCTGCCTTCAAAATGTGCAGTCATCGGCGTCCCCGCCTGTACCGCAAGTTGAGCTTGGGCCGGTAATTCCTTCAAAATGTTTAAAATATCCCCGCCGGAGGCAAGAAAGACCTTGGCCTCTGGCGGGGATATTTCGGACATTTTGAAGATGATGTCAGATCAGCGCCGCCAAACGGTCGACCGCGGCTTTCAGTTTGGCGGCTTCGTCTTCCTTCTGGGCCAGCTGTTCGCGGGTGTCCTCGACGACATCGTCGGGGGCGCTTTCGACGAATTTGGGGTTGTTCAGGCGTCCCTTCAGACCGCCGATTTCTTTTGAAAGCTTCTCTAGCGTCTTTTCCAGCCGCGCCTTTTCTTCTGCGATATCAATGATATCGGCAAGAGGTAGAGCGAACAAGCCGCCGTCCACGGCGATGGTGATCGCGCCCTTGGGAACCTCAGGTGCGACGCTCAGATTATCGAGGCGGGCGAGACGCTGGATGAGGTCGAGATTGCCGGTCAGGGCGGCCTTGCCAGCCTCGTCCAGTTGGACCTGAACCATCGGGATCTTCAGGCCCGCCGGGACGTGCATCTGGGCGCGGGCAGAGCGAATTTCGTCGATCAGAGCGATCACCCAGTTCATTTCCCTGTCGGCATTTTCATCAACAAGATCAGCGGCTTGATAGGTCGGCCAGTCGGCGTGGACGAGCATCTTGGGATGCTTTCCGGTCAGCGACCACAGCTCTTCGGTGATGAAGGGCATGATCGGGTGCAGAAGGATCAGGCACTGATCCAGCGCCCAGCCCATCGTGGCCGTCGTTTCTTCAATGATTTCAGCGTCTTCCGAGAAGAACAGCGGCTTGGAAAACTCTACATACCAGTCGCAGAACTTGCCCCAGACGAAGGCGTAAAGCGCGTTGGCGGCGTCGTTGAAGCGGTAGGCGGCGAGGGCTGGCGTCGACCTCTTCGCGGACTTGGCGACTTCGCCGATGATCCAGCGGTTGAGCGGCGCTTTGCAGGATGTTGTACGCGATTCTTTAAAACTCGGGCCGGTGCCGGACCCGTGTTTGCAAACAATTGCGCTCGAACACGCCGTTCATCTCGGCAAAGCGGGCGGCGTTCCAGAGTTTGGTGCCGAAATTCCGGTAGCCCTGAATGCGGTGCGGTCGAGAGTTTCAGATCGCGCCCCATCGCGGCCATCGCGGTCAGCGTGAAGCGCACGGCGTCGGCGCCGTATTCGTCGATCAGTTCGAGCGGGTCGAGGACGTTGCCGAGAGATTTGGACATCTTCTTGCCCTTCTCGTCGCGGACGAGGGCGTGGACATAGACGGTGTCGAACGGGCGCTGCCCGACGACGGCATATTGCATCATCATCATCCGGGCGACCCAGAAGAAGATGATGTCGAAGCCGGTGATCAGGACCGAGGTGGGGAAGTATTTTTCGAGTTCCGGTGTGTCCTCGGGCCAGCCGAGCGTGCCGATCGGCCAGAGGCCGGAGGAGAACCAGGTGTCGAGGACGTCGGGGTCGCGGTAGATCGGATTTACCTGCGGCACCGAATTCTCGTCGTAAGACGCGCCGGTACTGTTTGCTGCCGGATTTGCGCCAGCTTGTCTCTGCGACCTCGACTAACGGGATCATCATCTGGAGCTCGACGTGTATGGACAACGTCTCGCCAAACTCGCCGCGATAAAATTCCAGAGCGCGATGCGACTGCTTCGCGCCTCAGTCGGCGCACAAAAGGCGAATGGTCTCGTGCCGATAGCGCCACCGCGCTTCGATCGTCGATCTAACAGTCAGGCCCATACCAGACCGGAATCTGATGCCCCCACCAGAGCTGGCGCGAGATGCACCAGGGCTCGATATTTTCCAGCCAGTGGAAATAGACCTTCTTGTCCTGTTCGGGCAGGATCGTGACCTCGCCCGTAGCGCACCGCGTCGATGGCGGGCTGCACGATCTTGTCGGTGTCGACGAACCACTGGTCGGTCAGCATCGGCTCGATGACGACCTTGGAGCGGTCGCCGAAGGGCTGCATGATTTTCTTGGCTTCGACCGCGGGGCATCTTGTTTCGGCTCGACGATCGAAGCCCGTCATTCGCTTCTGGCGCAGTCAGGATTGCGTCCGTATCCGGCACTTTGTCCATCACCGCCAGACCTTCGGCGGTGATCGCGTCGATCACCAGTTTGCGGGCCTCGAACCGGTCCAGCCCGCGATAGTCGTCGGGGACGAGGTTGATCGGGGTCGGCGTCGGCGGCGGGCCTCGTGCGCCTTCGGCGATGGCGATGGCCTGGGCGGCGGCCTCGGTCATAGGGCAGGCCGTCGGCGCGCATGTGCGCCCTTGGTGTCCATCAGCGCGTACATCGGGATGTTGTTGCGCGTTGGCGACGCCGTAGTCGTTGAAGTCATGCGCGCCGGTGATCTTGACCGCGCCCGAGCCGAAAGTCGGGTCGGGATATTCATCGGTGATGATCGGGATCAGGCGGCGGTGTTCTTTTGGGCCAACCGGGATTTCGCAGAGTTTTCCGACGATTGGCGCGTAACGTTCATCTGACGGATGCACCGCGACTGCACCGTCGCCCAGCATGGTTTCGGGGCGCGTGGTGGCGATCGAGATATAGTCGCGGGTTTCGCGCAGGGTGACGTTGCCGTCCTCGTCTTTTTCGACGTATTCATAGGTTTCGCCGCCCGCGAGCGGGTATTTGAAGTGCCACATGTGGCCGTCGACTTCGATGTTCTCGACCTCGAGGTCGGAGATCGCGGTTTCGAAATGCGGGTCCCAGTTCACCAGCCGCTTGCCGCGATAGATCAGGCCCTTGTTGTACATCTCGACGAAGACCTTGATCACGGCGTCGTGGAAGTTGCCGTGCACATGGTGAAGGCGTTGCGCGACCAGTCGCAGGACGCACCGAGGCGTTTGAGCTGGTCGATGATCGTGTCGCCGGACTTGTCCTTCCACTCCCAGACTTTCTCGAGGAACGCCTCGCGCCCCATGTCGCGGCGGGTGGCGTTGGATTTGTCTTTGGCAAGCTCGCGTTCCACGACCATCTGGGTGGCGATGCCGGCGTGGTCCTGTCCGGGCTGCCACAGCGTGTCGTCGCCGCGCATCCGGTGCCAGCGGATCAGGATATCCTGCAGCGTGTTGTTGAAGGCGTGGCCCATGTGAAGGCTGCCGGTGACGTTGGGCGGCGGGATCATGATGCGAGAACGGCTTGGCGCCGGGTCTGGCATTGGCCCCGGCCCGGAATGCGCCGGCCTTTTCCCAGGCGGCGTAAAGCCGTTTTTCGGCCTCGGCGGAGTCGAATGTCTTTTCCATCGGCATCTGGCGTCTTGGTCCCGTTCGATCTGATCGGGGATCAATTAGCGGGTCGGGGCGGGAAGGGAAAGGGCGTCAGACGGCGCGGTCGAACTTGGTGGTCAGGTGGATCAGGCTTTCAGAGCCTTTGACGCCGGTGATGCCGCCTATCTTGTCGAGGACTTCATCAAGATCGGACGTGCTGTCGGCGGCGATTTGCAGGATCAGATCGAAGCGGCCGGTGGTGGTGTGGGCGATCTCGACCTCTGGGATGGCTTTCAGGCGTTGCAGCACGGCGGCGGTGGCGCGCGGTTCGACCTGTACCAGCACGGTGGCCTTGATCCGGTGGGCCAAAGCCACGTCGCCCAATTTGACGGTATAGCCGGCGATGATGCCGGTCGTCTCCATCCGTTCGATGCGGGCCTGCACGGTCGAGCGGGCGATCTTGAAGCGGCGGCCAAGCCGCGAGGTCGAGGTGCTTGAATTGGCGGCGAGGGCGGCGAGGATCTTCTGGTCGAGATCGTCCATTTCGGGCCTTTTGTGTTAATTTGACCGACGTTCTTGTCAATATGCCGACGAATATGCACAAATCAACTATTTTCATCGGTGAAAACAACATTCATATGGGGCCTACTCGTTTTCAGGATCAAAGGGCAGCGAAAGCTTCGTACCTGGCCTGGTTAGGTTAATCGCGGAAAGCGCGTTCCCAACCGGACAACCGGGGCAAGAGGTGGCTGCCAAAACATTGGTGGAAGGACTCCAATGGGACTCTCGAAGACGATCTGGGCGAAGCCGTCCGAATTCCTGCGTCACGTCAAACCGCAAAACCCGGTGCTGTTCTTTGCGCCCGCCATTTTGCAGGCGACAGCGCGCAGATTCATCGAAGGATTTCCGGGGCTTGTCACCTATGCGGTGAAATCGAACCCCGCCGAGGAAGTTCTGTCGAACCTGGCCACGGCGGGTATTCGCGGCTTCGACGTTGCCTCGCCGTTCGAGATGGACCTGATCGCGCGTTTGGCGCCGGGTGCTGCGATGCATTACAACAACCCGGTGCGTAGCCGCGACGAGATCAAGCATGCGGTGCGGCTGGGTGTGAAATCCTATTCCGTCGACAGCCATTCCGAGCTGGAGAAGCTGGCGGAACTGGTGCCGACCGAAGGTGTCGAGATTTCCGTGCGCTTCAAGCTGCCGGTGAATGGCGCTGCCTATAACTTCGGTGCCAAGTTCGGCGCGACTGCCGAGAAGGCAACCGAGTTGCTGGCGCAGGCCGCAGGGATGGGCTTCATCCCCTCGCTGACGTTTCATCCCGGCACGCAATGCGTCGACCCGCTGGCCTGGGACAGCTACATCCGCATGGCGGCCGAGATTGCCACCAATGCGGGCGTCAGGATCGCCCGTCTGAACGTGGGCGGCGGTTTCCCCGGTCACCGGCTGCACGAGGTGGCGCCGGCGCTGGACGAGATTTTCGCGGTGATCGATACGGTGGCCGACGAAGCCTTCGGCGAGGACCGTCCGGCGCTGGTTTGCGAACCGGGCCGTGGTCTTGTGTCCGAAAGCTACGCCTTTGCCGCCCGCGTCAAGGCGATCCGCGACGAAGAGCATGTGTTCATGAATGACGGCATGTATGGCGCTTTGGCCGAACTGCCGCTGATCGGCAATATCGACCGGATCGAGGTCCGCTCGCCCGATGGCGTGGTCCGCAGCGGCGAACTGGTCGGTCGCATCGTCTTTGGCCCGACCTGCGACAGCGTCGACCGGCTGCCCGGTGACGTGATGCTGCCGACCGACATCGAAGAGGGCGATTTCGTGGTCTTCAACGGCATGGGCGCCTATTCGACCGTGACCGCGACCCGTTTCAACGGGTTTGGCGAGATCGGCGTCGAAACCGTGTGCTCGCTGGCGTCGTAATCGCAACCCGTCAGGCTGGACACCGGCGCAAGCCCCGCTAATGTCGCCTTCTGAACCGGTGTTCTGAGGGCGACGTGGAAAAATTCGGAAAAAGCCAACCCGTCAAACGCGTTGAGGATGTCCGTTTTCTGACCGGGGCAGGGCGCTATATCGATGATGTTGCGCCGAAAAACGCGCTGTTCGCCTATTTCTTCCGCTCTCCGGTTGCGCATGCCCAGATCACCGGCCTTGATCTGGACGACGCGCGCGCGGCACCGGGCGTGCATCTGGTCCTGACATTCGACGATCTGGTGGCGGGCGGTATGGATCCGCATCTGGGCACCGAAGTCGTGATCAATCTGGACGGCACGCCGGGCGCAGAGCCGAAGCGCCCCGCGCTTGCCAACGGCCGGGTCCGTCATGTCGGCGAGGCGGTGGCCTGTATCATCGCCGACACGCTGGCCGAGGCCAAGGATGCCGCCGAGCTGATCGGCTTCGACTATGACGATCTGGAACCGCATGTAGAACCGGTGCCGGGTGGCGTGGCGATCCATCCCGAAGCGCCCGACAATCTGGCATTTGACTGGGGGCAGGGTGACCGCGAGGGCACGGAGGCAGCGTTCAAGGCGGCGGCCCATCACGTCAGGATGCAGATCGCCGACAACCGGATCATCGTCAATTCGATGGAGCCGCGCGGCGCCTATGCCGAATGGCAGGGCGACCGGCTGCATCTGGCCTTTGGCGGGCAGGGCGTCTGGGGGATGAAGGACGAACTGGCCAGAGCCTATGGCATCGACGCACGACCGGGTTCGTGTCACCAACCCGGATGTCGGCGGCGGCTTTGGCATGAAGGCGATGGAATATCCCGAATATTTTGTCGTGCCGGAAGCCGCGCGTCAGCTTGGCCGTCCGGTGCGCTGGATGTCCGAGCGGACCGAGGCGATGCTGACCGACAATGCCGGGCGCGATCTGATTTCAGTTTGCGAGATGGCGTTCGATGAGAACCTGAAGATGACCGCCTACCGGGTCAATTCGGTCTGCAATCTGGGGGCCTACAATTCCGGCTATGCGCAGAACATCCAGACGACGCTGTTTCTGAAGGTGCTGACGGGCACCTATGACGTGCAGACGACATGGCTGGCCTGCAAGGGCATCTTCACAAACACCACTCCGGTTGACGCCTATCGTGGTGCCGGGCGGCCAGAGGCGATCTATGTGCTGGAGCGGATGATGGATTATGCCGCGCGCGAGCTGGGCGTCGATCCGCTGGATCTGCGGCGGCGCAATTTCATTCCGGCGGATGCCTTTCCGTATAAGTCGGCCACGGGTGAGCTATACGATGTCGGTGATTTCAACCGGGTTCTGGCGCGCGGGCTGGCCGAATCCGATGCCGATGGCTTTGCCGCGCGCAAGGCCGTGAGTGCGGCGGCGGGCAAGCTGCGCGGCTGGGGCCTGTGCTACTATATCGAGTCGATTCTGGGCGATCCCAGCGAGGGCGCCGAGGTCGAGTTCAACGCGGATGGCAGCGTTAATCTTTACGTCGGCACCCAGTCGAACGGGCAGGGGCATGAAACAGTTTATGCGCAGTTCCTGTCCGATCAGACGGGCGTTCCGGCAGACCGGATTTTCGTGGTGCAGGGCGACAGCGACCGGATTGCGACGGGCGGCGGCACCGGTGGCTCTCGGTCCGTGACAGTGCAGAACAACGCGACACTGGCGACGGTCGCCACGATCAACCGGCAGTTTACCGATTTTCTGGCGGGCGAGTTGGGGGTCGCGGCGGACGATATCAGCTTTGATGATGTCAGCTTTCGCGCCAAGGGGTCGAACGTGCATCCCACGATGCTGGAGGTGGCCGAACTAGCGCGGGCGCGGGGTCGCGAGGACTTGCTGAAAGTGCGCGAGCGCGCGCGAACTGCCGGGCCGGTCCTATCCGAATGGCGCCCATATCGCAGAGGTCGAGATCGATCCCGAAACCGGTGTGACCAAGGTGGTGAAATACTCGGTGGTCGATGATTTTGGTAACCTTATCAATCCGATGCTGGCCGAAGGTCAGGTGCATGGCGGGGTGGCGCAGGGGCTGGGGCAGGCGCTGACCGAACGCGTGGTCTATGACGAGGACGGGCAGCTTCTGACCGCGACTTTCATGGACTACGGCATGCCGCGCGCCGACGACATGCCGTTCATCAAGTTCACCTCGGAGCCGGTGCCATCGACGGCGAATGTGATGGGGATGAAGGGCTGCGGAGAGGCCGGAACGGTTGGGGCGCTGGCCGCCGTGACAAATGCGGTCATGGATGCAGTATGGGAGAAGGGCGTTCGGCAGGTGGATATGCCACTGACGCCACATCGCGTGTGGCGGATGCTGAACGAAGTCAAAGTTGCGGCTGAGTGACAGAATAAGGGGCTGGCTGCGGCTTCCCCCACGGGTTCAGACCACGACCTCGCCGCTCAGGCGCGGGCGGGTCGATCATATCGTCATTCTCGACGGCACGATGTCGTCGCTGGCACCGGGCCACGAGACCAATGCCGGGATGACCTACAAGCTGCTCCGAGAGTTGGGCGGGGCGCGCGCAGACCTCTTTGCGCTATGAGGAGGGCGTACAGTTCCTGCGCTGGCGCGATGCGCTGGACGTGATCGAGGGACGCGGCATCGACCGGCAGATCCGGCGCGCCTATGGCTTCATCGCTTCGCGCTACCGGCCCGGCGACAGGATCTTTCTGTTCGGCTATTCGCGCGGCGCTTATGCGGTGCGGTCACTGGCGGGCGTGATCGACCAGATCGGGCTGCTCAGGGCAGACCATGCCACGGTGCGCAATATCCGCCAGGCCTACCGGCATTACGAGATGAACCCCGGAAGCTATGCGGCGGCCGCGTTTGCCGAGAAGTTCTGCCACGAGGCCGTCGAAATCGAAATGGTCGGGGTTTGGGACACGGTCAAGGCGCTGGGCATCCGCGCGCCGTTTCTGTGGCGGTTTTCCAGGGTCGAGCATGCGTTTCACAATCACACATTGGGGCATTCGATCAGGCACGGCTTTCATGCGCTGGCCAAGGATGAGACCCGGCAGGCCTATGCGCCGGTGATGTGGGTGTCGCGCGAAGGCTGGGGCGGCGTGCTGGAGCAGGTCTGGTTTCGCGGCACGCATGGCGATGTCGGCGGCCATCTGGGTGGTTTTGAGCCAGCGCGAAAGCTTGCCAATATCCCGCTGGTCTGGATGCTGGAGACGGGCAGAGGGCTGTGGCATCAGCTTGCCGGACGGTTGGCGCGACCGGTTCGAGCAGGACCCGAACGCGCCCTCGACCGGCACGATGCGGGGCTGGGGCAAGATGTTTCTTTGGCGCAAGCGGCGGCGGATCGGGGCGGACCCGTCGGAATCGATCCATCCGACGGCACTTGGCCCGCGCAATCGGGTGTTTATCAGGCGTCGCCGCTTTCGCGCATCTTCATGATGATGCAGGTGGTCGAGCCGGTGGCGTAGAGCTTGCCGTCTTCAACACCCCGGATCTCGCCGTTGGCAACACCGGTTGAGCGACCGGCAGTGCTGGATCATGCCGATGGCCTCGACTTCCGTGCCAAGCGGGATCGGACGGGTGATGTTCACCTTGTATTCGAGCGTCGTGTAGACGCTGCCCTTCGGCACCGTCGTCATGACGGCACAGGCCATGCAGCTGTCCAGCAGTGTGCCGTACCAGCCGCCGTGTACGACGCCCATCGGGTTGGAATGCGGAAATTCGGGGATGCCCCGGAACACAACGCGGCCGTCCGCGACCTCGTGGACGGAATAGTTCAGCAGACCGGCAATCGGAGGCCCCGCGATCTGTCCGTCACGAACGCTTTGCATGAATTCGAGGCCCGACATCGACAGAACGGATTCCATCGGAGGGAGCTGGTCGGGGGACGTGGCGGCATAAGCCTTGGGCATGGGTTATCCTTTCGGCGCAAACGGTAGACCGCGCCGAAAGGGTGTTCAATGCCCGGTCAAGCGACCTTTTCGAGTGTGACAGGTCGTGTGATGCCAAGCGCGTGGGCGACTTCGCGGGTCAGTTCCGGCTTGTTCAGGGTGTAGAAATGCAGGTCTTCGACGCCGCCTTCCAGAAGATCGCTGCACAGTTCGGTGCACACGGCGATGGCCAGCAGATCGTGGCGGTCGTCGCGGATCGCCGCCGTGAACGCCTCGTCCAGCCAGTCGGGGATCGAGGTGCGGCAGCGGGCCGCGAAGTTCTTGACGCCCTGCCAGTTCTCGATCGGCAGGATGCCGGGGATGATCGGGGCGGTGATGCCGGCCTTGTCGCAACGGTCGCGGAACCGGAAGAAGGTCTCGGCCTCGAAGAAGAACTGGGTGATGGCAGAATCGGCGCCGGCGTCGATCTTGCGCTTGAGCCAGTCGACATCGGCCTGATCGCTGGTCGCGTTGGGGTGACGATCGGGATAGGCACCGACGCGGATCTTGAACTTGCCGGTCTTCGCCAGCGCCTCGATCAGCGCCGGGGCATCGGCAAAGCCATCGGGACTGGCCGAGAACCGGCCCTGACCCTTGGGGGCGTCACCGCGCAGGGCGACGATCTCGGTCACGCCGATATCGGCATAGCTTTCGGCGATTGCGAGCGTTTCCTCGCGGGTCGCGTCGACGCAGGTCAGATGTGCCGCGACGTTCAGGCCGTAATGCTTGTGAATGGTCTCGACCGCCTCGTGCGTCAGCTTGCGGGTGGTGCCGCCGGCGCCGTAGGTGACCGAGACGAAGTTCGGGTCGAGCGGCGACAAGCGTGTTGACGGTTTCCCAAAGCCGGAACGAGCCGTCGAGCGACTTTGGCGGGAAGAATTCGAAGGAGATACGCGGGGTGGTCATGTGAGGGGCATCCTTGTTGGTTGCCCTCTTGTCTCACGCCGCCCCATGTGAGACAAATTCATAGTTTTCATTAACATCATGAGTTCAGATCCGCGAATGTATATCGAATTCAGGCATCTCAGGACGATCAAGGCGATCCATGAGGCGGGAGGCCTCGCGCGGGCTGCGGATGTGATGAACATCACGCAGTCGGCCCTGTCGCATCAGGTCAAAGGGCTGGAGGATCAGGTTGGCGTCGAGCTGTTCGTGCGGCGATCCAAACCCTTGAAGCTGTCGGCGGCGGGGATCAAGCTGTTGCGCTTGGCCGAGCGGATATTGCCCGAGATGGAAGCGCTGGAGGAGGATTTCCGCAGCCTCAAGTCCGGGCGGTCGGGGCGGCTGCATATCGCGATCGAGTGCCATGCCTGTTTCGAATGGCTGTTCCCGGTCCTGGAAAAGTTTCGCAAGGCCTGGCCGGATGTCGATGTCGATATTCGCGCAGGGCTGGCCTTTGACGCGTTGAACGCATTGCAGCGCGAAGAGGTGGATCTGGTGATCTCGTCAGATCCTGAAAAGCTGGACGGCGTTGATTTTTCGCCACTTTTCGACTATTCGCCGGTGTTCGTGGCGGCGGCCTCGCATCCTTTGGCCGCGAAGGAATGGATAGAGGCCGAGGATTTTCGCGACGAGGTTCTGATCGCCTATCCGGTGGACCGGTCGCGGCTGGATGTGTTCCAGATGCTGTTGATGCCAGCCAAGGTCGAGCCGCGTTCGATCCGGCGGGTCGAGTTGACGGCGGTGATCCTGCTTTTGGTCGCATCGAACCGGGGGGTGACGGTGCTGCCCGATTGGGTGTTGCGCGAGGTCAAGGTCAGTTCGGATTATGTGACGCGGCCACTGACGAAGGGCGGCGTGACCCGGAGGATGTATGCCGCGACTCGTAGTGACGATACCTGCAAGCCTTTTATGGCGCATCTGATCAAGCTGGCGCGCGCCGAACCGGTGAAGTTGCAGCGGGCGTAAGGGATTGCGCCGCGGGCTACGCCCGCGTCGCGATGCGCTCCGCGCGGGGATATTTACGAGACAATGAAAGTGGAGGCGGAGCCCGCCCTTGGCAAGACCGGATGGCCGGACTATAGCCACCCTCTGAACCGATCAAGGAGCCTGAGATGCAGGGCAGCGCAAATCTGAACGTGATGATCAAGACCGCGCGTCTTGCCGGACGCTCGCTGGTCAAGGACTTCCGCGAGGTCGAGAACTTGCAGGTCTCGATGAAGGGCGCGGGCGATTTCGTCAGCCGCGCCGATCTGGCCGCCGAGAAGATCATCAAGGACGAACTGATGGGCACGCGGCCGAATTACGGCTGGTTTGCCGAGGAAAGCGCCGAGGAAGCGGGCACCGACCCGACCCGGCGCTGGATCGTCGATCCGTTGGACGGGACCACGAATTTCCTGCACGGGCTGCCGCATTGGGCGGTGTCGATCGCGCTGGAATTCAAGGGCGAGATCGTGGCGGGCGTGGTGTTCGATCCGGCCAAGGACGAGATGTTCGTCGCCGAAAAGGGCCAGGGCGCCTGGATGAACGAAAGCCGGTTGCGGGTGTCGGGACGCACGCAAGATGATCGAGGCCTGTTTTGCGACCGGTTTGCCGTTTGGCGGGCGGGCCGATCTGCCCGATACGTTGCAGGATCTGGCGCGGGTGCTGCCGGTTTGTTCCGGTGTGCGGCGCTGGGGGGCGGCGGCGCTGGATTTGGCCTATGTCGCGGCGGGTCGCTATGACGGCTATTGGGAACGCGGACTGAACGCCTGGGACATGGCCGCAGGTTTGCTGATCGTGCGCGAGGCCGGTGGGCTGGTCGAGCCGATCACGCAAGGGCAGCGATATTCTGGCCAGCGGGGCCATTGTTTGCGCCAATGAGCCGCTTTTCGACGGGTTCGCCAAGATTATCCGGAACGCGCTAGCCCGCGTCCGAGGGATGGTTGACACCGTCGATCCACTTCACCGGGTCAAGATCGCGCGGGTTGACGCCCTCGATACAGGCGGCATTCACGCCGTATTCGTTCGGGTTTGAGCGGCGCTGGTGATGGGTGTAGATGCCGCAGGTCTTGCAGAAGTAGTGTTTCGCGGTTTTCGTGCCCCATTGGTAGAGCGTGAGGTTATCAGCGCCTTTCACAATTCGAACGCCGTTAAGCGGGGCAGTCAGGGCAATCGCGCCTCGGCGTGCACAGAACGAACAATCGCAGCGACGAGCAGATTCGAAACCTGTCGGACAGCGTGACTTCCAGTTCGACGGCGCCGCAATGGCAGGTCAGGCGATGGGTCATCGGCGTCTTCTTGACGGTTGGGATGCGCGTGGTGCGATATTTTGCTTCCGGGTGCGGCGGGTGGCCGTGGGTGCGCCGCCAGATAGGCCGGGCCGCCGCGTTTCAGCCACAGTGGCAGAACCCAGAGGAATCCGATGACAAAGCCGCCCGCATGGGCCCAGTAGGCGACGCCGCCAAGCGATGCGTCGCTTGCCGCGCCGTTGAAGAGTTGCAAGCCGAACCAGAGCGCCAGCATCATCCAGGCGGGGACCGGGAAGACCCGGAAGAAGACGATAAAGATGATGCAGCACGTCGACCCGCGCCTTTGGGAACAGCAGCAGGTAGCCGCCCATCACCCCGGCAATCGCGCCCGATGCGCCGACAGTGGGGATCGGCGAGGTCGGGTTGGCCATGAGCTGTGCTAGCATCGGCGCCGATGCCGCTGGCGAGGTAGAAGATCAGAAAGCCGACATGGCCCAGCTCATCCTCCAGGTTGTCGCCGAAGATCCACAGGAACAGCATGTTGCCGCCAAGATGCAGCCAGCCCACCATGCAGGAACATCGAGGTCAGCAGGGTGTGGACCTGTTGGCCGTTCGAAACCTGAACGCGGGATCATCGCCCAGTCGTTGAAAAAACCGGCTATGGCGACCTCATCCGCGAAATAGGGCCAGTAGGCGGCGAAGATCGCGATGTTCGCCGCGATCAGCGCATAGGTCACGTAAGGCGTGCGCAGTGAGGGGTTGTGATCGCGGATCGGGAACATGGGGCGAAGGCTTGCCGAACTCTGTCGGGCGGTCAAGGGGGTGCCGCGGGGCGGGGCACATCCGTGTGATGGGCGCGGGGTTTGCTTGACAGATCGACACGACGGGTCAGAATTTCGGTCATGAAGCATTTGCCCCTGATCCTGCTCTTGACCCTGCCGACCATCTCGCTTGCCGAAGGCTGCCCGGCAGTTCCGGACCGCGCGTCGGCCTCGGCGAAGGTTCTGGGCAAGATCCGCGCCGCGCCAGATGAGATGTCGGCGCGGCTTTTGACCAACGATCTCTGGGCGATCTGGGCCGAGGCTCCGGATGCAAAGGCGCAGGACTTGCTTGATCACGGGATGGAGCGACGCGCGGCCTATGATTTCGACGCCGCCATCGCTGCCTTCGACGAGCTGACCACCTATTGCCCCGACTATGCCGAGGGGTACAATCAACGCGCCTTCGTCAACTTCATTCGTCAGGACTATGCGGTCGCTTTGGAGGATCTGGAGCGCGCCCTGGAACTGGCGCCCTATCATGTGGCGGCGATGGCCGGGCAGGCGCTGACCCTGATGAGCCTTGGCCGGGTCAAACTGGGGCAGTCGGTTCTGCGCAAGGCGCTGGACCTGCATCCCTGGCTGCCCGAGCGTCATATGCTGATCGAGGAGCCCGGCGAGGACCTGTAATTGGCCTCGCGCGCCGGCCCTGCCTTTGGCTTTACACCCTGCGACCAACGGCTATTGTCGCGCGGACCTGGCCCGCGTGGTGGAATGGTAGACACATGGGACTTAAAATCCCTGGGCCGAAAGGCCGTGCCGGTTCAAGTCCGGCCGCGGGCACCATTGTCAGGCAATCGACTTATCCGTGCTTGCGACCATAGTTCTGCCATGCAATCTAATTAATATGCGACTGTAGGGGGGCGCTGAGGTCGAGGTTGCTCTTGCTGCAGGTAAAGGGTGTGGATGTCCGGGGGGATGTGAGATGAGAAACAGATGGGTGTTGGGCGCTGCCGTAGCCTCTGTGCTGCTGTCCGGTTGCAAAGGGTCTGATGGTGGGTCGGCTGATATCGTGGGCCTTGATCGGCTTGTCGACTTGGCGGCGCTGACGGCCTCTTTTCCGCATGATGTCAGTGCCACACGGGCGGCCGCACTTTCGCTGCGCACACTCGACCCGCGCTACATGATTCAGAATGCTGTCTGGCATTTTTCGGCGACGCCCGGCACGAGCTACGAGAGCAATCCGCTTGCCCTTGCAAATATTGACTATGCGCATGCCGCTGGTCTGACGGGAGTGGGGCAGACGATTGCGATTCTGGACAACGGTTTCCTTCAGAGCCACGAGGCCTTCAACGGCAAGATCATAGCGGAGCCAGGCGGCTCGCACGCACCGGGCGTTGCCTCGCATGGCACGCAGGTGGCCTCGATCGCCGCGGGAATCAGCGTGGATGATACGTTTATCGGCGTCGCGCCGAGGGCCAACCTGCAACTTGGGACCTATGTGGGCGGCACTGCTGATGAGCGTTTCGGTCACATGACCGCCGCGACAAATCAGGCCAGAACCAGCGGCGCGATCGTGCAGAACAACTCCTGGGGCTACGATTTCGCCTACTCTGAGGACAATTACAATCTGATCCTCGGCGGCACTGCGGGACAGGATTACGTTGCCAGCCTGCGCGATTTGGCGCGCGGCTCGATCATCGTCTTCGCGGCTTCGAACAAGGAAGGGGACACCCGGGCCGAGTTGATGCCGGCCTTGCCGCTTAGGCATCGCGACCTTGAGGAATCGTGGATCACGGTGATCAACGCGATCCCGGTCGTGAGCGGCGGCAAGATCACGGGGGCAGATTTGATTTCGGCCCAGTGTCTGGACGCCGCGGCGTGGTGCATGGCCGCGGACGGCACGTGGACAGCGGCAACGGCGACCGGAGATACGGACTATGATTTCGTGACGGGCACATCGATGGCCGCCCCGATGGTGTCTGGCGCGGTTGCGTTGCTGGCCCAAGCATTTCCGACGTTGAGCGCCAAGGAATTGCGGGCGCGGGTGTTGGCGTCGGCCAATAACAGCTTTTACGAACACACCGGCTATGTCCGGTTCGCGTCCGGCATCAGGCATGGTTTCGACGAACGATATGGCCATGGTTTCCTCGATATGCAGGCCGCGCTGTTGCCGATCGGCGGGTCGTTCATGCCGGTGTCGCAGGGCAGATCTGTGCGGGTCGACCAGCCGATCATTCAGACCGGGGGCATGGCTGGAAACGCGCTGTCGCAGCGGCTGGCCAATCACGATATCGCAATTGTCGACGGGCTGGGCGCAGGGTTCGAACTGCCCGCCAGCATCCTGACATCCGAGGCGATCATCTCGAGCGGGCAGGACAATGCCCTGACGCTGCTGACGGGGCTGACGGAAAGCCCGATGCAGAACGCCTTTCCGACCTATATGTCGGGCCAGCAACTGGATCTGTCCGTTGGCGACACCCGGATCGCGATGCTGATGCCGGCGAACGGCTCTGCCGGGAATTTCGGCTTTTCCGTCATGCAGGAGCTTGGCGAAGATCTGCCCGGCGTCAGCCTTGGCCTGACGGCGATGCGCGAGGGCGACAGCTATGTCGGCATGCAGTCGCTGTTGTCCGACAGTCAGATCGGCGGCACCCATCTGGCGGCGGTGATGGGGCTGGATATTCCGCTGGCGGATCGCCATCAGTTTCGCCTGACCGGTACGCTGGGCGTCGCCCGGTCGGATGGCGACATGCCTGCGATGCAAATGTCGAGCGTGAATTTCAACGCGGTTGGAATGAGTTACGGGATCGACAGCCTTCTGTCAGCCGGCGATCGGATGACGCTGGGTCTCAATCTGCCGCAAGTCGTGCATGCAGGTTCCGCAAAGGTGGCGCTGCCCAGTCCGCGCGGTGTCGGCGGCGCCCAGCAGTTTGATGAGTTCGATATATCCCTTGCCCCGGAGAAGCGGCAGATGGATTTGTCGTTCAGCTATGCCGTGCCGACGTCGGAACAGTCCAAGATCACATTCAGCGCGGTGCGCAGTCTGAATGAGGGCCATGTCTCGGGGCGGAGCAATACAGCGGCGGGCATCGGATTCCAACTCGACTTCTAAGCGGCTTTCCACTTGATCGAGCAGCCCATCGACGGCACCTGTTCGCTTGGCCCCTGTCCGGTTTCGGCGATTTGCGCCATTGCGTCGTACAGCTCGCGCCGGGTGGTCTCGTCTGCGGGTTTCTTGCCCGAGGCGTCGAGGCGGCCGCGATACTGAAGTTCTCCCCTGGCGTTGAAGCCGAAGAAGTCCGGGGTGCAGACGGCGTCGTAGGCCTTGGCGATCTCTTGGCTCTCGTCATGAAGATAGGGGAAGGGGAAGCCCTCGCGCTCGGCCATTTTCTTCATGTTTTCAAAGCTGTCATCGGGATGGGTGGTGGCATCGTTGGCACAGATCGCGGCAACGCCGATACCGAGTTTCTGCAGTGCTGCCGCGTCGCGTTTCATGCGGTCGACGATGGCCAGAACGTAGGGGCAGTGGTTGCAGATGAACATGATCAGCGTGCCGTTCTGTCCGGCGATATCGGCGTAGGAATAGGTTTTACCGTCGGTGGCGGGCAGGCTGAAATCGGGGGCCTTCCAGCCGAAATCGCAAAGCGGGGGTACGGCGGCCATTTTATCCTCCTGTGGGTTGTTGGGGGCATTGTCGCGCGATGGAAGCGGGGGCGCAAGCGGTTGGCACCTGCGGCGGTGTTCGCGATTTGATGAAATCATGCGGAGTGTTGCGCAGGATTCAAGTGTTTGCGAAACTGCCGCAGGGCGGGGACGAGGAGTTGCGCCGCCGCTGCGCGGCGTCGCTCATGCGCTCCGCGCGGGGGATATTTTCAAACAAGTGATGACCGGGCAGGTCGTCAGGCACGTATGCCGGAAAAGCGTTGCTGCCAGTCGTCGCGTTCCTCGTCGGTGATTTTGCGGAACGTGACCTCGGGGACGGTGAAGGCGTGGCCAGCGGGGAGGGTTCCGAGGGTCGCCGTTACGTCGTCTGGCCAGTTGTCATCCCCGGCCTGCATCGCGGCCAGAAGGGTGGCAGAGGCATCGGGGATGAAGGGCGCAGAGATAACGGCATAGAATGGGATCAGGTTCAGCGACAGACGCGTGATTGCGGCGGCGCGGTTAGGGTCGGTCTTGTGCACCGTCCAGGGGGCGGCGGCTTGCAGGTATTCGTTGCCCGCGGCCCAGAGCGCGCGAAGTTCGGTTGCCGCCTTGCGGACCTCCATCGCGGCCATGTGATCCTCGTAGGCGCGCAGGCCCTCGGTCAGGCGGGTGATGAGGGCGGATTCCTCGGGGCCGTATGCGCCGCCTTCGGGGACGGCTTCGCCGAATTTCGAGCGGCAGAATTTGGTGATGCGAGAGACGAAGTTGCCCAGAACGTCGGCGAGGTCTTTGTTGACGCTGGTCTGGAAGTTTTCCCAGGTGAATTCGCTGTCGGAGTTTTCCGGCGCGTGCGACAGCAGCCACCAGCGCCAGTAGTCGGCGGGCAAGATTGATAATGCTTGATCCATGAAGACGCCTCGGCCCTGCGAGGTCGAGAACTGGCCGCCGTCGTAGTTGAGGTAGTTGAACGATTTGATGTAATCGACCAACTTCCACGGCTCACCCGAGCCCATGATCGTGGCGGGGAATGAAAGCGTGTGGAAGGGTACGTTATCCTTGCCCATGAACTGCACGTAGGTCACGTCGTCGGCACCCTTGTCGGTGCGCCACCAGCGCTGCCAGTCGGCATCGGGTTTGCCATTGGCGTCGGCCCATTCCTTGGTCGCGGCGATGTACTCGATGGGGGCATCGAACCAGACGTAGAAGACCTTGCCCTCCATCCCCGGCCAAGGCTCATCGCCCTTCTTCACCGGAACGCCCCAGTCGAGGTCGCGGGTGATGCCTCGGTCGCGCAGGCCGTCGCCGTCGTGCAGCCATTTCTTGGCGATCGAGGTGGTCAGGATCGGCCAGTTGGTCTTGCTGTCGATCCACTGATCCAGCTTGTCCTTGAGCAGCGACTGGCGCAGGTAAAGGTGCTTGGTCTCGCGGATTTCCAGATCGGTGGAGCCGGAGATCGCGGAGCGCGGGTTGATCAGGTCGGTGGGGTCAAGCTGCTTGGTGCAGTTCTCGCACTGGTCGCCGCGGGCTTTTTCATAGCCGCAGTTGGGGCAGGTGCCCTCGATATAGCGATCTGGCAGGAAGCGTTCGTCGGCGTTGGAATAGACCTGCCTTTCCGAGACTTCCTCAATCAGGCCAGCGTCGGCGAGGCGACCCGCGAAATGCTGGGTGAGGGCGCGGTTTTGGGGCGAGGAGGAGCGCCCGAAATGGTCGAACGACAGGCGGAAACCGTCGCTCAGGTCTTTCTGCACGGCCCACATCTCGGCGCAATACTCGGCCACAGGCTTGCCCGCTTTGGCGGCGGCGAGTTCAGCGGGCGTGCCGTGTTCGTCCGTTGCGCAGATGAACATCACCTCGTGCCCGCGGGCGCGCATGTAACGCGCGTAAAGGTCCGCCGGAAGCTGGCTGCCGATGAGGTTGCCGAGATGCTTGATCCCGTTGATGTAGGGGATCGCCGAGGTGATGAGGATGCGTGCCATTGATGTCTGTCCGTTCGTTCCGTCACACCTCTAGCCTCGGATCGGGCGAAGGGCCAGAGCCGGGTTGCCGTCAGTCGCGGTCGCGGCCCAGAAGCCGACCGATGATGAAGCTGGTACGTGGCGCGTAGATATAGCGCGTGCGCGCGCCCGGTGTTGGACGGGCGCGCATCCGCATCACGCCGAAGACGATCAGAACGACATGCGCGGCGGAGATGAAGAGGAACATCGCGCCGGGACCGAACGCTTCGATCAGCCCGGAAGTAATGAACGGGCTGGCGATCGCGCCGACCGCATAGAGGAACATCAGCGCTGCGGACAGTTCAACCCGCTCTGAACTGTCAGCGAAATCATGGGCATGCGCGGCAGAGATCGAGTAGATCGGAAAAGTGGCAAAGCCAAAGATCGCCGCGGCCAACATCACGGCGCCACTGCCCTTGGTGGCCAAGGCAACGGTGACAGCGCAGGCCACGATGGCGGCGGCGGAAATCCAGATCAGCACCCAGCGGCGGTCGAACTTGTCGGCCAGCCAGCCGGTCGGATACTGCGAAAAAGCGCCGCCAAGCACGAAAGCCGCGAGGAAAAGCGCTATCTGGTCGACGCTCAGCCCTACCTCGACCCCGTAGATCGGGCCAACCATGCGGAAAGCGGCAGTGGTCAGGCCAGAGACCACGACACCAGCCGCGGCCAGTGGCGAACGCTCCCACGCCATGCGCGGGCGCAGGCGCGGGGCATCGGGGGTTTCGGGCTGCTCGGCGCGGGTCAGGGTGATCGGCAGGAGAGCGGCGCAGCAGATCAGCGCCAGAAGGTTGTAGGCGACATAGCTGCCCGGTTCGAGAATCCCGATGAACAACTGCGCACCGAGCGAGCCGAGGATGTCGACGACCCGGTAGGTTCCCATCGCGCGGCCACGGGTTTCGTTGGTGACCTTGGCTTGCAGCCATGCCTCGATGATCGTGTAGCACCCGGCGATGCAGAGGCCCGACATGATACGGAACCCGACCCAGGCAAGCGGATGGATGACCAGCATATGCGCCAGAATCCCGATGGTGCCGATCGCGACGAAGGCCGAGAAGGCGCGGGAATGGCCGACTGTGCCCATCACCCGCGGAGCCCACCAGCAGCCGATGAAGAAGCCGAAGAAATGCGCCGATCCCAGCAGGCCGACCTCGGCCTTGGTGAAGCCTATATCGAGGCCGGATATCGCATCGAGCGGCCCAATGCCGCCGCCGCCAAGCTGCAAAAGCACGACCGAGAGGAACAGGGCGGCGAAGGAGATCAGAAGGCGCATGGGGCTAGCTAGACAGCAGCCGGGCGGTTAAGCAAGCCGGATTTCAACCGGTCTGGCCGGGGGCCTGCCAGCGGCAAAGAAGAGTTCCGGCGGCCCGTTCAAAGGCGAAGACGTTGCCGCCCCCAGTTGCGGGCTGGTCATGGGCGCGGCTGATCTGAATCCGGGCCAGATGGCAGATCAAAAGCGTACCCACCGCTCCGTGACCGAGGATCAGCATGTCGCCCGGCGGGCCGTTGGCGGCAAGGTCTGCGACCTCTGCCACGATCCGGGCCTGCGCGTCTATGGCGCGTTCCCAGCCGCGAATTGAACTATGCGGATCGGCGAAGAATGCATCGGCGGTGGCTTCGAACTCGGGACCGGGCAAGTAGCCGGTGGCGCTGCGGTCGTTTTCGTGCATCCCAGGTCGGATTTCCGGCACAAGGCCGAGCGGGGCGGCAAGAATGGCGGCAGCCTCGGCGGCCTTGGGCTCGGCGCTGGCCACGATATGAGCGGTGCCGTGCGGCCAGCCGGTGGCGGCAAGCGCCTGCATTCGCGAGCGGCCTGCGTCGTTGAGGCTCCATTCCGACGGCGGGATGGCCGGGTCCACGGCGACATCGGGATGGGTCAGGTAGCGGATGATGGCGGGCAAGCGGCAGGCTTTCGTGCTGGGGTCGCCCGCCAGTCTGGCACGGCAAGGTCGGGCAGACTAGCCCGCCAGCATCCGCCGGAGCGTGCGATCGTGATGGATGAAATGCCGCTGCAATGCGCCTGCGGCATGCAGCACGATGAGCGCCAACAGGTGTTTCACAAGCGGTTGCCCATGTGTCGGAGACCGGAGCGATGCCGACGTCGCCGTGACCGGGACGCTGGCGAGGATTGGGGCGATGAGAGTGAAGACGTGTCGCATCGCGGGGCCCCTTTTCCCGCAGGACATTTCGCCCGACGCACGCTGGGTTTCATGTCATCGTGTCCACCTCTGGATCGACCGCGGTCCGCCCCGCTTTGCCAATCCGGCGTGCGGCCCTATGCTCGCATGGTATGGACAAACTCGGCACCCTCATCGGCGATCACTGGCGAGGCGCGCTTTCGCCCGGTATCGCTTTGGCCTGGGCCGTTGCTTGGCTTGCATCTTGGCCTGGCCGTGCTGCTGTTTCTGCTGCGGGGCGCCGGGTTCTCTGTTGTGGCCTTGCTGGTGGGCGTGCAACTGGGCGTGTTGATTTGGCAGAGCGTGGGCATGTTCCGGGTTGCGGACCGGTCGTTGCAGGGCTTCGGTGGCGCTCAGGTCGCGACGCTGTGTTATGTCGCGATCCTTGGCGTCGTCGGGTCGAGCCTTTTTCAGATCGCCGGGCTTCTTGCCGCCGGCCAGACCGTCACGGCAGAAATCGAGCCCCCTCCTGAGACGGTTTCAGCCGAAGGCTCGGTGATCCGGCTAGAGGGCGAGATCACGCTGCGGGCTTACAACGCGCTGGGGACGATGCTTGCGGATGAAAAGGAACTACCGGGCGCTGGTTCTGACCAGCGATGGCGGCAATATCCACGCCGCGCGCGGACTTGCGCGGTTGGTTGTCGAAGCCGGGTTGGAGACGGTCGTCGAAGGTAACTGTTTTTCGGCGTGCACGCTGGTCTTCATCGCCGGTAGCCGCCGGGTTCTGAAGCCGGGTGGCAGCCTGGGGTTTCATCAGTACAGGCTGGCGGATTTCGCGGGCAGGGGACGCGCGCTTTACCCTGATGCCCGAGCAGAACAACAACGGGATCGCGGGTATTTCGAGGCGCAAGGCATTGCCAGCCAGTTCATCGACCGGATCTATCAGACAGATCATGATGCGATCTGGCGACCCTCGCGGCAGGACCTGTTGACGGCGGGTGTGCTGACCAACTGAGGATCCGGCATGATCCTGCGTGCGGAAAGAAACTGTACGACAAATTCACGAATTGCAGTATGATCCAGGAATAGGGAGGACAAAATGAAAACCTGCATTCTTGCTGCCGCTTTGGCTTTGACGCCACTTGCCGCCATCGCCGAGGGGATGACGCATCATGTCGCCATCCATGTTGATCAGAACGATCCGCAAGTCATGAATATGGCATTGAACAACGCTCAGAACGTTGCCAGCTACTATGCGTCGCAGGGTGACGAGGTGGTCATCGAGATGGTCGCATATGGCCCTGGGCTGAACATGTTTGTCGACGGGGAAAGCCCGGTTGCCGATCGGATTTCGTCAATGTCGCTGGAGTTGGAAAACCTGTCTTTCGCGGCCTGCGGCAATACCCTGAAAGGGATGGAGGCCAAGGCCGGTCACGAGGTGCCGCTGATGTCCGAGGCTGTCGTTGTGCCATCTGGCGTTGTGCGGCTGATCGAATTGCAAGAGCAGGGATACGCATACGTCCGGCCATAAGGGGTTGCCGCTGTCGCAGGGGGCTATATCTCTGACCCTCACGCAATGAGGGGACAGAGATGCGCTGCAACACACTCGGCCGGACCGATCTGGAAGTCTCCGAACTTTGCCTCGGGTCTATGACCTGGGGGAGTCAGAATACGACAGCCGAAGGTCATGCCCAGATCGATATGGCGCTGGATCACGGCGTCAATTTCATCGACACCGCCGAAATGTATCCGACCAACCCGATGTCCGCCGACACGGTTGGCGGCACCGAAAAGGTGATCGGGGAATGGATCGCGAAGACCGGGCGGCGGGCGGATGTGATCCTGGCCACCAAGGTGACCGGTGCGGGCCAGAAATCGGTGCGCGGTGGCGCGCCGATCTCGGCCAAGACGATCCGCGAGGCGGTCGAGGGTTCATTGCGGCGGCTTAGGACCGATGTGATCGACCTCTACCAGCTCCACTGGCCGAACCGTGGCTCTTATCACTTCCGGCAGAGTTGGACTTTCGATGCGACCGGGCAGGCGCCGGGCCAGACCGCTCCGCATATGCTCGACGTTCTGGAAGAAATGCAGCGGCAGGTCGCGGCCGGCCGGGTGCGGCATTTCGGGCTGTCCAACGAAAGCGCCTGGGGCATGGCGGAATGGCTGCGCGTGGCCGAGGCGAACGGGCTGCCGCGGGCGGTTTCGATCCAGAATGAATATTCGCTGCTGTGTCGGATTTTCGACCTCGATCTGGCCGAGCTTTGCCACCACGAGGATGTCGGTCTGCTGGCATTCTCGCCCTTGGCCTGCGGCCTGCTGTCGGGCAAATACGGGCCCGATACGACGCCTGCCGGCAGCCGCGGCGCCGCGACGCCGGGTTTGGGCGGGCGGCTGACGCCACGGGTCTGGCCCGCGATCGACGCCTATCTGGGTATTGCGCGCAAACATGGGCTTGATCCTTGCCAGATGGCGCTGGCCTGGTGCGCGTCTCGGCCCTTCATGGGGTCGGTCATCTTTGGCGCGACATCGCTGGCGCAACTGAAGACGGCGCTGGGCGCGGCCGATCTTGTGCTGTCGGACGAGGTCCTGACCGAAATCACCGCCGCGCACCGCGCGCATCCGATGCCATACTGAGACGCGCGCCCGCTTGGCCCTTGAACTTTGCCCCCGGCCCCGTGCAAAAGAGGGCAGGCAACGGAACGGTAGGAATGAGATCTTTTCTGATCATGCTGGCGCTGTTGGCGCTGACGGGCTGCAAACAAGAGCCGCCAAAGCTCGACTCTGGGCTTGAGGGTTATGATCCGCATCTGGTCGAAACCGCACGTGCGGCCTGTCTGAAAAAGGGCGGGCGGTTCGGGGCGGGCGGACTTGGCAGCGGGCTGCTCTGCTACGAGAACACGCGCGACGCCAACAAGAGCTGTAGTAAAGCCGGCGATTGCGAGGGGTTGTGTCTGGCGCGCTCGAAGTCCTGTGCGCCGGTCAAGCCGCTGTTCGGTTGCAACGAGGTGCTGACCGACAGCGGCAGGGCGTCGACGATCTGCATCGACTAGGCCGGCCCGTCAGCGCGAAACCCTATTCCCCAAGCGCCCTATTTGATGTATTCACTTATGCGTGAGCGTGGCGAGGGCGCGCTGCATCTTGGGGAAATGGTTGAAAGAACGGTCCCGCTATTGGGTTGAATGGCCGACCCTGTCCTTGGTCATCCTGAGCTATGCCGCATGGGCGGCAGGCACCACATTCCTATCTGCATTCTGGTTGCCCTTGGGGCTTGTGCTGACGACGCTTGCGATCGCCCTGCATTCCTCTTTGCAGCATGAGGTGATCCACGGCCATCCGGTGGCAAACCGCATTCTGGCGCAGGCGCTGGTGTTTCCTTCGATCATCCTCGTCATTCCCTATCTGCGGTTTCGCGACACCCATCTGGCGCATCATCAGGACGCGGTGCTGACCGACCCTTATGACGATCCGGAATCGAACTATCTCGATCCGGCAGTATGGGAGCGGTTGCCATGGATCCTGCAATTGCTGCTGAGCTTCAACAATACGCTGATCGGACGCTTGCTGGTCGGTCCGGCGATTTCGCAGGTTGCCTTCATGCTGGGCGACTGGCGCAAAGCGCGGGCCGGTGACGGCGCGGTCCTGCGCGGCTGGCTGTGGCACCTTCCGGCGCTTGTACCGGTGGTTCTGTGGCTGGTCTACATTGCAGAGATGCCGTTCTGGGCCTATGCCCTGTCGGCCTATGCGGCGATCTCGATCCTGAAGATCCGCACCTTTCTGGAGCATCAGGCGCATGAGCGCGCGCGCGGACGGACGGTGGTCATCGAGGATCGCGGAATTTTGGCATTCCTCTTTCTGAACAATAACCTGCATGTCGTTCATCACATGCATCCACGGGTGCCGTGGTACCGTTTGCCGGAACTCTATTTTGCGGATCGTCAGCGCTATCTGACCCGGAACAACGGCTATCGCTACAAATCCTATGGCGAGGTGTTCCGGCGCTACCTGTTCAAGGCCAAGGATCCGGTGCCGCATCCGATCTGGCGGCGCTAGGCCGGACGTGCCAGTTATCCGGGCATGGATGCCTGGATCCCGATAACAATCGCCGCCGCCGCCGCACAGACAGTGCGGTTCATGCTGCAAAAGCATCTGAAATCGACGGCACTGACCACGACCGGCGCGACCTTTGCTCGGTTCGTCTATTCGGCACCGCTGGTGGTCCTGCTGATCTGGATCTACGCGCGTATTAGCGAACAACCGTTGCCCGCGATGTCGGGACCATTCTGGGCTTATGCGCTGGCCGGCGGCCTCACGCAGATCCTTGCCACGATGTGCGTGGTGGCCCTGTTCGCCGAGCGCAATTTCGCTGTCGGCATCACCTTCAAGAAGACCGAGGTCATCCAGACCGCGATTGTCGGTTATCTGGTACTGGGCGAGGGGGTAAGCCGGGCCGGGCTGCTGGCGGTGCTTCTGGGCTTTGTCGGTGTGGTGATCCTGTCGGACCCGCCGGGCGGCATCGGGCGGATCTGGACTCGCCTGATGAACAGGGCGGCGCGGCTGGGCCTGCTTTCGGGCGTGTTCTTCGCTGTCTCGGCGGTCGGCTATCGCGGCGCGTCCTTGGCACTTGGGTCGGGCGATGTGGCGTTGCGGGCGGGGTTCACGCTGGCGGTGGTGACAACGAGCCAGACGGTCGCGATGCTGGCATGGCTTGCCTGGCGCGACCGCGCGCAGATCGTGGCCGTCGCGCGGGCCTGGCAGGTCGCGGGCCTAGTCGGGCTGGCAAGCATGGTCGGCAGTTTCTGCTGGTTCAGTGCCTTTACGCTGAAGAATGCGGCCTATGTGAACACGCTGGGGCAGGTAGAGGTGATCTTCAGCATTGCAGCCTCGGTTCTGTTCTTCAAGGAACGGATCCGCGGGCGGGAAATGCTTGGGATGGCGGTGCTTCTGGCCAGCATCGTGATGTTGGTGACCGTTCTCTAGGATACAGTTGCAGGCCGCTTCGGGTCGATTGCTTTCGATTTCCAAAGCTACAGGTCAGCCCTGCTGCGCAATCACCTCGGTATGCTGCGGGATGTCGACGATCGCCCGCCTAGCCGGACCGGGCCTTGGCGGCAAGAAACTCTGAAATGGTCGTTGCAAGCGCACCCCAATCGGTGAATTCGTGCTCTCCGCTGTTCGGATCGTAGCCGCGATCCCGCAGCAGCACGTGGCGCACCACCTGCGACGCGAAGTAGTCGTAATGGCTGGTCCGCACCGCGCCCGCGACCAAGGCCTCTGCGTCGGGCGCGAACCCCGTGCGCATCTTCATCTCGGTCAGGTATTCCTGCGCTTCTTCGTGGCCCTCGGGGAAGGCGGCGTTGAGACTGACCGAGAGCAGCAGCGTGGCACATTTTTCCAGTTCTTGTCGGTGGCTGGCAAGGAAAGCTTCAAAAGCCTTGGGGTGGCGCCGTTCGTGCACCGGTGCCGCAAGGATCACCTTATCGACGCCCTCGAAAGACGCAGAGGTTGCCGTGTCGGCGGCATCGACCAGCGCTGGATCATGGCCGGCTCTGCGGGACCTCGCGCTCGGCGAAACGGGCGATCTTGCCGGTTTGCCCTTCGACGGTCGCAAAGTAGATAAGAACGGTCATTTCGGGCTCCTTGTCTGATCAAGGTCAGAATACGATGCCATCGACTGCTCACCATGATCGGCGCAACCTGCGGTGCAGCGCGCGTTTGCCAATGCATGTTTGGCGAGCCGCGACCGCCGCGTCCACGAGCGTGACCCAAGAGCAAATGAATTCCCGGTACCGACCAATCCGTGCTCCCCCTTAGCCCAACGAACTTGCACCTGTATTCAGACTATGTCGTGACGCCCCGTCAGGCTTTGTTCAAGATCAAACTGAAAGTCTGCTGGGTGGATTTGGGGATGATTTCTGGCAGTTTCTTCGCGGCGGATGGGATGTTGCGAAACCTTGCGGATGGCGCTTCTTGCTGGTCAGCAGCCCGACTTTGATGGCGTTGCCACGGAATGCAGTGACAGACCCCTTGATCCGCTCGATGCCCGGTGCGATCGTTCAGTCCGATCAGTTAATCTGCGATCCTCAGATGTCAGAGGCCAAATGTCTGCAAATCCAGACGAGAACAAGGCCAGTGCGCTGGCGTTCTATGACCTGATGTTCAATCAGTGCAAGCCGCGAGAGGCTATCGCGAAATACGCCGGTGACGTGTATATCCAACACAACCCCCACGTCGCCGACGGCAAGGAAGCCTTCATCGCGTATTTTGAGCGTATGGCCGCCGAGTATCCTGGCAAGGTGACGCATTTCAAGCGGGCAGTCTTTCGCGCGGCGCGGACACGGCCCTTAATCAAGCGGGCTGCTGCCCCCGAGCCGTTCGAACAGGCTTTCCTCGTCGGTATTGTTGAAAAACGGCACCGAGGGCGGTGGGCCGATATGGGGCAGGGTGGCGGCGACCTCGGCCAGCACGACCTCGGTTATGAACGGCAGGTTGAAGCTGCGAGCCTCGGAAAGCGGAATCCACTGCAGATGCGACAGCTCGTCTGCGGCAGCGCTGAAGTCATCGGGGTCATTCGCCAGATGCGCGGCATCGGCAAGGAAGAAACGCGCGTCAAAGCGGCGTGGGCGGCCGGGCGGAGTGATCGCGCGGAAGATATAGTGCAGCGCGTCGGCGCGGGGCAGGTGGCCGGTGGCAGCGAAGCTTTGCCAGTCTTCGGGCACCATTTCGGGCCACTTGCCCGGAGAACCGAGGATCAGGCCGGATTCCTCCCAAAGCTCGCGGATCGCCGCGCTGGCAAGGGCCGCCGCAAGCTCGGGGCTCGCACCGATGCGCAGACGTTCCTCGCACGTCAGCGCCAGCCCAGAAGCCCGCGGGACGGTCCCGTCGTCGGGGTCCACGGCACCGCCGGGAAAGACGAACTTGTTGGGCATGAAGGCCGCCTTGGCGCCGCGCTGGCCCATCAGGATGCTGGGCCGGGCGGCAGCGTCGCGGACAAGGATGATCGTGGCGGCATCGCGGATCGGGGGATTGGTCATCGACGCTCCTTCACCGGCGCGGCCGGGCTTCAGGCGAAGCCGTGCATCCGCCGGGCCCATTGAAAGGCCACCATCAGCCCCTTCAGTCTGGGCAGAAGATACAATGACAGTGCCACGCAGCCAATCGCGAATCCGGTGAACAGCACCATCGGTTCGGGCCGGAATGCGGTGAAGACCGCCAGGATCGACGGCGCCATGATATGCCCGACGATCAGGATCGTCAGGTAGGCCGGGCCGTCATCGGCGCGGTGATGGTGCATCGCCTCGCCGCAGACCGCGCATGCGTTGCGCACCTGAAGATACCCCTTGAGCATCGGACCCGAGCCGCAACTGGGGCAGCGTCGGCGCCAGCCGCGCCAAAGGGCCGGGCGCAATTCGCGCTCTTCGGTCGGGATTGCCTGATCTGTCATCGCCATCAAATATCGCACCTTTACCGGGAAATCCCAAGTGTAAGGATTGCTGGGTGGGATTGAAGGCGGCGAAGTGCCCTTGCGTCGGGATGTCGCGCAGCGCCTGCGCAAAGAATCTTTGATGCGGCGCGACGGAAAGCTGGCTGCGCTGCGTATCAGGTTCAGAACGCGCGGTCAGAGCAGGCCGTGTCGGGCAGAAACAAATCCAGGAGATGAAGATGCAGAAGATCGTTTTGGGAAGCCTTGCCGTTGCCGCTGTTGCCGGACTGGCGCTTGGAGTGGCGAATGCGGATAGCCGAGGCGCGGGCCCAATGGGTGGCATGGGCGAACGCCCGAGCTTTACGGAGCTTGACAGCGACGGAGACGGCAGCATCACGATTGCCGAGGTTAAGGCGCGCTCGACCGCGCGGTTTGCCGAAAGTGACACGGATGGCGACGGCAAGCTGACCGCCGAGGAACTGACAGCCGCAATGGCCGCGCGGTCCGCCGAACGGGCCGCTTCGCGGATGGCGCAGATGATCGAATGGCGCGATACCGACGGCGACGGCGCGCTGAGCGAAGCCGAGATGCCGGGCGACAGCGGTCAGAGAATGTTCATGATGCTTGACGCTGACGAGGATGGCGCGATCTCGGCCGAGGAATTCTCGGCGATGGAAGAGCGCGGCCGGAAGGGCCGGTTCGGCGGTGACCGGCAGCACCAGCGGGGCGAGCATCGTGGTGATCATCAGCACGGCGGCGGCCACGGCATGTACGGCGATCGCGGCTGATGGCCTTCGGCAGGCGACGGTTCCCCAGCCGCCGCCTGCCGGAATTGCCGGAGACATCGATTCGGGATACCAGAGCGGATAATGACAATGCCCTTCGACGCCCGGACCGAAGTCTCCGACGACGCCTTGCTGGTCGCCTTCGGCAATGGCGACCGTGGGGCGGCGCTGGAATTGACCGAGCGGCTGGTGCCGCGGGTTCTGGGCTATGCGGCGAGGATTCTGGGCGACCGAGCCGAGGCCGAGGACGTGGCGCAGGAGGCCATGCTGCGGCTCTGGCGCATCTCGGGCGAGTGGCGGCAGGGCGAGGCGAAGGTGACGACGTGGCTTTACCGAGTGGTCACGAACCTTTGCACCGACCGGCTGCGCAAGCGGCGCTGGGTGGATATTGATGCGATACCAGAGCCGCCCGATGGCGCGGCCAGTGCGCAGGCGGAACTTGAAGAGGCCGAACGGCAGGCGGCGCTGAGTAACGCGTTGCAGCAGCTGCCCGAACGGCAGCGACAGGCGGTTGTACTTCGGCACATCGAAGGGCTCGGCAACCCCGAGATTGCCGCCGTGATGGACATCGGGGTCGAGGCGGTCGAAAGTCTGACCGCGCGTGGGAAACGGGCGCTGGCCGCCGCATTGGCCGCAAGGCGCGAGGAGTTGGGATATGACGAAACTTAAGGGATCAGAAGCGGACCTTGACCGGCTGCTGGCGGGCGCCGCCGATCCGGTGCCGTCAGAGGAACTGATGGCGCGGGTCGTGGCAGATGCCGATGCGGTGTTGGCAGAGCGATCGGCGGGGTCGGCGCAAGAGGCCGCGCGGCAAGGCTGGCTTGGCGCTGCGCTGAAAGGCATCGGCGGATGGCCGGCGGTGGCGGGGCTTGCCACGGCGACGGTGGCGGGCATCTGGATCGGATTTGCACAGCCGGGATCGCTGGGCGGTGTCGCGGATGGGCTGCTGGCAACGAGTTCGGCCTATGATCCGGGGGATTTCATGCCCGGTTTTGACAGCCTTCTGGCCGAAGGATAAACCATGACAGACACGCCCACATCGCAGAAACCACGTGGTTTTCCATGGGGCCGGATCGTGCTTTTCGCCTCGCTGGCGCTTAACCTGCTTGTCGTCGGGCTGGTGGCGGGGGCACTTCTGCGCCACGACCGCCTGGACGGCCATCCACCGCTCCGCGATCTGGGGTATGGGCCATTCGGGGCGGCCATGTCGCCCGCGGACATGCACGAGCTGGGGCGGAGAATGAGCGATCACGCAGGCGATTTGCGGAGCAATCGCGAAGAGCTTCGCCGTCAGTTCGCCGAGATGCTGGCCGCGCTGCGGGCGCAGCCGTTCGACGCCGGGGCCTTGGTCGCTTTGGTCGAGCAGCAGAAGACCAAGCTGGCGGAACGTCAGGTAATCGGGCAGGCGTTGCTGCTGGAGCGCATCACGGCGATGAGCGATGACGAGCGCGCGGCCTTTGCCGATCGGCTGGAGCGGACCATAAGACGTGCGGCGCGCGAGCGTCGGCGCTAGGCTGCGGACTGTCCGAACGTGACCTGATTGCGGCCCTCGGACTTCGCCCATAAAAGCGCCTTGTCAGCCTGATCCACAAGCGTTTCCACTGTCCTGGCAAACTCATCGGGCAGCCCGCCGATGGCGACGCCGATGCTCAGCGTCACCTGCACAGAGGCGGTATTGCCGGGCACGGTGACGGGCTTGTTTTCGATCACCGTGCGCAGACGCTCTGCGGCGATGCGGGCCGAGGTAAGATCGGTGTCCGGCATCGCGACCAGGAATTCCTCGCCGCCGAAACGGGCGACCAGATCGACGCTGCGCAGGTTTTCCTTGATCCGGCGCGCGACCTCTTGCAGGACCGCATCGCCGGAGGCATGGCCGTGCTGGTCGTTGACCCGTTTGAAATGGTCGATATCCAGAACCATGACGGCGAAGGGCCGGTCGTCCGCGACCGCGCGCGCAGCAATGCGCGACAGATGCGGAAGGGCATATCGGCGGTTGAAAAGCCCGGTCAGCGGGTCGGTCATCGCCAGTTTCAACCCGTCCTCGACCGTTGAGCGCAGACGGTCCGCCTGCGCCTTGCGATCAAGCTGGCGACGGATGCGCAGCGCCATTTCGGTGCCGCTGCAGGTCGTGGTCAGGACATCATCCGCACCCATATCAAGGGCTGCGATGGCGCTGAAAAGGTCGCCATCTTCATGCACGACAACGATTGCCGAATGCCGGGTTTGCGCGCGGCTGCGTAACTCTGCCAGCAGAATTAGCCCACTGGCGCCGGATTTCAGGCCCGCCGGGATCACCAGAAGGTCTGGTCCGTTTCTGGTCTTGCCTATCGTTTCAAGCAGCTGCTCGTAGGGCAACACGTCGACCTGTGCCGCGACCTTGCCGTCAATCGCGCGGCGCCATCGCAACGCGATATCGGGGCGGCGGGCGACCAGCATCACGCTCTCGGACCGGGCAAAGTTGGCGGGCGCTTCGGCAAATCCCAGTTTGACGGCAGTCCCTTCGCGCAGCTTCAACTCTTCGCCCAGGGCCCGTGATCGGATCAGGTTGCGTGCACGGGCCAGCAGGATCATTTCATCCAGCGGTTTTGGCAGGAATTCCTCTGCCCCGGCCCGCAGGGCAGCAAGACGCGTGTCAGGATCGGTGCGGGAAGAAACGATGATCACCGGGATATCCGTGGTTGCCGGGTTTTCGCGGATCTTGCGGCAAACCGCGATGCCGTCGATGTCCGGCAGATCGACATCGAGGATGATCAGGTCCGGAAGATCATCCTTAAGGGCTTCCAGCACTTCTGCGCCGCTGCCCGCCTGAACCACCCCGTAGGATGCCGCGGACAGCTTGACCTTCATGATGATGCGGTTGGTTGCCACATCGTCTGCGATCAGAATGCGCCCCGTCATGTATCCCCTAACCTTTAAGTCGAATTTGTCTGGTCTTGGTCAGGTATCTTTGAGATTGGTTAAAAAGAGGTTTCCGGATCAGAGAGGGTTTTTCGGATGCGGCAAGAATACGCCGAAACCATTGCGATCCGCGCCGTGGCCTGGCTGGCGGGAAACGACGAGTTGCTGCCGGTATTCCTGGGGTCCACTGGGGCGTCAGAGGGTGACCTGCGTGCGCGGTTGGCCGAGCCGGACTTTCTGGGCTCGGTTCTGGATTTCCTGATGATGAATGACACCTGGGTGGTTGATTTCTGCGACAGCTCGGATGTCCGCTACGATCAGATCCTGCAAGCGCGCCAGTCCCTGCCGGGCGGCGCGGATGTCAGTTGGACCTAAAGCCGGGGCAGGGCAACATCCTCGCCCTCTCGCAGCTTATGCAGAAGATGGCGAAGCAGGGCGTTCTCGCTAGGCATCAGGCGGTTCGCCATCATCGCGTTATTCGCCTCTGCCAAAGGTGTGCCCTGTTGCAGCAAGGCACGGCCCCGGTCGGTCAGCCTGACGGTCGTCATTCGCCGGTCATCGGTGCCGGTCTTGCGGGCAATCATGCCGGCGGCCTCCATCTGGCGCAGAGCGCGCGACGTGGCGGTGCGGTCGATACCGACGAATTCAGCGATTCCGGAGGGGTGGGCCAGATCTTCGTTGCCCACCGCCAGCAACACACACCACATGGTTCTGGTCAGGCCAAGGGTCTTCAGGCCTTCATCAAGGCGGCGTTCCTGCAACCGGGCGGCCACCGACAACTGGTAACCCAGCGACTGGTGCAGGCGGTATCGGTCGGGCTGCTTCATGGTGAACTGTGTCAACCACTTGCTGCCCCCTGTCAACGCGGGCCGGGCTGTGGCATGAGGAAGCAAGGGCAAGGGAGATTGCGATGCGCGCCAAGGCGGTTTTGTTCGACAAGGACGGGACGTTGTTCGACTTCCAGAAAAGCTGGGCAGGCTGGATCGGGCAGGAAGTGGTGCAGATGTCGGGCGGCGACCCGGCGGTCGCAGCCGAGATCGCAGCGGCGGTCGGATTCGATCTCGAGACCGGGCTGGTTTTGCCTGGCAGTCCGGTAATTGGGGGCACCGAGCACGACGTGGCACGGCTTTTGTTGCCATTCGTTCCCGGCATGGTGCTGGAGGATCTCGAGGCGCATCTGAACCAGACTGCCACGGGGCTGGTGCCCGTCGAGGTGATGCCGCTGGTGCCGCTTCTCGCAGAGCTGGCGGCGATGGATTTGTATCTGGGCCTTGCCACCAATGACAGCGAAGCCGCGGCGCGCAAGCATTTGCGTGTGTATGGGATCGAAGGGATGTTCGACTTCGTTGCGGGCTTTGACAGCGGCCACGGCGCCAAGCCCGATCCCGGCATGTGCTCCGCTTTTTCACAACGCTGCGATGTTCCGGCGGATCAGGTGATCATGGTGGGCGACAGCCTGCATGATCTGCATGCCGGGCGCGGCGCGGGAATGCAGACCGTAGCGGTGCTGACAGGGGTTGCCTCGGCCGACGATCTGCGGGGCCATGCGGATGTCGTGCTGCCCGATATCGGCCATCTGGCGGGATGGGTTTCCGGGCGAGGGTGAGGGCGCGACAGTTAACGACGCAAGACCAGCGCTTTAGGCCGGTCTGCATAGGGTCGGCAGAATGTATGGCAAAGTGTGCGGTACTTGGCCAGTTGGCACGGCGGCCGGTGGGTGCGGGCCGTTGGGAAATACCAATGAGATGTGGGGGAGCGTCCGCTTTGAGCCCAATGCAGAAGTGTCGAATTTTCGCTGCGAGCGTACCGCTGCGTTGCGCAAGCGTAAGCGATCATTCAAGCAATACGCAGTAATTTGAGGCTATGAATTCACACAACGCGGACAAGGACGAAGCCGCTACCGCGGCAGGGGCGCTTGTGGTGAGCGCTGCGCGGTGATCTGAGGACCGGGATTTTGGAAATGGGCGTGACTGTCTGACGATTGGGACCTCTCAATCAACGGACAGGAGGATCCCATGCTGGACCACAAGACCACGCCGCTGCGTGAGCGGATGATCGAAGATATGCGCATCAAGGGGCTCGGTGAGAGCTCCAGAAAGCACATATTCGGGCGGTCAGATACTTTGCCGAGTTCCTTGGGCGATCACCGGATACCGCGACCGCCGAAGATCTGCGCGCCTATCAGCTTCATATGGTGAACACGAATGTCACGCCGTCGACCTACAACGCGCGGCTTGTCGGGTTGCGGTTCTTTTTCGAGACGACATGCCGGCGACCGGAGATGAAGGAGTGCCTGCACTTCCGTACGCAGCCGCGGAAGCTGCCGGTGGTGTTCAGCGTCGAAGAGGTGTTCGAGCTGCTGAAGGTCGCGCCCGGACCGGGTCTGAAGTATCGGGCTGCGCTCAGCATTTCCTATGGCACAGGGCTGAGGGCGTCGGAGGTCTGCAATCTCAAGGTCAGCGATATCGACAGCGACCGGATGCTGATCCATGTCGAGAAGGGCAAAGGCGGCAAAGACCGCAAGGTGATGCTGTCGCCGGGCCTGCTGGAGCTTTTGCGCGACTATTGGCGCGAGGCGCGTCCTGAGGGCTGGCTCTTTCCCGGAAAGCCCCGGATCAATCCGCTGTCACCGCGTCAGTTGCACCGCGCCTTCAGCGCAGCCAAGCATTTGGCCGGGATCAAAAAGCCAGGAGCACACTGCACACGCTGCGCCACAGTTTTGCGACGCATCTGCTGGAGGCCGGTACGGACGTACGGGTGATCCAGGTTTTGCTGGGCCATGCCAAGCTCAGCACGACGGCCCAATACACCCATGTCGCGACAAAGCTGATCCGGGATACTGACAGCCCCTACGAGTTGCTGGCCAATTGAAGGATCGAAAGCTGGAATGACGGACGCGGGCGCTGCCCCGCCCGACGCTGGAGATCGCTGATATCTTTCGCAAATACGGCGCGGCGTATCGCCGGGCCAATGCAGGGCATGTCAGCCTCTCCCAACTAAAGGCGATGTCCGCCATAGAAGCCTGCCGGACCGAAGCGCTCGGCGGGCATGTGGCAGCGTGCACCAAATGCAACCATCAGCATATTGCGTACAATAGCTGCAAAAACCGGCACTGCCCCAAGTGCCAGGCACCGGCGGCCCGCGATTGGATGGCGGCCCGTGCGGAGGACCTGCTGCCCGTCGAATATTTCCACGTCGTCTTCACGCTACCAGCGGAGATTGCGCGGATCGCGCTTTGGAACAAGCGGGCGATCTACGGCCTGCTGTTCAAGGCATCGGCGGAAACGGTGACGACCATCGCTGCCGATCCCAAGCACATGGGCGCCCGCGTTGGCATGACCAGCGTGCTGCACACCTGGGGATCGGCGTTGACCCATCATCCCCACATCCACATGATCGTGCCTGGGGGTGGCTTGTCGCCGGATGGCACGAGGTGGGTCGCCTGCAAACCGGGGTTCTTTCTGCATGTCCGGGTGCTGTCGCGGCTGTTCCGGCGGCTGTTACTCGAAGGGCTGCTGGCCCTGCACCGTACCGGGCAATTGAGGTTCTTCGGCGATCTCGCCGGGTTGGCGGAGGGCCGCACTTTCACCGAATGGGTGGCACCGCTGCGCAAAAAGGACTGGGTGGTCTACGCCAAACCGCCGTTCGGCGGGCCAGAGGCAGTGTTGACCTACCTGAGCCGATACACCCATCGGGTCGCCATCTCAAACTATCGTCTGGTCAGCGCCGATGCCGACACTGTGGCGTTCCGATGGAAAGACTACCGGATCAAGCAGGGCGATCGAATGAAGGTCATGCGGTTGCCGCCCGGGGAGTTCATCCGCCGCTTCCTGATGCACGTGCTGCCTGATCGCTTCCACCGCATCCGGCACTACGGCTTCCTCGCAGGCGCCGGTCGAAAGGACAAGGTTGCACAGATCAGGGCGCTCCTTGGCGCCGCCAAAATCCCCAAGCCGGACCCGAACGTCGACGATCCTGCGCCCGCGCTCACATTGCGAGAGCCGTGCCCCGATTGCGGAGGATCCATGCACATCGTCGAGATCTTCCGGCGTGGACAGATCCCCAAATCACGTGCACCACCCCGGAGGCAGGCCGCATGATGAAACGCCCATCATCAGCCCATGCACACGTCCGACACGCCTTGACGCAGCGGCCAACACCGGCGCTCGGCCTTCTCTCAGAGGTGGGTCAGATCACATCTAGATCGATCTGTGATCCGCAGGTGAAGTCAGCAGAATTGTTGCTCGTCCTCGTTCAAACGTCCCGGCACAAATGGCACACGATGGCGCTTCCGCCACGCTCAAACACTTCCCACGAAACGCTTTCCCCATAGCGCGTCACCAGCGTCCCGCGGCTTCCACCTTGTCAGATTTTCCAACGCGGGCCAGACGGCCAAGCCGCAACCCAATACACTGGCCCGCATCAAAAAATCTTAGACGGAGCCGCCTTCGCAAGTTCAGTCATAAAGGTCTGCTTTGCCAATCCCGCCATCAAGTTTTGCGGATCATCCCTCGGTCAGTCTGCTTTGCGAGGTCGAAAGGCAAAAAATACGGATGTCAGGCTACGCCCCACCAACGCTGGGTCTGTTCGCAGTGATATCGGATTGCGTGCTCAGCGGATTCAACGTCACGGCTTTCCAGGGCATCAATGATCGAAAGGTGCTCTTCCATGGCAGAGACGATCCGGTCTTGAATAAACGGGCGCGCATTCTGGATGATTGCGATACGCATCCTGTTGGCGTCGTAGGCGGCCGATAACTGGGGATTGCCCAGCCCCTCGGCCAGATAGTCGTGCAACGCCAAGTCAACCTTGATGGCCTTTGGCGGAAGGTCGTTTCCCGAGCCGTTGCGAGCCGAATATTGCATCTCATCGTGCTGCGCCCGCAGGGCCTTCAATTCCGAGAATGCGCCGCAAGCGATCCGCCGTCGTGCGCCTTCCTGGTCCAATACCATCCGAAAATCGAGACAGTCCCGGATGGTTTCAGGCCGCGCTTCCATAACTTGCACACCGCGTTTCGGCAATGTGGACACCAAACCTAGTGCGCTGGCCTGCTTCACCGCCTCGCGGATGGCCGCAATCGGGCAATCAAGAATACCGACAAGTTGCGACATTGAAAGGAACTGACCGTCTCGCAATTCCCCAGTTCGAAGCGCGGACCAAAGCGCGCGTTGGGCTTTATCCGCTGATAATGTGCCTTCGGTTGGCTGGCTCATTGGCACTCCGCTTGTGATACTATCAATTAAAAACGTGAAGTGTTGGTTGAAGTTTTTGATAGTCTATCATGTAGTATATCTTCTAAAATGTCAGCTACAAGTTCTATTGCGTGCAAAAGTAGCAGGGAATCGAATTTCCGCCTGATTAACGGGCGCATGGAGGAAGAAAAATGGCTTCAATTGATGACGCGCACGTCGCGCATGGCGGAACGATGGACCCGGAAGGAAATACTCTAAATCCAGCCGGTGCCGACGAAAAAACCTGGGGATGGTTCGCCATCTTCAACATCTGGGCAAACGACGTTCAGTCGCTCTTCGGGTATTCCCTTGTGGCATCGCTGTTCATTTCGTTCGGCGTCGGAGGATGGACCGCCTTCGCTGCTTTGATCACGGCGGGTCTCTTTGTCATGTGGATGGTCAACCTGTCCGGTGCTGCAGGTGAAAAATATGGCATCCCTTACCCGGTCTTCGCCCGCGCGAGCCTTGGAACCCAAGGTGCAAAGCTCCCCGCCATTCTTCGCGCGATTGTGGCGGTGTTCTGGTACGGTGTTCAGGTCTACTTTGCGTCATCAGCTGTGGCACTTCTGATCCGTTCAATCACGGGTGCAAGCGGCGGGGAAGAAATTCTAGGTCTGACTGGCATCGACTGGATCTCCTTCCTTATAGTCTGGGGTTTTCACATCGTCATCTTCTGGCGCGGTATGAACTGGGTAGAGACCTTCCTGAATATCGCAGGCCCCTTCGTCTATTTGGTAATGATCGGCCTGGTCATTGTCCTGTGGCAGCGATCCGACGGACAGCTTCTTTCGGCCACAGCGACGATCTTTGCTAATCCCGAAGGCACCGTCTGGACCGAACTGAAAGGGTTTATCGCAATCGTTGGTACGATGGTGGCCTATTTCGCGGCCGTGATGATCAACTTCAGCGACTTCTCGCGTTATGCTAAAGACAAGCGGACGATGAAACTGGGCAACCTCGCAGGATTGCCGTTCAACATGATCCTGTTCTCGGCCCTTGCACTTCTGACCACCGGCGGCGCGGCTGTGGTCTTTGGCGAAGAGATCATCAACCCGACCGAGATTGTCGAGCGCACCGACAGTGTCCTTCTCGGCGTCATTGCAGCGATCACGTTCTTCGCCGCAACGGTTGGCATCAACCTGGTGGCAAACTTCATCCCTGCGGTAAACGGCATTGCCAATCTGTCGCCAGAGAAGATCAGCTTCCGTAAGGCAGGGTTGATCACATCGCTGTTTGCCTTGGTGATTGGCGGCTTGTGGGTCAGCTTCATCAGCCAAGTCGGGATCGGTGGATTTGTGAACACGCTCGGCGCGGTGCTCGCCCCGATCTTCGGCATCATGATCGTTGACTACTATGTCCACCGGAAGGAACAGCTGAGCGAAGCCGATCTCTACAACATGGACGGCGGTATCTATCACTATGACAACGGCTGGAACGGCGCCGCAGTCAAGGCATTCGGTGTAGCGGCGATCTTCTCGGTTGCGACGGTCTGGATCCCGTGGTTTTCGGTCCTGTCCGGGTTCAACTGGGTGATTGGCGCGCTCCTTGGCGGCATCATTTACCACGCCTTGGCCAAGGACCACGTGAAGGTTTGACATTGGCTTGGCCGGCGGAGCTTTGCGCTTCGCCGGCCATCCGTCTGTGCTGGTTCGCGTTATTTTTACGGTTCGGTGCTGCACCCTTTTTTCGACTCTCTTTCAACGAAATCGGCTCAACTGAGACAATCTATGCACTGCAGCGGATATCCGTTTCTCCAAGTGCAATACTGCATCAGGATGTTGTGGTTGTCCGAAATCCGGGTTTCTGAAGTGACTGCAAAAACCCGAACCGTCAATGCAACTAGGTTCGTTCAGCCAGCAATGGTGTACGCCCGGACTGCAATTCAGAATGGCGACCCTGAGTTAGGGCCGCCAATTCTCCGACTGTCAATTCTGGCCTATCCTACTCCGGCATTGCGGTTTCCTCTCCTTCGTGCGTGGCGGACATGTAGATAACGATGCCTATGATTACGGCCAGAAACATCCCACTGGTTAGGATGGTGCCCAACCCCATTCCGCCGTACTCCATCGGTTGCGACAGCAGATCGCCGAATGACGCGCCGAGCGGTCGGGTGAAGATGTAGGCGATCCAGAAAGCCCAGGATTCCGTCAAGCTTCAACGCGTAATAGCCGAAAGTGATCGAGGCGATGATCAGTACCGAACAAGATACCGGTAGCCATGTAGCCAAGGGCGAAGTGTTCCGCGACAAGGTCACCTGCGGCTGTGCCGAGCGCGAAGGTGAACAGGATCGCGAGCCAGTAGAATGCCTCGCGTCTCGTTGTCGTAACCTGATGGATCGAGAGCGTCCGTTCCAACGCATACCAAACCGCAAAGGTGGCGCCGAGCGCGACGGCAAAGGCTACTGTTGTCGTCACCAGCGAGACGCCGAAGTTGTCGACCAGGTTGTCGGTGATCAGTGTGCCCACGATGCTGATCAGCACCACGGCCAGCCAGTAGGACCACGGTATATAACGTTTCTGCCCGAATTGCAGAAACAGCGCCCCGACGAGAATCGCCGCCATAAGAACAGATGTGGCGGTCAGGCCGAGGCCCAGGTTGACGGCCAGAAAATCGGCCGCCGTTTCACCCATGGTCACGGCCATCAGCTTGATCAGCCAGAAGTCCACAGTGACGGCCGGAACGCGATTGGGCACGGCTAAAGCCGTTCGGTAGATGGAAGGTGAAAAGTCTGCGGGGGCTGCAAGGCCGGAGAGATCTGTCATTTTGGGGGGTCCCTTCAGGAGGAGTCAGTTCGACATCAGGGCGATGCCCTGGGCAAAGAAATCATCGGCGCGGGCGTCGTCATCGGCGTTGCAGCGCTCGGTACCCTTGGCTTGCAGCGTATCGAGCGTGGCGCGTTTGGCGTCGGTCAGAGTCGCACCTGCAAGGGTGGTGCGGAACGTGTCGAGCATCACCTCGCAGGGCAATGCGCGGCCATTCGCGTCGGTGGTGGTAACTCCAGCCAGGGTTGTAACCGACCCGGTCGCTCCGCCGCCCATCGATGGATCGGCCAACGCTGATTGCAGGCTGGCAAGCGTCGTGTTGGCAGCGGCCGCATCGGGTGTCTTGGCCCGCAATGCGGTCAGCGCGTCATCGATAGCGCCATCCACATTGCCCCAGTCGATCGGATTGACCGGCCGCAAGATGGGTTGCGCGTCATCCCATGCGGTTTCCAGATCGGTGATCCGCTTTTCGGCGCCGGTCAGGTCGCCGGTTGCGGCGATGGTCTGCACGTCCGTGACGATGGTCTCATAGGGCGTCATGTCACCGAGCGACGGTGACGGTGCGGGTGCCACGGCCGCGACGTGTGGTGTGCTGGGTGCCAAAAGACTGTATCCGGCGGCGAAACTTCAACCGGAAAGGCGATGAGCGCAACGCTCAGCAGAAGGTGTCGCATGAATGGTCCTCGAAATGGCCGAACAACGGGTCGGCATGTTGGCGGTCCGAAGGTCTTGCGGCGTATTCCCTGCCTCCGATAAGCCGGATCATGGCGCGCGCGTC
>CAVYHT010000039.1:0-10594 GCA_963768355.1 uncultured Alphaproteobacteria bacterium
AAAGCGATGTTGGCTTATAAGGACGACGTTATCGGGCAGAACACGAAGGGCATAGAGTTTCTCTTTAAAAAGAACAAGATAGACTGGCTGAAAGGCTGGGGATCAATCCCCGAACCCGGCAAGGTCAAGGTGGGCGACGAGGTACATGAGGCAAAGAATATCGTCATCGCCACCGGGTCTGAATCCGCCTCCCTTTCCGGCGTCGAAGTTGACGAGAAGACCGTCGTCACCTCCACCGGCGCGCTGACGCTTGACAAGATCCCGAAGAAACTGGTGGTCATTGGGGCCGGCGTGATCGGACTTGAAATGGGCTCGGTCTATGCCCGTTTGGGGACCGAAGTGACGGTGATCGAATACCTTGATGCCATTACCCCCGGCATGGATGCCGAAGTGCAGAAGACCTTCCAGAGAATTCTTGAAAAAACAGGGCCTTACCTTTATCATGGGCGCTGCCGTTCAAGGCGTGGAATCGCTGAAAACCAAGGCCAAGATCACCTACAAACTCCGCAAGGACGACAGCGAACACACGCTTGACGCCGACACCGTTCTGGTCGCCACCGGCCGCAAACCCTATACCGATGGCCTCGGTCTCGACGCCCTTGGCATGACCCTGTCCAAGCGCGGCCAGATCGAGACCGACGATCAATGGGCGACCAATGTCAAGGGCATCTACGCCATCGGTGACGCTATCGACGGCCCGATGCTGGCCCATAAGGCCGAGGACGAAGGCATGGCCGTCGCCGAAGTGCTTGCAGGCAAGAAAGGCCATGTAAATTATGGGGTTATCCCCGGTGTGATCTACACTCATCCAGAGGTTTCCAGCGTCGGCGCGACCGAAGATCAGCTCAAGGAACAGGGCCGTGCCTACAAGGTCGGCAAGTTTTCGTTCATGGGCAATGGCCGCGCAAAGGCGGTCTTCGCGGGCGATGGTTTCGTCAAGATCCTCGCCGACAAAGAGACCGACCGGATCCTCGGCGCCCATATCATCGGGCCTGCGGCGGGTGACCTGATCCATGAGATCTGCGTGGCGATGGAGTTCGGTGCCTCAGCCCAGGATCTGGCGCTGACCTGTCATGCCCACCCAACCTATTCCGAAGCGGTCCGCGAAGCCGCGCTCGCGTGTGGTGACGGCCCGATTCACGCGTAATTCCAGAGGCTTTCCGCGTTTTTTGTTGAGAAATACCCTCGGGGGCGAATGCGCAGACCGCCCCTTTTTCCCGGTCGGATAGCAAAGCCGATCCGATCCCTATTCTACCACCAGCATCCGCAAGCCTTGCGTCACATCCGTCCTGACCGCCAGTCGCAACCCCGGTTCGTCCCCCGCCCGCAACGCCGCCACGATGGATCGGTGCTGCTGCGGCAGATCGGTCCGCTGCATTCGCCCGTAAAGCGCCCGCATGGTCGGGCCAAGCTGCAACCAAACGGTTTCGACCATCGCCAGCATCGCAGGGGCCTGGGCGCGCAGATACAGCGTCCGATGAAACTCTAGATTGGAGCGAATATACCCGATCGCATCGCCCTTCGCGACCACCTCGGCAATCGCACCATTGATGGTCTGCAGCCGCTCGATCAAGGCCATATGCGCCCTGGGCAAAGCCCGGCTTGCCAATTCCGGTTCCAGCAAGGCGCGCACCGAGGCCAGTTCCTCGATCCGTTCATTCGATAGCTCAGGGGTCGCTACCCGCCCAGAGGCCGACAAGCTCAATGCGCCTTCGGCGACCAGCCGCCGCAACGCCTCTCTCGCCGGTGTCATCGATACATCAAATCGTTTGCCGATCCCGCGCAAGGTCAACGCCTCGCCTGGTGGCAAGACACCGTGCATGATCTGCACCCGCAACGCACGGTAAACGCGCTCATGCGCTGATGCGTTTGCGTCGGAAGGTTTGGACTGGATCAGCATGGTTCACAGAAACCACGGGGCCCACACCCGGTCAATCGCCGAAAGATACCGCATGCAACTCTCGGCCCTGCAGCCGCAACCATCTGCGGTGCATCTCGAAGTCCGGGCAAATCCGCCGCACCACCGCCCAATAGGCCTGCGAATGATTCATCTCGACCAGATGCGCCACTTCATGCGCCGCAACGTAATCCAGCACAGCAGGGGGTGCCATGATCAGACGCCAGGAAAACATCAGCCGCCCATCCGAGGTGCAGGACCCCCAGCGAGAGCGGGTATCGCGCAAGGTGATACGAGAGACGCTTCGCTGAACTTTATCCGCATAGTGATCTACCGCGACATGCAGCCGATCGCGCGCCGCGAGTTTCAGAAACGCCCGGATCCTAGCAGGCGCCTGTTCCGGCCCCCCGGGAACCAGCAGCTGATCGTTTTCAAATTGCACAGAGCGCGCTTGATGTGACCCGATAGGTACTTTCCGCCCCTCAAAGACCAAAGTACCGCCCAGTCGGGGAACATATGGGGCAATTCGCTCTGACAGATTGCGGCGGATCCAAGCCTCTTTCTGGCGCGCGAAGGCTAGCGCCTCGGGCTCGCCGGTCCAACTCGGCAGCGATAGCGTGACTTGACCGTCCAGCCGCGAAACCCGAAGCGAGATGCGGCGCGCCTGCGCTGATCGGCGCAGCTTGATGCTTATCGGGGGATTGCCGGAAAGGACCACCTGCCCCATATCTGCCTCTGCTCTTGCCTTTCCGCGGATACTACCGCATTTGGGTGCGAACACACCATCGTAAACGCGGTTGTGTTTCAGCTGGCCGGAAAGGCTTTGACACCCAGCTGTCATTGTGGCAGAGGGCAGCAATTCTCTCAATTGACGGATGATGAAAGGGGTATCACATGCCCAAGGAAGAATGGGGCGTAAAGCGTATCTGCCCGACGAGCGGACGCCGCTTTTACGACCTGAACAAGACACCGATCATCAGCCCGTATACCGGCGAGACGGTCACCATCGACGCGAATACCCGCACTCGGGTTGCGGTCGCCGAGAAAGCCAAGGTCGTTGAAGAAGACGATGCGGATTCGACCGACGACGATTTGCTCGTCGAAGACGATGATGTGGAAGTCGAAGACGATGACGATCTGCTGGAAGACGAAGACGATGACGATGTTTCGCTCGACGACATCGCCGATGTCGCCAGCGACAGCGACGACTAAAGACAACTTTTTTGTCTTGAACTGCTCGTCGCAGTTGCCTAGACACACGCGAGCGGGTGGCAGCGCCCCCCCGCATCGGAAGGGGCCATAGCTCAGTTGGGAGAGCGCTTGCATGGCATGCAAGAGGTCAGGGGTTCGACCCCCCTTGGCTCCACCATCACCTTCTTCTCTCGTTACGAGTTGGTAACTTTCTGAAAAGGATAAGGTATTTTCCAATGTTGCCGCGCGGAGGTGTGACAGAGGGACCCTTTTAGAAAACCACCGGACACACACCCCACTTTTCTCTGCCAAAAACGCCGCCTATCGCCAGCACGCAGCGATCCCGACCGACCTGCAACCAACTCGGCGAGAGGATCCGCTCTTCGTGAAGCGACGTCACTTGTATCGTGCGCCGGAGGCAAACGTTTCATGGAATTGTTGATTAATATTTTAAACAGCTCTATTGATATATTTGACTGATATGTTCCACATGGGCTGAGTCCTTGGCTCTGAACCGCAATGAAACTGGAGACTGACGACTGTTCGCCACTAGACATTCAGTGCACTTCAGATGTCGTTTCACACCGTTGCATCAATTCGTGACAAATGCTGTGGCGATGCTAAGCTTGCCTAAAGCAAGACAAATTGCGGTTTACCCGTCGCTCGGCCATGGCCGACTTTCCAGGTGACAAACCCGACCCAAAGCGTCGGGACGTCATTGAGCACAACAGTAGTTAACAGGGAGAAGACATGATGAAGCACTGGAAGCAAATCGCCGTGGCTGGGGCCATTGCGCTGTCCACGACAGCCGCCGTGGCCCAAGAACGGTTTATCACCATCGGCACCGGGGGACAGACAGGCGTCTATTTTGTGGTTGGCCAGTCGATCTGCCGCCTCGTCAACCGGGGCACCGCCGAGCATAACTTGAAATGCACCGCCCCATCGACCGGCGGGTCCATCGCCAACATCAACGCGATTGCGGCCGGCGATATGGATATGGGCGTGGCCCAATCGGACTGGCAGCACCATGCCTATCATGGCTCGTCAGAGTTTGAGGGCAAGGCTTTCGAAAAGGAGCGCGCTGTATTTTCGGTTCATGGCGAACCCTTCACCGTGATCGCCCGCGCCGATGCCGGCATTGCCAGCTTTGACGACCTCAAGGGCAAGCGCGTGAATATTGGCAACCCCGGGTCAGGTCAGCGCGCCACGATGGAAGTGGTGATGAACGCACTTGGCTGGACGCTGGATGATTTCGCACTTGCGTCGGAACTGAAGCCTGCCGAACAGGCCGCGGCACTTGGCGACAACAAGGTTGATGCAATTATCTATACCGTCGGCCACCCTAACGGGTCGATCCAGGAAGCGGTTTCCACCGTCGATGCAGTGCTGGTCCCGGTAGAGGGCGACGCAATCGACCAGCTGGTCGCTGATAACCCCTTTTACGCCAAGGCCACCGTGCCTGGGGGAATGTACAAGGGTTCTGACAATGACGTTCAGACGTTCGGCGTCAAGGCGACTTTCGTCACATCCGCCGACGTGCCTGACGATGTGGTCTACGAAGTCGTCAAAGCGGTATTTGACAATTTTGACCGCTTCAAGGGTCTGCACCCGGCTTTCGAAAACCTGACCGAAGAGGACATGATCAAGGATGGTTTGTCCGCACCTCTGCACCCAGGCGCCGAGAAATATTACAAAGAACGCGGCTGGATGTAGTCAGGCAAGCAAAGAACTGTGGGGGCGCTCGATTGGTGCCCCTGCCCCAAGGGATGACAAGATCACCAACTGGGACGCCTAGCAAAAAAGGGCGCATGGGGACAAGAAATGGCGAACAAAGATCAGCAGCAAGCTGCGGCCGTGGAAAATGAAGCTGCGGGCCGGGCCGGATTAACCCAGGCGGAACTCGACGAAATCGTTGCGTCCGCCGATACAGGCGGTCGCGCCGCGGCGGGGCCTATCGGCGTATTCATCATGCTGGTGGCGTTGGCATGGTCTCTCTTCCAGCTCTGGTTCGCTTCGCCTATCCCGTTCATGGTCGGATTTGGGGTGTTTAACGACACCGAAGCCCGCTCGATTCACTTGGCCTTCGCGATCTTCCTCGCCTTCGCAGCGTTCCCCGCGTCACGAACGAAGTTTCAAATCGGCCTCGGCATTGCGGTACCGCTGATTCTCGGCGCTCTATTCATGTTTTCCGCCAAAGGCGGGACCAGCGTCTGGTGGATACCCGTCTGTTCCATCGCGGCAGTTGCGGCCGTCGCGCTTGGCTCGCCTAAGGATCGTATTCCGATCTGGGAATGGGCACTTGCCGTCATTGGTGCGGCCACCGCGCTTTATCTCTTCGTTTATTATGCCGACATCTCCAGCCGTGTTGGCGCACCGATAACTCAGGATTTCATCGTCGCAGTAATTGGTTTGATCCTTCTTCTGGAGGCTACCCGCCGCGCCCTCGGACCGGCCTTGATGATCGTGGCCACGGTGTTTCTCGTCTATACGATACTCGGCCCACATATGCCTACAATCATCGCACATAAGGGCAACAACCTTTCGGAGATCGTTAACCACCAGTGGATCACAACCGAGGGTGTGTTTGGCATCGCCTTGGGCGTCTCGACCTCATTCGTCTTCCTGTTCGTGCTGTTTGGTTCGCTTCTGGACCGCGCCGGTGCGGGCAATTACTTCATTCAGGTCGCGTTCTCGTTGATGGGCCATATGAAGGGCGGGCCGGCCAAGGCCGCCGTTGTTTCCTCGGCAATGACCGGCCTGATCTCGGGCTCTTCCATCGCCAACGTGGTCACCACCGGCACGTTTACGATCCCGTTGATGAAAAAAGTCGGCTTCAGCTCTGAAAAGGCGGGCGCTGTCGAGGTCGCCTCTTCCGTCAACGGTCAGATCATGCCGCCGGTCATGGGTGCGGCGGCCTTCCTGATGGTCGAATACGTCGGCATCCCCTATTTCGACGTGGTCAAGCACGCCTTCCTGCCTGCGGTGATCAGCTATATCGCGCTGGTCTACATCGTGCATCTCGAAGCCCTCAAGGCCGGGATGGAGGGGCTGCCGCGCGCCTATGTGCCGAAACCCATCGTCCAGCGCCTGATCGGGATCGCATTCACCATCGCGGCGATCTGCGCGCTTTCGTTCATCGTCTACTACGGAATGGGTTGGATCCGTCCGGCCTTCCCGAATACCGCCGGATACATCATCTTCGCTTTCATCGGCTTGGTCTATATCGGCCTTCTCTACGTGGCGTCGAAAGAGGCGCCGCTGAAGCTTGATGATCCAAATGAACCGGTCACCAAGCTGCCACTGCCCGGTCCGACGATCCGCTCTGGCCTGCATTTCATTCTGCCGGTTGTGGTGCTGGTCTGGGCGCTGATGGTGGACCGCCTGTCGCCGGGCCTGTCGGCCTTCTGGGCGGCGGCCTACATGGTCTTCATCCTGCTAACCCAGCGTCCGCTGATGGCGATGTTCCGCGGCGAAAGTCGGCTGGCCAATGACATCAGGGAAGGTTTCATGGACCTGATCGATGGCCTTGTCACCGGCGCGCGCAACATGATCGGCATCGGTATCGCCACCGCGACTGCGGGCATCATCGTCGGCGCAGTCAGCCAGACCGGCGTCGGTTCGGCCCTGGCCGATGTGGTCGAGGTGCTTTCAGGCGGCAACATTCTTGCCATCCTGTTACTGACCGCGATCCTGTCGCTGATTCTCGGCATGGGCCTGCCGACCACGGCGAACTACATCGTCGTCTCCGCACTGCTCGCCCCGGTCATTGTCACTCTCGGCCAGCAGAACGGGCTGATTGTGCCGCTGATTGCAGTCCACCTGTTCGTGTTCTATTTCGGGATCATGGCGGACGTGACACCCCCCGTGGGTCTTGCGAGCTTTGCGGCTGCGGCCGTTTCAGGCGGTGATCCGATCAAAACCGGTGTCGTAGCGTTTTTCTACAGCCTGCGTACCGCCGCCCTGCCGTTCCTGTTCATCTTCAACACAGAGCTTCTGCTGATTAACGTTGGCTGGGGGCAGGGTATCTTTGTCTTCATTGTGGCAACCATCGCGATGCTTCTGTTCGCCGCCGCCACGCAAGGCTGGTTCCTTGCCAAGAACCGCTTCTACGAAACCATTGCGCTCCTGCTGATCGCCTTCACGCTGTTCCGCCCAGGCTTCTGGATGGATATGGTCTCAGCCCCCTATTCCGAGGAAGTGCCCGCTAATATCGCGCAAGCAGCCGCCGAGACGTCTGCGGGAGCAGATCTCCGGCTTCGCGTGCGTGGGGTCAACGACCTTGGCGATCCGATTGAGTTCGTCGCTATCCTCCCCGTTGGCGAAGGCGCCACTGGCGAAGAGAAGCTGGAAAGTGCGGGCCTCGTGTTCCGCAATGAAGGCGAAACCATGTTCATTGACGACGTGGCATTCGGAAGTCCTGCAGCCGAAGCTGGCCTCGATTGGGACCAGGAAGTTCTACGTGTCCTGAAACCTGTGGATCAGCCCAGCAAATACTGGATGTTCGTCCCGGCTCTGCTCGTTCTGGCGCTGATTGTCTTTCTACAGCGCGGGCGTGTTTCGGCCCCCCGCAAGACGGCCGTCGCCTGAAGGAGCCAACTATGTACGACAATATCCTTTTGACGATCGACCTTGGCCATCCGGCATCCTGGAAAAAGGCCCTGCCAGAGGCCGTGGCCCTTGCCCGTGCGTCGAAGGGCAAGCTTCACGTCATTACCGTGGTGCCAGACTTCGGAAGCCCGATGGTTTCAGGGTTTTTTCCTAGCGACTTCAAGGAAAAGGCTCTGACCAAGGCAGAGGCCGAGTTGCGGCACATCATCGAGACCGAGGTCCCCAAAGACGTAGATGTGCAGGAACACCTGTCATATGGCGCAATTCACGAAGAGGTTCTGACCGCAATCGACCGAATTCGCGGCCGACCTTGTGGTAATGGCGTCACATGCACCCGACAAAGTACGGGAATTTCTCGTCGGCTCACAAGCTGACAGAATTGTGCGTCGTTCCCCTGTTTCAGTTCTCGTCGTCAGAGCATAAGAGGTGAGTCCCCGCGGCAAGTATGATCTGGTCCAAGTTCGGGCCTGCCGCATGGACGGAGAATTTCTGACATGACACCTTTCGCAGTTGCTGGCATCCAGATGCACGTCGCCGCCCTACATTCCAACGTGGAGGGCATGCTGCATCGACTGGATATCCTGATGGCGCGGTTCCCGTGGACGCAGATGGTGCTGTTCTCTGAACTGGCGCCCTTCGGCCCGCTGCCCACGTTTTGCGCAGCCGTTCTATAACGAACCGGTAGAGCAATTCTGCGAGGCTGCTCGCAAGCATAATATCTGGTTGATCCCCGGCTCGATGTTCGAGAAGGCAGAGAACGAACGCATCTATAACACCTCGGTCGTGATAAATCCGAAGGGCGAGATCGTCACATCTTACCGCAAGATGTTTCCTTTCCGCCCTTACGAAGCAGAGGTCGAAGCCGGCACCGAGTTTTGCATTTTCGATGTACCCGATGTTGGCCGGTTTGGCCTGTCGATCTGCTATGATATCTGGTTCCCCGAAACCACCCGGCAGCTGACCAGCCAAGGGGTCGAGGTGCTATTGCATCCGGTCCTGACCGGCACCACCGACAGAGATGCCGAACTTGCCATTGCACGTGCGACTGCGGCGCAGTTTCAGTGCTATGTCATTGACGTCAACGGCTTGGGCGCGGGCGGTAATGGCCGATCCTGCGTGATCGACCCGGCGGCCACCGTGCTGCACCAATCGGCCGGGCAAGAGGACATGTTCCCGATCGAACTTGACCTGAACCAGGTGCGCCGCCAGCGCGAAACCGGCATGAAGGGGCTGGGTCAGGTGCTGAAAAGCTTCCGCGACCGGTCTGTCGATTTCTCTGTCTACGATCGTGCCAGCGAAGCCGACAACTATCTAAAAGGGCTTGGGCCACTGGAGATCCCTAAACAGGGATCGCGCGCCGGATTGCATATCGACGTGCAACCCGACCTGATCGGCTTCAAGTCGTCTCAAACTCAGCCACCTTCGAATGTGACGGACTTGAATATCACGCCCATTCCGGGCAAATCCACGGGCGGGTGATCCACAACCGGCGTTGCCTTTGGCCGGCGAACGCCGCGCATCTCGGATTGCTCGCCTTCTGAAACGGGGAAGACGCGATGCAATCGATGAGCGACTACTATTCCGCAATCCAACTCCGTTCTGATCGGTGGAGCAAGCTGCGCGAAACGACCAATTCGCTGGCTCGCGAACCAGAGGGTCGCCACGCCAAGTCCGCAAAATCCAAGATCTCCGAGCTTCTTCAATTCGCTCGCCCTGATCGAGGCGTACTGGGCCTTCCCCGGAGTTCAGGCATTCGATCATATCCGGCGGCAGTTCGAGCATGGCAACTACGATGATGTCGCTTTCATCGTCCACCGCATCACCCGCGGTCTGACCACCGGCGCCTATCGCCGCCGCCACATCCCGCTGGACCGGGACGCTGCTGAAACCGACGACCACGAAGACGAGGCGATGCTGTCGCCGGAGGCGCGGGCCCTGACCAAGCCCTATTTCGAGGTGATGATCGTCGACGACGTCAACGAACATCAGGAACGCTGGCTCAAGTCCGAACATGACCTCGATGCGCCGAACCGACGATCAGTTCACATACGAAGCAGTTGTCGTGCCAAGCCTGCAGGACGCGCTGATCGGGGTCTTTTCAACCACAACATGCAGGCCATCGTCGTCCGCCCGCGGCTTGACGATGGAATCCAAGGTCGAACTGCCGATCCTGACACGCTATCTGAACCGTGCCGGTGGCATCGATGGATATCGAGGCTATCGCCCCGAGGATTACGGCCCAGAACTGTGTCGCCTGATCGCCAAGGTCCGGCCAGAACTGGATGCCTATCTCGTCACCGACCGCTCGGTCGAGGATATCGCCGGACTTGATCTCGGCATCTGTCGCCGGGTGTTCTACAATCAGGAAGACTTTGTCGAGCTGCACCTGAACATCCTGCGCGGCGTGCAGTCGCGATTCAAAACACCGTTCTTTACCGCGCTAAAGGAATACTCCAAGCAACCGACCGGCGTGTTTCACGCCATGCCGATCAGCCGCGGCAAGTCGATCAGCCGCAGTCACTGGATTCAGGATATGGGTGCTTTTTACGGACCCAATATCTTCATGGCGGAAACCACCGCCACCTCCGGCGGGCTCGATAGTCTTTTGGAACCGCACGGGCCGATCAAGGAGGCGCAGGAACTCGCCTCGCGCGCCTTCGGGTCGAAACAGACCTTCTTTGCCACCAACGGCACCTCGACCTGCAACAAGATGGTGGGTGCAGGCGTCGGTAGCGCCCCGACGACATCGTGCTGGTCGACCGCGACTGCCACAAATCACATCACTATGGCATGGTGCTGGCCGGGGCTAAGGTGGTCTATCTTGATAGCTACCCGCTCAATGAATACTCGATGTATGGCGCGGTGCCACTGCAAGAAATCAAGCACACGCTTCTTAAA
>CAVYHT010000040.1:0-37013 GCA_963768355.1 uncultured Alphaproteobacteria bacterium
AATAGGCTCAAAGCGGACTTTTGCCACAACCAACAACCAAGCGTCTCCCGGACCCTAGCGGCCCCAGATCACCTTCACGTAGTTCTGGGTCTCCCGGTAGGGCGGCACCCCGGCATGCCGGGTCACCGCTTCCGGCCCGGCGTTATAGGCCGCCAGCGCCAGTCGCCAGGTGCCGAACTTGTCGTACATCATCCGCAGATACCGCGCTCCGCCGTCGAGGTTAGCGGCCGGATCATGCGGATCGACCCGCAAGCGCCGCGCGGTTTGCGGCATCAGCTGCGCCAGTCCGATCGCGCCCTTGGGCGACTTGGCATGTTTGTTCCAGCCGCTTTCCTGCTGCACCAGTTTCAGGAACAGGTCGGTCGGCACGCCGTGGCGCGTCGCCGCGGCCTTGGCTGTGGCCAGATACTGTCCCTTGTAACTGCCGTTGTAGCGCACCGTCGCAGCGTCCGTGTCAAACGGTCGGCTCGGCTGCAAGCGCGCCGAATTGGCGTATTGCTTGGCGGCGCGGCCATCGAGCACACTCAATTGAGATTGGAACAGTGCCGCCCGTGAACTGGTGGACAGCGTCAGATCGGCCCCGTGGGCCGTCCCGGTCAGACCAATCAGGCCGACCAGGGCGGAAACAAAAGTCTTTTGCATGCAAGCTTCCCTCGTATGGCAAGCAATCTACCGAAATTCGCCATGGAATCCAGAGCCAAGCACCGACCTGCGTCAACGACGCCCGCCTTTTGCAGCGCGGATCGCCAACATTAACCTTTCCTTCAACCTGTCCGGGTGGTGTAACCGGAACTGAAATTCGGAAAGATTCGACGGAGGGCCAGAATGGCGGGATCGGTTAACAAGGTCATTCTTATCGGCAATCTGGGGCGCGACCCCGAAGTGCGGACGTTCCAGAACGGCGGCAAGGTCTGCAACCTGCGGATCGCGACCTCGGAGACCTGGAAAGACAAGGCCACCGGCGAGCGCCGCGAACGCACCGAATGGCATTCGGTCGCGATCTTTCAGGAAGGTCTGGTCCGGATCGCCGAGCAGTACCTCAAGAAGGGCTCGAAGGTTTATATCGAGGGCAAGCTGCAAACCCGCAAATGGCAGGACCAGTCCGGTGCAGGACCGCTATTCGACGGAGAGTCGTGCTGCAAGGCTTCGACGGTGTGCTGACCATGCTCGATGGTCGCGGCGAAGGCGGCGGCGGTGGCGGCAGCTACGGCGGCGATCAGGGCGGCGGCTATGAAAGCGGATCGTCCGGCGGCGGTGGCGGTGGTGGAAGCGCCCCCAGCGACATGGACGACGAAATTCCGTTCTAGACCTGCGGCGGGTCTAGCGTCGAGAGCATGTCTAAGGGGGCGAAGAAATGACCTGGTCATTTCAGGTGGGACGTATTCTGGGTACCGAGATCCGGATCCATGCAACCTTCTTTCTGTTGCTTCTGTGGATCGCGGTCGGGGCCTATCTGCAGGGCGGCACCGGGCTGGCGGTCAGCAACCTTGTCTTTGTTCTGGCGCTGTTCGCCTGCGTGCTGGCGCATGAATTCGGCCATATTCTGATGGCGCGGCGCTATGGCATCCCGACGCAGGATGTCACGCTGTTGCCGATCGGCGGCATGGCGCGGCTGGACCGGATCCCGGAAAAGCCCGCGCAGGAGATCATGGTCGCGATGGCCGGACCTGCGGTCAATGTGGTGATCTGGCTGATCCTGACGGTGGTGCTGGGCGCCGAGACCCGGTTGGCGGGGCTGGAGAACATCGACGATCCGTCGCAGGGCTTCCTGGCGCGGCTGGCGGCGGTCAACATCTTCCTGGTGCTGTTCAACATGATCCCGGCCTTTCCGATGGATGGCGGCCGGGTGTTCCGCGCTGCCGTGGCACTTTGGGTGGGCCGCGTCCGCGCCACCCAGATCGCGGCGATGGCCGGGCAAACGCTGGCGTTCCTTTTCGGCTTTTTCGGGCTGATCTCAGGCAACCCGATCCTGGTGCTGATCGCGGTCTTCGTCTTCGTCGCGGCAACCTCGGAGAATTCCGATGTCGCGATGCGAGAGTTGGCGCGCAACATGAAGGCGCGCGAGGCGATGATCACGGCATACGAGTCACTGGCCCCGGACGACTCGTTGCAGGCCGCGACCTCGGCGCTGATCCGCACCACGCAGCACGAATTTCCGGTGCGGGATGCTGGCGGCCGCGTTGTCGGATTTCTGGACCGGAATGCGATCTTTGGCGCGATCAATGCAGAGGGGCCGAAACCCGACGTATCCGGACTGATGGTGATCTGACTTTCCATCGGTCACGCTGACGGCGCCGCTGCAAACCGCACTCGATCTGCTCTTCCGCACGAAATCGCCCGCCGTGGCGGTGACCGACCGCGAGGGCCGGATGATCGGCTATATCACGCGCGAGAATATCGGCGAACTGATGGTCGTGGCCGGCCAGTCGCGGACGCTAGCGGCCCCGCAGCGCCTCTGCCAGAACGGCGCGCACCACGTCGGTATCGACATCCGTCGCGACAAAGGCATCACCGATCCCGCGCGCCAGGATAAAGCGCAGCTTCCCGTCCAGCACCTTCTTGTCCTGCCCCATCAGCGCCAGCAAGCGCGTCGGCATCCGGCAGATCGCCGGGGATGTCGGCCAGATCGGTCTTCATCCCCATCGCCTTCAGATGCGCGCGCACGCGGCTGGGATCTTCCTGCGCGCAGAGGCCCAGCCGCGCCGACGGTCTCGAACGCCAGCGCGCAGCCGATCGCCACACCTTCGCCGTGCAGCAGCCGGTCGGAATAGCCGGTCGCCGCCTCCAGCGCATGGCAGAACGTGTGGCCGAGGTTCAGCAAGCGCGCGGTCGCCCTGCTCGGTCTCGTCGCGCACCACGATCTCGGCCTTCATCTCGACCGAGCGGCGCACCGCATAGGCGCGCAACGCCGCGTCGCCCGCCGCCAGCGCGGGGCCGTTCTCCTCGAGCCAGTCGAAGAACGCCGCATCGCCCAGCAGCCCGTATTTCACGACCTCGCCGTAGCCGGCCAGGAAATCGCGTGCGCTCAGCGTGCCCAGCACGGCGATATCGGCCAGCACCAGCGCTGGCTGGTGAAACGCGCCGATCAGGTTCTTGCCCTGCGGCGAGTTGATCCCGGTCTTGCCGCCGACCGAACTGTCGACCTGCGCCAGAAGCGAGGTCGGGATCTGCACGAACCGCACGCCGCGCCGCAGGATCGCCGCGGCAAACCCCGCCAGATCGCCGATCACGCCGCCGCCAAGGGCGATCACGATATCGCGCCGCTCGACCTTCTCGGCCAGCAGCCATTCGACCGCGCGCGACAGGTTGCTCCAGCCTTTCGTGGCCTCGCCTGCCGGCAGGGTCAGCGCGACGGTTTCGATCCCGGGCGCGGCAAGGCCGGATTTCAGCGGCTCAAGATGCAGCCCGGCGACGTTTTCGTCCGTCAGAACCGCCACCCGCGGCCGGTGCAGAAGCGGCGCAGATGATGCGCGCCGGCCTCGGCGATCAGACCGTCGCCGATCAGCACATCATAAGCGCGGTCCCCCAGCGGCACATGCACGGTTTCGGTCATTATCTGCTTCTCCAGAACATCGGGTCGGGTCAAAAGCGCCTCGATCACCCGGCGCGCCATGTCCTCTATCGAATACTCCGGCCGCGCATCCACGACCAGTTCCGCCGAGCGCGTAGCTGGGCTCGCGCGCCGCGCAGAGTTCGCAAAGCGTCTGGCGCGGATTGGCGGTGCGCAGCAATGGCCGCGTCGTCTTGTGACGCACCCGGTTCCACAACAGATCGACATCGGCCCGCAGCCAGACCGCAACGCCCTTTTCGGCGATGATCCGGCGGTTCCGTTCGCTCAGAAACGCACCGCCACCGGTCGAGAGTATGCCGCGTTCCCGTTCCAGAAGCCGGCGTGATGACCTGGGTTTCCTTGTCGCGAAAGAACGCCTCGCCGTCGCGCTCGAAGATCTCGGCGATGGTCATGTTGGCGGCGGTTTCGATCTCGGCATCCGAATCCAGAAACGGCACATGCAACAGTCGCGACAGGGCCGTGCCCACGGCAGTCTTGCCCGATCCCATCATGCCCACCAGCACAACGGTCTTTTTCAGCACATAAACCAACCGGCAGCGTCCCGCTTAAAAATATTCCGCTCTCCTGAATGGCGTGAACCGACGGAAAATGCCATATATAAAAAACGAAACCGCCACAGAGCGGTCAGATCGAGGCAAGAGGCAGAAAGGCAAAGCTATGTTTGGCAGGATTTTCAAGGTGCTGCTGTTCCTGGTGGTACTGGGTTTCATCGGTCTGACAGGGTTTGCCTATCTTGGCGATCTTACGCCCGATCAGTCCGAAGTAAGAGAGCCGGTGGAGCTGAATGCGGACTAGAATGACGCTGGCATCCGCCGTGGTCGTGACGGTTGCAGCCACTCCGGTCGCGCACAGGCGCCGCTTTCGGCAATCGACTGGCTGTCCGACAGCGTTGCCACACCCGCCGCGATCTCGCCGCTGCCGCAAGAGGATATCGCGGTCAGCGCGCTGCCAGAGGATGTGACGGTCACCGAACTTGGCCACCCGTCGCTGGATGCGGTGGGCCTGTTTCCGGCCAGCGTCACGGGCCTGTCGTCAGACCTTTGGGGCAGCAGCGCGTCGCGGGATCTGGCGCAACGGTTCCGGACCAGTCGCGCCGACATGCTGCCCGCGCTGCAGGATCTACTTTACGATCTGTTGCTGGCGGAACTTGACCCGCCGGTCGACAGTGGCCCGGTGCCTGTGCTGTTTCTGGCGCGGATCGACACGCTTCTGGCGCTGGGGGCGGTCGAACAGGCGGATGCCCTGTTGCAGCGCGCGGGCGCTCGACGATGCCGAGGTGTTTCGCCGTCGCTTCGACGCGGCGCTTTTGCTGGGGACAGAGGATCAGGCCTGCCGGACCCTGCTGAACACGCCGGAACTCGCGCCCACCTACCCGACGCGGATCTTTTGCCTGGCGCGCGAGGGCGACTGGGATACCGCCGCGGTCACGCTGGAAACCGCGCGCGCGCTTGGCGTTATCTCGGATGCCGACGATGCGCTTTGCTGGCCAGTTTCCTTGACCCCGACATCGCCGACGCGACGCTATTGCTGCCCGACACCTCTCGCCCCTCGCCGCTGGTGTTCCGGATGATGGAGGCGATTGGCGAGCCATTGCCAACCGGCGAACCTGCCGCGCGCCTTTGCCCATGCCGATCTGAGCGAGAACGGCCGGCTGGAAGGCGCAGATCGAGGCCGCGGAACGGCTGACACGGACCGGAGCGATCGACCCGAACCGGCTGTTGGGGCTTTACACCGACCGCGCGCCCGCCGCCTCGGGCGGGGTCTGGGAACGTGCCAAGGCGATCCAGCGACTGGACAGCGCCATCGCGGTGCGCGATGCCGCGACTGTCGGCGCGGCCCTGCCCACGGCCTGGCAGGCCATGGCCTCGGTCCAGCTGGAACCGGTGCTTGCCGCGCTCTATGCCGAGCAGCTGGCCGAACTGCCGCTGACCGGTGCGGCTGCGACCTTGGCCTTTCATATCCGGCTGCTGTCCGATCAGTACGAAGATGCCGCGCCGATCGCTGAGCCCGCCACCTCGCGCGAACGCCTGCTGCGCGCGATTGCAACTGGCAGTCTTGCCGGCGTCACCGTTTCGGACCCGCTCGAGGCTGCGATTGTCGAGGGGTTTACCGCCAGTGGCGTTCCGGTCCGGTTGCGCTCACTGACGGACGAAAACCGCTTGGGCGAGGCGATTTTGCGCGCGATGGACTTATTCACCGAAGGATCCAACGGCGATCTGGATGAGGTCACCGATGGGTTGAGCTTCCTGCGCAGCGTCGGGCTTGGAGGATACCGCCCGCCGCGCCGCATTGCAGCTATTGTTGCTGGATCGACGCGGATGACCGACATGATGCGCCGCATTCAGACCTTTCTGGAGGCGCAGGCCGCCGAACTTGATGCCGGCACCAATACCCAGCTTGCCTATGCCCGCGACCTCAAGGATTTCGCGGGCTGGCTAGAGCGCAAGTCGCTGGATTTCGACACCGCGACTCGCGAGGATGTCGAGGGCTATTTGATCTTCTGTGACGCACAGGGTCTGTCGCGTGCTACCCGCGCCCGGCGGCTTTCGGCGATCCGGCAGCTTTACCGGTTCGCCTTTGACGAGGGCTGGCGCAGCGAAAACCCCGCGATCCAGATCAAGGGACCGGGGCGCGACAAGCGGCTGCCCAAGACATTGTCGACCGAAGAAGTCGGCGCGCTTCTGGAAGCCGCGCGCGGCACCGCGCGGTCGCCCGATGACCGCTTGCGCGACACCTGCCTGATGGAGTTACTCTACGCGACGGGCATGCGGGTGTCGGAACTCGTCAGCCTGCCGGTGGCCGCCGCGCGCGGCGATCCGCGGATGCTGCTGATCCGCGGCAAGGGTGGCAAGGAACGCATGGTGCCGTTGTCCAGTCCGGCGCGCGAGGCGCTGTCGATCTGGCTGAGATGCCGCGACGAGAAGGAAGACGCCGGGCGCGCCGAGGGCAAACCCACCTCGAAATTCCTGTTTCCGTCGCGCAGCAAGGCCGGTTACCTGACCCGGCACCGGTTTTACCTGCTGATCAAGGAACTCGCAGTCGCCGCCGGCGTCAGCCCCGGCAAGGTCACGCCGCACACGTTGCGCCATGCCTTCGCCACGCATCTTCTGGCCAATGGCGCCGATCTGCGCAGCATCCAGACGCTGCTCGGCCATGCCGATATCTCGACCACCGAGATCTACACGCATGTGCTGGACGAACGCCTGCGCGATCTGGTGCTGGAGCATCACCCGCTGGCGAAATCCTGACCCCGGCGCATTTCGGGGGGCAGGATATCCTCGCTCGGCCAGATGCCCGAGATCAGGGCGTCGTGATAGCCCTGCCTCAACCCGGCCTTCTCCATCGCCTGCGCCGCGCCGGGCGCATCATAGACCAGCCGTTCGATCCGCGCACCACGCTCGGTCAACACCGCGAACCGGGTCATTTGCCGCCCGTCATGCGGCGGCATGCCGATCACGCCGGCATTGATCCAGTGTTTGTCGCCCACCACCCGCTCGAACGCGATCCCGGAGTGCCCGGCGATGATGCCGTCGACCGGCCCGGCCAAAGCCCCTGCCGCCGTGAATTCCGCCTGAAACAGGTCGTCGCCGGAACATGGCCAGAGGAAGCGGGCGATATCGGTCACGCCGCCATGCACGACAGCGTAGCGCTTGGGCCCGTGGCTGAAGACCAGAACATCCGGCAGCCCGGCCATCCAGCCGCGCGTCTCTGCATCACAGGCCGCTGCGGCATAAGGATACCAGCCCGCCGACATCACGTCACAGGCCGATCCTTCGTCAAACCCGCAGCCGCAATCTGCCGCGCCTTCGGCGATCTGGCGCTCGACATTACCGGCGATCACCGCGACACCACTGGTGCGAACCGCCTGAACGCTTGCCGCCGGGTCGGCGCAATAGGCCACGATATCGCCGGTACAGATCAGATTACTCGCCGGGATGCCGCGCTCGGCCGCTTCCACCAAGAGCGCACGCGTGGCCTGCAGGTTGGAATAGCAGCCGCCGAAGATCAGAACATCGCCGCTCAGCTCGCCCAGTTCCCGAATCGTCACGCTGGCCGACATCATGCTTTCCCTTGAATGCTGCCCTTCGCATGCCCATAAGACGACAAACCCCCTGAAAGACAAGGTAAATGGAACCCGCTACCCCGCTACTCGACACCGCCTTCTGGATCACCGCCGCCGCGATCATCGCGTTCCTGGTGCTGTCTGCATTCTTTTCTGGCTCTGAAACCGCACTGACCGCCGCGTCACGTGGCAAGCTGCGCGCGCAGGCCGACAAGGGATCGAAGGGCGCGGAACAGGCGCTGCACATCACCGAGGACAACGAACGTCTGATCGGCTCGGTTCTGTTGGGCAACAATCTGGTGAACATCCTGTCGGCCTCGCTTGCCACGGCGCTGTTCACCAAGCTTTTCGGGCAGAACGGCATCGCCTATGCGACGCTGGTCATGACGCTGCTGGTCCTGATCTTCGCCGAGGTGCTGCCCAAGACCTACGCCATCACCAACCCCGAAACCGCCGCCGCACGGGTATCGCCGATTATCCGGTGTGGTCATCCTGGTCTTTTCTCCGCTCGTCTCGGCGGTGCGGACGTTGGTGCGGGGCATGCTGTGGATGTTCGGTGTGCGCACCGATCCCGACAGCCATATCTTGGCGGTCCGCGAGGAAATCGTCGGCGCGATCACCCTTGGCCATGAAGGGGGTGCTGTCGAGAAAGAAGACCGCGACCGTTTGCTGGGCGCGCTTGATCTGAATGAGCGCACGGTGGAAGAGATCATGCTGCATCGTTCCGAGATCGAGATGCTGGACGCGGACCTTCCGCCGAAGGAACTGCTCGAGGCGGTTCTGCACTCTGCCCATACCCGCCTGCCCATTTACAGGAACGACCCCGAAAATATCATCGGCGTCGTCCATGCCAAGGACCTGTTGCGCGCGATGTATGCGCGCACCCAGCAGGAAGACACCCGCGGCGATGCCTTCGCCGGGTTCGACATCATGGATGTGGCGATGAAGCCGTATTTCGTACCCGAAACCACGTCGCTTGACGATCAGATGCGGCAGTTTCTGCGCCGCCATACGCATTTCGCGCTGGTCGTCGATGAATACGGCACGTTGCAGGGGCTGATCACGCTGGAAGACATCCTGGAAGAGATCGTCGGCGAGATTACCGACGAATTCGACAGCGCCGAGGCCGCTCCGCTGAAACGGACCGAGGCGGGTGATTGGCTGGTCGATGGAGCGATGACGATCCGCGACGTGAACCGTGCGACCGACTGGAACCTGCCGGATGACGAGGCCAACACGGTTGCCGGCCTGATGATCCACGAGGCGCAGACAATCCCGGCCCCCGGTCAGGTGTTTTCGTTCCACGGCTTCCGGTTCGAGGTCGTGGCGCGCAAGGATAACCGAGTGACCCGGATCAAGATCCGACCGCTTCAGTAACCTCAGCGCGCCTTGAAGAGGCCGCCGAGGATGCCGCGCACAATGCGGCGGCCGGTAGTGCCTTTCAGTTCCTTGATCACGACCTTGACCATTGATTCGCCGAAACTGTCGGACCGGCGGGACCGGCTGCTTGTCGTGCGGCTGCTGGTGGTCTCGCGGTCATAGCGCCGGGCATTCTGGAACTCGCGTTCCTCTTCCTTTTGCTTTTCGGCTTCCAGATCCGCCATCTCGGCGGCTTTCGCGGCCGCTTCGGCGCGCGCAGTCAACCTTTCGAACGCCGAACTCGCGATCCAGCATCGCCTCATATTTGCCGGCGATCGGCGAGGCTTGTATCGCCGCCGCCCTTTCTGCCGGCGTAATCGGGCCAAGCTGCGAGGATGGCGGGCGGATCAAGGTTCGCTCGACAATGCCGGGAATGCCCTTTGCCTCGAGCATCGAGGTCACGGCTTCGCCCACACCAACTTCGCGGATCGCCTCTTCGGTCGAGAAGCGGGGATTATCGCGATAGGTCTCGGCGGCGCGGCTCAGCTCTCGCTGGTCGCGCGCGGTGAAGGCGCGCAGCGCGTGCTGGATGCGGTTGCCCAACTGGCCCAGAATATCATCGGGCACATCGGCCGGATTCTGGGTGACGAAATAGATCGCCGACACCCTTCGAGCGGATCAGCCGCGCCACCTGTTCGACCTTGTTGACCAGCGCCTTCGGCGCGTCGTCGAACAGCAGATGCGCCTCATCGAAAAAGAACACCATCTTGGGCTTGTCCGGGTCGCCGACCTCGGGCAGTTCCTCGAACAATTCCGACAACAGCCACAGCAGGAAGGTCGCATAAAGCCGGGGAGAACCCATCAGCTTGTCGGATGCCAGGATCGAAATCCGCCCGCGCCCGTCGGGATCGGTACGCATCATGTCGGACAGTTCCAGCGCCGGTTCACCGAACAGCTTGGTGCCGCCCTGGTTTTCCAGCACCAGCAGCGCGCGCTGGATCGCACCGACCGAGCTGGCCGAGACGTTGCCGTAGCGCAGCGACAGTTCCTTGGCATTCTCGCCGACCCAGACCAGCAGCGCCTGCAGGTCTTTGAGGTCCAGAAGCGGCAGCCCTTCCTCGTCCGAGGCGCGGAAGGCGATGTTCAGCACCCCCTCTTGCGCGTCGCTCAGATCCATCAGGCGCGACAGCAGCAATGGCCCCATCTCGGCGACGGTGGTGCGAATCGGATGGCCCTGCTCTGCGAAAATGTCCCAGAAGGTGACAGGAAACGCGGCGTAGGCGAAATCGCTAAAGCCGATGGTTGCCGCGCGCTTCATGAACGGTTCGTGCAGTTTGTGGTCGGCGCTTCCGGCCACGGCGAGGCCGGACAGATCGCCCTTCACGTCCGACAGAAAGACCGGAACGCCGTTCGCTGAAAAGCTCTCGGCCAGAATTTGCAGCGTCACGGTCTTGCCGGTGCCGGTGGCGCCCGCAATCAATCCATGCCGGTTGGCATATTTCAACAGGAGGTTCTGCGCGGTGCCGTATCCTTCGCCACCGCCGCCCACAAAAATCTGCTCACTCACCCGCACTCTCCCCGGTTTTGCGCAACGCTCAGCGCCACAATACAAAATTAACCATCTTCTGCCAGTCTGGAAGCTGTCCGGACGCCTATCCTCTTTGTCCGGGCTGACTTCCTCCCTGTAGACTGGCCGCGCCGCGTTGGCGCGGCATTTTTTTACCAATTGGTTCAATGACATAATTCTGCGTGATAGCTGTTGACGGAATTCCTCAATCGCCCTAACGTGCGGCCAATAAGTCGGCCAGTCCGACAGGGAGGAAGTTGGAAGAAGGGTCCGGTGGGCCCTTTTTCTATTTTCAGCGAGCCAATCGGCGGGATGGCTCAGATCCGCTCACAACTGCGGAAATCGGGCCTGACACCCTGCGCGCATCATGTTAATTGGCCATCAAACACAGCAGTCTTACAGGAAAACCCATGGCCAACCTTTTCAAGATTCTTACAGCCCTCGCAGTCTCGGCGCTGATGGCAGCGACACCGGTACTGGCACAGGACAGCGGCACCGCGACCGACGCCGAAGCCCCCGAAGCCCCCGCGGCAGAGGCCCCGGCGACAGGTGCCGATCCGGCCTCACCGACAACCGAAGGTCTGTCGATGGGCGAAGCGGTCGCCGATCCGAACGCGCCCGGCACACCCTACGACAAGGCAGAGCATGGCGCCTGGACGATCCGCTGCATTCGCGCCCAGGAAGGCAAGGACCCGTGCGAGCTGTATCAGTTGCTGATCGGGCCGAATGACGTCGCCGCCGCCGAGATCAGCATGTTCGCCCTGCCTGAAGGCCAGCAGGCCGCCGCCGGTGCGGTCATCGCCGTGCCGCTGGAAACCCTGCTGACCCAACAGGCGACGCTGACCGTCGATGGTGGGCAGCCGAAACGCTATCCCTTTTCGTGGTGTTCGCGCGGTGGCTGCTTTGCCCGCGTCGGTTTCACAGCAGAGGATATCGTGGCCTTCAAGGGGGGATCCAAGGCCGTCCTGAGCATCGTGCCGCTTCTGGCCCCGGATCAGAAGGTCGAGCTGGAGATCTCGCTATCGGGCTTCACCGCGGGATATGACGGGGTCGCCGCCCTGAACGCCGAGTAACCGCTGCAAACGAGACAGAAACGCCGTCCGTCGGGGCGGCGTTTTCTTATGCCCGGCGCAGGGCCAGCACCGCGTTCAACCCGCCAAAGGCGAAGGCATTCGACAGGGCCACGCTGACCTTGGCTTCGCGCGCCACGTTCGGCACCACATCCAGCGCACATTCCGGGTCCGGTTCCTCGTAGCCGATCGTCGGGGCGATGATGCCGTCGCGCAGCGCCATGATGCAGGCCAGCAGTTCGACCGCTCCGGTGCCGCCGATCAGATGGCCATGCATCGACTTGGTCGACGAGATCATCAGCTTGTCGGCGTGATGTCCGAACACATCCGCCACAGCGGCGCATTCGGTCTTGTCATTCGCCGCCGTCCCGGTGCCATGCGCGTTGATATAGCCAACCTCGTCGCGGTTCAGCCCGGCATCCTTGATCGCCCCCGCAATCGCGCGCGCGGCGCCCTGTTTCGACGGCATAACGATATCGGAGGCGTCCGAGGTCATCGCGAAGCCCACAACCTCTGCCAGCATCTCGGCCCCGCGCGCTTTGGCGTGTTCGTACTCCTCGAACACGAAGACCGCCGCCCCCTCGCCCTGCACCATGCCGTTGCGGTTGGCGCTGAACGGGCGGCAGGCATCCTTGGACATCACGCGCAGGCCTTCCCAGGCCTTGACGCCGCCAAAGCACAGCATCGACTCCGACCCGCCGGTGACCATCGCCGTGGTCATGCCCGACCGGATCATGTGAAACGCCTGCCCCATCGCGTGATTGGACGAGGCACAGGCCGTGGCCACGGTGAAGGACGGCCCCTTGAGGTTCCATTCCATCGAGACATGGCTGGCGGCGGCATTGTTCATCAGCTTGGGCACGACGAAGGGATGCACCCGGTTCTTGCCCTCTTCATAGACGCTGCGGTAATTCTCATCCCAGGTGTTCACGCCGCCGCCCGCCGTGCCCAGAACCACACCGGATTGCGCCGCCAATTCACCCTCGAAGGTCAGGCCGGATTGGCCAATCGCCTCTTTCGCCGCCAGCAGGGTGAATTGCGTGAACCGGTCATAAAGCGAGATTTGCTGGCGGTTGAAATGCGTCTCGGGCGTCATAGTCGCGCACCTGCCCGCCGATCTGAACCGACAGACGGTCGACATCGCGGATATCCAGCGGGCCGATGCCGCAGCGCCCCTCGCGCATCGCCTCTAGCGTCGCGGGAACGTCTGGCACCAAGGGCGTTGATCGTCCCCGCGCCGGTGATGACGACACGTTTCATTTGCGTCTGATCTGCGACCAGCTTTTGCACCGCCGCGACGATGGAGGCGACCGAGGAGATGTCAAACTCGCTGGCCTTGGGGTCATTGGCGTTGAACGGCACCTGGATGTCGAAGGCTTCCTCGATGGCAAAGATCCACTCGACCAACCCAAGGCTGTCGATCCCCAGATCTTCCAGGCTTTGGTCCATCGAAATGTCCGAAACCTCCAGAATCGCCTGATCGGCGATGATCTGAATGACCTTGCTCTTGATCGTTTCCGACATGGTTACCCCTGCTTTGACCTCGGCGTCATTTAGTCATTCTGACGGGTCTTTGAAACGGATTTCTGAAGGTTGTCGACAATCGCGAAAAGCCGCGGCAGTCGCCGCAGCGCCTTGTAGACCTCGACATGGGTTTCCATCTTCATCGCCGGATAGCCCAGGATCACACGGCCCGCCGGCACGTTCGACAGGATCTTGCTGGCCCCGCCCGCGACCACATCGTCGCCGAGCGAGATGTTGTCGGCCACACCGACCTGCCCGCCCAGAACCACGTTATCGCCCAGCCGCGCCGATCCAGCCACGCCGACATGCGCGCAGAGCAGGCAATTGCGCCCGACCTGCACGTTATGGCCGACCTGCACCAGGGCGTCGATCTTGGTGCCGTCACCGACGCTTGTCGCCCGGATCGTGCCGGCATCGACGCTGGAATTCGCGCCGATCTCGACATCGTCGCCAATCACCACACCGCCAAGCGAATGAATCTTGAGCCAGACCTGCCCCTGCCCGGTCTCACCCGCATCCCCTAAAGTCTCGCGCACCGCCTCGACCGAGGATTTTTCCGGCGTCACGAAACTGAACCCGTCGGCACCGATCACGATACCGGAATGGGCCATGAACCGCGCGCCGATCCAAACGTTCCGCCCGATCCGCGCACCCGCGAGGATCAGCGCATCCTCGCCAATTTCCGCGCCTGCGGCGATACTGACATGGGCGTCGATCCGACTTCTCGCGCCAATGACCGCCCCGCCTCCGATCACGACATAGGGGCCAAGCGCGACATCCTTGCCCAGCTTGGCAGAGGGATCGACGATGGCCGTCGGGTGAATTCCGGCAGGCAGCGCATGGCCCGCATCAAGGAGCTGGGTCAGGCCGGCCATCGCCACGCGCGGACGGTCGACCAGAATGGCGGCTTTCAGCCCCAGCGTCTGCCAGTCCATCCCCCGCGCCAGAAGGGCCGCCGCGGCCTGCCCCTTGGCCAAGCCCTCGGCATAGCGCGGGTCCATCGCCACAGCCAGATGATCCGGCCCGGCACTGGCAGGTTCCGCCGCGCCGCGCACATGCAAGCCCGTCTCGCCGACAGCCTCGCCGCGCAGGGCGTTCGCGATTTCCAGAACTGTGTGGCCGGTCATCCGACACCCCCGCGTTCCGGGGCACCCTGTGGTGCCCCGTTCAGGGGTGATTTAGCCTTGAACCGCCCGCAATACCACCCCGGCCTTTTGAAGCGCCGAGAATATCCGCGCATCGCGACCATAGACATCGCGGCGGTAGTTCATGTTGCCCTTGGGGCTGGTGAAGGCGGTGCGATAGACCAGATGCACCGGCACCGGCTGTTCCAGCGGCACCACCGTCTCGATGCCGGTGTTCAGCTTCGACTTGAACAAGCCCTGCGGGTCGTTGGTCTGCTTGGCCAGCAGCGCATAGGCAAAGTCGAACGGATCGGCCAGCCGGATGCAGCCATGGCTAAACGCCCGCACCTCGCGCCCGAACAGGTTTTTCGACGGCGTGTCATGCAGGTAGATGTTGTACTGGTTGGGGAACATGAACTTGACCAGCCCCAGCGCATTGCCGTCCGAAGGCGGTTGCTTCATGTCGAACGGAAAAGTCCGGGCCGTAAACTGGGTAAAGTCCACCGCGCCCCGGTTCACCGTGCGGCCGCGGCTGTCGATGATCCTGAGATGCCCTGCGGCATTCGGGTTCTTCTGCAGCATCGGCAGGTATTCCTTGACGGTGATCGAGCGCGGCACGTTCCAGGTCGGGTTGACGACCATGAATTCCATCACGTCCGAAAATTCCGGGCTGCGACGGTCACTCTGGGTCGCGCCGACGACCGAGCGGGTCTCGAACGTCACCTTGCCGTTATCGACGATCCGCGCGGTGAAATCGGTCAGGTTGACCCAGACGTGGCGCTTGCCAAGCGGGCGGTTGATCCAGCGCTCGCGCTCCATCGCGACAACGATCGCGGCCAGCCGGTCCTCGGCCTGCACGTTGATCTCTGCCAATGTGCCCGGCCCGGCCACACCGTCGGGGTTCAACCCGTGCGCAAGCTGGAACTGCTGCACGGCCGACTGCATCTTGCCGTCATAGACCTGACCCGCATTGCGCCGCATGTAGCCCATCGCGATCAGGCGGTTGCGCAATGCGACGACCGCTGCGCCGGACTGGCCCGGCTCCAGCTTCTTGGCGGGCACTTGCGCGCCCCAGCCGCCCTTGCCAAGCTGCTTTTCCATCGCGAACTTGGCTTTCATCAACCGGGTATATTCCGGCGACGACGGCGGCAGCGATTTCAGGAAGCCGGCAGGGCTGGATTTCGAGAAGGCGGCGAGCGTTTGCGCCGCGCCCGCGATAAGGCACCTGCATGACCAGACCTGGATCGACCCGGCTTGGCGTCAGAATGCCGGTCTGCACATCGGTGGCATATTGCAGAAACAGTCGGCTCAACTCGACCTCGATCTTGCCAAGGTCGCGCTCGGACTTCACCGCACGCATGTTGGCCTGCAGAAATTGCAGATCATAGTTCTTTGCCGGCAGACCGTGATCGTCAGCCGAGGCCAGCGCCTTTAGCAGCGCCGAGCGCCGCGACTTGTCCTTGCCGCCATTTCCGGTCCAGATCGGCTGATAGCCGTTGGCCTTGTAGAATGCGGCAATACCGGCGTCGCGCGATGATGCCTCGGCGACCGCCTGCATGAAGGCCGTGACCTGGGCCTGGGCCGTCGATCCGATCATTCCGACGACAAGGGTCAGGCACAAAGCCGCGCCACGCAGAAATACGCCAGGGCGTCGCAAGTGAATACTCATCTAATACTTCCTGTTTCGCGTCAGATTTCATGCCGTACCTACTGCACAATGCCACCAAACGGCACCTGAACGGCGTTCACAATGTCGCAAGACCCGCCATGTGTCGCGCCTTTGCAACGCCTTTAACCCAAAATACCCTTAAGGTTTTCTTTACCGCCGTCAGCAGAATCTCGCCGATTTGCGCGGTTTTCCCGCCTGCGACGTTTCCGACCTTCCCCGACGAATCGAGTTGTGGCATAAGGGCGGCGCACCTGGGGATTGAGGTGAAGGATCCGCACACGAAAAGCGGAGACAGGCAGGCTACGGGAACTCATGACGACATTCAGCTCTAAGGGCCTTTCGAGGCGTGCTTTACTGGGCGCATTCGCAGCATCAGCTGTGGCAGCGGCTCCGACCTATTCAAATGCTTTCGGGCTCCTGCGTGGCGCCGGCGACATTCGCCGCATCCGCATGTATTCCGGCCGGACCGGCGAAAGCATGGACACGATCTACTGGATCGAAGGCGACTACATCAAGGACGCCCTGAAAGAGATCAATTACTTCATGCGCGACTGGCGCACCGATCAGACGGTCGGGATCGATGCCCGCACGGTCGACATCATGGCCGCATCGCATTCGCTGCTGAATGTCAACGAGCCCTACATGCTTCTTTCCGGCTACCGCTCGCCGCAGACCAATGCGATGCTGCGGTCGCGGTCCAGCGGCGTTGCGACGCAACTCGCTGCATATGAAGGGTCAGGCCGCCGACCTGCGGCTGAAGTCGCGCTCGGTTTCGCAGATGGCTCAGGCCGCGGCCGCCTGCGCGTCTGGTGGCGTCGGCACCTATTCCCGTTCGAACTTCGTGCATATGGATTGCGGTACCGTGCGCACCTGGCGCGGATAGTAACGCCTGCCACTCGCGAACAAGCGCCGCAATCTGCGGCGCTTTTTTTTGTGGCCGCCATCCCTGCGCATCAGGTCAAACGGCCCTTTGCAGCGCGGTCCACGCAGGCTAGCAAGGGTAACGCAACCGAAAGATCGCCTCATGCTCACCAAAGCGGCCTCGCTCTCTCGCCTCGGCACCGAAACGGCCTTCGAGGTGCTGGCCCGCGCCAAGGCGCTTGCCGCCGAGGGGCGCGACATCATCAATCTCGGCATCGGCCAGCCCGATTTCCGCACCCCCGAGCACATCGTCGAGGCCGGCGATCAAGGCGCTGCGCGACGGCCATCACGGCTACACGCCCGCCAACGGCATCCCGGCGCTGCGCGAGGCCGTCGCCGCCGATCTGCAACCGCCGCCACGGCGTCGAGGTCAACCCCGACAACGTGGTGGTCGTGCCCGGCGGCAAGCCGACGATGTTCTTCGCCATCCTGATGTTCGGCGAGCCCGGCGCCGAGATCCTGTATCCGAACCCCGGCTTCCCGATCTACGAGATGCGTGATCAACTTCTCCGGCGCCACCCCGGTGCCGATCGCGCTGCAGGAGGAGAACGGCTTCGCCTTCGACGCCGAGGAGGTGCTGGCCCAGATCACCCCGAAGACCCGGCTGATCATCATCAACACCCCCGCCAACCCGACCGGCGGCGTCACGCCGAAGGCGGAGATCGACAAGCTCGTCGCCGGGCTCGACGCCCACCCGCATGTCGCGATCCTGTCCGACGAGATCTACAGCCAGATGCTCTACGACGGGCGCGCAGCATGTCAGCCTGCTGCAGTATCCCGAAATCCGCGACCGGCTGATCATGCTCGACGGCTGGTCGAAGACCTACGCGATGACCGGCTGGCGGCTCGGCTACGCGGTCTGGCCCGAGGCGCTGGTCGAGCACGCCACCCGGCTTTGCGATCAACGACCATTCCTGCGTCAACGCCGCGGCGCAGTACGCCGGCCTCGCCGCGCTCACCGGTCCGCAGGACGCGGTCGCCGAGATGGTCGCCGCCTTCGACGAGCGCCGCAAGGTCATCGTGCGACGAACTGAACGCCCTGCCCGGCGTCCGCTGCGCCGATGCCGGCGGCGCGTTCTACGCCTTCCCCAACATCACCGGCACCGGCCTGACCGCGCGAACAGGCCCAGGACCGCTTCCTCGACGAGGCCGGCGTCGCGACGATCGCCGGCACCAGCTTCGGCGCCTAGGGCGAAGGCTATCTGCGGTTCTCCTACGCCAATCAGCACCGAGAACATCCGCGAGGCGATCCGGCGCATCGGGGAAGTTTTATAAGGCACGGCAACGTCCGCCATCATGATTGTATTGATCGGACAGCGATAGCCCTCCGGGGCTATCATGTGATCCGCTTTCAGACCCCGGCACTTCTGGCCAGCCAGCCAACCACATCCCTAAGCTGCTGGGTCATGGCCTCATCGAATGCCGCGACCACGATCTCTGTGGTAGTGTCAGGCACCGTCGCCGTATTGGCGAAGCTTCTGGACGAGATGATGGTCCCGTCAATGTCGCTTAGCAATGTCATCGTCGTGCGAATGACGACTGTCACCTGATCCGGCGTGACCTCTGCCTGAAACGCCTGCAAATCCGTCAGCAGAACGTAATCGGGCGTCGGGCCCGACCCGGCGCTGGTCACCAGCGCGAAACGGCCCGAACCGGCAAGCGACCTGACCAGCAACAACTGAACATGTTCGGTCGCCTCGTTGACCCAGCGCGCGTTCGGCAGCGCCTGTACCTGAAGCGGCGTCGGTTTGATCACGATCCGGTCGCTGGTCAGTGCCCCGGTCGCCGTGGGCAGCGCAACCTCTAGCGAGCGCCTGCTGCGGGCCGCTGCCACTGATCCGGCGGGCAGCGGACTGAGTTCGAACGTATCGAGCGGTTTCGAGGCCGATTTAATGCTCGACAGGGCAGAACATCCGGCGGTGGCGGCAAGACCAAGGACTAAGCAGGCGAAACGGAAGGTCTTGCGAAGGGTCATTTTGACTATCTCCTGAATTCGCGAAGGTCATTGCCGAAGAAGAACCGCGCCGGATCGCGTTCCATCTTCTTGGTCAATTGTTCTAACTGATAAACCAGCTGCTGCGCCTCGCGAGCGAACTTGGTGAATTCGGGCAGCCCGGTTCGCGAAAACGATTGGATCGGCGGCGCACTGGCCGCAACCGTTTCGTTGATCTTTTCGATGACAGTCAGAGCGCCAGCCACGGCTTCCCGCAGATCGGCGGTCACGTCGGGAATGTCTTTTGACAATGTCGCCATCGTCGCCTCGAACTGGCCTGCGGCCGTGCGTACGTCCGAAATGGCCGGACCCAGATCGGTCGTGATGATCGCTTCGGCGTCCACAAATGTCCGTTCGGCGGCGCTCAGCGCGCTTTCCGCAGTATTCAGCGCCTGATCCAGATTTGCCAATGTGCCGTTGGCCTTGGTCAAGGTCTCTGTTGCGGCTTGCAAGGTCTGCTCGCCGCTGGCCAGCATCGGGTCAAGCCGCTTGGTGAACGCCGAGATGTCGGTCGAGGCCTGATCAATCACACCGGTCGCCGATGTGACCGCGGTGCGAATATCGGCGACAATCTCTGGTATGTCCTGTTGAAACACCGTGTCTATGCCCGAGATCGCATCCTGAACGGTTTTCAAGGCGGTCCGGGCATCGGTGACCAGCGCCGTCCCGTCATTGTCCACCAAGCCCTGGAAGCTGACGGATGCGCTTTCCACAGCGGCCAGCGAGGTCCGAGCCTCTGCAAGGGTGACATCAAGTGCTGCAATCGTCGCCTCCAGCTCTGTGAACCGTTTTGTTGCCGCGTCGGCAGAGCCACCGAACTGGTTCAGGACCGTGTCAAGCTGCGTCCGCAACTCGCTTGTCGCGGTGTCGATTGACTGAATGGCGGCGGACAGGTCATCCGCCAGTTGCGGCACTCGTGTCTGAACGAATGCGTCGACATCGCCGATCGTCTTTTCAGCGGTTGTGAATGCCGTCGTCGCCGACCGCATCGTTGGTTCGACCTCGGCAATAGAGACCTTTGCGACGTCCAGGGTTTCATTGACCTTCAGAAGCGTCGTCTGAATTGTGGTTCCGATCTCGTCAAGCCGTCCGGTGAACCTTGAAATCTCGGCGGTGCCTTCTGAAACCGTCTGCGAGATCTCCGAGAAATCCGACAGGGCCTGTTCGAGTTTGCCCGAGGCGGTTTCGAGGTTTTGCAGCACGTTCGAAACCGCCGTTTGGTTCTCGGATCCCAGAAAACTGCGCACTTCCTTGATCGCGGCGACGGCTTCGGCAACCAGATCCGGGGCGTCCTCGGTCAGAGCCTGAACAACCGATCGCTCGGCCGGGATCAGCGGCACCGCGGTCGGGTCGCTCTTGTCGCGCAAAAGTGGTGCGCCCGGGCTTCCGCCCGACAAGGCGACGAAGGCAACGCCAGTGACGCCTTGCGAGTTGAGTTGCGCGGTCGTATCGGTCTTGATCGGCGTGCCTGCCGCAACCTCGATCCGGACCCGCACCTTGCTGGGATCATCGCCGTCAAGGTCGAGTCCGACAACCTGCCCGACCGAAAGGCCATTATAGCGGACATCCCCCGCCATCCCCAGGCCCGAAACGCTTTCGAACAGAACCTCGTACTGGGCATACTGGCGGTCGATCTCGACTTTTGCGAACCACACCAAAAGCCCCAACAGTCCAAGAACGCCAAGGACCGTCACGGCGCCGATCAGCACGAAGTTGGCTTTGGTTTCCATCCGAAATCAGCCCTCAGTCCCAAACCCTGCCGCGCGCGCCCTGGGACCGTGAAAGTACTCGTGAACCCAGGGATGGTCCACCTTCAACATGTCCTTCATCGTGCCTGTCACGAATACCTTTCTTTCGGCAAGCACTGCGATCCTGTCACAGATCGCGTGCAGGCTGTCCAGATCGTGGGTCACCATGAACACGGTCAATCCCATGGTCGTCTGCAACTTCTTTATCAATGCGTCGAAAGCGGCCGCGCCGATCGGGTCAAGCCCGGCCGTTGGTTCGTCGAGAAACACGATCTCTGGGTCAAGCGCCAGAGCGCGCGCCAGCCCGGCGCGCTTGCGCATTCCACCCGACAGTTCCGACGGGTATTTGTCTCGGGCGACGGGCGGCAGGCCAACCATCGACACTTTCAGTTCCGCCAGCGCACGGCGCGTCTTTGGCGACAGGTCGGTCTGTTCGCGCATCGGCACTTCGACATTCTCGCAAACCGTCAGGGACGAAAACAGCGCCCCATCCTGAAACATCACACCCCAGCGCTGTTCCGTCTTCTGGCGGGCGTCTTCGGTGGCGTTCAGCATGTCGGTTTCGAACACCCTCACGCTACCCGCCCTTGGGCGCAGCAGTCCCACGATCGCCTTCAACAGAACCGATTTTCCGGTCCCCGAGCCGCCGACGACACCCAGCACTTCGCCGCGGAAAACGTCCAGGTCCAGACCATCATGCACGACGTGATCCCCGAATTGCGTGCGCAATCCGCGGACCTGAATGATCGCTTCGCCTGTCTCCGGCATCAGACCCCAACCACTGCAAAAAAGATCGAGAACATCGCATCGGCGACAATGACAAGAAAGATCGACAGCACGACCGAGGTCGATGTCAATCGTCCCAGCGACTTTGCGTCGCCACCGACCTTCATCCCTTCGTAGCAGCCGACGATACCGATGATGACAGCAAAGAACGGGGCCTTGATCAGACCGACGGCATAGTGCCAAACGTCCACTGAATTGTAGAGCCGGGTCCGGAACATGCCGGGCGAAACATCAAGCTCGATCCATGACATCATGGCGCCGCCGAAAAGGCCCATGACATCCGCCACGAAGCCCAGAAGCGGCAGCACGAACACCAGCGCCAGCACCCGCGGCAGAACCAGAACCTCTATCGGATCAAGCCCCAGGGTCTGCATCGCGTCGATTTCCTCGCGCATTTTCATCGAACCGATTGCGGCTGTGAAGGCGGCACCCGACCTGCCGGCGACGATGATCGCGGTCAGCAGGATGCCAAGCTCTCGCAGCACCGAAATCGCGATCAGGTCGACCACAAAGACCTCTGCCCCGAACTGACGCAACTGGACCGCGCCCTGAAATGCCATGACCACGCCAATCAGGAACGCCATCAGTGATACGATGGGGATCGCGTTCAAGCCGATTTCCTGCATGTGGTGCACAAGCGATGTCAGTCGAAGCCGACCTGGATGGATCAAGAGACCGCCAAGTCGCGCAACGACTGACCCAAGAAAACCGAGAATTTCGACCAGACTTTGAATTCCCAGCCATGTCGCCTTACCGACAGTTTCGAACCAGTCCAAAATGCCATGGCGCGGCTTCGTGATCGCTTCTTTGTCGGGAATGCTGCGTCGAACGACCTCCAGCAATTCCGATTGTTCGCTGGTGGCGCCGATGATGTCGCATCGACCGCCGCGCTCTTCGATCCCGCTCTGTACGTCGATGATCAGCCAGGCCCCGGCGGTATCGATGGCCTGCGCCGCCGAAAGATCAATCGTGACGTCACTCGATGCCTCGGCCGCCGCCAGTTGGGCGCGAAGTTCATCGACCCTCGCAATCACGATCCGGTCGGTCAGCCTTACGTTGAGGGTCTCTTGCGCTGCGGATGTCATCCGGACGATCGTCCCGGACAATCCGTCAGTCTTGGTTGGTGGTCAGGGTGCAGGTCGGTCAATTGACAGCTCAAAAAGACATCCGGGGCAGCGGGTCCGTTGCACAATGGCCGAGTTTTCCGCAATGGTCCACGCAGGTCGTTGTTGCTGCGACCATGTGGCCTTTCGTCATGCGGTCGAAGGAGACTTTGCGGGGCTAACAGCCCGACAGAAAGCTGCAGGTGTCCTTCCGACCGATCAGGGCCCTTTGGTGGGATCCGTTGATCGACAGAGCCATGTCAAAATCATCGAGTGCCCTTTCGTATTGCCCCATCTCAAGATAGGTCAGGCCACGATCCGCGAATATCTCTTCGTTCTGCGGATCGAGGCCAATGGCCGTATCGTAATCCGAGAGGGCCTTTTCGAATTGCCCCAGCTGAGCGTAGACGACACCCCGAAACGCATGGGCATCTTTTGCCCTGACGTCGATCTCGATAGCCGAATTGAAATCGCTGAGCGCATCCTGCCAGTTTCCAAGCTCCCTGTGCGCATGAGCACGCCAGACATAAGCCTCCTCGTTCTTCGGCTCCAGATCCAACAGGATATTGTAATCGTCCAGCGCCTTGTCCCATGCCCCCTCGACCTCATAGAGTTCCGCGCGATTGGCGTAGGCATCTGCAAATTCCGGATCCAGTGCGATCGCCTGTTCGAAGTCGGCCTTTGCAAGTTTCAGATCATCGAGCACTAAGAGGGTATATCCCCGCTCAGAGTAATACTCCGCGTTGCTCGGGTCATGCTGGATGGCAAGATCGTAGAGCTGTTTCGCCTTTTCAAACTCATCGTCATCGAAAAAATCGAGCGCTTGATAGAAATAGAGCTTGGCCTTTTCTTCATCGATTATCGGATCGACTGCAGCAGGTTGAGGCGCGTCAACAACCGGCGTGGCCGCGACTTCTAACGGCGCTGGTATTTCCGCGACAGAATTCGCAACCGCATCGGAAGCTGGCTTGCAGGAATCACCACGCTGCATGATGCGGTAGGCAAATGCGACGGCATCGGCGGACAGAACGCCGAAATACGCAGGCAGCCCCGAGGGGTCGAATTTCGCGCCCGCCACCACACCAATGATCGAGGTGGTGTCTTTCAGAAAGACCGGCCCGCCGCTTTTGCCGGAAATGGTCATCGCGTCGGTTTCGACAATGCCAACGTCATTCGAGATGTGGGTCGAAAGAACACCTGCCGTGGCGCTTGGAAAGGCGATGGACCCCCGGTGAAACCCCTTGACGACCAGATCCTTTGCGACTGTGTCGGCCTCGATGGGGCAGAAACTTGCGAAAGCGAAGGTCTCGCCATCATTCGGGATGAAACGCAAGAGCTTTCCGTCAATTGCCTCATCCAGATTTCGGTCCTGCACAGGTCGGATCAGCCCACGCAACGGATTGGTTCGACTCTCCAGAGCCCCGCGACAGGTATAGCCCTCTGGCACCACATGCCGCGCTGTCAGCACATGGCCTTCGGGACTGACAACCACCCCGGTTCCTTGCGAGACGGGTTTGGACTCGTGGGTGCATTCGATATAGACGACCAGCTTGTTGTCTGCGCTCGCGGGCAAGGCTGTGGCGGCCAGCACAATCAGCCCTGCCAGAACGCGCCCGGCCTTCATTGCGCGATCCATTCCTGGATCTTCTGCAGCCGCTCTTCGGTGATGCGCGTGAAGGCATTGTGGGACGCCCACGGTTCTTCGCCGTGCAGTCCGTTGGTATGAACCCCGATGATCGTGTCTGCCTTACCTGACGCAAAGACCGCCGAGCCGCTGGTTCCCCCATAGGTGTCATTATCGTAAAACCCCTTGAGATCCTGCAGCACGCGGATCTGATCCTCGCTGACCCACTGGCGTCCGCTGGGGGCCTTGTCAGCCGCATATCCGTGCACGATCGTTCCAAGGTTGATATCGCCTTCCTCCAGCGTGCGGATCGCGAACTGCCCGGTCACCTCGCCGATATTACAATCCAGCTTGAAAGCCCCCAGATCATAGAAACGCGCGTCCAAGGGCGCCTCTGCCGACGTCCAGCCATTAAGCACGAATGCCTGTCGCGCATTGCACTCGCCGAAAGGCGCTGCCCCGACATTGCGTCCCGGAATGAACCGAAAATCGCTGTAGGGGCGACCGTTGCGGGTTCCGCTATGGATACAATGCGCCGCGGTCAGCACCGTGTCGGGGCCGATCATCGAGCCTGAACACAGGCTTTGCCTGCCCGCATGGTTCGTGAAGCGGATCTGCACAATCGCCCTGGCCGGGAATTGCGTGGTGTCGATCACCGCGACCCGTTCGTCCTCGCCAATGACCGAGAACGGGATGAAGCTTTCCGGCTCAACCGCGGCATCGCCCATTTCATATTCTGGATATATGGCCGAGGCCTCGGTCAGCGCTGCCAGATCTTCCGTCTTGAGATTGACATCGTCCGCGATTTTACCTGACCCCTGGAGTGCTTCGATCACCCCCATACTTGCGCTTTCCGCGCCGGTGTCTGTCGCTGCGGGGGCCGCAGAACCGTCAGCGCTGGCGAAACTGAACTGAACCGACGCCTCGGGATCGTCATTTGTCGGCATGGGCGCTGTGGCGTCGTCGACCGCGGCGACCTCTTCCTCCAGGCTCTTGAGCCGCCACATCCGTGGATCAAGCAAAGCGTCCTGTGTCGCCTCGTCCATGACCCCGGTCTCTGGCAGACCCCAGGTCTCCTGAAACTCGATCAGCGCCTCTGACCGGGTCTGTTCAGAGCCAGATTCAGTCGACGAGAAGTTGTCTGGTATGAAGCCGCTTTCCTTCAGGATATCGTCAAAGATCTCTTCGTCGCTGGCAATATCGCCAGCCGCCTCGACGCCTGTTTCATAGCCGGCCGCCTCTTTGGCGGCAAACACCTCGGCCCAGGCCTTGTTGAAGAAGGCACGAGCCTGTTCCTTACCGTGCGCCGCGGGACCGTTCACCAGCTTGCGCACCCGCAGACGGTCGTTTGCATCCGCCGCCCCATTGATATCGCGCGCTTTCCAATAGGCGATAGCTGCGGTCAGACCTGCCTTGGCCTCTCGGGCGAGTTCCGGATTTTCGGCAAGCGGCAACCCGATATCTGCCCCGCGTCTCAGGAAATTGTCGCGCCCGGTCAGCTGGATGAACCCCGAGCCGCGATAGTTCCAGCCGTCATCGGTATTCCTGCCGCGATTGCCCAATCGCGCGCCATAAACCCAGTTGGCGACCTCCTTCGGTTTGCCGGCGATGCGCCTTGCGTCGGTGTCCGACACCGTTTTCCTACTGAAAACGCGCAGCAGCGTTTTGTAGGAGTAGTTCATGTTTTCATCGATCCGCTTCAGGCCACCGGTTTCCGTCATGACCTGTGCCAGAAAATGCGCCATGCGAAGGCGTGTGTCGATCCCGGCCTCCTCGAATTCACCCTCGGCATCCAGAAACGCCTGGACGAACTCATCTTGCGCGCGCGGGGCGATTTTCCTGATATCTTCTGCGGTAAGGAGTTTTTCTTTGGCGAAACCCGGCTGGGCCGTCACAACCGCCAGAAGTGCAAAAGCGGCAATAGCCAGAACACGGCACGAACAAGCGTAGAAACGCAACATGTTCACCCCCCAAGGTAATTCATGAACACAATTTCCAGTGATCTTGCATGAAAGCTGGCACTCAAAGTTGTGTCCTGTCAAGTTTTTAACAACTTTGGGGATGTCTGATCGGTTTCCCGACCGTCCCGCCTAACGGATCGGGACCGGTCTGATCCGGGCGTTTAACAGCCGTCTGGACCGCCCGAGCCGGGCAACTGGCGGCAGGGTTTCGGGCTAGGCCGCCATGACCGCGCGCTTGGCCATGACGCCGATCAAGTTCGCCCGGTAGTCCGAGGTCGCGTGGATATCGCTCAGCAGACCTTCCGGTGACACGGCCACGCTATCGACCGAAGCTCCGGACCAATCGCCGGCAAGAGCTGTTTCCAGACCGTCGTGCCGGAAAACACCGTTCTCCCCGGCCCCGGTCACCGCGACGCGGGCACCAGCGCCGGTTTTGGCCACGAAAACCCCGACCAAAGCATAACGCGATGCCGGATTGGGAAACTTGGCATAGGCGGCTTTGGACGGCGGACTGAACCGAATGGCCGTGATGATCTCGCTTTCCTCCAGCGACGTCGAGAACAAGCCCGCAAAGAAATCACCCGCCGCGATTTCCCGCGAATTCGTCACTATGGTCGCGTCGAGGCCCAGAACTGCCGCCGGATAATCCGCCGCCGGATCGTTGTTCGCGATAGACCCGCCAATGGTACCCATGTGGCGAACGGCTGGGTCGCCGATGCCTGCCGCGAGCGCGCAAAGCGCGGGGCAAACGGCCGCCAGTTTGGCGCTCGATGCAACCTCCGCATGGGTGGTTGTCGCGCCGATTGTCACGGTGTCGCCAGACACCGCGATACCCGAAAGCCCGGCGCCTCGTATATCGATCAGGTCAGAGGGCGCCGCCAGATGCTGTTTCATCGTCGGCAGCAAGGTCTGCCCACCGGCGAGGATCTTGCCGTCCTCGGCGCCCGACAGCGCCGACACGGCGGCCTCGACAGAAGAGGCCTTGTGATATTTGGTCTCGTACATTCCTCTTCCTTCCTATTCGGCGGCCAGTGACGCAGCACTTGCCCGAAGTGCGGCCCAGACCTTCTGGGACGTCGCGGGCATCGACAGATCGTTGGTGCCGATGGCGTCGGTGATCGCATTGATCACGGCAGGCGGCGCGCCGATGGCGCCGGCTTCGCCGCAGCCCTTGATGCCAAGCGGATTGGAGGGACAAACCGTCTTGTTGTGCTCGATCGTGTAAAACGGCACGTCGTCGGCGCGCGGCATCGTGTAGTCCATGTAGGATCCGGTCAGAAGCTGGCCGTCATCGTCGTAGACGACGTTTTCCAGCATCGCCTGCCCGATGCCCTGGGCGACGCCGCCGTGGACCTGGCCATCGACGATCATCGGATTGATGATGGTGCCGAAATCATCGACCGCGATGAACTGAACGATCTCGGTCTGACCGGTCTCGGGGTCGACCTCGACCTCGCAGATGTAGGTGCCCGCCGGGAAGGTGAAGTTCACCGGATCGTAGAAGGCGCCCTCTTTCAGGCCCGGCTCCATGTCAGGCGGCAGGTTGTGCGCGGTGTAGGCGGCAAGGCCAACCTCGTGCCAGCCCATCGCCTTGTCGGTGCCAGCAACCTTGACTTCGCCGTCCTCGATGACGATGTCGTCTTCGCTGGCCTCCAGCACGTGGGCCGCGATCTTCCTGACCTTGGCCTCGACCTTGTCGAGCGCCTTGACGATGGCCGACATGCCGACCGCACCCGAACGCGAGCCGTAGGTTCCCATGCCGAACTGCACCTTGTCGGTGTCGCCATGAACGATCTGGACGTTCTCGATCGGTAGGTCGAAGCGTTCGGCGACGATCTGGGCGAAGGTGGTTTCGTGGCCCTGCCCGTGGCTGTGGCTGCCGGTCAGCACTTCGATCGTGCCGACCGGATTGACGCGGACCTCTGCGCTTTCCCAAAGACCGACGCCCGCGCCAAGCGAGCCGACGGCGGCAGACGGCGCGATGCCGCAGGCCTCGATATAGGAGGAATAGCCAAGACCACGGAGCTTTCCGCGTTTCGCCGCTTCGGCCTTGCGACCGGGAACCCGGCGACGTCCGCGGCTTTGACGGCCTTGTCCATATTGCCGCCGAAGTCGCCCGCATCATAGCGTCATGATGACCGGCGTTTGGTGCGGAAACTCGGTGATGAAGTTCTTCCGTCGAAGCGCGCCGGGATCGACGCCCATCTCGCGCGCGGCGGTTTCCATCATCCGCTCGACGAGAAAGGACGCTTCGGGCCGTCCGGCGCCGCGATAGGCGTCGACCGGCACGGTGTTGGTGTAGACGGCACGCACGTTGCAGTGGATGTTGGCGATATCGTACTGGCCCGACAGCAGCGTCGCATAGAGATAGGTCGGCACCGCGCTCGAAAACAGCGACATGTAGGCACCGAGATTCGCGATCGTGTCGACCTTGAAGCCAACGATCTTTCCGTCGGCATCGAAACCCATTTTGGCGGTCGTGAGATGATCGCGCCCGTGCGCGTCTGTCAGGAAGGATTCGGACCGGTTCGCCGTCCACTTGACTGACCGGTTCGTCTTCATCGACGCCCAAAGGCAGACGATCTCTTCGGGGTAGATGTAGATCTTCGATCCAAAGCCGCCGCCGACATCGGGCGCGATGACCCGCAGCTTGTGCTCGGGCGCGACCTGGTAGAAGGCCGAAAGCACCAGCCGTGCGACATGCGGGTTCTGACTGGTGGTATAAAGCGTGTAGTGATCCTCGGCCTCGTCAAAGGTCGCTATCGCTGAACGCGGCTCCATCGCATTGGGCGCCAGACGGTTGTTGGTCATCTCCAGCTCGGTGACATGCGCGGCACCCGCAATCGCGGCATCGGTAGCGCCGCCATCACCGAGTTCCCAGTCGTAGATCAGATTGCCAGGGGCGTTGTCGTGGATCTGCGGGGCGCCTTGGCCGAGCGCCTTTGTGCCGAGACGACGGCAGGCAATATCGTCATAGTCGACCTCGACGGCCTCGGCAGCCAGCCGCGCGATGTCCGCAGTGTCCGCGATCACGATGGCGACCGCATCGCCGACGTAGCGAACCTTGTCGGTCGCCAGCGCCGACCACGCCCCCATGTTCATCGGGCTGCCATCTTTCGAAGAGATCGCCCAGCCGCAGATCAGGTTGCCGATCCCGTCGGCAGTCAGTTGAGCGCCGGTCAGGACGGCGACCACGCCCTCCATCGCCTCGGCGGTCTTGGAGTTGATCGATTTCACACCGGCATGGGCATGCGGGCTGCGGACAAAGGCAGCATAGGTCTGATTTTCCCGGCGGATATCGTCGGTATAGCGCCCTTTGCCGGTGATGAACCGCTTGTCTTCCTTGCGCTTGACGCGCTTTCCAATTCCAGACTCGCTCATCTCAAATCCTCCCTCGCCCGCTCACATCTTGGCGGCGGCATCCTGAATTGATTTCACAATGTTGTGGTAGCCGGTGCAGCGGCAGATATTGCCCTCCAGCTCGGACCGGATCGCCTTTTCGGTCAGCTCGCGCCCTTCGGCCTTGTAGCGGTTTACCATATCGACGCCGGTCATGATCATGCCCGGCGTGCAGAACCCGCACTGAAGCCCGTGGTTGTCGTTGAAGGCGACCTGCATCGGGTGCAATTCACCGTTGGCCAGCCCTTCGATGGTGCCGACCTCGGCTCCGTCGTTGGCGACCGCGAGTGTGGTGCAGGATTTCACGGCACGGCCCTCGACATGGACGACGCAAGTGCCGCACTGGCTGGTGTCGCAGCCCACATGCGTCCCGGTCAGACGCAGCTCTTCGCGCAGAAAGTCGACGAGCAGCATGGTGTCCGGCACGTCGCGGGTCACGGGCTTTCCGTTCACCGTCATGGTCACTTTTGTCATCTGGTCCTCCCTGTGTCGCGAGTTCTTGTCGCCCGCGCTCTGTTTCGGAACCGCATCTCTCAGGTGGCGTGCTGCGATCCCTCTGCGTTCAAACGGTCATGCAAACTCTCGAAAAACTCCATGGCGCTCTTCGTCGCACTCAAGGCGATCATCCGGCAATGGGGTCGCGCAGCCTTACGGCAGGTGGTGATACGCACCCGGTCGCCAGGCGTCGTTTCCGATCCTGCATCTCTCAACGCTCCCCAAACGATTTCGTGGGGTGCGGCGATGCGGTATTCGGAGGTCGTTTCCATGCGGGGCCGTGTGGTTTGTTGTAACTCACCCGTTCGAGCGTAAACGTTGCAAGTTTCAAATCAACAGTTTTGACGCAAGAGTTGCAGGAAATGGCTTGTGTCATTCCTTCCCGGCAAGGCGGGACAATTCGCTAGGACTGTTCAGGGCGGTGGCCAGATCGGCAAGACTGTCAAGGTTGTGGCAGGAATGCAGACTGTCGACGTGGCGCAGTATCACGCGAATCCCGGCGGCCTTGGGCGCAAAGGACTGCCACCGCAGAAGCGGATTAAGCCAGATCAACCGGCGACAGGACAGCGAAAGCCTTTCGATCTCGGTCGCGAGCCGGTCAGTGCTGCCACGCTCCAGCCCGTCGGTGATCAGCAAGACGATGGCTCCTTGCCCAAGCACCCGCCGCGACCAGTCCTTGTTGAACTGCCCAAGCGTTTCGCCGATGCGGGTTCCGCCCTGCCAGTCTTGCACCTGGTGGCCGACGGTCTGAAGCGCGAGGTCGGGGTCCTTCTGGTGCAATGCGCGGGTAATATTGGTCAGGCGTGTCCCAAAGGCGAAGGCAGAGATCTGGCCCCAGCTGCGGTCAGGCGACCAGAAGAGGCCGTAAAGAAAGTGCATCATCATCCGCGAATAGGCCGACATCGAACCCGAGATATCGCAAAGGACGACAAGGTCGGGCGGGCGGGTGCGAGGCGCCTTGAGCGCAAGCCTTTCAACTTCGCCCGCACGGCGGAGCGCATGGCGCAGCGTTGCCCGTATGTCGGGCCTGCGCCCGGCCTGCGAAAGTGCGTAGCGACGGGTGCGAAGCGGCGGCGCGGGAAAGCGCAGATTGCGCAATGCGGCCGCCGCCTCGGTCGCTTCCTCGGCACTCATCTGTTCAAAATCCATCGAGCGAAGCGTTTCGTTGGCGGACCAACTGAACTTCACGTCAATCTGCAACTCTTGCCGTTCGCGCGGGGCTCGGGGTGCCTCGGGCTGATCGGTCAGCGCCTCGGCCGCCCGGCGTTCGCCGGCTTTCTTCGCGGGCTTTTCATCGTCGCGCGTCACCGCCGCCGACATCAGGTGAATTATTTTTTCAAGAAATTCCGGGTCGCACCAGAACATCGAAAAGACCTGATGAAACACCTCGCGATGCTCGACCCGGTTCGTCAGCGTGGCCGACAGGATGTTGTAAAAATCGACTCTGCTGGTAAAGCCAGCCGCTTCGACCGCGCGCACCGCGTCTTCGACCTGCGCCGTGCCGACGCGAATGCCGGCCTTTCGTAGCGCCCTGCTGAAGTGGACTATATTCTCGACCAGCCGGCCCTTGGGTTCCGGAAGGTCCGCCTGCGGTTGCATCACGCAGTCCGCGCAAGATGGGCCTGTGCCTCGTTCAGGATGCGCGCTGCCTCCGATCCCGCGATCCTCGCGATGTCGTCCTGATATTTCAGGACCGCGCCCAATGTGTCCGAAATCACTTCTGGGGACAGCGCAACCGTATCGAGCGCCATCAGACACCGCGCCCAGTCGATCGTTTCGGCCACGCCGGGGTTCTTGAAGAGATCCTCGGTTCGCAGAGCCTGGACGAAGGCCACGATTTCGGCCGAGAGCTTTTCCGTGGTCTCGGGAACGCGGGCCCGCAGGATTTCCATCTCTCGCTCGAAGGAAGGGAAATCGACCCAGTGATACAGACACCGGCGTTTCAGGGCATCATGAACTTCGCGCGTCCGGTTCGATGTAAGCACCACGATGGGCGGGTTTTCCGCGTGAATGGTCCCGATTTCCGGGATAGTCACCTGATAATCCGACAGCGCCTCAAGCAGGAACGCCTCGAACGGTTCGTCGGTGCGATCAACTTCGTCGATCAGCAAGACCGGTGGCCCCTCGATATGCGGCTCCATTGCCTCAAGAAGCGGGCGCCGCACGAGGAATTCGTCGGAAAAAAGCTCACTCTGCAACGCCTCGCGATCGGTCTCGCCCGATGCTTCTGCCGTGCGGATCGCAATCATCTGCGCGGCGAAGTTCCATTCGTAGATCGCCGAAGGCGCATCCAGCCCTTCGTAGCACTGCAGCCGGATCAGCCGGCGCCCAAGACCGGCTGCCAGCGCCTTGGCAATCTCGGTTTTCCCCGTACCCGCCTCGCCTTCCAGAAACAGCGGCTTGCCAAGCTTGAGCGCAAGAAAGGCGACGGTGCCAAGGGCGCGACCACATATATAGTTTTCCTCCGACAGAAGAGCGATCGTGGCCTCTATCGAGTTGGGGATATGCGTCACTGGTCATTCTCTCGTGGTCTAGGGCGCTTGTGAAAGACCTATCCCGCAGACCGGTGTCTGTCCATGGCCGGCACCTTCCGGGTGCTGGCCCCGCCGCTTTTGCCGGGGTCGAGAAACCGTCATGCAGACCGGTAGGGGCGACCAAGACCGGGGTTTGGCCCGAGGTGGTCGTGTTTGTGAATTTGCTCTGACCGATCCCACCCGTTAACGCGGCAGGGCGACGACAGGCAAACCGCAGGATCAAAGCACCGGGGCTTGATCGCCTCCCGGACGTGGTTCTTTTGGCATGCGCATACTTCGCCGGCCACAGGAAACACCCAATAAACAAGAACCTGAATGCGGCAAGAGCGACGGCGCGGTTTAGCATGAAGTTGGATCGTGAGTGGAGGCTTCTTTCCGAATTGAACAGGTTGCAGATTGTGGCGTGAACAGCGGCGATTTTCTGCAGACTTCGCTTGTGCCTGAAACGAAACATCGCACGCTCCCGTCGTCGAAAAGACAGGTGCTGGTTTTCTGCCCGTTCGTGCAGCAGACCATCGACGTTCGGCAAAGAAGGCGGGAACCGGACATATGATATGATCACCAAGTGGATGATCTCGGGGCTCGGTTTGAAACAGCGAAATGGCTAGCGTTTTGACATCCGCGGAAACAGCGAAACCGCCTGCCCGCCTCAAGAGGGTTTCCTCTGACAACGCTCGATTGCGTCATCCTGTCCGGGTCCGAACTGCCGCCGGGGTGACTATGGCTGAGGTTTCAGCCGCATATCATCGCGCAGCGGAACGGTCTGACGCTCGATCATGCGATGGACCTGCGGCGTGCCCGGCCCGCGATGCAGGGCGCGAAGGCGGTCCGAAACCTCGGCATCCGCGTGGGTCCGACGCTCGTTATGGCGGACGTACTCGCCCCAGGTCGGCACGTGGTAGCTTTCGCTCCAGTGTTCTGGGTTCTCCAGATCGCGCAACAGCACCCATTGCTGCGCGCCGTCGCGGATCCGCATCCGGCGTCTGCGGCTCATCGCCGACAGGAACTCGGGCACATCCGCCTGGTCGATGACGTAATCCACCATCACCATGACCGGCCCGCTGCGATAGGTAAGATCAAAGCGCAGCGCCGGTTCGCGGAATCGGTTCAAGGGATCGAGATTGAGCGCGCCAAACTCCGGCAGCGGCAACCGCAACCCGATCAGCGCCCCCGCAACCAGCACCCCCGCCGCGCCCAGCAAGGCCCAACCCGGCTGACTGTGCTGCGCCACTGCCCCCCACAGCCAGCTGCCCGCCGCCATGCCGCCGAACGTCGCCGGTCTGATAAAGCGCAAGCGCGCGGCCGACGACCCAGCGCGGGGTCGAAAGCTGGATCGTGACGTTGAACATCGACAACGCCAGCACCCAACAGGCCCCGCCAAGCAACAGCACCGCACCGCTGCAGGACCGCCTGCGTGCTGAAGGCGACGATACCGGTGCAAACGGCAAACCCCAGAAATGACCCGCGCGCGATCTGTTCGTTCACGAACCGCCCGCGCAGCCGGGCGTTCGCCAAGGCCCCGCCAACAGCACCCGCGCCGAAACAGCCCAGCATCACGCCATAGACGAACGCGCTGCCCTGCAGCGTTTCGCGCACGACGATGGGCAGACAGCGCCAGCAACGCGACCGCCGACAGCCCGAACAGGAACGCCGCGCAGGATCACCCGGATCAGGTTGGGCGACATCGCGACATAGCGCAGGCCGGCGGAAAAGGCGCTGCCCATCGGTTCGCGCGGCAGCCGCGAGGTCGCTGGGCGGGTGAGCGCCAGCGCAACAGCGCCGATGATGATCGCGATGTAGCTCAGCGCATTGACCGCAAACGCCGCCGCCGCCCCCGCGATCGGCGACGATTGCACCGCCCGCGGCAGGGCCGACGCTGCGCATCAGGTTGAAGCCCATGCTGTTCAGCGACACCGCCGAAGGCAGTTCGTCTCGGGTGACGATATCGCCCATCGTCGCCTGCCAGGACGGGTTGTGCAGCGCCGTGCCGCAGCCGATCAGGAAGGTGAACGCCAGAAGCGACCAGGGCGTCAGCCAGCCCTTCATAGGCCATCACGGTCAGCGCGATGGACACCGCGAACATGAAACCCTGCGCGATCAGCATGACCCGGCGACGGTCGAAGTTGTCGGCGAAGACCCCGGCCAGCAGGGAAAACACCATGATCGGCAGCGTCACCGAGCCCTGCACCAGCGCCACCATGCGTTCGGACGACGACAACGTCGTCATCATCCAGGATGCACCGACCGCCTGAACCAGCCCGCCGAAGTTCGACGCCAGCGCCGCGACCCAAAGCATCCGGAACGTCTGATTGCGGAATAGTAAGAGAGGAGAGATACTCTCCGGCACGGTTTCGTCCTTCATCCGGCAGTTCCGTCGACGGATACGATGGTCATTCCCGCGAAACAAGGTCGGATTGGGAACCAGGACGCCGGCGGTGTCAGGCGAATTCGAAGCAGTCTCGGCTTGGACAGTGAAGCTATCTCTTATTCAGCCCAAGATCCCGCGACTTGGCGAGAGCGCCGCTGCAGTTTTCCTTGAAGATGTACCGGCTGGAGAGGCTTCGTTCCTGATTGAAATGGTTGTGGCCGGAGCCGTGGACGGCGGCGAACATCCATAACCTCCGCATCAGCCTTTGTTCTTCCCCCTAAAAACTGGGTCACTAATCTGGCGAAGAGAGAGGTGAGTTGTGATGGCTCGGAAACAGCATTCAAACGAAGACATACTCAAGCTGCTGCGTAAGATCGAGCTGAAGCTGACCGAAGCCAACGACGGGCACGGGTTCGCACCGGGATGAGCGCTGGCGATGTCTTGGAGACGCTGTATCCGCTGCTCATGCGCTACCGGCCCCCAAATACATCCGTTCCGACAACGTCCTATATTCGGAATGATTGGCTGATTTGGCATCAGGTCGTTGTCGTATCGGGCAGTCCCGGCACGTTCGAAGTCTGCCTCAGTTCGGCATTTTGGTCAACGAACGGTCTCTCCCATAACAAACACAGAGTACGCTTTTGCGGCTCTCACCGTCCTTAAGACGAGATCCTGACACCGTTGAGCAGAAGGCCTGAACATTATCTACGAGGTCAGCGTGCTGCCTCCACGGCCCTGTCAGAGAACGGTCCTTCTGCTGTCGATCGCCCCCTCGAAGAAGGGGCGATAGGGTTCACCGCCTTTGACGACCGCGTGGACTGTGCGGGCCATCTTGGCGGCGATTGCGGTATACGCCTTGCGGCGCAAATGGGTGTTGTGACGGTCCTTGGCGATGTAGCGCTCGAACTTGTCGCGGAAGCTGTTGGCGCGCTGCAGGATGGCGACCTGTCCGGCCATCCAGAGGGTGCGCCGCAATCGGGCATTGCCGTATTTTGACAGCTTTGTCTGTCCGCGGAACGTGCCCGACTGGATGGTTGCAAGATCCATGCCGCAGAACTTGAGGAACTGCCGATGATGCCGAAAGCGGCGCAGGTCGCCGGCTTCGGCCAGGATGGTCAGCGCATTGATCGGGCCGATCCCGGGATCGAGGTCAGCAGTTGATAGTCCGGGATGTCCTTGAGCAACGCAATGGCGCGGTCCTCGATCTGATTGCGCTGCGCGATCAGGCTGCGACCTTCACCAAGCACCAGGCGGAACATCCTGATGGCGTCAGAACTCGGGACCGACCGGCAATCCCACAGATGATTCTGGCTGTCTCGTAAATATCTGCAAGCAAACGTTCTTTTGAGACACTGCGGCCAACGACGTCCCAAGCATCCGCGATGAATGCCTCCTTGCCCATGGCCGAGATGAAGTGCGGTGACGGATAGCGTTCAAGAAACGCAAAGAACCAGTCGCTGCGCGAGCTGCGGTGAAAGCGGTCAGCTTCGGGAAAATACAGCGGCAGGTAATGCGTCAGCACCCGGTGCCAGAGTTCGGTCTTCGAACGTGAGACGATATCGTGGGTCTTGGACAGCTCCTGAAGATCATTCGTGCCGCACAACATCGGGTCGTGATAGAACTGCTCGTTCCCGATCTGCATCATGTGCAGGATGACCTGCGCGTCCTTCGGGTCGTTCTTGTCCCAGCTGTTGTTCAGGGCTTCCCGCGTTCTGGCCAGCGCGACGGACGACACCAGCTTCACCTCGAACCCGGCGACCCCGAGCCGATACGCCAAGGCCCGGTGATAGTTGCCGGTGGCCTCAAATGCCACGCGGACCGGACGGCCATATTCCGACAGTGTCGCGATCAGGCGGTTGAAGTCGTCAAGCTGGTTTAGAACGGTCATACGGCGGCGGCGCTTTTTGCCTGGAACAGCAATCAGAACTTCATGGCGCGCTTTGGAAATGTCGATCGCCACCAAAACAGGCTCGGTCTGTGCAATACTCGTATCGGTCATAGTCGGTCTCCCTTGCGGTGTGGTTTGTGCAAAACCACTGTAGGGACCTGAGACCCGGCTATGATCACCTGCTGCGCAATCTGGGGGCTGCGCAGGCGATCATAGCCTCTCAATCAGCGTCATTCCGAAGGTGTT
>CAVYHT010000041.1:0-55950 GCA_963768355.1 uncultured Alphaproteobacteria bacterium
CTAAATCTGGGTTCCCGCCACAACCCGCAGATGCCCCGCAAATTCCGGCGAGGCTATAAGCGCCCGGCACCGCGCAAACCGGCCATCGGCATAGGCGCGGAAATCGTCGGCCGGGTTGTCGTTGGCCAGCTGGATCAGCCCCCACAGCGTCCAGAGCAGGTCGCACATCGCCTTGTAGATCACCATCCGGCCGCGATCTGCGGCTGTCGGCTCGTCCGCCGAAATAGGCCTGCAGCATCTCCTCGTCCTGGGCCGCGTCGAACCCGCCCTCGACCGACAGATCGCCCAGATCCCACATCGGATCGTTCATGCCGGAATATTCCCAGTCGACGATCCACATGCGGTCGCCGGTATCGAGGAAGTTTTCGCACAGCGGATCGCAATGGCAGGGCGACCAGCGGCACCGGATTGGCAGCCAGCGCCGCGCGGACGGCCTCCGCCTCGGCCGACCGCGTCGTGATAGCCGTCGGGCAGCTCGACGTCCTTGGTCGGACAGGATGCCGAGATAGTCGTCGATCATCGCGAACAGTTCGAACCGGAACGGAAACACCGCGCCCGAGCGGTGCAGCTTGCGAAACGCCTGCCCGGCCCGTGCCGGCGCGCCTTCGCGCGATCCGGAATGTCGCGGCGTCATCGTCACGGCGCCCGTCGATGATAGCGGGTGACCATCAGCCCGGTGTCGGGATCGGCAATGGATCACTTCGGGGCTGACACCCGCCTTTGCGGCGGCCGTGGCGGCCACCGCCTCGTTCTCGCGGTCGATGTATTCCTCGGTCCCTGCGCCGGGCAGTGCGCAGCACAAGATCGCCGGCCCGATAGACCAGGTTGGTCAGCCCGCCCATCCGCTCCAGCGGACCGTCATAGCCCGCCAATGCGGGATTTTCGCCAACGCGGCGCGCGCATCGGCTGTCGTCGGACATGTCGATGCGCCTTTCGAATGATCGGTTTCGCGGTCGTTCATGCCACGGCTAATGTGCGACGCATTGATTTCGGGCAAATCGAGATCCGGCGTAATGACGATAGAGCTGACGCACGAAGGACATCTGGGCGCGGTCTACGAGGCCAAGCGGAGCCGATGAGATCGCCGCGCATCTATGACGGCTGGGCCGAAACCTACGACGCCGAGATGGCGAAGGCCGGCTACCGGCACCCGTCGATCTGCCTGGCGCTGCTGGCGCGCCATCTGCCGCGCGGGGCGGCACCGTTGCTGGATGCCGGGGCGGGAACCGGCCTGATCGGCGAATGGCTTGGCATCATCGGCTATCCGCATGTCGAGGCGCTGGACCTCTCCGAAGGCATGCTGGCGGTGGCCGCGCGAAAGGGCGATCTACAAGGCGCTCCACCAGTCTGGCGCTTGGGCGGTCCGCTGCCCTTCGCCGACGGCGCGTTTGCCGGCATCATCTCGGCCGGGGTCTTCACCACCGGCCATGTCGGGGCCGAGGCGCTTGACGAGCTGATCCGCATCTGCCGCCCCGGCGGCGTGATCGTCTTGACGGTCAAGGACAGCGCTCTGGGACGGCGGCTTTGCGGCGCGCGTCGCACGCGCTGGACGGCCGCAGGTCGGATCGACCGCTGTCGAGCAGACTGACGCCCTATGTGTCGATGCCCGGCGAGGCCGGGACCGTGCCGAGCCGTGGCGCGTGGTGTTGCGCGTAGCGTCTGATCGAGCGTCAGGCTTTGACCCGCAGCATTCGCCGGGTCGTAGAACGGCCGCAGCCCGATCTTCGGCCGGGATAGCGTCTCGTTGGCGACCACCAGTTCGTATGCGCCCTGACGCGAGGAACTCGTCGGTCGACGCCGTCGGCGTTGCGCACATAGCCGTAGCCGATGCTTCTGCCGACCGTGTAGCCATAGCCACCCGAGGTCAGATAGCCGACCGGTTCGCCGTCGCGCAGGATCGTCTCGCGCCCGAGCAGCACCGCGTCCGGATCGTCGAGCGTGAAGCCCGCAAAGCGCTTGGTCAGCGGCTCGCCTTGCGCAGCCGTCCAGCGCCTCGCGCCCGAGAAAGGCGGTGTTGCTGCGCAGCTTGACCGCCCAGCCCAAGCCCGGCCTCGAACGGCGTGTCGTTGGGCGTGATGTCGGACGACCAGGCGCGGTAGCCTTTTTCCAGCCGCAGCGATTTCGAGGGCGCGGTAGCCGACCGGGCGGATGCGTTCGGCGTGCCCGGCCGCCATCAGCGCGTCGAAGACCGCGCCGATGCGGTCGAGCGGCACGTGCAGCTCCCAGCCCAGTTCGCCGACATAGGTGATGCGCAGCGCGCGGACAGTCGTGCCCGGCGATCGTCGATCTCGCGGACATGGCCGAACGGGAAGGCAGCGTTCGAGACGTCGGCATCGTGACCACCTTGGCCAGCACGTCGCGCGCCTTGCGGGCCCATCAGCGACAGCGTGCCCCAATCTCTCGGTCACGTCGGTCAGAGCGGCGTCGCCCGTCGGCAGATGATCGGCGATCCAGGCGAGGTCATGGGTGCGAAACCCGGTGCCGGTGACGATGTAGAACCGGTCCTCGGCCAGCCGCGCCACGGTCAGGTCGGCCTCGATGCCGCCGCGGGTGTTGAGCAGCTGCGTGTAGGTCAGCCGCCCCACCGGCTTGGTCACGTCGTTGGCGCAGATCCAGTCGAGCGCTGCCGCAGCGTCCGCGCCCGACAGCTCGAACTTGGCGAAGGAGGACTGGTCGAAGATGCCGACCTGCTCGCGCACATGCGCGTGTTCCTCGCCGACCGCGTCGAACCAGTTCTGCCGGCCCATGGAATAGACGTCGCGCGGCTCCATGCCCTTCGCGGCGCGAACCAGTTCGGCCGCTCCCAGCCGAGCTTCGAGCCGAACACCGCGCCGTGGCCTTTCAGGCGCTCATAGAGCGGCGAGACGATGCGCGGGCGGCCCGACAGTGTATTCCTCGTGCGGAAAGCCGATCGTGTAGTGCTTGCCGTAGGCCTCGCAGGTGCGGTCGCAGACCCAGTGCCGGTCGCGGTGCAGGTCGGAAAAGCGGCGGATGTCGACCGACCCACAGATCGAGCGGCGCCTCGCCCGCACATCACCCATTCGGCCAGCACCCAGCCGGCGCCGCCGCCCGAGGCGATGCCGAAGGCGTTGAAGCCGGCGCCGACATACATGTTGGCGCATTCCGGCGCCGCGCCGAGGATGAAGTTGCCGTCCGGCGTGAAGCTTTCCGACCCGTTGATCATCTGCTTGACGCCGGCCGTCTCCAGCGCCGGGACGCGGGCGATGGCCTGTTCCATGTGCTGCTCGAAATGGTCGAAATCGTCGTCGAACAGGCCGGAACTCCCAGTCGTCGGGCACGTCGTCCGGTGGTCCAGGGCTGCGGGTTCGGCTCGTAGCCGCCCATGACCAGCCCGCCGACCTCTTCCTTGAAATAGGTGCGCCGGTCGGGGTCGCGCAGGGTCGGCGCGTCGGTGGCCAGGCCGTCGATCTTGTTCGGTGATGATGTACTGGTGCTTGACCGGCTGCAGCGGCACGTTGATGCCGGCCATCGCGCCCGACCTGCCGCGCCCATTGGCCGGCGCAGTTGACCACCGTGTCGCAGGCGATCTCGCCCTGGTTGGTCTTGACGCGCGGTGATCCGGCTGCCGTCCATCGCGAAGCCGGTGACCCGCACGCCCTCGTGGATCTTCGCGCCGTGCATGCGCGCGCCCTTGGCCAGCGACTGGGTGATGTCGGACGGGCTGGCCTGTCCGTCGGTCGGCAGCCAGACTGGCGCCGACCAGGTCGGAGACATCCATCAGCGGCCACATCTGTCTTCACCTCGTCGGGCGAGATCAGGTGCATCTCCATGCCGAAGCTGCGGGCGGTGGTGGCCAGGCGCCGGTATTCGGTCCAGCGGTCCTGGTTGGTGGCCAGCCGCAGGCAGCCGGTCATCTTCCAGCCGGTCTCCAGCCCGGTCTCCGCGTCCAGCCGCTTGTAGAGATCGACCGAGTATTTCAGCACCTGGGTGATCGAGGCCGACGAGCGCAGCTGCCCGACCAGCCCGGCCGCGTGCCAGGTCGAGCCCGAGGTCAGCTTGCCCTGTTCCAGCAGCACCACATCGGCCTTGTGGTCGCGCGCCAGGTGATAGGCGGTCGAGCAGCCGATGATGCCGCCGCCGATGACGACGATCTGGGCGTGGGCGGGCAGGGTCATGATGCGGTCTTTCCGTGTTTGGATGCGATAGCGTGTCGAGCGCTGCGTCCAGGCGCGTCCAGGTTTTCGTCGGCATAGGCGGCATAATCGACGCCGGGCGCGGTCAGGTGCAGTTCCGACACCATCGCCCACATCGCCTCGCGCAGCAGCGAGGCGCATTGCATGGCATCGAAGGCCCGGTGACAGCGCGGCATCCGGGGCGTGTCCGAAGATACGGCCAAGAAGCAGCATCGGCCTGCGTCCGTCAGACATGCCGGCGTTCGACGCCGCACCGGCAAGGTCGAACATCGCGGTGCCAAAACCCGCATATTCAAAGTCGATCAGCCAGAGCCGGTCGCCGTCATCGAGGAAATTGGCGGGCAGCAGGTCGTGGTGGCCGAAGACGATCGGCAGCGGCACCTGCGCCGCCTCGCAGTTCCGCGGCCAGCGCCAGAAGCCGCGGCAGATGTCGGCGCATGGCGCTGCCGCCTGTCAGGCGTGCGGGCATAGTCGCGGATGACGTGGAACACCCAGAACATGAAGCCGGGGCCGGAGATATGCGCGCGGCATGTCGTGGTGGAAATCGCCGCAGCAGGCCGGCCGACGCGTTCGGGCGTCGGCGCGCAGATCCGCCGCGTCCCAGGTCCGGGCCTCGATGAAGGCCGAGACCATGACGCCGGGCGCGGCATATTCGACCGCCGGGCGCAAACCCGGCCGCATGGGCGGCGCGCGCCGTCATCACTTCGCGCTCGCGGATGACATGGTGGAACGGGTAGTCGCGGCCAAAGCGGACGACATGGCGCGCCGGCGTCGTCGGTGACCATCCAGCTTTCGTTCGACAGCCCGCCGGTCAGCGGTTCGGCCGTGATCTCGCCCTGCCAGCAGGGCAGGGTCGCGAACGCGCGTTCGGGCTCATCGCTGCCCTCCTCGCAGACCCAGCCGCGCCCGCGCCCTGGCGGCCCCGGCCTGCGATCAGCCGGTCGGCGATGATCGCGATGAAGGCGACGGCAAGGCCCGCGACCAGACCGCGCCCCGGATCGGCCTTGGTCAGCGCGATGTAGACCTCTTGGCCCAGATCGCGGGTGCCGACCAGCGCGGTGATCACCAGCATCGACAGCGCGAACATGATCGTCTGGTTCAGACCCAAGCAGGATCTCGGGCAGGGCCAGTTTCAGCTTGATCCGGGTGAGAATCTGCCAGTGGGTGCAGCCCATCGCCCGCCCGGCCTCGATCAGCCGCGGATCGACGCCGCGCAGGCCAAGCGCGGTGTAGCGGATCGCCGGGGCGACGGCGATAGGCCACGACCGCGATCATCGCGGTGAAATCACCGACCCGAAACAGCATGACGGCAGGCATCAGGTAGACGAAGGACGGCAGGGTCTGCAGCGTGTCGATCACCACCTGCACCCAGCGCCAGAGCGCTGGCGCGCTCTGCCGCGACGATACCGATGGGCACGCCGATCAGCAACGGCGATGACGGTCGAGATGCCGCACAGATAGACGGTGATCATCGCCTTTTCCCAAAGGCCCGGTGGCGGCGATGCAGAAAGGTCAAGAACCCGACCAGCAGCCGCCAGCCGCAGCCCGCCCAGCCGCCAGCCCGCCAGCGCCAGCAAGGCCCACGACCCCGACCCAGGGCAGGTCCGAGCAGAAAGCGCTTGAACGGGATCAGCAGGTTCAGCAGAAGCGCGTTCTTGATCGCCTCCAGCGTGTCGAAGTAATTGACGTTGATCCATGCGACGACGCGCGACCAGAACGTGCCGGTGGTCAGCTCCAGGGCCGCGGGATAGGTCTGCACCGCCGGAGACCAGAAGCCCGGCCAGTCCGGCGACGAGGACCATCGACGGCGCCGGCGCAAAGGTAGGGGTGCCGCGCGACCCAGTCGCCTTGCGGCCGGATCGGTCGGCAGGCCGTGCGGGCAAAGGCCTGGCTGAGCCGGTCGAGCGCGATGGCCAGCGCGACGATGGCGAACCCGGCCTCCAGCCCGGCGCCGAAATCGAGACGCCGCAGCGCCGCCAGCACGTCGAACCCCAAGCCCGCCCGCGCCGATCATCGAGGCGATGATCACCATGTTGAGCGACAGCATGATCACCTGATTGACGCCGACCATCAGCGCGTCCTGGGCCGACGGCACCAGCACCCGCCATGTCATCTGCCGCGGCGTGCAGCCGATCATCTGGCCCAGGTCGCGCACTTCCGTCGGCACCCGGCGCAGCGCCAGCAGCGTGATGCGGGTCATCGGCGGCATGGCGATAGATCAGCGTCGCGACCACCGCCGCGGTCGGGCCGAAGCCGAACAGGAACAGGATCGGCACCAGATAGGCGAAGACCGGGATCGTCTGCATCAGGTCGAGGATCGGGCTGAGCGCCCGTTCGAACCAGCGGCAGCGATAGGCGGCGATGCCCAGGAGCAGCCCGCCCGCCGACGCCCAGCGGCACGGCGACGAGGATCGAGGCCAGCGTGACCATCGCGCTGGTCCATTGCCCGAAGACCACGACGAACAACAGGCAGGCGGCGACGAGGACGGCCAGCCGCAGCCCGTCCGCGTAATAGCCCAAGAGCGCGATCACGCCAATCACCGCGACCCAGGACAGTGACGGCGGCAGTCTGCACCGCCGTCGATCCGCGGCCCGACAGGAACCCGGTCGACAGCAGGCTCAGGGCGATCCGGTAGGGCACGTCGATCACCGCGGCGATGAAGCGGGTCAGCTCGGAAAAGGTGAACAGACCGAAGGTTGCGTCATTCAGCAGCCATTTGGTGAACTGCCCCGATCCAGCGCGCGACCGGGACGGTCCAGGCGCGCGGATAGTCAAACGCCCAAGGGGCCAAGGCGCGCGCCAGATTGCCAGAGCGCAAATGAAGGCCGCCAGCGCAATGACCCAGACCACGAGCGGCCGCAGCAGGGCGGGGCGATGCGATGGCGCGGATTGCGTCAACTCGCTCACCGACCTAATCCTCAAGCATCAGGTCGATGACATCGCCGCGGCGCAGGATGCCAATCGCGGCTCGCCATCCGCGCCGATCACGCGCAGCAGCGTCCGCGCCGTCGAGAAACAGCGGCGCGGCCTCGGCGACTGGTCGTCGCGCCGGGATATCGCCGCTTGCGCGGCTGTCGGCTGGCTGCGGCTCATCACCGAGCCAACCCGCACCACCTTGGCCTTGGACACCGCCTGGGTGAACTCGCGCGACGTAATCGGTGGCGGGGTTCAGCACGATCTCTTCAGGCGTGCCGCACTGCACGATCTCGCCGTCCTTCATGATGGCGATGCGGTCGGCCAGGCGGATCGCCTCGTCGAAGTCATGGGTGATGAACACGATGGTCTTTTTCAGCACCGATTGCAGGCGCATGAATTCGTCCTGCATCTCGCGGCGGATCAGCGGGTCGAGGGCCGAAAACGGCTCGTCCAGAAACCAGAGCTCGGGTTCGACGGCCAGCGACCGGGCGATGCCGACGCGCTGCTGCTGGCCGCCGGACAGCTGGCGCGGATAGGCGTCCTCGCGCCCGTCCAGACCGACCAGTTCGATCATCTCTGCGGCCCGCGCCTCGCGTTCGGCGCGCGGCAACGCCCTGCACCTCGAGCGGAAACGCCACGTTGTCCAGCACGGTCAGATGCGGCAGCAGGGCGAAGTGCTGAAACACCATGCCCATCTTGTGCCGGCGGATTTCGATCATCTCGGCCGTCGCTGGCGGTCAGCAGGTTCTGGCCGTTGAACAGGATCTCGCCGGCGGTCGGTTCGACCAGCCGCGACAGGCAGCGCACCAGCGTCGACTTGCCCGACCCCGACAGCCCCATGATGACGAAGATTTCGCCGTCGCGCACCTCCAGATCGACCTCGCGGACCGCGCCGACCAGCCCGACGGCCGGCAAGTCGTCGCAGGTCCGGATCGTCCGCCCAGATCGCGCCAGCGTCTCGGCAGCGCGCGTGGCCGAACAGCTTCCAGACATTGCGGCAGACAAGTTTTGGCTCGTCCGAAGCAGGCAGCGGCCTCGGTCATCGTCGGCGCAGTCAGGGCAGGTCGCCGGACCGCCCGCAACATGCGCGCGGTCAGACCGTTCAGAAATTGGCTGATGCAGTTACTGGCCGATCCAGGCCTTCCAGCGTGCTTCGTTCGCGGCCATCCAGTCGGCGACCACCGCGTCGACCGTCTTGCCGTCCAGATCGACCTCGGTGATCATCGCGCCCATCTCGTCGTTGTCGATGGTGAAGGCCTTGATCGCCGCGTAGGCGCCCGGCCACTTGTCCTTGACGCCGGCCCAGCCGACTTTCCAGATCTCGCCGAACGGCTTGCCGCAGTCATAGGCCATGTCCGGGTTCAGCCCGACGGCACGGATCGTTGTAGCACTCGGCGGTATATTCCGGGAACTCGACCCATTCGCCCTCGTACTTGGCCGGCGCCCAGTGCGGCGCATAGACCCACAGCATGATCGGCGCCTGCGCGCTGATAGGCGCTTTCCAGTTCGGCAAACAGCGCCGCATCGGTGCCGGCGTGGATCACCTCGAACGGCAGTTCCAGCGCCTCGACGCGCTCGTCGTCAAAGCCGCCCCAGGTCACCGGACCACCCAGATACCGGCCCTTCGGCGCGGTTTCGGCGGTCGAAAACGCTTCGGCGCAGGCCGGGTCCTTGAGGGCTTCCCAGTTGGGCAGGCCGGGGCATGTTCTTCCATGTAGGACGGATACCACCATTCCTCCTTGGCCTTCATGCCGGTCGCGCCGAAATTCTCGACCTTGCCGGTGGCGGTCGCCTCATCCATCGCGTCGCGACCGGTGGTTTCCCACATTTCCATGGCGACATGCAGGTCGCCGGTCTCCAGCCCGGCGAACTGGGCCAGATAGTCGGCCTGCACATATTCGACGTTGTAGCCGGCCTTTTTCAGCACCTCGCCCATGATCTGGGTGGTGATCAGCTGACCGGTCCAGTCGTGCAGCGTCAGCTTGATCGGATCAGGCGAGTCCTGCGCAGCGGCAGGCGCCGTAGCAAGCACCAATATCAATCCCGACGCTCGAAGTCGTCCTCGAATTCGAGTGAATATCGTGTCTGAAATCATGGTTCTTTCTCCCCTCAGCAGCCCGCAACTGAATTTCTCTGCGGGTCAATCGTTGCAGGTACCGGAGCCAGAGACTGACCCTCAGTTCAATGCACAACTCTACAGCCATGACCGCCTACTGAGTCAATTGTGTTCAGCCCAAGGCCCGCATCGCGCATTGGTGCAAAACGAACGGCTGTCGCACGGATCAGTACAAGCAGCGCGACCTATGCAGAAAATCATGAGGTCATGTAGAGCTTCTCGGACAAGCACCAGTTTAGGCAATGCTGACCTTCGATTTGGCGTAGCGAAATTTGGCAATCCACCGTTGGTGGCTTGCAGCGGCCTACCGGGCGCGTCGATGCGCTTGAAAGTCGGCTTTTGGAAAGGCACCGTCGGCCCCGTACTTGTAGCTAAACTCAGCTTTTCCGCCGGAATCCAACACGTGGCCATCCATGATTGGCACTGCTCACAGACCGGAAGCTATTTCACGCGGTGCGCGGGTGCTGCGAAATACAGCGGCCAATCGCCAACTCCAGATTTGACTGGAACCATCGAGACCCAACGCCAAGTGCTGAGAGCGATGCCCCGAAATAGAAATTGCCGAAAGCGCTTCACGTAATACACAGCGATGTGGGTTCCATTCTGAATGCACCCGTTTGTGGGGTGCCCGCCCACATCGGGCGCCAAACATGCGACCACCAGTGCCCGAAACTCTGATCACAAATGGCCAACACCTTGGGTGCTAGACACAGCGATCTGGAAAATATACCAGCTTCAACCAATCAATGGTGCGTATGCCCGACGCAACTGCGCGATCATAGCGCGGGTCGAGGCTATGGCAGCCTCTGCCGACAGCCGCCCCGGATGCAGGTGGATGTTCTGCCAATATCCGTCCGTCAGCGTGTCGATCCACTCCGCAATCCGCGCCACATCTTCGCTCGAGGCGCTTGCAAAGACTTCTGCGCTGATTTCGCGGATCACGTCGTTTCGCTGCTTATCGAACTGTCGCGAAATCTCTGCATACTGTGGTGTGAAATTCTGTTCGCCCCAGAAGGCGAACCAGATCGACAGCGCTTCGGGCGCGCAAATGTGCGGTGCGAAATCAGCGTCGACCAGGGCCAGTAGCCGATCCATCGGATCGCTCCCCGCCGCCGCCAGCGCCTGCTGCCAGGTGTCGGCGTAGGTCTGGTACTGTGCCCGCAGCGTTTCGGTCAGCAGGCCGTTCTTGGACTTGAAGTAGAAGACCGCCACACCCTGCGACAGCCCAGCTTCGGCGGCGACGGTGGCGAGCGTTGTCTTGGCCAGCCCGTGCTGCATCACAGACCGCCGCGCGGCTTCCAAGCAGCTGCCGGCGGCGGCGTGTCGGCGTTGTCCTTGCGCTCTTTGCGTGGCTTTGCTTCGGCATCATCCGTCAAGAAACTGGCCTTTCGTCTACGTCTTTCGGTTTTTCCACAATCACCCGAGATTGTCAGCCTAATTGTTTTTGTTTGAGCGCTCAAAAAAACTTTACCAGCGTGCGGCGGCATCTAGGGTATTCATTCTGAAACAACGGAGGCGGCGCATTGTCCGATGCAAGCATCATATGACGCGATCATCGTGGGGGCAGGGCATAACGGCCTGACCGCCGGCTGCTATCTGGCGAAGGCCGGGCTGCGCACCCTGATCGTGGAAAAGAACGACTGGATCGGCGGCGCGGCGGTCAGCCGGTCGCTGCACGACGGCTGGACTTATTCCAACTGTTCCTACGTCTGTTCGCTGCTGCGGCGCGAGATCGTGCGCGATCTGGAACTGCCGCGATTCGGGCTGCAGGTGATCCCCTACGAGGGCGGTGCGACTTTCACCCGCGATGGCGACTACTTCGCCTATCTGTCCGACCACAACGCCCTGCGCCGCGAGATCGCGCGCCACTCCCCGCGCGATGCGGATGCCTATGACCGCTTCGCGCAGACGGTCATGCGGCAGTGCCGGTTCATCCGGCCGTTCCTGTTGCGCAATGCGCCCGATCCCACGTCGCTGCACCCGCGCGATCTGGGCGAGCTGGCGTTTCTGGTCAAGCAGGCGCACGGGCTGGGCGCGCGCGAACTGGGCGAAACGATCCGGTTCTGGACCATGTCGATCGGCGATTTTCTGGACGAGCATTTCGAAAGCGATCTGATCAAGGCGCATCTGGCGGGATCGGGCATCATCGGCACGGGGCTGGGCGTCTATTCGCCCGGCACGGCCTATGTGCTGCTGCATCACTACATGGGCGACGTGGACGGCGGCGATCGGCGCATGGGGCTTTGCACGCGGCGGCATGGGGCAATCTCGCAACGCGCTGGGCGCGGCGTTCGAGGAAGCGGGCGGCGAGATCCTTACCGGGTCGGGTATTGATCAATTCATGGTCCGGGACGGAAGGGTGACCGGCGTCGCGCTTGGAGAACGGCGACGACATTCGACGCGCCCATCGTGGCGTCGAACATGGACGTGAAACGCACCTTCCTGAACCATGTCGACCGCGCCGACCTGCCCGACGACTTTCACAGGGCGGTCGAGCGGTTCAAGATCCGCGGCTCCTCTGCCAAGCTGAACATCGCGCTGGACCGGCTGCCCGACTTTCCCGCCGCGCCAAAGGACGCCCCTTCCTGCGCGGCGACCTGCATTGTCTCCGACCTCGCTGGCCGAGCTCGAGCGCGGCTATGACGACTGGAAGGACGGCCGATGGTCGTCGGAGCCCTATTTCGACATGCTGATCCCAGCCAGATCGACCCGACGATGGCCCCGCCGGGCAAGCACATGATGACGGTCTTCGTGCAATACGCACCTTATGATCTTGAAGTGGACGGGGTGCGGTCGGGCGACAACTGGACGGACGAGGCCAGCGCACGGCGCTGGCCAACTGCGTCTATGACAAGATGGAGCAGGCTATGCCCGGACATCCGCAGCCGCATCATGCATGCCGAAATACGCACGCCGCTGGACATCGAGCGCGAGGTCGGTCTGACGGAGGGCAACATCTTTCAGGGCGAGCTGACCTTCGATCAGTTGCTCTTCAATCGGCCCGTGCCGGGATATGCCAACTATCACACGCCGATGAGGGGCATCTTCATGGTCGGCTCGTCCACCCATCCCGGCGGCGGTGTGATGGCCGCGCCCGGGTGCCAACGCGGCGCGCGAAATTCTGCGGCGCAACGGCAAGGGCCCGGATGATGCCGAGGCTTGCGACATGAGCGGACGGTTCGATGCCATCGTCATCGGCGCAGGGCATAACGGGCTGGTCGCTGCAGCGATCTTGGCCCGCAAGCGGCAAGCGGGTGCTGGTGGTGGAACGAAACGACCGAGATCGGTGGCATGGCCAAGACGGTGACGATGACTGACGGGGTGGCGGGCCGCAGATGGCGCATCTGCTCTACAATCTCAGTCCGGCGGTGACGAAAGAGTTGGAGCTGTCGCTTAAGACCCGCGTCTGCCGACCGTCGCGCTGTCGCCGGGCGGCGACATGCGGTGATGGCCGATGGCAGGCTGTCGTTCGCCGATGGCGGCACCCATCCGCGATGCGGCAGCCTATGCGGCACTGCACACGCGGCTCACCCGCTTCGCCGGCCTGCTGGGGCAATTGTCGGACAAAGCACCGCCCTCGCTATCGGAAGGTTTGGCGAGCCTTGCCGGACTGCGCGATCTGGGTAGCCTGGCGAAACTGGGGTTGAACCTGAAACGACTGGGCAAGAAGGACATGCGGGAATTCCTGCGCATCATCCTGTCCAACGCCTATGACTTGTTGCTGGAGGACCTGCCTGACGGTCCGGTCGCAGGCGCGCTGGCCGCCGACGCTGTGCGCGGTGCTTGGAGCGGACCGCGCGGGCCGGGCAGCGTGTTCACGCTGCTTTACCGGATGGGGCAGGGCGGTGAGGTGTACCTGCCGATGGGCGGCATGGGCGCGGTGATGGATGCGATTTGTAAGGCCGCGACAGATGCGGGTGCGATTCTACGCAGTGGCAATGGGGTCGTTTCCGTCGAGGTGACAGACGGCAATGTACGCAGCGTGACCTTGGAGGATGGTAGCGTCGTGCAGACCTCTGCTGTGCTGTCGAGCCTGGGCGCGTTCCAGACCATGCAACTGGCGGGACCGCAGCATTACGATGTCGAAACCGTCCGCCGCTTGCGCAACATTCGCAGCAAGGGGACGACTGCGAAGCTCAATCTGATTCTGAAGGATGCGCCCGACATGCCGGGGCTTACCAGTGTGCAGCGTGCGGGGCGATTGATCGTGGCGCCCTCTGCCACGTATGTCGAATCCGCATTCAATCCGGTGAAGTATGGCAAGGTCTCCAAGGGTCTGGTGATCGAGGTAGTGATGCCCTCGCTCAACGATCCCTCCCCTTCCAAATCCGGGCGGCAGGTGCTGTCGGCAGTGGTGCAATATGTGCCCTACGCGCCGGCGGGCGGATGGAGCGCGAAGGCCCGCGACGCGCTGACCAAGCAGATCATCGGTACACTGACCACCTACATGCCGGGTCTGCCCGACCTGATCGAAACCGAGGAGCTGCTAACCCCTGACGACATCGAAGTCCTGACCGGCGCTCCGGGGGGACATTGGCACCACGCTGAACTCAGCATCGACCAACTGCTGACCCTGCGGCCCGTCAATGGCATGTCGCGCTATGCTTTCGGGGTCGGGGGCCTTTACCTTTGTGGGGCCGCAGCCCATCCCGGTGGCGATGTGACAGGATCACCCGGGCGTAACGCGGCGAACCGCGTTCTCGCTGATGGTATACCGACATGAAACAAGTGCCAGAATCAGTTCCTATCGGCCTGATCCCCGGCCCGTTTCACGATCGGCTGGAGGCGTTGAGCCGCGCCAAGGCCTGGATGGATTGGGCCGGTTATATCTCGCCCGCCGTGCTGGACACGACGGAGTTCGAGTATTTCGCGATCCGAAATCAGGCAACGCTGTTCGATATTTCCCCGATGCACAAGTACCGGATAACCGGGCCGGATGCGCAAGCTATGGTCAACCGCCTTGTTACCCGCGACGTGACCCGGATCGGCGATGGCCGTGTCGGCTATGTCATGTGGTGCGACGAGGAAGGGATGCTGATCGACGATGGCACCCTGTTCCGCTTTTCCGAGACCGATTTTCGCCTGTGCTGTCAGGAACCAATGTATTCTTGGCTGCTTGATGCCGCATGGGGCTTCGACGTCGAGATCGTGGACGAAAGCCACACCATCGCCGCCTTGTCCCTGCAAGGCCCGACGTCCTGGTCCGTGCTGAAGGACGCGGGGTTCGATGTGGCCGACATGAAACCTTTCGACCTGCGCGAGGTCGACGCCCGGCTTATGGATCTCGCGCACCGGGTTCACCGGCGATCTGGGCTATGAGTTGTGGGTGCCGTGGGACGAACGCAATCGCTCTCTGGGACCGCCTGTGGGATGCAGGGCACCAGTGGGGTCTGCGCGCGTATCGGGTTGAGGCGTTGAACATCGCGCGGATCGAGGCGGGGTTCATAGTGGCGGGAATGGAGTTTCCAGCCCGTCCGTGCCGCAATGCGCCTGCACCGTGGTCGCACCCCGATCGAGATGGGGTTCGGCAAGATGGTGCATTTCGACAAGGGTCATTTCAACGGGCGACGCGCCTTGCTAACGCAGCGGACAGTGGCCAGCGGCATGTCCTGGCCAAGATCGACATTGCAGGGTTCAAACCTGCCCAGAGGTGCGCTGATCTATCACCGAAAGCGACGCGAGGTAGGGCATGTCACCTCGGGCGTCTGGTCGCCCACCACCAAGCGCAACATCGCGCTGGCCGAGTTGAAAGCACCTTTTGGATTGAGCAGGACACGCGACCTTTGGGCCGAGATCTATGTCAATCAGGAAGGCCGCTGGGACCGGCGGTTGGTGCCACTGACCATCGAGGACAAGCCGTTTTTCATCAACGACCGCGCGCGGGCCACGCCGCCCGGCGCATTCTGAATATCTGAAGACGAGAGACGACAAAGCCATGACTCAACTTACCAACGAACCCATCCCCGGACACGCTGAGCGACATGGGATCGCAGCCACCAGTTGCACCCGTGGGCCGCAATGGATGCCTGGCAGGAAAGCGATTATCACCCCATCGACAGCGCCGACGGTATCTATCTGTGGGACGCGGACGGCAAGCGCTACATCGACGGGCCGGGCGGCATGTGGTGCGTCCAGATCGGCTATGGCCGCGCGCGAGATGGCCGAGGCGATCGCGGATCAGGTGATTGAAACTGCCCTATACCTCGCCTTGGACAACCACGACCGATCCTTCGACGATTCTGGCCAAGAAGATCGCCGATCGGGCGCCGGGCGATCTGAACAACGTGTTCTTCACCACCGGCGGATCGACGGCGGTCGATACCGCATTGCGCACCATGCATTTCATGAACAACGCGCTTGGGCGGCCCGACAAGAAGATCGTGATCGCGCGCGAAAAGGGCTATCACGGGTCGACCTATCTGGCCTCCACCGTCACCGGAAAGGAACGCGACAAGAGCCGTTTCGACGTTGAGAACCGGCTGGTGCGGTTCCTGCCCGATATCAACCCCTATCTCCGCCCCGAGGGGATGAGCGTCGCGGACTGGTGCGACGCCAAGGTGGCCGATCTGGAGAACACGATCGCCGAGGTCGGCGCCGAAAACATCGGCGCTTTCATCGCCGAGCCGATCCTGTGTTCGGGCGGCGTGATCGTGCCGCCCGAAGGCTATCACAAGCGCACGCTGGAGATCTGCCGGGCGCATGACATCCTTTATATCTCGGACGAGGTTGTGACGGCTTTCGGCCGCCTGGGACATTGGTTCGCCTCGGAGGACGTGTTCGGCATCACGCCCGACATCATCACCTGCGCCAAGGGTCTGACCTCGGGCTATCTGCCGTTGGGGGCCTGCATCATTTCGGACGCGGTGATGGAGCGGATGACCGGTCCGGATGAGAACGTTCTGTTTTCAAATGGATATACCTATTCCGGTCACCCGGTGTGCTGTGTCGCCGCGCTCAAGAACATCGAGATCATCGAGCGCGAGCACATCCTGGAACATGTGCGGGACATCACCCCGTATTTCCAGGAACGCCTGCGCGCGCTGGCGCGGTTCGACATTGTCGGAGACGTTCGCGGGCATGGGGCTGCTGGCGTGCATTCAGGGCCGCCCCGACACGCCCGGCACGTCGCTGGCGGCAGAGCGCAAGCTGGGGCGAGTTGTTGGATGCGGCCTGCGAAAAGCGGGGACTGTTGGTGCGGCCTACTGATCAATATGGCGGTCTTTTCGCCGCCGCTGATCATCACGACCGCGCAGGTGGACGAGATGTTCGATATCCTGGAAGAAGCCTTGGAAGAGGTAGAGGGGCAGATGACGCAGACGTAACAGACGTCGACTTTTACTCTCATCGGTTTGAACTGAGATCAGACCGTGTGTTCGCGCCGGGCATGCAGTGTCAGGTGGTCTCCCGGTGCGCCGAAATTGTAGGCGGCGCGAAAACCCGAATAGACCGCGGCGGCGATCAGCCCGGGCGCTTCGGCGTCGCCGATGAGGGCGACCGATGTCAGACCATGCTTGGAAGCGCACAACGTATCGTAAAGGTCGCGTTCGGGGATACGGCGGGTGATGGGCAGCACGGCGTCGCACGGCAAGGCGAGTGTCTCTCCACCATGGATACAATCGAGATGCGCCGCGCCGTCCCTGACCTCTTGCAGGATGCGGTTGGTGATGACGGTCACACCCGCCGCCACTATGGCGGTGTTGGAGGCGTATTGTTCTTGCGTGTAGTCACCCCAGGCGCAGGCGCGTCCGGCAGGAGTGATCAGTGTGACCTGATGCCCACGGTTTCGCAACTCCAACGCGATGACGGAGCCCATGTAGTAGTGATCATCGTCGTAGATCACGATATGGCCCTCGTCGATCGGCGCCGCCCGAAAGCATCGATTCGGGATTGATTATCGTCGCGGATTTGTCCGTTTCGAACCCCTTCGCGCGGTGCCGCCCGATACCGTCTTCGGCCCATTTCGATCCGGTCGCGACGATGACGTGATCGACATTCAGGCCGGAAATGTCGGCGGACGGTGATGGTGCTTTGTGGGAAAACCAGAACGCTGTCCATCTTGTCGATCTGGCCCAGCCGCCAGTCGCGTACGCGCGCCCATTCGGACAGGCCGGGCAGGGCGGCCTCGCGGGTGATCCGCCCGCCCAAGGTGCGGCGACGGCTTCGGCAAGCATCACGTCATGCCCGCGCGCACCCAACGGCCGGGCGGCCTCGAGCCCGGCGGGACCGCCACCGACCACCAGCACGCGGGACGGAGCCGTGGCTGCCAGGGCATCGTTCCGGATGCCAGCCCAGCCGCCATTCCTCGCCCATCGTCGGGTTCTGGGTACAGCGTATCGGCACGCCGAGGCTGTCGTGGCGCATAGCAGATGTTGCAGCCGATGCATTCGCGGATGTCCTCGCTTCGCCCCTCGTCGATCTTCAACGGCAAGAACGGGTCGGCGATAGAGGGGCGCGCGGCCCCGATCATGTCCTGCGCGCCGGAGCGGATAACTTCGGCCATGGCATCGGGCGAGGTGAAGCGACCGACGGCAACGACGGGTTTGTCGGTCATGGCTTTGGCGCGGGCGACGCTGCTGACCAACGCACCCTCTTTGACGAACCGCGAATTGCCCATTTCGATGTCGTAGTCAGGGACGGTCAGGTCCCAAAGGTCCGGCAGATCCGCAAGCAGCCCGAAGGCGTCGTAGCTTTCGGCCTCGTGCAGTCCCACGCTGAACCGGCAGGCAACGGCAGCGCGGCCTGCGACGGCCTCTTGCGTTTCGGCGATCAGTTCGCGCACCAGCCGCACTCGGTTTTCCAGGGTGCCGCCGTAGGCATCGTTGCGCGTGTTCGTCACCGGATCGAGGAACTGCGACAGCAGGTAGCCGTGGGTTGCGTAGACATAGACAATGTCGAACCCGGCCTCCACCGCGCGCAGGGCGGCGTCGCGGTGCCAGCGGCGCAGATCGCGGATGTCCGACAGGTCCATCGCGCGGGTCTGGCCGGGGTGCACCTCGCCCGTATCGCTTTGCGGCAGGCTGCGCAGTCCCAACGGCGCCAAACGGGTGCCGAGGTTGACGACCATGCCACCACCGATCCAGAGTTCGACCCCCGCCAGCGCCCCGTGGGCATGTACCGCATCCGTCATCAGGCGGTGCGCGCGAATGTCGTCCTTGTCCCAAAGCGCGCAGAAGGCGTAGGCGTCATTGTCGGAAGTGGGATGGATCGAGCAATACTCGGTGTTTACAACGCCCCAGCCGCCTTCGGCTTTCACGCCGCGCATCGCCGCCAGTGCCTGCGGCCTGCGCCATCCCATGCCGGTGCAGTGCGGAACCTGATAGAATCGGTTTTTGGCCGTCACCGGACCAATCTGCACTGGGTCGAATAGAATGTCGTGCCGAGAATCGCGCATATATATCCATCATTCAGGCAGGTCACAGGGTAGATTATTTGAGCGCTCAAATAAATCTTGTGTCAACCCGCATTCGCGCCTAGCCTTTTCATCAGGCTTCGGCCTGAATGTTCGCCGGGAAGGACCGACAAACACCAACAGGGAGAGTTCAATGTATATTTTCAGGACAACGGCCGCTGCTTTGGCATCTGCTGCCGCGCTCTTGGCCACAACCGCACTGGCGCAGGACGCCGAGCTGACGGTGTTTGACTGGGCGGGCTATGAGGATCCGGAGTTCTATACCGCCTATACCGACAAACACGGCGACGCGCCCACATTCGCCTTTTTCGGCGACGAGGAAGAGGCGTTTCAAAAGCTGCGCTCGGGTTTCAAGGCCGATGCTGCGCACCCCTGTTCGCAATCGGTGCCGAAGTGGATGGAAGCGGGCCTGCTGGAGCCGCTGGACACCTCGAAGATCGACCGTTGGGATGATCTGAACGAGGAATTCCGCGAGATCGAGGCCTACAAGAAGGACGGCGAGTACTATTTTGTACCGGTGGACTGGGGCAATACCGGGCTGACCTACAACACCGAAATGCTGAGCGAGGATCAGGTGAAATCGCTGCAGATCTTTGCCGATCCGTCGATGGCGGGCAAAGTCTCTATCGGTGACAGCGTGGATGATGCCTATGCGCTTGGGTTTCTGGCGACGGGGTGAAAGACTGGACCAAGGCCACGGATGAGGAGTTCAAGGCGGCCTCGGATTTCCTGCGCGAAGGTGCACCAGAATGTGCTCTCCTACTGGGACAGCTCGTCGTCACTGGCGCAGCTGATGCAGTCGGGTCAGGTGGAACTGGCCTGGGCGTGGAACGAGACCTCTGCGACCATGAGCGTGCGAGGGCCTGCCGATCGCGATGAAGCGCGACACGGATGAGGGCGCGTCAAGCTGGGTTTGCGGCTATGTCAAGCTGAAGGATGGCGCAGGGTCGGACGACAAGTTCTATGATTTCGTCAACGCCTGGCTGGAACCCAAGACCGCAGATTACATCGTGACGGCATGGGGCTATGGCCATTCCAACGCGGCGCAGATGGCGCAGATGGATCAGGAGATGCTGAAATCGGTCAGCCTGGAAAGCAACGAGGCGCTGCGGGAAAATACCCTGTGGCAGGCGCCTCCGGGACCGGAATTGCGCGAAAAGATGATCGCGGAGTTCGAGATCATCAAAGCCGGGTTCTGAGCGCACACGACTGAAACAAACCGCCGCAGCCGAAAGCTGCGGCGGTTTCTTGGGTCATTGTTGAGGTGAATCGACGCAGATGCCAGCGTTTGCAGGCTTCTGCGCCAGCAGGTGATGCGGGCAGTGTTCGCCGCTTTTCAGCACCGTGATCATCGCCGACCATGTCTCGATGGAGCCGCGATCAGGTCAGCGCCATGGCAGCCTCTAATGTGGCGCGCTCCGGCCCGGTGAATCGGGCCAAGCTCGTCCCGCGCGACCTCAGCGTACCAAGCGTTGCGGTTGCGCAGGGTGACTTGCTGAAACCCGCCGCCTCCAGCGCCGCTGCGATAACGCGTGCGGGCGAGGCCATGGCGAAATCGAGGTCTTCCAGCGCGATGTAGGTGGCCATCTCGGGCGAGGGCGCGTCGTCATGCGCCATCAGCCAGTCGGACGCGGCAAACCAGCCGCCGGGTTTGAGGACGCGAAACACATCGCGGCCAAGGCTTCCTTGTCGGGAATGTGGATGATCGAATCCTTCGAGAACACCACATCGAAGGTTGCGTCGTCAAAGGGCAGGGGGCCGGGTGTCGACCTGTGGGATCGTGACTGCGATCCTGCAGCCCGGCAGCGGCGACCCGCGGCGGGCGGCGGCGCAGACCGGGCCTTCGACGTCGATGCCGGTGACATGCGCCGCACCGTGGTCGCGCACCAGCGAAATCGCGATGGCGCCGGATCCGCTACCGATGTCCAGCACCCGTGCGCCCCTTGATCGGGCAGTCCTTCGATCACCCGCGCCACCTCCTCCGGGCCGCCGGGCGACAGATAGCCGTCGCCCCAGAGCGCCTCGAGCAGCGCGATGTGGCGGTCATCGTAGTTCAGGGCTGCGTTTGTCATGCTCGGTTCTCCGAGTTGGTCAGTCGGGATGGATGGGCGTCGATGCGTTTCTCAACGTAAGTTGTGACATCCCAAATCCAAGCGCGATAGGGGCGGCGGACGTTGGCCGCGGGGCAATACACAAATGGGCGCGGCGGTTGCAGCGGGCCTCGGCGAAGGCTCGTACGCGTCCTCACCATCCAGACAGCCGATCACGCTCTCGTCCAGGAGGCCGAAGAGCAAATAGCCGCGGGCGCCCAGAGTTTCGCTGCCGTGCCCCGCCTGATCGCGCATCACTTCTGAAAGACCACGATGGAATCGGCACCCCAGCCGACCATGACGCTGCTGCCCGCCGGCGCGACAGACCGGCCCGCCGTGTTGCGCATGGATATCGTCACCGGCGCGTCTGCCCCGGCAGGCGCACATCGTAATAGGTCATGTCGCCGTAATACTGCGTATCGACCACCTCGCCCTCGACCCGGTGCTGCGGACTTGTCGGTGTCGTCAAACAGCAGGGTCAGCATCTCGGGGCGCACACCGACCGTGTCGATGTCGCCCGCGACAGCCCGTCTGGCACCCGATGCGCGCGGAACCATCGGCGCTGGCCAAGCGCGGGGATGTCGAGCGTCAGATCGGTGTCGTTCTGCCGCGAGCACCTGCGCGGGCAGAAAGTTCATCACGCCGATGAAGGACGCCACGCGCTTGTTGACCGGGCGACGGTAGAGCCCTTCCGGCTGTCGAGTCTGCGCGATCTCGCCCTCGAACATCACCGCGATGCGGTCGGACATGATCAGCGCCTCTTCCTGATCGTGGGTGACGAGGATGAAGGTGATGCCGATCGAGCGTTGCAGAGCGCGCAGTTCCACCTGCATCTGGTCGCGCAGCTTCTTGTCCAGCGCCGACAGCGGCTCGTCCAGCAGGAGCACCTTGGGCCGCATCACCAGCGCGCGGGCCAGCGCCACCCGCTGCCGCTGGCCGCCCGACAACTCATGCGCCTTGCGTTTGCCGTAGCCTGCCAGGTCGACCAGCTCAGCACCTCGTTCACCTCCGCCGGCGATCTCGGCGCGTGGACATCTTGCGGGTCTTCAGGCCGTAGCCGACATTTTCCGCCACATTCAGATGCGGAAAGATCGCGTAGCTCTGGAACACCATGTTGGTCGGGCGGCGGTTGGCCGGGATGCCCGCCATGTCCTTGCCGTCGATCTCGATGGTGCCGCTGGTGGGCGCCTCGAACCCGGCGATCATGCGCAGCAGCGTGGTCTTGCCGCAGCCCGACGGGCCGAGCAGCGAGAAGAACTCGCCCTCGCGTATGTGCGCCGATGATGCCGTGCAGCGCGGTGAAGCTGCCGAAATTCTTGGTGACGTCGCCGATGTCGATCATCGGTGTCGCGGTGCGTTCATGTCGTCTCCGTCGTCACCATGCATTAGACCCCTGCCAATGTGGTTTCGATGCCCTGCCGTTTGGCGGCGCGCCGGCGCAACCATTCGGCGACGATCAGCAGCAGGATCGACACCGCCAGCAGGATCGTCCCCAGCGCCATGACCGATGGCAGCTTGGCAGGGAAAGCGCAGCTGGCTCCAGATATAGACCGGCAGGGTGACGTCGGTGCCGGTCAGGAAGAAGGCGATGATGAATTCGTCCAGCGAGATGGTGAAGGTGATCAGCAGGCTGGAAATCACCCCCGGCAGGACCAGCGGCAGGGTCACGCGGCGAAAGGTGCCCCAGCGGGTTTCGCCCAGATCGAACGAGGCTTCCTCCAAGCTCGCGGTCGAGCCCGCGATAGGCGGAACTGAGGATGGCGATGGCGAACGGCGTGCAGATCAGCACATGGCCCGCCAACCACGGTCCAGAGCGACAGTGGCATGCCCAAGCTGGTTCAGCATGACCAGCAGCGCCACCGCGATGATGATCTCGGGCAGGACCAGCGGCAGCATGATCAGCCCGACGATGCCGGTCTTGGCCGGAAACGCGAACCGCGACGATGCCCGGGCGGCACAGGCACCCAGCAGGGTGCTGAACACGGCGGTGGTGACGCCGACAATCGGCGGAATTGCCGAGCGCTGTATGCAGCGTCGGCGTGTGCCAGAGGCCGACGAACCAGTCTGTGGTGAATCCGCTTAGCGGAAAGGCGATGATGGTGGAGTTGTTGAAGGCAAACAGCGGCAGCAGGATCACCGGCGCATAGAGAAAGATCATGTAGATCACGGCATAGACCGTCAGCCAGTTGGCCGGAACGGAACCTCACTCGCACGCGTCCTCCCAGCTTCTTGCCGACCAGGAAGATCAGCAGCGCTGATCAGCGCCGATCACCACCATCGACGACACCGCCAGCGCCGCCCCCAGCGGCGCGTTGTTGGCCTTGCCGAACTGGATCTGGATCATGTTGGCGATCATCAGCCCGTCGGTGCCGCCGACCAGCCGCGGCGTGATGAAGTCGCCCACGGTCGGGATCAGCACGATCAGGGTCGCGGCGACGATGCCGGGCATCGCCAGCGGCAGCGTGACGCGAAAGAACCGGCGCATCGGGCCATCGCCCAGATCGGTCGCGGCCTCCAGCAGCGAGCGGTCGATCTTTTCCAGCGCCACGAAGATCGGCAGGATCGCGAAGGGCGCCCAGGCGTGGGCCAGCGTGATCACCACCGCGTTGAGGTTATAGAGGATGAAGGTCAGCGGCTCGTCGATGAAGCCCAGCCCCAGCAGAGCCGAGTTGCAGCACGCCGTTGTAGCCCAGGATCACCTTCCACAGGAATACGCGCAGCAGGTAGCTGGTCCAGAACGGCACCGTGATCAGAAAGAGCCACAGCGCCTTGCGCTTCGTGACCTTGAAGGACAGGAAATAGGCGATCGGAAAGGCCAGCAGTACCGTCACCACCGTGACGATCAGCGAGATCTTCAGCGACCGCCACATCAGCACCTGATAGATCGGCGTGCCCCACGCCTCGCGGTAGTTCTGCGAGCGTCGGAGTGGTGTCGATGGCCAGGTAGTCCTGTGTCCAGAAGCTGAAGGTGATGACCATCAGCAAGGGGCGCGGCCAGCATTACCAGCGACATAGGCGAACGTCGGACTGATCAGCGTGCAGCCCCTGTTTCGCCTCGCGCGTCGAACCGCGCCTCCATCAGGCAGGATGCCTTGTGGACGTTGACGCGTCTTCGCTCATTCTGCGGCAACCTCTGCGCGCAACAATTCTGCGTTGCGGGTAGCAACCTCGCCTTTTGGCGGCTCGTCTTCGTTCAGCACGGGGAAATGGGCGCGCAAGGCGTCGTGATAGCTGCGCACGCAGTTTTCCAGATCGGACAGGATCACACCGTCATAGCCGCTTGAAAACGCAGCTTCCCACACCCAGCGCACCAGTTCTTCGTCCTCTTCCGAGGTGAGCGCGGTCGATTCGGCTGCTCAGATAGCGCGCGGCGCGCATCCGGCGATCTTCGTTTGCCAGTTTGTAGGTGGTGCCGCGCTGCATGGTTTTCCCGTATGCGACCGGAAACTCCTGATAGAATTTCACACAATCGGGGTAGATGCCAAGCACACAGTTGGGGAAGAGACCGATGTAAAGCCAGGCGCGCTCGTGATCCTCATCCAACCCTTCGGGTGGATGCAGGATCGAGGTATAAGCCCGCACGCTCCACAGCCGGTTCCGGCCTTCGCGGAAGCTGGCATAGGAACGCGAGGCGCCACTCTGGAATTCCTCGTCATAGTAGTTGTTGCCGAACAGATCATCGAGGCCGGGATGGGCCATCGGCACATGATAGCCTTCGTTGTCCACGTCGCGCACGCATTTCCAGTTCACTTCCGCCGTTTCGGCGTAAAAACCTTCACCGCCGGGCAGCAGCCCGTCCAGATCGTACTGCGCCAATTCGGCATCGAAACGTTTCAGAACCTCGTTCATCGACGGCTGCGGGCCAGGGCGGAAGCGGACAAAGACGAAGCCGCGCCAGATGTCAGTTTCGATGGCTTTCAACCCGAAGGCCACCGGATCGAGCGGTGGCAGTTTGTCGGGCTGCGCGGCCCCGCGCAGGGTGCCGTCGAGGTTGTAGACCCAGCCGTGAAACGGGCAGACGATGGAATTGCGGCAATTGCCCTGTTCGGCAGCGACGACGCGCGATCCGCGGTGGCGACAAAGGTTATGGAATCCGCGCACTTCCCCATCCTGCCCCCGGATCACCAGCGCGCGCTCGCCGACACAGTCGAGCGTTACGAAATCGCCCGTTTCGGGCAGATCGTTGACATGACAGACCAACTGCCAGTGCGACCGGAAAAGTATATCCTTTTCCATCTCAAGCATTTCTTCGTTGAAATAGGCCCAGGCGGGCAGGCCCTTGCGGTCATGGTCGTTTGGCAGCGCTTGGGCTTGGGGGGCGAATGCGGTCATGCTGGCGTCTCCGATGAGGTGGTGATCGGACCCTACCAAAGTTTTTTTGAGCGCTCAAATAAAAAACTATGGCCTGTGTTGTCAATCTACCGGGGTTTGGATGGTTGAGGCCACTTTCGCTTCAGCAAGTGCCATCAAAGTTGCCATCCTATCGGAATCATCGGTTTCCGCCTGAAATCCTCCCACGAGGCCCGCCGGCACTGCCTGCCGGTACACCTGTTTGCGTCGCGATGTTCGGGTTCTGCTGGCAGATGCGGTATTGTAGTTAGCGCCTTCACGATCGACCTATGGGTAAGTGATGGCGTGAAACATCATTCGCACACCCTCAACGGCAAGTTGAGGTTTGAGCGGGCTCTCGCAACCAATTGACCATCAGAACCAACGGTTTTTGGGTCACTATCCGTAAGACTTCTACAGCGTGGAGGTTCAGTTCGCTTCTGACAGGCAGCGGCATCAGACAAGCGCGGATTTGAAGGCTTCGCGAAGCAGGTTCTTCTGCACTTTTCCCATCGCATTCCGGGGCAGCTCCGGCACTATCACCAATTCCTTCGGTTGCTTGAATCGGGCAAGCGATTCAGACAGCGCCGTCCTTATCGCTTCTACGTCCAGAACGGCACCGGGTTCTGCGACCAGAACGCCGACCACGCCTTCGCCGAAATCCGGGTGCGGTACGCCGATTACCGCGCTTTCGAGGACGCCCGGCTGGGCATCCAGTACCAACTCGACCTCTTTGGGATAGATGTTGTAGCCGCCAGAGATGACAAGATCCTTGTTGCGCCCAACGATACGGACATAGCCGCGATCGTCGATCATCCCGAGATCGCCGGTGATGAAGAACCCATCTTCCCGCAGTTCCTCGCGCGTTTTCTCGGGCATGTTCCAGTAGCCCTTGAACACGTTCGGCCCGCGCACTTCGATCTGGCCGACGCTGCCCTGCGGCAAGGTGGCGCCACTGGAGGGATCGGTGATCTTCAACTCGACATTTGGAAGCGGTAACCCGACGGTTCCCGCGATCCGTTCGCCGTCATAAGGGTTCGTCGTGTTCATATTGCTTTCGGTCATGCCGTAGCGTTCCAGAATGCGATGGCCAGTTCGTTTCTGGAATTGGGCATGTGTGTCGGCAAGCAGCGGCGCCGAGCCCGAGATGAACAGGCGCATGTGGCGCGTCAGATCCCCGGTGAAGCGGTGGTCTGCCAACAGACGGGTGTAGAAGGTCGGGACGCCCATCATGGTGGTGGCTCTTGGCATCAGCTCAATCAGTTCGTCGACATCGAGTTTTGGCAGAAAGATCATCGATCCGCCCGCGATAAGCATCAGGTTCGTCGCGACGAACAGTCCATGCGTGTGAAAGATCGGCAGCGCGTGCAAGAGTACGTCATCAGAAGTGAAACGCCACGCATTGACCAGTGTCAGGGCATTGGACAGAAGGTTATCGTGCGTCAGCATCGCGCCTTTTGAACGGCCTGTCGTGCCCGAGGTGTATAGCAAGGCGGCCAGATCTTCCGACTTTCGCTCGACCGTTTCAAAGATCTTGGGAAACTTGTTGGCGCGGCGAACGAAGTCACCGCTGCCGTCAGCATTCAAGGTTGACAGTACTGCGCCCGCCGTTTGCGCCACGGGCGCCAGTGCTGCGGACATCGCTTCGTCGCAAATGAGAACACGTGCGCCGCTGTCACAGACGAAATAAGATACTTCATCGGGCGTATAGGCAGTATTCAGCGGTAAGAAGATCAAGCCGGCCTGTACCGCGGCGGCATAGGCGGCCAAAGCCTCGGGGGACTTCGCGATTTGCACGGCAACTCTGTCACCCTCTGATAAACCGAGGTCGCACAGGGCATGCGCGAATTTGGCCACTTGGTCCAGAAAAGCGCCATGAGTCAGATGACTGCCATCGCCGAATTGCAGGAAAACCGTGTCCTTGCCGATATGCGGCCTGAACAAGGTATCAAACATCGGATTTGCCATAGCCCATTGTCCTTTTGCATCTGCCGCGAACCGCTTCCCACTCCACCTGGTCAGGCCTCTGCCGGCTCGGGGTTGGTGGTGTCATTTACGGCGACGAATGTCTCATGGTTCTGCAAGATACATAGGATGTTGCGGCGGCAATTGACCAGCCTGCCGACCGATTGGTTCGGTATGCGGGCGAAAGTATTTGCGTCACTGGACTCAATCAACGCGCAACTTTCCTGGATAGTTGCGTTCTGCCCTATCGTGCAGCGCGATTTGTCGTCAGAGAATCGGCTAGTCGGGCCACTGAACTTCTTCAACGCGGAGCCCCCAAAGGAAAACTATGCGGCTATTGTTCCCCTCGCCTAACAAGGTGAGATTCGGTCCCCGCCCGACTTCACACAGCAACAGTACTGGCGAATTGCCCGATTTGTTTCCAAGACAGAAGCCATTCGAGCTGCAAAACGGTGTGTTGCTAGATTGCGGACTGGTTAACGGCCTGATCCAAGCATCAACCCAGAGTTGAGCCGCTTGGTCGAAGACTGCCGATGCGGAGTGTCAAGCGAAGGCGTCGCAGGCAGGCGCGCCGCTCGACTTATGACGTAAGTTGTTAATAAAGAAGGATATTTCTTAGGGACCTGAAAATCCAATGCCACCTGTTCCTTGCCGAATTGAATTGCGATTCAGATCGGAAGGGCAGACATTGCAAGATGCAGGCAACGCCTTTTTCTGCTGCCATACCTTTTTAGCCAACTGTCGGTTTGCATGTGCCTTTGTTAGGTCTTTGCAACTTGATCGCATCAGGCGTCATTCGGCTGTGCGGTTGCTATCGATTAGAACTGGAACCATGACCGAAAGTCGCATACCGCAATCTCATGACCGGCAGAGGCAGTTTCTGTCGGATGGCGACCTTAAGCCGGGACGTCAGGCGGCTGATCGAGTCGGCGCGTTCGAGGGTCTTGGCCCTATGACCCGGGTTGCGACTTCGTTTGGCGACATGCATGCTCAGGCTTTGCGTGAACGCGACATGCTGCGCACCAAGATCGGCGGCTTCGCAAAGATCGAGAGCGTCGACCGTTTCGTGCTTGACGAGGACTTCCTGAGCTACCATCCCGAAGCGCTGCCGATCCGTATTCGTGCAGGGGCGTTCGGACGCAACATTCCAAGCAACGATGTCATTCTGGCCCCATTTCAGAGGATTACCGCCAGCCAGCAGCTTGCGGGCCCACAACTTTCACGGGCTGCAGATGCGCTGGCCCGACCAGGTGTGATGCGTGCGCCGGAGACGATGATCACCTATACGGTGATCCGTTGCGCGAAGCCCGTTTCAGTTCTTTGCGAAGGCTTGTGGGTCGATATTTGACGGCTCAACCTGCCATGCAGATCCCTTCTGTGATTTCCTCAGCGCCCGCATTGGCGTAGATCTGCATCAGGGCAGAGAGATGAGATTTTGCCGAAAACCGCCGCGCGGCATCTGCGGCGGCATTCGCACAAAGATTTTCATGTGATGCCGCGTCCAGTCGCTTCAGTGCATTGCAAAGATCGTCAACTTCGCCCGGTCGAAATAGGAAGCCGTCGATATTATCCCTGACCAGTTCAGGTATGCCGCCGATCTTTGCCGCGACCACGGGTCGACCCGCTGCCTTTGCCTCAAGGACGGACATCGGGCAGTTCTCATACCACTCGGATGGTACGACAACCGCTTTCGATAAGGCAACGAGCTTTGCCAAGGCAGCTCCGTGCTGAAAGCCCAGATAGGTCACATTCGGATGATTTCCGATCTGGGCGGCCAGGTCAGACTGCCACGATCCTTCGCCCGCGATAACCAGCCGCTGGCCTGTTTTTGCCGCTGCCTCCAGCAGTGTCGGAACCCCCTTGAGCCGCTCGATCCGGCCCATGTACAGGAGGTAATCCTCATGACCCGAACGGGTGGGACCGACCGTCGGGCCCACGAAATTGTGCGCCGTCGTCAATTTCGCTGCGGGCAGGCCGGCGCGGATCATGATTTCGCGCTGAAAATCGCTGACGCAGATGAAACCGTCTATCAGCCGCACATCGCCTAGCATCCGCGACAGCATCATCTCGGCGGCCATGACGGTGGATTTGACCAACGACCCATCCTTGCAGCGATGCCGAATGCTGGAAAGAACGGTGCCTTCTACACATGTCTCGCAGTTCATACCGTGGCGCTGCATCGTGTAGACGGGGCAAGCGAGCTTGTACTCGTGCAAGGTCTGCACAATCGGAATTCCACGCGACCTCAGTACCGACAAAATCGCCGGCGTCAGTTTGCCGTGGTATATATGCAGATGGGCAACGTCGATTTGACCGACATCATCCAGCAATCGCTCCAGGCATCTGCGGGCCTCGAGATTGTAGAAATACCGCGCCGTATCGCGAGCCCGCGGATGCGCGGTGGCCGCGCCCTTGGGAAAATAGGTCGACCACGGCGTCGGGATGTCTTTCGGGCTGCTCAGGCAAAAGGGGATTACGTTATGCCCGGCCCTTGCTAACAAGGCAGAGGTTTCGAAGAAGACCCGGTCTGACCCGCCAACGATATGATGGTTGTGACTGATTTGAAGGATGCGCATGCCGAAGTCCCCTCAGTACCCCAACTCACGAAGCGTTTGCTCAAACAATGGTGTCAGAGCCGGGTGAAGTTTAGGCATCGCCCGAGGCGGCCTGGGTGAGAGCGTGGATTTTGCATATGCGATCATTGTATCGTCCTGATCCAACCCGCAAAAGTCGCAGATCCCGGCGATCGTCTCTTCCGGACGCGAGACGACATCTTCGTAGCGAACGATCAGCGTGCCCGCGGCTGCCGCGTTGCGCAGTCGCAGCGTTTCCCGCATCGAGGCGATCCATTCGACGGCAGCTCTGTCAACGGGGCTATACAGATCGTCAAGAACCGGCAGCAATCTGGCAAAGCTCGGGTCCGGCCTGACGACATCGCGCAGCAGCAGGTCCCACTTGCGGTCATCCTTGCCCCACCAATCGACATGGCCCTTCCCATCCAGTTGGCTGTGATCATCGGACCATTTCCCGATCGACTGACAGGTCTCTGCGCCGTGGCGGATCATGATGACCTTGCGGCCCTCGGGGAATATGCCGTCCAGCAGCTCTGTGCGGAACAGCAGTTCAGGATACTTGTCGACCACCCGACGATTGCCCGACAACCGCAGGAACGCCCGGTAGAACGTCTGCAAACGGCGTTGCTTGACCCGGGTTATATCGCTGCGATCCATCCGGTATCGGCCGGGATGCTGGCTATAGGAACCGATCAGGTCGTCGTCGCCCAGGGCCGCATGCCAGAGCGCCTTTGGCTCGTTCAGATACCCGACATCGGGATGAAGTGCCAGAATCGAACCCAGCACGGTCGTGCCGCTGCGGCCGACCCCCAATATGAAGATCGGGCTAAGGCTAGGCGAACCGCCCGGCAGTAAAGAGCAAAGCCGGTAGCCCGCAAGAACAATCGGGTTGATCCACCGTCCCTTGGTTGTCAGTGGACGGCCTTCGAACATGACATAAGCCACCAACCGCGACCATGTCTTTAGTGGCCGCGCGGCGACGAATTTTGGGTCAAGCTGGGCGATCACTTCCTGCTCCTGTCGTTTGCGGGCACAATGATCGGTAATTGGTTAACAGTTCCTTTCCGGGAGGGGTGCGTTGACATCTTCGTCCGACTGTTGGACCGCTGGGCTGGGCAGCAAGAGGCAGGCATGGCAAGAGCTTGGGAATTCTGGATCGACCGGGGCGGCACCTTCACTGACGTGGTGGCACAGCACCCTGATGGCAGTCTGCACACCCACAAGCTGCTCTCGGAAAACCCTGAGCGTTACCCGGATGCCGCCGTTCAGGGCATCCGAGAGATCCTTGGTCTTACCGATGGTGAGCAACTGCCCGACGCCACGATCAACGCCGTCAAGATGGGGACAACCGTCGCCACCAACGCTCTGCTGGAGCGTAAGGGCGAACGGACGCTGTTTCTGATCACCGCAGGCTTCGGCGATCTGTTGCGTATCGGCTATCAGACCCGACCACGGCTGTTCGATCTGCATATCAAACGGTCGGAACTTCTGTATGAACGCGTCGGCGAAGTGCCCGAGCGTCTGGATGCCGACGGCAGCGTGCTGACAGAATTGGACGAGAACACCACCCGAACACTTCTGCAGCAGGCCTTTGACGACGGCTTCAGATCGGTGGCGATTGCGTTCCTACACGGCTATCTGAATCCGCAACACGAGGCGCGCACGGCTGAGATCGCGCGGCAAATCGGGTTCACCCAGGTCTCCGCAAGTCATCAGGTTTCGCGTTTGGCCAAACTGGTCGGACGCGGCGATACCACTGTGGTCGATGCCTATTTGTCGCCGATCCTGCGCCGGTATGTCGATCAGGTGGCCGGCGCACTGGATGTCGGGCGGGCCTGCGGCAAGCTTTTGTTCATGCAGTCCAATGGCGGGCTGACCGATGCCCGGCTGTTTCAGGGCAAGGACGCAATCCTGTCGGGCCCGGCTGGCGGCATCGTAGGGATGGTCGAAACCGGGCAAGCGGCGGGAATTCGACAAACTCATCGGTTTCGATATGGGCGGTACCTCAACCGATGTCAGCCATTTCGCCGGGGATTTCGAGCGCTCGTTCGAAACAGAGATCGCGGGCGTTCGGATGCGGGCGCCGATGATGGATATCCACACGGTTGCTGCTGGCGGCGGGTCGATCTGCACCTTTCGCGATGGCAGGTTTCAGGTGGGACCCGAAAGCGCCGGCGCGGATCCCGGTCCTGCGTGTTACCGCCGTGGCGGGCCGCTGACGGTTACGGATTGCAATGTGATGCTGGGCAAGCTGCAGCCGGATCATTTCCCGCATGTCTTCGGTGCTGAGGGCGACAAGCCGTTAGACAGGGGTGCAGTGGAGCAGAAGTTCCATGAACTGTCTGAAGACGTCGCGAGGGCGACAGGGGCCGCGCTGCGACTGCCAGAGGATCTGGCGGAGGGTTTCTTGCGGATCGCTGTCGACAACATGGCGAATGCGATCAAGAAGATCAGCGTCCAGAGGGGCCATGATGTCACCGATTACACGTTGCAATGCTTCGGCGGCGCAGGTGGCCAGCATGCCTGCCTTGTGGCGGATGCACTGGGAATGCGGCGGGTGGTTCTGCACCCTTTCGCCGGTGTGCTGTCAGCCTATGGGATGGGCCTTGCGCAAATCCGGGCGATGCGGGAAATGCAGGTTGATGTCGCGTTGTCAGAGATCGAAACGGCCCGGTTGGCATTGCAGAGGATCACAACCGAGGCCATCGCCGAGGTCAGACAGCAAAGCGCTTCGGAGATCACGACAGAGGCCCGCGCGCATCTGCGCTATGACGGCAGCCATCAGGCGCTGGAGGTGCCGTTTGGCAGCATTGAAGCGATGCAGGCGGCGTTTGAGGAAGCGCATCTGGGGCGCTTTGGCTTCATTTCGCCAAACCGCGAGCTGCTGTTCGAGATGGTCTCTGTCGAAGCGATTGGCGGTGCAACTGAAGTGCCTCAGGCGATTGCCCTGTTCGGCGACGGACAGCTGGCAGATCACGCCGAGGTGCATCTTGGTGGCAGCAGCCGGCCCGTGCCGATCTTCGATCGAAAGAATCTGGACCCCAAGCGCCGGATCGACGGGCCCGCTATCATCAAAGAACCGACTGGGACCAATGTTGTCGAACTCGGATGGACAGCCGGGTTAGACACGCTCGGCAACCTGATCCTGGAGCGTACAGGCAAGGCGGCCCGGCCGGCCGCTGCGGGGACAGAGGCCGATCCGGTTCTGCTGGAAGTGTTCAACAACCTTCTGATGTCGGTCGCCGATCAAATGGGGGCAACGCTGGCAAATACCTCTTGGTCGGTTAACATCAAGGAGCGACTTGATTTCTCTTGCGCAATTTTCGACCGGACCGGCGATCTGGTCGCCAATGCACCGCATGTCCCTGTGCATCTTGGCTCGATGTCAGAGTCAATACGCACGGTGATGCGAGAGAATGCAGGCGACATTCATCCGGGCGACGCCTTCATGCTGAACTCGCCGTATAACGGCGGCACTCATCTGCCGGATGTGACCGTCGTGACCCCTGTTTTCGTTGAAGATCAGGTGGTCTTCTGGCTGGGCTCTCGCGGGCATCACGCCGACATCGGAGGGCGTACACCGGGATCTGCCCCGCCTGACAGCCGCCACATCGATGAAGAGGGTGTGCTGATCGACAATGTGCGTCTTGTGTCAAAGGGTGCGTTTCAGGAGGACCTGGCAAATGAGACGCTGAGCTCTGGTCGCTACCCCTGCCGCAACATTCCGCAGAACATGGCCGATCTGAAGGCGCAGGTGGCCGCGAATGAGACCGGGCGGCGTGAGTTGCTGCGGGTCGTGCAGAACTACGGGCTGGATGTCGTCGAAGCCTATATGGGCCACGTGCAGGATAACGCAGAAGAAAGCGTTCGCCGGGTCATCGACCGGTTGAAGGACGGTACATTCTCTTATCCGATGGATCATGGTGCAGTGATCGAGGTTGAGGTGAAGGTCGATCGTGCAAACCGGCGGGCCACCATCGACTTCACGGGCACGTCGCCGCAGCACTCGGGCAATTACAACGCACCATTCTCAATCTGTCGGGCGGTCGTTCTTTATGTCTTTCGTACGATGGTAGGCGCCGATATTCCACTGAACGAGGGCTGCCTGAAACCGCTGCAGATCATTGCACCGGAGGGCTCGATGCTGAACCCGACCTACCCGGCTGCCGTGATCGCGGGTAACACGGAGGTCAGCCAAGCGGCGTGCAATGCGCTCTATGGTGCGCTGGGCGTGATCGCGGGATCGCAGGGAACGATGAACAATTTCGTCTGGGGCAATTCCGAATTCCAGAACTACGAGACCATTGCGGGAGGGACTGGCGCTGGGCCGGGTTTTAACGGTTGCGATGCCGTGCAAAGCCATATGACGAACACCCGCATGACCGACCCGGAGATCCTTGAAAAACGGTTCCCCGTGCGGCTGGAGGAATTCTCGATACGTTACGGATCGGGTGGTGCCGGCAAATGGACCGGCGGCAATGGCGTTGTACGACGGTTGCGGTTCCTGAACCCAGTTACCGTGACGACGTTGTGTTCGCATCGCAAGGTTCCGCCCTTTGGGGTGAACGGTGGAAAACCGGGTGCAGTGGGGGAAAACTGGGCCGAACTGCCAGATGGTCAACGCATCCGGCTGGACGGTAACGATGAAATCGAACTACCGGTCGGCGGGCTTTTCGAGTTGCGGACGCCGGGTGGCGGCGGTTGGGGCGAATGATTTCCGGGCTGATGCCTATGCTTCTTTCATCTGAAGCTTTTCGGCCTTAACCCCGTAGCATCACGCAGCGTAACGCGCATTCGAGCGTTGGCGAGAGGCAGCGTATTCCGATTCAGATTTTGGCCGACACGGTATAGCTCCGCCATCTTGAATCTGCGCAAGGCAGATATGCTGGTCGGGAAAGGGCATAGTTCCGTTCGGGTTCCATTAAGGTGCTAACCGCCAGCGTGTGACTTGTTCGTAGGTTTCGCCGGGGTCTAGTCGGATGGCGGGGAAGTCAGAGCGATTGGGAGTGTCTGGCCAGGACTGGGCTTCAATGGCGATGCCCGCATGGGGGCCATAAAGGCTCCCGAGATGACCAACAAAGGGTGTCGTGTCATTCCGGGCGGCGTCATAGATTTGCAGTCCGGGCTCGGTGGTTTCGACCGTCAACTCAAGGCCGGACTTGCCGGTGAGGCGGGCGACCTTTCGCAAGGCGGTCCGGGCTTTCGACAAGCAAAAATTGTGGTCGTAGCGGTCGGGCTGGCCTTCGCCAACGGGCCGGGCTTGGCGAAAGTCAAAGACTGTGCCCGCCACCGGGGCTGGATCGTTCGGGATCAAATCGTTGTCTACCGGCAAATAGCGCTCTGCGTCGATTTGTAACCGATGGCCTTCGGTGGTCGGACCGCCATCCAGGTTCCAATAGCTGTGATTGGCAAGGTTCATCCAGGTCGGGCGGTCAGTGGTGGCCGTCAGGGCCAGTTCCAGTGTTGCATCGGGCAGCACCGAAAACCGGGCAAAGAGAATGCGGCGCCCGGGAAACCCGCCAAGGCCGTCGGGCAGCGAGAGTCGCAGCGTCACAGTGGTGTCGGTCTGTTCAGTCGGTTCCCAGATCAGGGCGTGAGTGCCGGTCGGTCCGCCATGCAGGGTGTTCGAGCCATCGTTTGCGGCAAAGTGGTGCCGTTGGCCATCAAGTACGGCACTGGCGCGGGCGATGCGGTTGGCGACTGGGCCGACGACCGCGCCGAAATAGGCCATCGGCCCTTCATAGCCGGCAAGGTCAGAGCTGCCGAGCGTCAGCGGGTGCGGAATGCCCGTTAGTCGCACGTCTTGCAAAATCCCACCGAGGGTCAGGATACTGGCAGCAAGTTTGTCGTCGCCAATGGTCAGACGTTCGACCTCGATCCCGGCATGGGTGTGGCCGAACGATGAGCGCATCACAGGATCACCCGGTGTTCGGGCTGGCCTTTCGCGATGTTTTCGGCGGCGAAGGTCTTGCCGTGGTCGCGGCTTTTGTCGCGGTCGGCATCGGTGATGTTTTCCTGTGCTGTCGTGCAGTAAAGCGTGGAAAGGTCCGCGTCACCAAAGGCCGGACAGGAGGTATGGGCGGCGTTGAACGTAACCTCGCGCAGATAGTTGCCTTCGGGCGAGTAGCAGGCCACTCGCCAGCCGCCCCATTGCGCATTCCAGAGATTGCCGTCCGCATCGACGACAGAGCCATCGGGCGAACCGGGCAGGCTCGTGCAATCGACGAAAGGTTCGGGATCGCCCGCAGGCCAGCCTTGCGCATCAAGGCGCTGGCGCTGGATAACTTGCGTCTTTGTGTCGGTGAAATAGGCGGTTGTCCCATCAGGCGCGAAGGCTATCGAGTTGGGAATCGTGATGTCAGGATAGAGAGTGCGGACTTCTCCGCGGTAATAGCGGTAAATCGCGCCAGCGTTGGCCTCGGCGCGTTTGCCCATCGTGCCGATCCAGAAGCCGCCCTGCGGATCGGCGCGGCCATCGTTCGAGCGGGTCGCGGGGTTATCGGCGTCCAGCGGTGCAATCTCCTCGGTCTGACCCGTGGTCAGGTCGAACAGGTGCAGCGCAGTTTCGCTGGCGATCAGCAGGTGGTCATTGTCGGTCCAACCAAGGGCCGAGACATGGCCGGGGAAATTCCAGCATTGGGTCTTGTTGCTGGTCCGGGTCAGAAGCTTCCGCCCCAAGATGTCACACCAGAAAAATTGCTGCCGCCCCGGGTGCCAGAACGGGCCTTCGCCCAGTTCGCAGGCGGTCGCGTCGAAGATCGTGCTGGTCATGGCGGTCCCCCTGGCGGCTTTGCCGAGTGTCCGCGCCTTTCAGGCCGGGATCAAGGGGGATCAGTCAGCGCAGGTCGTGATGCTGTCGATCATCGCGCGCAATAGGTCGGGGTAAAGCGCGGGGCCGGGCGTGAGCGCGGTGCCGAGCGGATCAAGTGTGGCTTGCGGCGTGGCGGTTCCGGCCAGAAGCGTATTGAGTGCTGCCGGGCTTTGCTGCGGTTCGCGAAAGGCACAGGTGACGGGCGTAGCGGTCAGGCTGTCGCGCAATTCGGCAAGCCGTGCGGCGGTCGGCGCGGCGGCATCGCTGTCGGAAATCGCCTCGGTCAGACGCAATCCGAAATGGCTTGCGAAGTAGCTGTAAGCGTCGTGCGTGACGAGGTAGCGCTTGTCGCTCTGGGGCGCGAGTTCGGCAATCATCTTGGCGTTCAAGGTTTGCAGCGCCGCGACGGCGGTCTTGGCATTGGCGACGTAGCTGGCGGCGTTCTCGGGGTCGATCCGGCCGAGCGCTTCGGCGATGGCGGGCAGCCATAGGGCTGCATTGTCGGGGTCGAGCCACGCATGAGGGTCAATCTTACCGCCGCCAACGTCAATCAGGGTCGTGCCGACGACATCCGAAAGCGCTACAGAGTGCGCGCCCTCGGGCAAGGTGTCGACGGGTTTGGCAAGCCACGGCGTCAGCGCGGGTCCGATCCAGAAGACGACCTGTGCATCTGCCAGCGCACGGGCCTGTGAGGGGCGAAGCGTGATGTGATGCGCGTCCACGGTTGCGTCGAGCAGCAAGTCGGGCTCACCGATCCCGTCCATTACTGCCGAGACCAGCGAATGCACCGGCGCGATGTCGGTGACGACCTGCGGTTGAGCATTGGTGGGGAAGGCCGTGAGTATCAAGAGGGTGGCGAGGATCGCGCGCATCGGTGGTCCTTGTATCCAGTATCGTGATGAAATAACATAACACGCGATAAAGTAACAATAGGCAAGGCGATGCAAGCTCCCAACCCCGCGACCGCATTTCGGCGGCACAATCATGCGACCTGTTCCGGTTCGGTACTGGACCGCGCCGAGGCATTGTCAGTCAAGGCTGGGATCAGGATGACGCCGGTCCGGCGGCGGACGCTGGAGATTCTCCTGGAGGAACACCGGGCGCTCGGCGCTTACGAGGTGTTGGATCGGCTGTCCAAGGACGGTTTCGGCAGCCAACCGCCGGTGGTCTACCGGGCGTTGGAATTCCTGGTCGAGAACGGTTTCGCGCACCGGATCCGGCGGCTGAACGCCTTCACCGCCTGCATGCAGCCCGGCGAGGCGCATGCACCGGCTTTTTTCATCTGCGACGACTGCGGTGCGATTGCCGAGGCACCCGAGGAGGAGGTCCGCGGTGCGCTGGACAAGGCGGCGGAGAGGCTGGGATTTCGCATCGCGCGGGTCAATGTCGAGGTGCTGGGCACTTGTCCGGCCTGTGCCGCATGAGCCTGATCGAAACCCGCGATATGAGCCTGCGGTACAGCAGAGCTCCGGTTCTGAGCCATGTGAATTTTACGATCTCGAAGGGCGAGATCGTAACCGTTGTCGGGCCGAACGGGTCGGGAAAATCGACGCTGATTCGCGCGCTTCTTGGCGTGTTGCGCCCGACGCGGGGAACGGTGACACGCAAGCCGGGGTTGCGGATCGGTTATGTGCCGCAACGTCTGGCGATTGACGCGACCTTGCCGATGACGGTGGCACGGTTCCTGTCGCTGCCGCATCGCAAAAGCTCCAAAGCGGTCGCTGATGTGATGGCGCGGGTTGGCGTCGAGGGTCTGGAAGCGCGGCAGATGACCGCTTTGTCGGGCGGGCAGTTCCAGCGGGTGCTGCTGGCGCGGGCCTTGCTGGCGGAACCCGATATCCTGATCCTTGATGAGCCTACGCAAGGGCTGGATCATCCCGGTGTCGCATCCTTCTACCGGCTGATCGAAGAGGTGCGGCAGGAAACTGGCGCCGCGGTTCTGCTTGTCAGCCATGACCTGCATGTGGTGATGCGCGCCTCTGACAGGGTGATTTGCCTCAATGGTCATATTTGCTGCGAGGGCAGCCCCGCCGTGGTCTCCGAAGCGCCGGAATATCGGGCGCTCTTCGGTGTCGGCACGGGTGGCGCGCTGGCGCTTTACCGGCACGAGCATGACCACGACCACGATCACGTGAATCACGACAGGCAGGGTAATGACCACGCCCATGACGATGACGGCGCCGCGGGCCATGTGCATGGCGATCATGCCGGGCGGATGCAGTAGTGCTGGACGATTTCCTGATCCGGGCGGTTCTGGCCGGCATCGGCTTGTCGCTGGCGACCGGGCCATTGGGGGCGTTTGTTGTCTGGCGGCGAATGGCCTATTTCGGAGATGCGATGGCCCATGCCGCGGTTCTGGGCGTTGCTTTGGCGCTGGCGTTTTCGATCTCGGTAACGGTCGGCACGCTGGCGGTGGCGCTGGCGATGGGGCTGACAGTCTCCGCGCTGGTTGGGCGAGGTCACGGGATGGATTCAATTCTGGGGGTTCTGGCGCATTCGGCGCTGGCGCTTGGTCTGGTGGCGATTTCGTTCGTCGAAGGCGTGCGGATTGATCTGACGGCTTTCCTCTTCGGCGATATCCTGACGGTGACGAAAGCCGATCTGGCAGTGATCTGGGGCGGCTCGACCTTGGTGCTGGCGCTGTTGGTCTGGCGTTGGGTGCCGTTGTTGACCGCCACGTTGAACGAAGAACTGGCAGCCAGTGCAGGGATCGATCCAAGACGTGAGCAGATGGTGTTAACGCTGGCCCTCGCGGTCGTTGTGGCTTTGGCGTTGAAAGTGGTCGGTGCGCTTCTGATCGCGGCCCTGTTGATCGTGCCGGCGGCGGCGGCGCGGGGATTTGCGCGGACGCCCGAGGGAATGGCGGTGCTGGCGGTTCTCTTCGGCATGGCGGCGACGCTGGGCGGGGTCTGGGCCTCGTATATGGCCGACACGCCTACCGGGCCGAGCATCGTTGTGGCCGCGGCGGCGATCTTTGCGGTGTCGCTGTGTGTGGGTCGGCGGGCGGGCTAGGCTAGGTGGCCAGTTCCGGCCCACGACTAAGTGGCGAGTGTCCTGACGGGCATTCGCGATGCCTCCGGCGCGACTCATTGAACAAATAATGGGATGGTCAGGCGCGGTCGAAAGCGGTGTCCTTGACCGATTGCATCGAGACATGGGTGGAGGTGCTGCCGACATGCGGCAGGGTCGAGATGGTTTCGCCCAGCACCTGCCGGTACGCTTTGATGTCCTTCGTGCGGATTTTCAGAAGGTAGTCGAACGAGCCTGCGATCATGTGGCATTGCTCTATCTCCGGCACCTTCAGGACGGCGGCGTTGAAGGCGGAAAGCGCACGTTCGGAGGTGTCGCGCAGCTTGACCTCGGCGAAGGCGACATGGTCGAGGTTGAGTTTCGCCGGGTTCAGGATGGCGCGGAAACCCTGGATATAGCCGTGCAGTTGCAGGCGCTTCAGGCGCGACTGGCAGGGCGTTTTGGACAGGCCTACCATCGCCGCCAGTTCGGTGACCGGCAAGCGGCCGTCGCGGCTGAGGACTTCAAGGATCTTGCGGTCGATCTGGTCAAGCGGATCGGCAGGGGGCATATTTATAGGCTTTCAGGCTGCAATACGGGAAAATTTTAGTCAATATTCTATCTTTTCGGCAAAACATAGGGAATTTGCCTTTGCAGTGCAATGTAGAATGGGTGAAACCGCTTTGAAAGGATGATTCCATGACCGATCTGAACCCGCTGAGAGAGACGATCCGGGACGCGCATCACCGAGAAGAGGCCACGTTGCTGGCCGATATGATTGCAGCCCAACCGGTCGACAAAGCGGCACGAGAGCGGGCCAGCGCGCGCGCGGTCAAGATGATCGAGGGCGTGCGCGGCCATGCCTCACCCGGTTTGATGGAAGTGTTTCTGTCGGAATACGGGTTGTCGACCGATGAGGGGATCGCGCTGATGTGTCTGGCAGAGGCGTTGCTGCGGGTGCCCGACAAGGACACGATCGACGAGTTGATCGAGGACAAGATCGCCAGTTCGTCTTGGGACGAGCATCTGGGACATTCGGCGTCGTCGCTGGTCAATGCCTCGACCTGGGCGCTGATGTTGACCGGCAAGGTACTGCGCGAGGATCATCAGCCAGGGATCGCGGCGACACTGCATTCGGCGGTCAAGCGGCTGGGCGAGCCGATGATCCGCACTGCGGTGGGTCGCGCGATCAAGGAGTTGGGGCATCAGTTCGTTTTGGGTCAGACCATCGGCGAGGCGCTAAAACGCGGATCGAAGATGGTGGCGCAGGGTTATAGCTATTCCTTCGATATGCTGGGCGAGGCGGCGTTGACGGCCAAGGATGCGCGGCATCACTATGATGCCTATTCGGATGCGATCGCAAAGCTAGCGCCGCAGTGCCATTCCGAGGACATCCGCGACAATCCGGGGATCTCCATCAAGCTCTCGGCCCTGCATCCGCGCTATGAGGTGCAGCAGCGAGAGCGGGTGATGAGCGAGTTGGTAGAGCGGACGTTTGAGTTGGCTCTGATGTCGCGGAAAGCCGGGATGGGCCTGAACATCGACGCCGAGGAAGCGGATCGGTTGGACCTGTCTCTGGATATCATCGAGGCAGTTTTGTCGCGACCGGAGCTTGCGGGTTGGGACGGGTTCGGCGTAGTCGTTCAGGCCTACGGCAAGCGCGCGCCGTTCGTGCTGGACTGGCTACACGCGCTGGCGGAGAAGCTCGATCGCAAGATCATGATAAGACTTGTAAAAGGTGCCTATTGGGATAGCGAAATCAAAAAGACACAAGTTTTCGGGTTAGAGAGCTATCCGGTCTATACACGTAAAGTGGCGACGGATGTGGCCTATCTTTGCTGCGCCAAGAAGCTTCTGGGGATGACGGATCGGATCTATCCGCAATTCGCGACACATAACGCGCATACCGTGGCGGCTGTGCTGGAGATGGCCGATGACAAGGGCGCGTTCGAGTTTCAGCGACTGCATGGAATGGGTGAGATTATGCATTCCGACGTGCTGAAGGGTGAAGGCACGCGGTGCCGGATCTATGCACCGGTCGGCGCGCATCGCGACCTTCTGGCCTATCTTGTTCGGCGGATGCTGGAGAACGGTGCCAACAGTTCTTTCGTCAACCAGATCGTCAACGAAGAGGTGCCACCGGCAGCGATTGCGGCTGATCCGTTTGAGGCGCTGGAGAAGGTGCAGGGTAGGGGGTCGCCTCTGCCAAAGCCAGCGGAGATTTTCGGCGAGCGGCGGAACTCGAAGGGCTGGGACATTCGCGATCCTCGCGATCTGGCGGAATTCGAGGCGGCGCGGGACGCCTTCTCCAAAACCCGCTGGTCGGTCGGGCCGGTCTTAGCGGGCAAGGTCAAGGGTGCGGGCGCGCAGAAGGTGCGAAACCCAGCGCGGGCTGACGACCTGGTGGGCGAGATCGTCTGGGCGTCGAAGGAAGATGCGGCGGCGGCGCTGAAGGCCGCGAAAGCCTGGAAAGCGCCAGCGGGCGCGCGGGCCAAGGTGCTGCGGACGGCCGCGGATCTATACGAGGCGCATTTCGGTGAGTTCTTTGCACGTGCTTGCACGGGAGGCCGGGAAGTCCGCGGCGGATGCGATATCAGAACTGCGCGAAGCCGTTGATTTTCTGCGCTATTATGCGGATCGCGGCGAGGATGTCAAAGACGAGGCGCGCGGGATCGTAACCTGTGTGTCACCGTGGAATTTCCCGTTGGCGATCTTTACCGGGCAGATTGCAGCGGCTTTGGCGGCGGGCAATGCGGTGCTGGCAAAACCGGCTGAGCAGACCGGGATCACGGCAGCGATTGCCGTGCGTTTGATGCACGCGGCCGGGGTGCCTGTCTCGGCGCTGCAACTGCTGCCGGGCGAGGGCGGCGTGGTCGGCGCGGCGCTGACCGCCGACGAACGTGTTGCAGGCGTGGTCTTTACTGGCTCGACCGACACCGCGCAGGCGATCAATCGCGGGATGGCCGGCGTCGTCGATCCGCATGCGCCGCTGATCGCCGAGACCGGTGGGCTGAACGCGATGATCGTCGATTCGACCGCGATGCCGGAACAGGCGATCCGCGATATCGTGGCTTCGGCGTTCCAATCGGCGGGACAGAGATGTTCGGCGCTACGGGTGCTTTATCTGCAAGAGGATGTGGCGAAGCCGTTCCTAGAGATGCTCTATGGCGCGATGGACGAGTTGGTGCTGGGCGATCCCTGGGCCTTGGCGACGGATGTGGGGCCGGTGATTGACGAGGAGGCGCGCGCCGGGATCGTCGCGCACATCGAGGCGGCGCGGGAGCAGGGCCGAGTGATGAAGCAGTTGGCCGCACCAGAGGCGGGAACCTTCGTTGGGCCAGCGGTGTTGAAGGTTTCCGGCATCGAAGACCTCGACCGCGAGATTTTCGGGCCCGTCCTGCATGTCGCGACCTATCAAGTCTGATCATATCGGGCGGGTAATCGACGCGATCAACGCAACCGGCTACGGCCTGACCTTCGGTATGCATTCGCGGATCGACAACCGGGTCGACATGACAACGGCGCGGATCAGGGCCGGCAACATCTACATCAACCGCAACCAGATCGGTGCTGTCGTGGGGTCGCAACCATTTGGCGGCGAGGGACTTTCTGGCACCGGGCCGAAGGCGGGTGGGCCGGATTACGTGGCGCGGTTCACCAAGGGCCAGCTGCGCGAAGGCGCGGTCGTCGAGGGAAATGCAGCCGATCCAGCTACGGTGCAAGCGGCCTTGGACCGAGCGAAGCGGCAGGGTGACATGCTGGCCGCCGAGTCGCTGCCGGGGCCGACGGGGGAGTCGAACCGGTTGATGACCTTCGGGCGTGGCACGGTGCTGTGCCTGGGGCCCTCGCTGGCCGATGCCGAGGAGCAGACGCGGATCGCCAGGGCGAATGGCTGCGCTGCGGTTAGCGTAGTGCCGGGCGGCGATGTTGATGGCGTTCTGGATAGGGTCGAACTGGGCCGGTTGACTGGGTTCGATCTGGTCGCCTTATGGTCGGACACGGAGGATCTGCGCGCAGCGTGGGTGGCATTGGCGGGCCGCAATGGCGCGCTGGTGCAACTGGCCAGCGAGGCGGATCTGGCACCGCGCTGCCATCTGGAGCGGCATATCTGTATCGACACCACGGCGACGGGGGGGAATGCGGAACTGCTGGCGACGGCGGCTTAAGAGGTTGGGGGCGCTGGCCTTATGCCCCTGGGATACTTCCGGACAAAGGATGTTAAGCGTCAGCTGCCGTAGTAGCTGCGGTACCATTCCACGAAGCGGGTGACGCCGTCGGTGATCTGGGTTTTGGGTTGGTGACCAGTAAGAGCACTGTAACAGCGTCGTGTCGGCCCAGGTGGCAGCAACGTCGCCGGGCTGCATGTCTTTGAAATGCTTGACGGCATCGCGACCTGTGGCAGCCTCGATTGCCGTGATGAAATCCATCAGTTGAACCGGCTGAGCGTTGCCGATGTTGACGATGCGGAACGGGGCGACGGCTGAAAGGCTGTCGTATTCTGGGATATCTTCAGACGAATCGGGGCGTTCGGGAGCAATAGGGATCAGGCGAAACAGGCCCTCAATCAGATCGTCGATATAGGTGAAGTCGCGGGACATGTTGCCGTGATTATAGACGTCGATCGGGTCGCCGTTCATGATGGCCTTGGTGAACTTTATGGGCGCCATGTCGGGGCGGCCCCAGGGCCCGTAGACGGTGAAGAAGCGGAACATCGTCGTCGGCATGCGGTAGAGATGCGCATAAGAGTGAGCCATCGCTTCGGTCGCCTTCTTGGTGGCTGCGTAGAAGGACATTTGACTGTCGGCCTTGTCGGTCTCGGCGTAGGGCATATGGGTGTTGGCGCCGTAGACCGAGGAGGTCGACGCGATCAGCAGATGCTTGACCGGGGTGTTTCGCACCGCTTCCAGCATGTTGAAGGTGCCGATCAGGTTGGCATCGACATAGAGCGCGGGGCGTCGATGGAATAGCGAACCCCGGCTTGGGCGGCGAGGTGGATCACCGCATCGGGGCGGAGTTTGGCGACCAGCCGTTCCAGTGCGCCATCGGTTTCGAGCCGCTCGATGACGGGCGTGAAACCGGGATGTTGCGAGAGCATCGCGTGGCGGCGTTCTTTCAGCGCTACATCGTAATAGTCGGTGAGCGCGTCGAAACCGGTGACAGTCCAGCCTTCGGCCAGCAGGCGCTGGCAGAGGAAGTACCCGATGAAACCGGCCGATCCGGTGACGAGTGCGGTTGGCATGGCTCTGTCCCTTGTTTGGGGTCAGTCATAGCCGGGTTGGCGCGCGGGGCAATGGCAAACCGCCCCGCACAGTGGCGAGGCGGTTCAGGTCAGGTTAGGCAGATAGGGCCTGAAGCTCTGTGTCCGACAGGCGCTGGGGATAGTAGACCAGCGATTCGGTGACCGTCAGCCCCTGCGCGCCGCCTGCAGCACGACCAAGGCGCAGCACATTGACCCCGGAGGGGACGGTGCCTGCATTGTCGCCGGCGACTGCCCCGCCATTGAGCGAAATCCCGAAGGAATTGGGAGCATAGGCGATCGCCACCCGGAACTCCGTACCGAAGGCAACGGAATTGCCCGGAGGTGCGATCGCTGCTTGCAGTGCGCCCCCGTTCCACACCTGGAACTGCGGTTTGCCCAAGACAGTGTTCCACAACAGCGATAGCCGGGTCCCGGCCGAACCATTGTCAATTTCGATGATACGGTCATTGGCAGAAGCGCCCTGAACATAGCCGCTAAGCACCAGCGTGCCTGCGCTGCTATCATACCACGGGCCCAGTGCGATGCTGGCATCGTCGGCGGCGCGCTGGCCTGGGGGAGTTGTCGTCGGCACATAGGATGAAGCGGTCCCGCCGACCTCAAGCTGGGGGGCCTGAATCTGACCGGCCAAGGTCAGTGTCAGATTTCCAGCTGTCGGCGTGAAGCTGACCTTTGTCCTCGATGGGTAGCTGCCGCCTCCGACGATGGTTTGCGCGTGAGCGCCTGACAGGGCGACGGTTCCGGTGCCGTAAAATGAAAGCGCGTACGGCTGGGCGGTGACCGCGATCGTCTGTGTCGCGGGCGCGGCACTGTTGGCGAAAAGTTTGCTTCGCGAGCTTTCCAGAAGCAAGCCGAGCCGCGCCAGACTGACCGGGTCGTGGACGAGACGCGAGGAATCGGATGGCGAGCTGACCAGAGTGCCCGAGCTATCGATGACCGAGGCCGTCGAAGTGCGGCTGAAGTTCATAAGCCCAGAAAGGCTGCCCGGCGTGCCGTCAGCACCATAGGCTCCTGCGGCGAAGTCCAGTACCAGGCCGGCTGCGGTGGCCGTGATCGGCGACGCCCAGGGCGTGCCCCAGGGCGCTTGTGTTGCTGTGGCGGGTCGATGAGGTGCTGAGGTAACTGAGAGATCACAGGAGAGTTTCATGCGATCACCATGGCGTGGATACCGGTAGCGCTTGTGCCGGTGGCATTCACTTTGCGAACACCAACTGGCAGGATCGACCGGTCCGCGACCGTCAAGCTGCGCGCACTACCGCGGGCAGTGACCAGCGAGAGGGTGCCGCCGGTCTCGACATATAGGGCTACTGCGACCTCTGGCAGGTTGGCGCCGTCGTTTGGCACAACTGGCAATAGGTCCGTGGCTGGGCCCGACAGCGAATGGGCGCGGTTTTCGAAAGGGTTCGTCATTCAAAGACTCCTTGAGTGTATAATTCGACAGCGAGACGTGCCCGCAGAACATGCGGGGCATCATGGGTTTGCTCTTTTGGAGATGGTCGGGAGGCTAGCCGGTGTTGGTGAATAATTGATTAAGGAAATCGAGAAAACTCTCGCCAAGAAAAGGATGACCAATCTCGATCAACGTCGAGTCAACGACAGAAAAGCTGTCGTCGTAGAGAGCCCCGCTGGTAGTAGCTGTCGGACTTTGATTGATTTGCCGAATAGAGAGGACAGCTGCCCACCTCGGCGATCAGATCCGGCTCGTCAGGAACTCTACCTGCGCCCTGGGTCGGATCAGCGCCGCGGTCAACTTGCCGGTGAAACACGCGCCGGTATCGACGGCGATGCGGCCGTCGGTGGCATGTGGGCGATCCTGAACCCAATGGCCATGTACGACCCAGAGGCCATCAATCCGCTCGTTACGCAGAAATCGGCTATGACCCCAGGTGAAAACGTGGTCAGGCTGTACTTCCACTGGTTCTGCAGGATTTGGCCCGGCATGGCAGATAAGCACGTTGCCACTCCGCCAGAAGCATGGAAGGGCCCGCAACCAATCGGCTGTCCCGTCCGAAATGGCGCCCGAAAATGCCTCATGGACTCTTGGAATATCGTTGGTTGGGTCAATTCGGTAGCTCGTCAGCGTATTTCGCCCGCCATTATGCAGCCAGCGTTGAGCGTGGTCCGACGGGTTGTCGAGAAAGTCGAGCAGCATTTCTTCGTGATTACCGCGCAGGCAGATTGCGTCCGGCAAGCTTCGAAGGCGGTCAAGCACCGCTTGGCTCTCGGGTCCACGATCGACATAATCGCCAACGAAGACCTTGCGGTGATCCGGATGATCCTTGTTCAGCGCGGATAGCAGGTTGTCCAACAGGTCGGCGCGGCCGTGGATGTCGCCGATCACGGCAATCGGTTCGGCTGGACAGGGGGCATCTGATTGCGGTTTCGGGGTCTTGGCGAAAAATCGACTGAGAAAGTGCATGCACGTGACCTTAGGACGAGTTTGGCCGGTTTAGTCGGCAAGGCGTCACTGGGTCAAGGCGGCGCCCTGCATTTGATCGAGGTCGGGCAAGACTGACCCGCGATCGACAAGATGACCGGGCAAGCCGAAAGGTTCAACAAGTTCAATTGATTTACGCTGTCCCTTGTGTACAGCCATGTCATAGTCGGCCCCCGAGGCCTATGCGCGAACAGGAGTTGACATGTCACAGACCGAGTTGAATCCGGAAGCGGACGAGGCCGATATTTCCGCCGAACTGCGCGGACATATTGCCACCGGGGATGCGCAGTCGATAACCGATCTTCTTGGCCCGCTGCCCTTCAGCGAAGCCCTGCGCGAGATCCTGTCGTTGAGTGCTGAGGAACGCGACACGGTGCTGAACCTTGTGCCCGCGGAACTTGCCGCCGAACTCATCGAGGAAGCGCCGAACGAGGTGGCGGTCGAGATGGTCGAGCGCTTGCAGGCCGCCAAGGCTGCCGAGATCATTGATGAGCTGGACAGTAACATCCAGGCCGACGTGATCGGAGAGATGGATCAGCCCGGTGCCGATGCGATTCTGGCCGAGATGGACGCGGAAGACGCCGACGACGTGCGACGGCTGGTTGAGTATGACGACGACACCGCGGGTGGCCTAATGGTGGCCGAGACCTTTGCCTTCGAGGAAAAGGCGACAGTGGGGGCGGTTTTGCGACGGCTGGCAAGTGACGAAGAGGATTTCGAACGCTATCGCGGCCAGCATCCTTACGTGATCGACGCCGAAGGTGCACCGGTGGGCGTCGTGTCGCTGCGAAATCTGCTGACAGCGAAGCGCAGTTCCTCGTTGACTGACATAATGGTCGAGCCGATGGTGGTCCAGGTTTCGACGAAACTGGATGAGTTGCAGGACCTCTTTGACGAATTCCCGTTCCTCGGGATGCCGGTTGTTGAGGCGGACGGCAAGCTGGTCGGCGTCGTCTCGCGGTCTGCTGTCAGCGAGGCAGCTTTGGAGCGCGCCGAATCCGAGAACCTGAAACTGCAAGGTATCGTTGGCGACGAACTGCGTTCCATGCCGCTCGGTATCCGGTCGCGGCGGCGCTTGGCGTGGCTCTCGGCCAATATAGTGCTGAACATCATCGCCGCCAGCGTAATCTCGGCCTATGAGGAAACGCTGGCGGCGGTCATTGCCATCGCGGTCTTCCTGCCGATGGTCTCTGACATGAGCGGCTGTTCAGGCAATCAGGCAGTGGGCGTCACGATGCGCGAGCTTGTCGTTGGGTCTTGTCAGGCCGGTCGATGCGTTCCGTGTCTGGATCAAGGAAATATCCGTCGGTCTGATCAATGGGATCGTATTGGGCATTCTGATCGGAATTGTCGCATGGGTCTGGAAAGGCAACGGTTATCTTGGTCTGGTGATCGGACTGGCGCTATGCCTGAACACGATGATCGCGGTCTCGATCGGTGGCGTCGTGCCGTTGATGCTCAAGCGGGTTGGGCAGGATCCGGCGGTCGCCAGCGGCCCTTTGCTTACCACGATCACGGACATGGCCGGGTTTTTCCTGGTCCTCAGCCTTGCCAGCGCCTTCATGCCGCTTCTGATCGGCTAAGCCAGCAGGCTCGCCATCCGGCGCAGTGCCAGCGCATAGCCTTCAGTGCCGAACCCCGCGATCACACCGTCTGCGCGGTGTGAGACATAAGAGTGATGGCGGAACACTTCTCGCTTGTGGATGTTGGAGATATGTACCTCCAGCACGGGGCCGTCGAATGCGTTGAGCGCATCCAGAATCGCTACAGAGGTATGGCTATAGGCACCAGGATTGATGATGATACCGACCGCAGATGCGCGGGCATCCTAAATCCAGTCGACAAGCTGGCCCTCATGGTTCGATTGCAAGCAGGTGCAGGTCAGGCCCAACGTCTTGGCCACTGCCGTGCAGGACTTCTCGACATCGACAAGCGTTTCCGCGCCGTATATTTCCGGCTGCCGCTGGCCCAGAAGGTTCAGGTTTGGCCCGTTCAGGATGTGGATCGGCTTGGACATCGGACGCTCCTTTGCGCCTTGGTGAGCATATTCCGGGGCCTGCAGTCAATCAAAGAGCGGCTGTGTGGCACGCGCTTGGTCGCAATGCGAACCGATTGAGGCACCGCAGCGACACTGGCGGGCCGTAGTTTTTGGGGAAGATGTCAGAGCACCCGTTTCATCGCGGCGTCGAGCTTGTCGGTCAGTTCGTCGATCTGCGCGTCCTCGATGATGAAGGGCGGCGCCAGCAGGACGTGGTCGCCGCGCTGGCCGTCGATGGTGCCGGACATCGGGTAGCAGATCAGCCCGGCGTCGAAGGCCGCGGCCTTCGATCTTGCGCGGCGATGCCGCTTGGCCGGGTCGAACGGGGCCTTGGTGTCGCGGTCCGCGACGAGCTCGATGCCGCGGAACAGGCCCGCGCCCGCGGATGTCGCCGACATGGGGATGCTGGCCGAAGCGGTCGTGCAGGCGGCTCGGCAGCTTGTCGCCCTGCGTCTTGACCCGCTCCAGCAGGCCGCGGTTCAGGATCGCGTTGACCACGGCAAGGCCCGCGGCGGTGGCGGTCGGGTGGCCGATGATAGGTGTGGCCGTGCTGGAAGAAGCCCGATGCCGTCCGCGATGGCGTCGTAGATCGTCGGCCGTGCACAGCATCGCGCCGATCGGCTGATAGCCGGCGCCCAGCCCCTTGGCGATGCAGACGATGTCGGGCGCGATGCCGTCCTGTTCGCAGGCGAACAGCGTGCCGGTGCGGCCCATGCCGCACATCACCTCGTCGAGGATCAGCAGCACGCCGTAGCGGTCGCAGATCTCGCGGATGCGCTTGAAATAGCCCGGCACGGGCGGCACCGCGCCGGCGGTGGCGCCGACCACCGGTTCGGCCATGAAGGCCATCACGGTCTCCGGACCGAGCCGCAGGATCTCGTCCTCCAGCGCCTCGGCGGCGCGCAGGCCGTAGTCCTCGGGCGTTTCGCCGTCGTGGCGCAGGCGGTAGTCGTAGCAGGGCTCGATATGGCTGACGTCCAGCAGCAGCGGCGCGAACTGCGCGCGCCGCCATTCGTTGCCGCCCGCGGACAGCGCGCCGATGGTGTTGCCGTGATAGCTTTGCTTGCGGGCGATCAGCTGGCCGCGCTGCGGCTCGCCCTTCTCGACGAAATACTGCCGCGCCAGCTTGATCGCGGCCTCGGTCGCCTCGGAGCCGCCGGAGACGAAATAGACCCGGTCGATGCCCGCCGGGCGCGTGCTCGATCAGCAGATCGGCCAGCTTCTCGGCCGGTTCGGAGGTGAAGAACCCGGTATGCGCGAAGGCGATCTTGTCGAGCTGCGCCTTGATCGCGGCGATCACCTCGGCGTCGCCATGGCCGAGGCAGGACACCGCCGCCCCGCCCGATCCGTCGAGATAGCGCTTGCCGGTCGCGTCGATCAGGTAACAGCCCTCGCCGCCCACGGCGACCGGGGGTTTGCTTGCGGCTGTGGCGCGGGAAAACATGGCTCATATCACCTGTCCTGCTGGTTCGGGGGTGTAGATCATGCGCCGATCCTCGACGAAATCGTGCAGGTCGAGCGGCCAGACGGCGCGCGGCCAGCGCAGTTCCATCTGGCCCAGGCGGGGGCGGTAGACGGCGGTGTAAAGCGTGCCGAACCCCTGAGCGAAGGCGATGGAATAAAGCGGCGGGTGCAGGAACGCGCCGATGAATTTCTCCTCCGGCTCGACATGCAGGGTCAGCCGTTGCAGCAGGAACCGTTCGCGTTCGACCGTGGCGGTGAACCGGGCATGGCTGTCCCATTCCACCTTGTCCTGATGGTTGGTGGCGACCGCGGCATGGGTGATACGGCGGGCCGGTCGGGCGCCATCAGCGCGGTCAGATAATGGCGCTCGGCGTCCAGGACGGTGACGTTGTAGCTCATGTGGCGTCGGCAGCGCGGGCCAGCGCCTTGCCCGCCTCTTCGGCCGTGTCGCAGGTTTGCAGGACGTAGCGCAGGATCAGCGGCACGCCGAAGCCCGTCGCCGACCACCCGGCGCCCGCCAAAGGTCAGCGAAACGGCCAGCCCGGCATCGTTCATCCCGTCGACCAGACCCCACAGCCCGTCCGACGGTGCCGATCACCTCGCGGCCCTGCCAGTTCGGTTCGCATCACCAGCCGGTCGAAGGCGTGCGGGTTGTAGTCGTAGTTGCGCACCAGCACCGGCTCGCCGCCCGGCCAGATCGCCTGACTGAACAGCCGGACAAGATAGGCGGCGGGCCATAAAAGCTGAGGAAACGCGCCGCGTTGTCGCCGCCGCCCGCCAGTTCGCACAGCGTTTCATAGATCGGCATCAGTTCCGGCATGTGCTTGCGCAGACGCGCGATGACCGTCGCGGTAGGTCGGGCGGGCCTGCGCGCCTTCGCGCGACCACCAGGCTGATAGTCCGGCCAGAATTCGTGAAAGAGCCCGGCCCATTTCGGGCCGGGATCAGCTAGGTCTATGGCGCGCCAGAGCATTTCCATATCGGTCGCCTTGGGCACTAGCCCGGGTCGGTTACATGATCTTGAAGGCCGGATCCGCAAGCGCCGGACCGGCTTCGGCCACCGGCAGAGGCTGCGCCGCGAAGCTTTGCTTGATGCCGTGGATCCACCGTTTCGCGCGCTCGTTCAACTGGAAACCCGTCGTCATCGAGCGGCCGCGCGTCACCAGAATACCCAGATCGGCGCCTTCATAGCGATAGTCGCCGGGGTTGGGGATGCGCAGGAAGAACGCCTCGTTTTCGACTCCACCGCGCGGCGGTGATAGTCGAAGCGGTCAAAGACCACGCGGCCATCTTCCAGCATCTTGTAGATACCCGATTGCGGGCGCGTGGGTGACGATATCGACGTTGTCGTCGGTATGCTTGATGACCATCTGCGACCAGCTGTCGATCATGTCGGGGTCGGCCCAACGCGCGTTCAGCTCGTCCACGTCCAGATTGAACTTCTTCTTCGAGAATTCCAGCAGATGGAACAGGAACAACGGCGCATCGGCATGGGCAAAGGCCGCATGGTTGGTCATCGAGGAGCCGCCGGTGATGCGCGGATTCAACTCGCCCAGCCAGATATCGCCGGTCTTCTTGTCGATCAGGAAATCGAGCTCGAAATAGCCGCGATAGCCTTCTTTCCGCAGTTGTTCACCAAATTTGAACGTCAGTTCACGGGCCTTCTCGCGGACTTTCGGCGGGAACGCGGTCGACAGGATCTCGTTGCCGCACCAGCCGCCGCGATACGGGGTCAGTTCCTTGAAGCCGACAAGTTCGGTCATCAGCGGGCCGACGATGGTGCCTTCAGTGGTGGCACAGGCCTCGATCGCCGAACCCCGGCAGTCGATCCGCTTCATGATCTTGATCTCGCCCTCGCCGATGATCTCATGCTCGTGGCGGCGGAAATCGGCCTCGGACTTGATGAAGAACGTGGTGTGACCACTGTCGCCAAAGGCCGATTGCAGCACCAGATCATGGCCGATGCCGGCCTTTTCGCAGGTCTTGCGCAGGTCGTCGTAGCTTTTGACCTCTGCCAGCACGTTCGGCACCGACGGCACCCCGGCCTTGTTGCCGATGCGCACGGTTTCGATCTTGTTGTCCATGTTCGTGCGCAGCTTGGCCTTGGGGAACCAGACATCGGCACCCAGTTCCTTCGACAGCCGCTCGGTCTCTTCGTCGAACATCAGGAAGACGAATTTCGGCTTGCCGCCGCGCCGCTTGACAAGGTCGATGACCTCTTTGTGCTGCAAGCAGATAGTTGTTGATATCCTCGATCGACTGGAATTCCGCATGCGGCTGCTCGGACGGGCAAAAGACGTTCGGATGGCGGCCGTCATAGCAGTCGATGTAGCAGATATACTTGAAGTTTTTGCACCACTCATCGATGCCCAGCAGGTTGAAGTTGGTGGCAGAGATGAAATAGATCGGATCCTCGTTGCGGTGAAAGTAGCGACGGATCTCCGAGATGTTGTTCAGAACCTTCGTGGCCATTTTTTGTGCCTCCCTGATTATTTTGCTGCGAGTGCGATTTTCATTTTCCTGGCATGCGCTCCAGCGCGTCCGGCGTGAAGATACGCAGGCCCAGATCGGCGCGGTAGCCGTGGATTTCGCTGACATCGAGCGCGCGCATGAAGGCCAGGATCTCTTTGCTGACCACCTGCCCCGGCACCAGGATCGGAAAGCCGGGCGGATAGGGGATGATGAATGAGGCCGAGACGACCTCTTGCCCGCTGTCCAGCGCCTTTTTCAGCGAACCATCCAGTTCCAGGTAATCGCAATTATTCTCATCATAGCTGAGGAAGAACGCCGACCGGATATCGCCCTCGGCGGTTATCTGATCGGTGCGGAAGGCATCATGGAAACGGCTGAAATCCGGTAGTGGCGGCAGATCTTCCATCAGGTTCTTGACCCGGCGGTCGAAGGACAGGCGCTCCATCTTTGAAGCGTCATCCAGCAACTCGTCCAGACCCTTGGCGATCTCGACCAGCACTTCGATCAGATAGGCGACCGAAGACCGCGTGGTGCCGATATTGGTCATGAACAGCACGGTGTTGCGCGAGGTCTTGTTGATCTGGATGCCGTACTTATCCATCAGGATTTCGGTCTTGAACGTGTCGCCATCCCATCCGGTGCCACCAACGGCAAGTGTCACGCGGGTGGCATCAAGAACGAATTCGTCCTTTTCCCAGCAATCCCAGATATCGGTCCATCCCTGATCGGGGTCGTAATAGCTGGTCACCCCGCTTTCGCGATGCGCATCGGGGATCATGTCCCCGGCGGTCAGTACCTTGAAGTATTTCTGCAGCAATGGATGGGTCGAGATCGCGCGCCGCATCGACATCGCCGCCTCGACCTGGCGCTGGACGAATTCGAAACCCTCCAGTTCCACCTGCCGCCGCCCGACATCGAGCGATGCGATGATCTGGTAGTTCGGCGAGGTCGAGGTGTGCGTCATGTAGGCTTCGTGGAAGCTCTGCTCGACCTCGCCCTTGAAATCCTGATCGTTGACATGGATCATCGAGCCTTGCCGCAAGGATGTCAGCGTCTTGTGGGTCGATTGCGTCGCATAGACCCGTACACGTGCATTCGGGGGCGGGATGCAGCCGCGTCTTCAGAAGCGTCTCGTCATCCGCATCCTTCAGCTTTTCCTGCTGCTTCTGGTAGGCTTTCGGATGTTCCGGCGAGCGCAGGCGCTCGCGCAGGACATTGGCGGCGTTCATGCGCGGTGCGCTGGCGGTAGGTCGGGCCGAAGCGGGCAAAGGCGAACCATGCCTCGTCCCACAGGAAGACGAGGTCGGGTTTGATGGCGAGACATTCCTCCATCACCCGTTCAACGTTGTAGACAATGCCGTCAAATGTGCAGTTGGTCAGCAAAAGCATCCGAACCTGGTCGAGCTTGCCTGCGGCCTTGAGCTTTAGAAGCGTGTGCTTGATTTCTTGCAGTGGCACCGCGCCATACATCGAGTATTCGTTGAGCGGGTAGCTATCAAGATAGACCACCTTAGCCCCGGCCAGCACCATGCCATAGTGATGTGATTTGTGGCAGTCACGGTCGACCAGAACGATGTCGTCGGGTCGGACCAACGCCTGCACCACGATCTTGTTGCAGGTCGAGGTGCCGTTGGTGGCAAAGAAGGTCTGTTTCGACCCAAAGGCGCGGCTGGCGAGTTCCTGCGCCTCCTTGATCGGGCCATGCGGTTCCAGCAAGCTGTCGAGCCCGCCAGACGTGGCCGCTGGTTTCGGCCATGAAGATATTGGGTCCGTAGAACGCACCCATATCCTGGATCCAGTGGCTGCGGCTGATCGATTTGCCCGCGGCTGATCGGCATGGCGTGGAACACGCCGGTCGGCTGTTTGGAATATTCCTTCAACGCGGTGAAGAACGGCGTTTTGAATCGCGCCTGCACGCCGCGCAGGATGTTCAGGTGCAACTCGACAAAATCTTCCTGATTGTAAAAGACCCGGCGGCAGATGCCGAGATCAAGACCGGCGATATCCTCTACAGAGCGCTCGGTCACGAGGTACGCGTCAAGCTCTGGCCGGACCTTGGCGATCAGGCGGCAAAGCTCGGGGCCGTAATCCTCGGGCGGCGAGCGCCTCGATATCCTCGATCCCACCGGCACGGTTCAGATAGCGTTTCAGGATCGGCAGTTCGACCTTCGATTCCATCGTCAAGCCGGGTCGCACTACGACACAGGTCACTTCGATCACCAACGCAGGGAGCCGCGGCTCGAGCGCGGTTTGCTCCTCCTTCGCAGTGACCACCGCCTTTTCGAACGCGCCCGGCGCGTCGCTGGCGAGCGGTGTGTTCGAGATACGGCCGTAGGTTTCGTAGGCTTGCACCAAGCGCCCGGCTTCGCGATAAGAGCGCGCCAAACCGAGCGCGGCGGTGGGCGCGGGAAAGATCTCGTTCGAACGCCGGAAGCGGTCCACTGCCTTGTCGAAGTCCTTGGCGTCGTAGGCCGCCTTGCCCTCGAAATACAGATTGCGCGCCGTGGTCTTGTCCGCGTCACGCTGTGCAAAGGCGCGCGGAGCCCACGCGCAACACGCCACCGACACCAACACCACGACCCAGAAGCCACGAAGAGATCACCGTCATGCAATATAGCCCGATCCGTTGACGGCTTGGGCCATCGCATGTCTCATCGGACGGTGGGCACGATCGCAGCGGACGCCCTGATCGGCGAGCGCTTTCGTCTGAAGCGGCCGCTGGGCGAAGGGGGCATGGGCGAAGTGTGGCTGGCGCACCACGAAACGCTCCACATCCCGTGCGCGGTCAAGTTCATCCGCGGCGACGAAGCCTCCGAGAGCCAGACGCTGCGGTTCGAGCGCGAAGCACGGGCTGCCGCCAAGCTACGCAGCCCCAATGTCGTTCAAATGCTCGACTACGGCGTGTGGGA
>CAVYHT010000042.1:0-34649 GCA_963768355.1 uncultured Alphaproteobacteria bacterium
CGACCATGCTCAGTTGCGGGGGCGCACTCTATGCAGTTTGGTGTTCATTGCAATAAACGCTGGCGTCGGGAAAGGACCGTAAGTCGAACGAATGCCAAGTAGTGGGCGCCCGCTCAGATCGACGCATCCTTAGTGGGGGCGCAGTGGTCGTGGCAGAGAAACAGGCCAACTAACGTAGTTCGGGTTGGTGATTTCGCGAAAACAGTTAGCTAGTAGGATGGGCCCTGAATGGAGATTCTGTTCGAATACTATCAGATACAGTTTTGTTCATTCGGCCAGACAGCTCTTTGTTTGCGGTATGCCGCGCCTTTTCCACTTCATCGGCGATGTGGGGAAGGTCGTTCAATCTGGCGTAATCTTCGATGTCGGTAAGAACATCAAGCATCCAATTGCAGTTGCCCATTGCGGCCTCCTGATTTAGGACGAATCACGACAACATGCTGAGGTGCATGTCAACCATCTACGGTGGTTCTCCTGGAAAAATGTGTCTATTTTAGGTTGTGGGCCGTGAGGCGCTGCAAAATTGTCAATCTCCAGAGCCCACCTGCAGGGTTGGCGTGTTAAGAAGTTTGTCGATCTCACTATTCTGGCGAAGCGAACTGGCCAGATTTCTGAAAGCATTTTCGGTTTCGGAAAAGCCTCGTCTTTCTGCTTCTTCTGCCGCGAGCAAAGCACGGCGCACGCAATTCCCGTAGTCTTTGTTTTCCATGAATTCCCCCTTTTAAATCGCCGCATTGGCAATTGCTTACATCTCGGATTATCGGGTTAATTTCATGCTAACGCGTTAGGTCCTAGTGGCAGATAGCCCCGCAATATGTAGGCCCGTTTTTTGTTGACGCTCTACATTTTGTGGATCTTGTTATCGAACCGCCTGTGCTCGGTGCTGCGGCGCAGCAGAAGCAGTTCCGGGCGTTCGCGCCACCAACTTCAACCGCAAGGCCACGCCCTCAGGCGGGCTTCAGAAGTTCGGCACGCGTCAGGTCAATGAGCCGCTGGTGACGAAGATCGTTCCTTCCGGCACGCCACAATCACTCGTTCCTGGCTGCTGTTGAAGATGTACTTCACCGCCGAGCTGTTCCCGTGCACTCAATTCGCTTGATGCGATAATCCAACCTTGCGCCTGGTCAGCGCGATCTGGGTCAGGGCTAATACGGAAACGAAAAAGCATCACCAATGCTAATGTAGTCATCGATAAGAAATGGCTAACCGCCAAACCTGCCCATCAATCATAGCCAACTGCTACGTAACATCGAGGATGAGCCGAGGTTCCGGCTCGCCGCAGCAATTTCGCGAATCTGTTCGGCAGACCCAGCTTGCGATAGTCGGAAAGCCTTTTTGACGACTTAAGGTCAGCTTTATGCCAGTATCTTTTGAGCGTCGCCCCATGGTGCCTGAACCACGTCATGCGGATTGCCTGTACCGTATCTGTCCTTGAGAATTTCGAGGGCTGTCTCGAGCGCCGAGGTGGTGCTTTCGGCACAAGAGGCAGCGGATGACGGAGCTGTCTCTATGGGCAACGGTGGTCGCATTAGTTGTCGTAGCGGTGGCCTCGACCTCGAAGTTGACGTCTGTCGGTCGCCCATCTGGCTCAGGAAGGGGAAGACGTGCTCATCGACAATGCGCATCATCTTGCGCGGTTCGTAGTTTTTTGAAGCGGGACCAGCGTAAGTTATCGTAGGCCTCGCCCTTGCCATCTGTTCCTTCGGGAAAGATGCTGCGTTCCATCGGGGTGCCCAGCATCTCAGACTTGCTCACCTCGCGGGTGTGGATCTCGTCCCGGCGCTTGATGAAAGCAGAAAAGTGAGTTGTTCGATGACTGAGAGTGGGTTGGAGACGCCGCCGGACCAAAGAGCATTCCAGATTTGGTCGATCTGAGTGCGGATGGTGACTGTGAGCATGGAGGCCTGCAATTTTGCATTTTTTGTCAGGCCATCGGGTTGGTTGGACCTTCGAATAGACTGCGCCGGGATGTAGTCCCGGACTTCGTCCGCATTTATCTCACCCCGCAAGGTACTGGCGATATCCCAAAGCTACTGCTCCGGTTTCCGTTTTGCTCTTCGGCCATGCGCCTGTCTGGAACTGTCACGTTTTCGTGCCGCCCCAGGTGCTCGTTTAGGCCACCTTCCGTTCAAAAGCGACCGGACTTTTCCAGCCCAATGCTGAGTGCTTCCGGCGCGAATTGTAGAAGCCATTGATGTATTGGAAAACCGCCATTTCTGCTTGTCGCCTTGTTTCCCAGGAATGGCGCCAGATCAGCTCAGCTTTGATCGTTTTGAAGAAGGTTTCCACCGCGGCGTTGTCATAGCAATTTCCTTTGCCGCTCATGGACGCCCTGAAGCCGTGCTGGCGCAGCAGCTTTTGATAATCGTGCGAACAGTATTGGCTTCCCCGATCTGTGTGATGGATGCAGCCTTTGGGCGGTGCCCGAAATGCAATTGCCATCTTCAGTGCCCTGATCGCCAGGTCGCGTTTCAGTCGATTACTGACAGCCCAGCCAATCACACGACGGGAATGCAGATCCAGTCATCACGGCCAGATACAGCCAGCCCTCGCGGGTCCAGATGTAGCTGATGTCACCCGCCCATTTCTGGTTTGGCTTATCGGCGATGAAGTTCCGATCCAGCAGATCGGGCGCGATGTTGAAGCGGTGATTGCTGTCGGTTGTGGCCTTGTATTTGCGGGTTCTGACGACTCGAAGCCGTTCTGGTGCATCAAACGGCCCACACGACGATGGCCGACATTCAGCCCGACCTCCTTCAACTCCTCCGTCATACGCGGCCGGCCGTAGCTGCCAAGGCTCAGCGCGATGCTCTCCGATATGGGCCAGTAGAATCAGATCGTCGCGCTGACTTGGCTGACCGGACGACTGCGCCAGGCACGATAACCGCGTGATGTGACGTCCAGTATCCGGCAAAGACGGTCGTTGGAGACATGACTGCGGTGTTCTTCGACGAATGCAAACCTCACTGGCTTGGCTCGCGAAGAACACGGTGGCCTTTTTTAGGATGTCCCTCTCCTCCTTGAGAACACGGTTTTCACGCCGAAGCCGTTCGTTCTCGCGGGCAAGGTATTGATCCTCTTTTGACACCACGCCTGTGTCCCTATGCGCCGTAATCCACTTGTTCAGCGTCGACATCCCGACACCCAGATCAGAAGCCACCTGCTTGCGCGTTAGCCCGCTGGTCAGTGCAATCCGTACCGCGTCTTTGCGAAATTCGTCCGTTCGTCCTCGTCCCATAGTTCATCTCCTTTGCTGCAACTATTGCTTTCAAAGGAGCGGAACAAAACCGCGACAGGTCCAGTCGGCTTCGATTTGATATCAGATTTTGGCGAAAATGAACGCTCATTTGCTGCCCCCGGACCTAATGAGTTCTCCCTGCCTTTCCATCGAAACAGGGCAATAGGCGCTCACGGTCGTGACCACACTGGTGTGCCCGATGTTCTGTGAGAACGCCTTGAAGGCTTCCCTCGTAGGATAAGCTGTGTCCGCCCATTTGACCAAGGTCTTGCGGAAGGCGTGAGGGGTAAATGGCGGCAGGTCAGCCCGGGTGAAGGACTCTTTGATCACCGACCGAATTGCGTTGGCGTTCTTGTAAACGATGCGCTCGAACCCGACGACGCGCAACAATCCGTCAACGAGTCCCATATTGAGGGGCGGAAATAGTGGATCATCGGGGCCGAACAATTTGTCCCGCCGCAGAAATGCCATCCAAGCGGTGAAGCAATCGAGATAGGCCCCGTCCAAAGGCAGAAGATAGGTCGTGATCGCCTTGCTGTTCTTGGTTCGCACATCGCGGGCGTCCTGGTACACGCAACCGTCAATCAGATTGATGTGTTGCAGGCGCAATGACGCCACAGCTCCGTCTCGCGCGCCGGTCAGCATGATGAATGCAAAGACAGCTTTGTTGCGCCGATCGGCATCCGTTTCTTCCGGCATGAAATTGAATGCGTGGCGGGCCATTTCCATTGAAGGGTAAGGGGTTTCCCGCACTGTACTGGCGACTCGCTGCCCCTTTGAATCCATGTTGAAATACTCCGCATCAGAATGGCGGATACGGCTCTTGTAGCCGGGCTGATCAGCGAGCCAGAAGAAGAACCCCTTGTTTGCGGCAAGGATCAAGCGGATCGTGGACTTCGACAGCGGCTTGCCGGTGGTTTTGCTGATCTCGGTGTTGATCCGATCCTGAAACTTGTTCACCTGCTCAATGTGGAAGCGTCTAAACTTGGTGTAGTTGGTGTTCGCCTCAAACCGCAGTATGCCTTCCGCTGCCTTTTGAACCGTCGACTTGTGCTTGCGCTGGGCGCGCCTCAGATATTGCAGGTATTTTCGCTTGATGCGTTCGTTTTCTTCGTTGAATTTCCGCATGGGTCTGCTCCTTCTGGTTTGCTCTGATTTGGGCGAAGTGCGGTGGTATCACTTAGGGCGCGCTATTTGGCCCTTTCGCGATCTGGAAGACTGTGGAGAAAATGCTGGCGTCACGGACGGAGATCACACGCGTACAGGTGCTGCCGCAAACAGCGCATATGCCCTTGAGCAATGACGTTTGCGCTCCGATGCGGGTGGTCGTGACGGCCATTTTGCTGGGTTTTCGAGCATCCCCGCACGACAGGCAAAAGAGCTCTTCGGTCCCAAGCGGACGCTTCGCGTTCATCCTCTGTTCACGCAAGTAGGTACGGATCGCATCGCCCAGGATGAGGTACGGCTTACGCGATGACATGACTTGCAAGCCATTCTTGATCCAGTTGCGGATTGTGGCGGGAGTGACGCCCAGCGCCCGCGCCGCTTCGTTGATGTCGTAGGCAAGGGCGGCTTTGACGGCCATCGGATTAGCGCGCTTACCCATCCCCGTGACCCTCAAACAAACATCGAATGTCCTCGACCTTCCAGACTGTAGTGCGGGGGCCGAGCTTTTGCGGTTGCGGTAAGCGCCCCTCTTTCACTCCTTGCCACCAAGTGGATTTAGAAACGGGGATCGGGCCAGCGGGGGCCAGAATTCGTGCAAGCCGGACCAGGCCGGTGCGAGGAAAGTCGTAGGTGTCCATTTTGGTCAGTCCAAATCTGTGAATGTCTGATCACGTCTTGGACCGTTTCATTGGTTGTGTGGGGCATCAGCGCTATAACTAACGAAGTTGCCGTAAGTTACTGTTTTTGTTTGGTCAAATTTGGCACTAATTCTTCAAGAAATAGTACTCACTCGGGTTCCCAGTTCTCTGGAAGCAACTCAGAGCCTCGCCGCAGGTACTTTCGAATGGTGTTGCTAGACAGGTCTAGCCCCAGCCTATCTGCGATTGCCTGTATCTCGTTCGGTATCGGGCTTCGTTTGGCGTTCGGATCAAAGCCATAGCCATCAATTGCCATGACTGTGATGAGCTTGCACATTGATACCATTTTCCGACCGTCAAGTGGGAGAATTTCTGCGACTGAGGGGGCGGTGTTGGGCCGGTTTTCCTTGGTCTCCGCACGCGTCCCTAGAATGCCAAGAAATTCAGGGTGCACATGGAGTTGCACTTCCGCAATCCATCGGCGCAATTCGGATAGGTCTGGTCTGTGGCTGTAGTCGTGAGGGTCAAATTTTCGCCGGATGATCTCTTTGTGTCGGCTCAAGTAGGTCGTGACTTCGTCGAGTTTTTGGCGGCTGCCGTGGCGGTTGAAGGGCTTAATCGCGTTAATGAACCTTTCCTCGGGTTCCAAGCCAACAGACAACCAGACAATTTCGTCGATGTTAAGGAAGTCGGATTTCGCCCAGTGGTCGAAGTCAGCCAGGCTACGCGTGCGAAAAAGAGGCGCGGCATTCCAAACACTTAGTTGCCCAAACGCATCGTCGATTCGCTTTCGATAATGAAGAAACCAGAGCCTTTGCCTCTTCTGACTGAGGTTGTCCGCCCTGATTGAACCGGTTTTCGGTTTGCTCATCTGTTAGGTTAGAAAGGTCCTTCTTGAGGTTCTTTAGGATTTCCGCTCGCTTCGAATTGAGGCGCGACATTTGGATGGACTAATCCTCGCCAAGCGGCAAAATCGGGTCTTCGGATGGGGGCAAGAATAGTTTGCGTCCGATCAGGACCAATATTTTCATGTGCCGTTCGAGGCGGTCGGCTTTCTCCATCGGGTCCTGCGAGTTTAAATTCGTTTGGGCTAGCCTGCCTGCACATCATCCAAAAATCCAGCCCACCAATTGGCAAGCCGGACCCGCTCCTCCCAATGTTCCCCGCGCGCGTAGGCCCGTCGAACCTCGTTCTTCTCGACGTGGGCCAAGGCGCGTTCGATCGCATCGGGGTTCCAAAGGCCACTTTCATTGGCGAGGGATGAGAATGATGCGCGAAAACCGTGTGCGGTCATTTCGTCGCCAGAATAGCCCATTCGACGCAAAGCGGCATTTAAGGTGTTCTCTGACATCGGGCGGGTCCATGTGCGCAATGATGGAAAGAGGTATTCGCCGTTGTGGCCCATTCCCTTCAATTTGTTTAGCAAGGCCAAGGCCTGATCCGGCAATGGCACATTGTGATCCTTACGCATCTTCATCTTGGAAGCGGGTATCGACCAAACCCGCTCTTCCAGATCGAATTCTTCCCACTTTGCCTGCCTGATCTCGCCGGGGCGCTGGGCCAAGATCGCCAGCAACATCAGGGCGATCTGGGTCGTGGCTTGCCCTTCAAATCCGTGGATCTGTGCAATCAACACGCCCAGCGCCCTGGGATTGGTTATCGCGGCGCGATGCACGCGCGTGGGGCGGATCAACGCATCACGCAAGGCATAGGTCGGGTCAGTCTCCGCGATTCCGCTGGCAACGGCGTAGCGAAAGATTGAGCCGATACGCGCGCGAAGCCTGTGGGCGGTTTCATAGTTTCCCTTCGCTTCTACCTTGCGCAGCGTTTTGAGGATCATCGGTGCGGAAATCTCGGTGATAGGTCGGCGTCCGAAATCCCGGTTTGCCAGTTTCAGGTGATATTGGGTCTTTGAGAGAGTCGCGGTCGACTTCCCCTCTTTGCGTTGCTTGGCGAGGAATGATGCCCCGACCTTTTCAAAGGTGTGGCCCTTCGACGCCAGGCGCTGCCGCCTTTCTTCCTGCTTAGCTTCGTTCGGATCAACGCCATCGGCAAGTTGGGATTTTGCTAAGTCTCGTGCCTGCCGCGCTTTGGCCAAACTGACAGCCGGATAGTCACCTATGACTAGAAGTTTTTCCTTGCCATCGATCCGGTATTTGAACCGCCAAGACTTCGCGCCACTTACTTTCACCAGAACGAACAAGCCTTCAAAGTCAGAAACCTTGTAGGGTTTTTCGCCGGATTTCAGGTTTCGCACTTTGAGATCGCTTAGTGGCATCGCTGGGGGTACGCTCGTTTTCGGTTTCTGATCGTACCCCCAAAGATACCCCCAACTGGGGGTACGCTGTCGGACGGCAAGAGACAGCGCTGGACAAACGATATAAGAATATGTCCTATATAAACAATGTCAAAGTAGATGTCACTGGATCATGTCGGATCGTAAAATGGTGCCCCCACACGGACTCGAACCGCGGACCTACTGATTACAAATCAGTTGCTCTACCAGCTGAGCTATAGGGGCACGAACGGCGGTTTACGATTTTGGGCGGGGCCGTGCAAGCCCTCTCAATCGGGGTTCAGCATCAAGCGGGCGGCGGCGTCGATAAGTTCCGCGGGTCCGGGCGAGATGGACAGGTGCTGCACGTCCGGTTCGCCGGGGCCGGGGCGTTCCAGAGCTGCAAACTGGCTGTCCAGCAAACTGGCGGGCATGTAGTGATCGACGCGGGCCAGCAACCGCGCCTCGATCAGATCCCGCTCTCCGTCCAGAAACAGCATCCGGCAAGGACCGGCGGTTTTACGCAGCAGATCGCGGTAGGCCCGCTTGAGCCCGGAGCAGGCGACCAGGACATCAAGGCCGTCCTCTGCCTTGGCCCTCGCGGCCCGCCCCAGGGCGGTAAGCCAGCCCCAGCGCATCTCGTCGGTAAGCGGGATACCGGCGCGCATCCGTTCGACATTTTCAGGCGGATGATAGGTGTCACCCTCCAGAAATGTTGCGCCGATCCGGTCGGCCAGCCCCTGCGCGACAGTGGACTTGCCGCAGCCCGATACACCGACGACGAAGATCACCTTGCCGCGGCTCATCGGACGGGCCGGTTGGCATGGGCCAGCAGAAGCACGGCACAAAGCCCGACCGCGATCACCAGCACGGCTGCCGGGGCGGCGTTTCCGATCTGCTCAAGCGAGGCTTTTTCATAGACCCGCGTCGCAAGCGTATTGAACCCGAACGGACGCAGCAGCAGCGTCGCGGGCAATTCTTTGCTGCAATCGACGAAGACCAGCAACAAGGCGGTGCCGACAGAACCGCGGATCAGCGGCAGATAGATCCGCCGAAGCACCCCGCCTGCGGTCTGACCCAGCGAACGCGCCGCCATCGGCAGGCTGGGCGAGACCCGGCCAAAGGCACTGTCCACTGCGCCCTGCGCGATGGCAAAGAACCGAACTGTATAGGCGTAGACGATCGCGAAGGCCGACCCGGTCATCAAAAGACCGATATCGCGGCCTGTCGCCGCCTCGATCAGATCGGCGATCAGGTGATCTGCCGCCGACATCGGATACAGCAACCCGATGCCAAGCACCGCGCCCGGCGCGGCGTAACCGATGGTCGTCAGCGGCAGGACCGATCGCGGCCCGCGGCTGCGCGCCAGCCGCACGCCATAGACCATGAACACCGCCGCCAGAACGGTCGCCACCGCTGCACTGCCGCCCACCACAAGCGTATTGATCGTGGCGCGGACCAGGCCCGGATCGAGCCAGCGTTCGGCATTGTCCAGAGCATGTGCCCCGATCACTGCCAGTGGCAGCACGAAGCCGATCAGGAATGGGGCGCTGCACAGGGCCAGCGCGATCCAGCCGCGCCACCCGTCCAGCGGCATCGGCACGACGGGGCGCGATTGCCGGGCGGCTTGATGAAAGCGCTGGTGGCGGCGGCTGCGCTTTTCAAGGCCCACCAACAGCAACACGATCAACAGCACCACACCGGCGATCTGTGCTGCCCCCCCTGCATTGCCGCCCGAAAGCCAGACCCCGAAAATGCCGGTGGTCAGGGTCTGGACCGCGAAATAGGAAACGACGCCATAGTCGCTGACGGTCTCCATCACCACGATCGCGGTTCCGGCGACGATGGCTGGCCGCGCCAGCGGCAGGCCGACGCGCAAGAACCGCGCCACCGGCCCTGCCCCGAGCGCGCGGGCGACCTCGTAGCTGCCACCCGACTGTTCGCGAAAGGCCGAGCGCGCCAGCAGGAACACGTAAGGCGCCAGGGCCGCCGCCAGAACCACCGACGCGGCACCGCGCGACCGGATTTCAGGGAACCAGTAGTCGCGTGACGATTGCCAGCCGAACATCTCACGCATCGCGGTTTGCACGGGCCCGGCATACTCCAGGAAATCGACCAAAGCATAGGCCCCGACATAGGCCGGAATCGCCAGCGGCAGCAGCAGCAGCCATTGCAGCCAGCGCGAGCCCGGAAACCGGTACATCGTTACCATCCATGCCGTCAGCGTCCCGGCCACGGCCGCCAATGCGGCAACCGATCCTGCCAGAATGGCGGTGTTCCGCAGGTAGCGCGGCAATGTCGTGGCGATCAGATGCGGCCAGATATTGTCCTCTGGCGTCAGTGCTATCCAGGCCACTGCGGCCAAAGGCATAAGCACCAGCGCCGCGATCACAAAAGCCCCCACCGACCAGCGGTCCGGCCGAAACCGCACGCAGCCGGTTGGGGTTAACTGAGTGTTTTGCTCGACCATTGCGACCCCGCATATCCAAAACCGGTTTGTCTGTCCAGATTTCCGCCTGTAGTCTGGCGCAAGAAGGAACGGGGCAAACCAAATTCATGCAGGTCGCAATCCATCTGGGCGCGCATTGTACAGACGACGACCGGCTTCTCAAGTCTTTGCTGTCGAACAAGAATGCGCTTGCAAAGGAAGGCATCTCGGTGCCCGGTCCGGGACGCTACCGCGATCTTCTGCAGGACTCTGCACGCCGCTTGAAGGGGCAGCCGGCCAGCCTCGATCTGCAGACCAAGATTCGCGACGAGATTCTGCATGACGTCAACGCCACGCGCGTCGTTCTGTCGGATGAGAATTTCATCTGCGTTCATGCCCGGATTTTCGAAGGCGGCGTTCTCTATGACAAGTCCTCGTATAAATGCCGTTGGCTCAGAAAGCTCTTTCCCGAGGATGAGGTCGAGTTCTTTCTGGGAATCCGCAATCCGGCCAGTTTCATCCCCGCAGCCTTCCAGCACCCCGATCAGCGCTACGGCACATTCCAGCAGTTTTTTGCGGAAACCGATGTTCAGGACATCCGCTGGTCCGATGTGATCGTGACGATCCGCGAAACCAATCCGGGGTGCCCGATCACCGTCTGGTGCAATGAAGACACGCCGCTGATCTGGTTAGAGATCCTGCGCAAGATGTCAGGCCATGACCCGCTGACCAGGCTCAACGACGATTTCAACATCCTGCAGACCATCATGAAGCCGGTCGGCCTGAAGCGGATGAACGACTATCTGGCCACCAATCCGCCCGAGACAGAGATCCAGCACCAGCGGGTGATCGCCGCCTTTCTTGAAAAATTCGCGATCGAGGACGAGGTCGAAGAAGAGCTCGACGCGCCCGGCTGGACAGAAGATCTGGTCGAGGAGCTGACCGAGATCTACGAAGAGGATCTCTATGAGATTGCGCGCCTCTCCGGCGTCACATTCATTTCCCCCTGACCGACGACGCAAAGCACTAAGCAATTCCGCCATTCGAACGGCATTCAGTGAATGCCGACCTGAACCTGGGCGCGGTTGAAACAGATCTTCAAATGATCTTCCGGGACCAAGTCAATCGGTCATTACAATCATTTGGCACCGGATCGTCTGGTCAATGCTCTTAAATGTTGATTTCTAACTGAGCTTTTGCCACCTTGAAGGTGCTCGCTTTTTTTGAGCAATCCCAACTCAACTTTTTCAAAGCAGGAGTGATAGTTATGACTGACAAGATAAATGAAACCAGCGCTGACACTGGCGAGAGTGTTTCCCGCCGTGCTGCACTGCAAAAACTTGGCCTTGGCGCAGCAGCTTTCATCGTTCCATTGGTCACGACTGTCAGTGAAGCTAAGGCTCTCGGCGATACACCACCTGATCCCGACCCTGAACCAGAGAAATCAAAAAAGTCCAACAAGTCCAACAAGTCGAACAAGTCGAACAAGTCGAACAAGTCGAACAAGTCGAACAAGTCGAACAAGTCGAACAAGTCGAACAAGTCGAACAAGTCGAACAAGTCGAACAAGTCGAACAAGTCGAACAAGTCGAACAAGTCCAGAAAATAGGACCAGTTCAACTCTGATTGACCGTTAATCGGCGACAGAATCTCTTGTAAGATGGCCCCGATAGCTCGGGGCCATTTCGTGAATTGGAATGAACCGGGGACGTTTCCGTTCATGAACCTGGCAATCACAGATCGTCCGGTAAGACTCGTCCGGTTTGGTGCCTATACAGCGCCAGTAAGGTTTGACGACTGCGACGATCTGCTTTCCGGTTACAAATCAATCCTGCGCGGTTGGGACATCAAGGAAATGCCGGGCGATGATCCGGCCCCGCCGATTATCCGATTCAGGAAGCGTAAGGGTTGGTTTTACTGGCAATCAAAGCGTTTGCCGCCGCCCAAGGACTGGAAGCCGCACGGCCCGAAGAAAGTCATCGATGCCGTAGCTGATTTTCACTACCGCTTCCTTGACTGGCACAGCCTGGAGTTCACCAATCATTTCTGCCTGCATTGCGCTGCCGTGGAAATGGATGGCGGGCTGGTGATTTTTCCAAGTGTCCAGAAGGCTGGCAAATCGACACTTGTCGCCGAACTGGCAATGCGGGGCTATCGGGTTTTCTGCGACGACGTGCTGCCGATTGATCCTGAAAACAACCATGGAATTGCGATGGGAATAGTCCCCCGGCTGCGCTTGCCTCTGCCGCAATCGCTGTCTGAAATGCACCTGCAATTTGTCAATTCCCGTATAGGGCTTTCGGATCGGTATGCGGCCTACATCAATCTTCGTGATGCCGAGTTGGCCGGTTTCGGCGACGCCGCGCCAATTCGTGCAATCATACTGCTAGACAGACAGACCGAAACCGCGCCCGCGAAGCTGGCGATGGCCGGTCGGGCTCAATCGCTCGCAAAGCTGATCCACCAGAACTTTGCCAAGCATTTGTCGCCGACAACGATTTTCGACAACTTGTTGAAAGTCGTTGAAAACTCTGAATTGCGCAGCCTCGAATTCTCGGACGTGGCAGATGCCGCTGATCTGATTGAGCAGGAGTTCGGTGGGTAACGGATGGCCAGATTGTTACGCCGAAATTCGGACCTTTTCGTGCACGAAGTAGATGCACAGTTCTTTTTGATTAATGAGGAAGGCGGCACCATCCATCATCTCAACGAAACCGCTTCCGCAATATGGCGTTTGCTCGAAGAACCCACGACATCGAACAGGATAATCCGCACATTTCGTTTTCTCTATCCCGATGAGAACGTCGGACATCTGAAGAAATCGATCCGATCGCTGCTTCGGGATCTTACCGATCGAGGCATTCTGGTAGAGAGAAGAGATGAACAGTCGATCAAGCGAACCATCTGCGACGCTCACCGCCGGACAGAGGGCCTGCCGGGCGTCATACTTCTGTCGACGTGAAGCGTGCTTGTGGACGCAGTGCCGCCCTAGCGCTACGCTGCCAAACCAGCGCCGCAGGTGTTTGCCCATCAGAGCCAGACGGTCACTCAGCATGCCCGAATGAACGAAATGAACCCGAAGGTCGATGCCTACCTGAGCAAGGCTAAAATCTGGCGAGAGGAAACGCAGGCCCTGCGCCGAATCCTTCTGGATTGCGGGCTGACCGAAGAACTGAAATGGGGTAAGCCCTGTTACACCTTTCAGAATAGCAATCTCGTCATCATATTCGGTTTGAAGGACTATTGCGGGCTCGGGTTTTTCAAAGGGTCATTGCTGGATGACCCCAAGGGTATTCTCGCAAGACAAGGCGAGCATTCGCAGGCCGTGCGCCTTATTCGGTTCACAAACGTCCAGGAAATTGCCGAGATGGAATCGATCTCGAAGGCCTATATCAAAAATGCGATAGAAGTCGAGAAAGCGGGTCTGAAGGTTGATTTCAAAGAGAAACATGAACTCGTATTCCCGGCGGAGCTGCAGAAAAGGCTGGATGAAGACGCGACCTTCAAAGCCGCTTTCGCCGCTCTGACGCCGGGCCGGCAGAGGGCTTACAACCTCCACTTCTCGGCACCGAAGCAATCTAAGACCCGCGAGTCGAAGATCGACAAACATCTGCCGAAAATCCTCAGGGGCAAGGGCATGAACGACCGTTAGGATTGCTAGCACCGGTGAACAGATCGCACCGACCAACACTGCCGCATTTGCCGCGCGTTCAAAGGTCAAGCAAACCGAGCCGGAGCGGTGGCTACATTCCCAGCGCCTGCTTGTACATTTCCAGCACCGCTTCTTCCTCGGCCAGATCATCTTTGTCGCGGCGGCGCATGGTGATGACCTTGCGGATGACCTTGGTGTCATAGCCGCGCCCCTTGGCTTCGGCCATTACCTCTTTCTGCTGGTCCGCAATGTCCTTTTTCTCGGCTTCCAGACGCTCGTAGCGTTCGATGAAAGCCCGCAGCTCGTCGGCGGTGACGCGGTAGGTTGTGTCGGTGACGGAATCGTTCATGCTGAGGCCCCATGCATCTGTTCGTCCCGTTCCCTAGCGCCCCGGTCCGGGCAAGGCAAGCCGATCCCGCTTGCCCGGCCCCTGCCCCGGATGCTAGGCGCTGATCCGCTGCCAATCGAAAGGATGCGCCCATGGAAATGCTGATCTGGATCGGCGCACTGATCTCGCTCATCGGTGTTGCGGGGCTGGTCTGGTGCGTCCTTGCCGCCGCCCGCGCACGGCGCGAGAACCTTGACGACGGGCCGATGAAATCGCGACTGCAAATGCTGGTTGCGTGGAACATGGCAGCACTTGCGGTATCCGCCATCGGGTTGATGATGGTCGTGATCGGGATTCTGCTGGGATAGTTGCCCGCAACGACCTCGCCCGACCTCCCGTCCAAAACCGGGATTGCGATGGCATAGCTCGAACATACTTCCGGTCTCGAGGCTTTGCTGTCCTCGGCCCCCGGCCCCCACTACCAAGTTATTCGTTTGACGTGGGTTTTGCCCTCAGACCGGGACGTTATCCCACAGATCGTCGACGCTTTCGTCATAGCTCGACTGCTTAGGCGCTGCCGTGGCAATGCCAAAACGGTGGGCCAGGCTCTTGCTGTGCAAAGCTTCTTTCAGCTTTGCCGCTTTCGAAGGATTCTCAATCACCCGGTCAACGATTTCGTCGATCTCGTCATATGCGAGGTTCTTGTTCATGGCAGCCTCCCAACTGGTCCAATCGAATCATGCTATCCTAGCAGCAATCGGCGGCTTTGGGGATACAACTTGGGATTGTTTTAACGGTCTCGGCGGCGGACCGCCTGTCGTAGGGTCAATGCTAGTCACGACGCTGCCGCGCGGTGGCCAAAAAACCAAGCCATGTCGGTGGTTTGCGGCCAGAAACCGGCACGGATACGGTCAGACCGGCACGTCATCCCAAAGCTCTTCCCCGTCGTCTTCCTCTGTGGATATCTCGGCTTTACTGGCCTCTTTGGCGTCTTTCCCGGCATAGGCCCTGTGCAGCGCGCGCTTCAGTTCCTGCGCCTTCCCCTCGTCCTCGACCACCTCGTCAACGATCGCGTCGATGGTTTCAAATTCCTTCCTGGTCGGCATGGTGTCCTCTCAACTTGTGGTTAAACGCTGGGGGCAATCAACCCTTTGATTTTTCTGCGGCACAGACGCGGCAGAACGGCGTGTAGGGCAGCACGTCCAACCGTTCCTCTGAAATCCGCTCGCCGCAACTCACGCAATGGCCATATTCGCCCTCGTCCATCCGTCCCAACGCTGCATTGATGGCGCGTATTTCTTCCTGGCCGGAAAGACCCATCCCTTCCAGAACTTCGTCGGTCTCGCGCTCGACGGCCAGTTCTTCCCAGTCCGGGGAATTGTGCGAATCGAGTTCATCGTCGATCTCGTGCAGCTTGGCGTCCAGATAGGTCTTGCGCGACAACAGCGCCGCCTTGCGGTCTTGCAGGGATTTCATCAGCGATCCTCCGTGGGGTTGCTCTTATACTCAACCGTTCCGGAGTTCGCTCTTTGATGCAAGTCAAGTACGGGCCGGAAATACCGGATCCAGATCACTTTTCGTCGGCCAGACTGCCTTCGATCGTGTGATCCGGGTCGTCGGAGGGCCCTGTCGCGCCTGCAGCGGGCCGCAGGGGCGCGGATTTGGTTTCCGGATCGCCGAGGGTATGGATGCGCAGCGCCCGATGCCCGGCCACCTGCCCCAGCTTGGCGGTGGCAACGACGCGGCGATCAATGCCTTCCAGCTCCACCGCCGTCAAAGCGGCAACCGGAATGTCGAGGATATCGCCGGGCCGCCAGCGGGTGATGTCGTCGAGCGGCATCAATACCCTGTGCAGAACGGCCCGTACCGGCACTTCGGATTGCATGACGGCGGCGTCAAGATCGCGTTGCCAGCCTGCGGCATCCGCCGGACCGGGGCCGGTGGCGCGGGCTGCGGCAAAGGGGAAAGCCAACAGCATTTCGCCGGACCTCGCACCGCGCCCAAGGTCGATGCGCAGCCGGTAGAGCCGGTAGTCCACATCCTCAAGCGCCATCTGCACCATGCGCGGCTCTGCCAGAAGGGCGGAATAGCGAAAGCTGCGGACAGGCGGCACATCTGGCAGGGTTTGCAACATCTCATCGAACAGACCGAGAAACCGGTCGAGAAAGTCCGACACCATCACCGCGTCGGTGCGGGTCGGGCGCCGAGGTGCTGCTTCGCCCGGTACGATCCGCCCCGTGGTCAGATGCTCGACCAGCGCCGAGATCACCTGGACATCCGCGACGGCCAGCCCGCGCCGACCATTCGCATCGGTCATCGACATCAGCAAGGCCGGATCCGGTAAGGTTTCAAGCAGCGCCGTCAGGCCAAGGCGGTTTTCGCCGAACCCTGCGACACTGGCCACAAGTTCGTGCATATCCTCTGCCGCCCGCGCCACGGCCTTGCGCAGCAAGCCGCCAGGCGACAGTGCCGAAGGCTCCGGCGGCGGACGCCCCGCACCGGCCTTGCGCCTCAGGGCGGAAATGGCTGCATCGTCTGTCATTGGTCCGGTTCGGTCGGATCGGTTGCCCGACACTAGGGCGGGCATGGTTACCAAAGCGTTGATAAACCGACTATTCCGCCGCTTCCGCCTGCGACTGTGTCAGCGGCAACGTCACCCGGAACGCCGCCCCGCCCTGCCCCGGCAGATAGGCCACTTGACCACCCAGCTTGGTCATGATCTCGCGGCTGATCGCCAGCCCCAGCCCGGCACCGCCCGCCGCCGCCTGATCGGTCAGGCGAGAGAATTTCTCGAAGATCAGGTCCTGGCTTTTCTTCGGAATGCCGGTGCCGTTGTCGATGAAATCGACCTGCACCGCCGCGCCCCGACGCCGCACCTCGATCCTCAGTTCCGGGTTTGTCAGCGTCGCAGTATTTCCGCGCATTGGCGATCAGGTTGATGAACACCTGCCGCAACCGGTCGGTATCGGTGACCAGCGGCACGTTCTCGGCCGCGACGTCGCGGCGGATCGCCAATCTGCGCTCGGCCGGCATCGAGCCGTCGCCGACACCGCCCGGTCCAGCACATCGTGCAGATTGCCCTTCTGCCAGTTCAGCGACACCTGCCCGTTCTCCAGCACGCTCAGATCCAGCAGATCGTCCAGCAGCCGGGTCAGCCGGATCGCCTCGTCATGGATGATCGAGGCATAGCGCGTCAGCTCCTCTGCCGGCACGTCTCCGCGCTCCATCAGGATCTCGGAAAACGCGCGGATCGAGGTCATCGGCGTGCGCAATTCGTGGCTGATCTGGCTCAGGAACGCGTCCTTTTGCACCGACAGTTCCGTCAGCTTCTCGTTGGCCTCGCGCAATTGCCGCGCGGTGCGGGTCAGCTCTGCCGATTTCGCCTCAAGCTGGCTGGAATATTCCAGGATCTGCGCGGTCTCGTCGGCCACCGCCATCAGGTCCTCGACCGACACCGACGCGCCGCCGACGATCTGGCCCATCATCGCATGCGCCGTCGCCGCACCCACCGATCCCGCCAGTTCGCGCTCCAGCCGTCCGGAGGAAATCCGGCGTCGTATCGGGCAGATAGCCGTGCTTGCCCTGCGCCGCGCGCCTCGGCCTGAAACAGCGCCTGCGCCTCTTCGGCGCCGATGATCCGCTGCGCCATGATCAGCAGGTCCTCGGCCTCGGCCGCGCCGCCGGACCAGCCGCGCGCGCGGGCGGAATGGTCGATAGACGTTGACGAACTGCGCGCCCTGCAACCGCTCCAGCGGGCCGGGAAAGCTGGCAAGCGAGCCCAGCACGAAAGCGATCAGCGTTCAGCGACATCGACCAGAAGACCGCATGCACCAGCGGGTCCAGCCCCTCGATCCCGAACAAGCGCCTGCGGTCGCAGCCAGCCGATGCCGAACGGCCCCTCGGCCAGCAGCTCGCGCCGACATCACAAAGCCTTCGCCGAAACTGGGCAGGAACATCGTGTAGACCCAGACCGCAAACCCCATGCACCAGCCCCAACGCCGCGCCGACGCGGCGTCGCCCCGCGCCAGAACATACCGCCCAGCAGCGCGGGCAGGATCTGCGCCACCCCGGCGAAGGAGATCAGGCCGATCGCCGCCAGCGCCGCGCCGCCGCCCGACAAGCGGTAGTAGAAATAGCCCAACGCCAGCACCCCGCCGATGCTGACCCGCCGCGACAGCAGCACAACATGGCGCACATCGCCCGACATCGACGCGCCGCCGCTGCGCGCCGACAGCCAGATCGGCATCACGATGTGGTTCGACACCATCGTCGACAGCGCAATCGCCGCCACGATCACCATCGACGTCGCCGAGGAAAACCCGCCGAGAAACGACAGCATCGCCAGCCCCTCGCGGTCGAACTGCAGCGGCACGGTCAGCACGAAAAGGTCGGGGTTGGCTGCCCGCCGGCAGCTCCGACAGGCCGACGACCGCGATCGGCACCACGAACAGGCTCATCAGGAACAGATAGAGCGGAAACGCCCAGCTTGCGGTCGCCAGATGCCGTTCGTCCGCGTTCTCGACCACCAGCACCTGAAACATCCGCGGCAGGCACAGGAACGCCGCCGCCGACAGGAAGATCAGCGTCGCCCAGCGCCCGCCGTTCAAGCTGCCAGTCGGCGATCGGCGAGGCCTCGATCCGCGCCAGGATGTCCGCACGGCCCCGCCGCAACGCCCCAGACCACGAAGATGCCGACCGCCAGCAGCGCGACCAGCTTGACCACCGCCTCGACCGCGATGGCCATGACGACGCCGTGGTGACGCTCGTTCGCATCGAGATTGCGGGTGCCGAAGAGGATCGTGAACAGCGCCAGACCCGCCGCCACCCAAAGCGCCGTCGAGTTCAGGTCCGGCACCGCCCAGCCCTCTGGCCGGTCGCTGGCGAAAGACCGCGAAGGACAGGGTGACCGACTGCAGTTGCAGCGCGATGTAGGGCGTCGTGCCGACCACCGCCAGCAGCGTCACGATCACGCCCAGCAGGTTCGATTTGCCGTAGCGCGACGAGATCAGGTCGGCGATCGAGGTGATCCGCTGCGTCCGCCCGATCCGCACCAGCTTGCGCAGCGACCCACCACCAGCCGATCATGACCAGCGTCGGGCCCAGATAGATCGTGACGAATTCCAGCCCCGACCGCGCCGCGTAGCCCGACCGCGCCGTAAAACGTCCAGGCGGTGCAATAGATCGACAGCGACAGCGTGTAGACCAGCGGCGAGCGCAGCCAGCCGCACGCTGCCCGCGCTGCGGCCCGCTTCTCGGCCACAAAGGCCACCAGCGAACAGCAAGAGCACATAGAGCAGGCAGACGACGACCAGCAGGTTGAACGTGACCATCAGCTCGCGTCCGCCTCGTCCGGATCGGCAGGCATCCGGGTCGGTCGATGTCATGGCGCAGCCGACAGCGACAGGACGACAGGCCGCCACGATCAACCCGGCCCAGATCGCGAAAAGATAAATCAGCCGCCGCGACCGTGGCGTTCCGCCGCTCGCCGTCGCCACAGCAGCGGCACCAGGAAGAACAGCAAGCCCCGAGCACCGGCAGCACCCGCGCGGCATCGCATCAGCCGGCGGCGGCGATAGCTTTGGCGGGCCAGGAACAGGGGCCGCGCCGCGGGCGTCGTCATCGCGCCCAGCCAGTTCGCGCGACCGTACGCGACAGCATCTCGGCATTGGAGAACGGTTTGGTCATGAAGCGACTCGCCCCGCAGCGCTCGGCCAGTCTCGCGGTCCTTCTTCTGGCCGCGCGCGGTCAGCATCAGCACCGGCAGGTCGCCGATGTCCGGCATCGGCGCGCAGATCGCGCAGGATGTCATATCCCGACCGGTTCGGCAGCATCACGTCGAGGATCACCAGATCGGGCGCCTGCGCCCGGATCGCCGCCAGCGCGCGTGACGCCGTCGGAATGGGTATCGACGCGCCAGCCGTCGCGCGACAGGATAAAGCGGATCGCCTCGATGATGTTCGGTTCATCCTCGATCAGCAGGACACGTTTGCCCATCCGCCGATCCCCTCCCCTGCGATCGTCCTCGTTCGTCGGCTGTTACCGAAGTCCGACTATCAGCCGGCGCAAACCCTCAGCCCTGTCAAAACGCCGATCGGCGTCGCCAGGATCGACGGCTCGCGCCGCGCCGGCACAGTCGGCGCGCGGGCAGATCCGGCAGCTCGATCCGACCGGCAGGGCGCGTCGCGCCGGCATCGCGGCCGACCAGATCGTCGGGCAGGATCAGCATCGTGGCGTCGAACACCGGCGGCACGTCGAAGCCGGCCGGGCGTCGCCGGCTCGGCGATCGCATAGGTCACGAAGATGGCCGCGTCGTCGCCCGGCCTGCTCGACTCGGTCCGCGCACCGGCGTCATCGGCCGGACCAGCGCCTGGTAGAGCGGCCAGAGCGGACAGGCCGCGCCGAACCGCGGCAGCGCGAAGCCCGTCAACCGGCTTGCGGAAGGTCAGCGTGCCGGAGCATCGCAGACGCACCAGCCCGACGGCGGGCGCATCCGTCGCCTGCGGCAGGCTCGCCAGCCGGCGCAACACCGCCGCCAGATCGACAGCCGAACTGCGCGGCCAGGGCCGCCGGATCCGAGCCAGCCTTCGTGCACCGCGTCGGCAAAGGCCGCCAGCGGCATCGCCCGCGCGTCGCTGCGATATCGCTCCAGACATCCGCGCGCCAGTGACAGCGCCGCGGCGCTGCCGCGCAACGCCTCTGCACCCGCAAGCGATCTCCGCGTCCGGCATCGGGTCTGCTCTTCCAGCTCGGCCACATGATAGCCGCGTCGCTCCAGCCAGCCTCCAGCTCTTCCTGCGGCAGCGTCAGCCCGGTCTCGGCCTCGCCCTCGCCGGCGCTGTCCAGATACTCGACCAGCGCCTGGCTGCTTTCGGCCAGCCGCCGGCTGTCCTCGTAAAGGTTGCGGTGAAACCGCTCCTGCCATTCGGGCTCGATCTCGCCCGGTTCGGCCAGAATCGCCGGCCGTCGACGCGGATCGCGGTGACCGTCGACAGCACTTCGTGCATCGAGGCCGGCAAGCTGCGGGTCGTGGGTCAGCCGGTCGGTCAGCGTCTCGACCGTGCGCTCCAGCGCGACGAATGCGCCGGTGCTGCGCTGCGACCAGCGCGCGCCCAGCCGGGAAACCGCCCGGCGAAATCCTCGGGCCGGGTCAGATCGTCTGGCCTGTCGCCGCGCGCCCGACCGCCGCCTCGCGCAGCGCCTCGATCAGCGCGCCTTCGGCACCTTCGGTCAGCAAGTTCGGCTCGACACTCCAAGCGCGCGGCCGATATCGATCAGCAGCTTGCCACCGATTCTGCGCCGGTTGTGCTCGATCAGGTTGAGGTAGGCGGCAGAGATCCCGACCGTTCGCGCAAGATCGGCCTGCTGCAGCCCCAGATGCATCCGTCGCTCTCGGATCCGGCTGCCGGTCAAGTCCGCTTTTCGGCATCGCGAAATTCTCTAGAATTTCAACGCTTTCTGCAGCTGCGCGAATAATTACTTTACAATCGCCGCACCTGCATTGTGTATATCTTTACAAAAAAATGTATTACATTTAAAGCAGTTGTTGCGAAATTTTCGCAGCACGCTCATAACTGCGACAGTCCTGTAAAGGGCGATGGCAGTGTGCGCAGAGGAGGCAAGCGCTGCAATTCGACGTAACGGGAGGATTCAATGTCCAAATCCAACTTCACTCGTCGCGGTCGTGCTCAAGACCGGCGCCGTCGCCGGTGCCGGTCTTGCCACTGCCGACGATCTTCACGGCGCCGCTGGCGGCCGCCACTCCGGCTTTACCAACGCGCCGACCGGGCGACACCGTCACGCTCGGCTTCAACGTGCCGCAAACCGGCCCCTATGCCGACGAAGGCGCTGACGAACTGCGCGCCTACCAGCTGGCGGTCGAGCACCTGAACGGCGAAGGCGACGGCGGCATGCTGAACACCTTCTCGTCGAAGGCGCTGAACGGCACCGGCATCCTCGGCAAGAAGGTCGCATTCGTCACCGGCGACACCCAGACCAAATCTGACGCAGCCCGCGCATCGGCCAAGTCGATGATCGAAAAAGACGGCGCGATCATGATCACCGGCGGTTCGTCCTCGGGCGTGGCCGTCGCTGTGCAGGGTCTCTGCCAGGAAGCCGGCATCATCTTCATGGCCGGTCTGACCCACTCCAACGACACCACCGGCAAGGACAAGAAGGCCAACGGTTTCCGTCACTTCTTCAACGCCTACATGTCGGGTGCCGCGCTGGCACCGGTGCTGGAAAAGGCCTACGGCACCGATCGCAAGGCCTATCACCTGACCGCCGACTACACCTGGGGCTGGACGCAGCAGGAATCGATCCAGGCCGCGACCGAGGCCATTGGCTGGGAGACCGTCAACAACGTGCTGACACCGCTGGCATCGACGGACTTCTCGTCCTACATCGCGCCGGTTCTGAACTCGGGTGCCGACGTGCTGGTTCTGAACCACTACGGCGGCAACATGGTCAACTCGCTGACCCAGGCCGTTCAGTTCGGTCTGCGCGACAAGCAGGTCAACGGCAAGGACTTCGAGATCGTCGTTCCGCTTTACTCCGAACTGATGGCCACGGGTGCCGGCGAGAACATCAAAGGCATCTTCGGTTCGACCAACTGGAACTGGCAGCTGCAGGACGAGGGCACCAAGGCCTTCGTCAAGTCCTTCGGCACCAAGTACGGCTTCCCGCCGTCGAACGCCGCGCAGACCTGCTATGCGCAGACACTGCTTTATGCAGATGCCGTGCGAGCGCGCCGGCTCGTTCAACCCCTGCGCCGTCGTCGAAGCCCTGGAAGGCTTCGAATTCGACGGTCTGGGCAACGGCCCGACGCTCTACCGCGCCGACGACCACCAGTGCTTCAAGGACGTGCTTGTCGTGCAGGGTAAAGAGAACCCCGACAACGAGTACGACGCGCTGGAAATCGTCGAAGTCACGCCGCGTGCTCAGGTCGAGTATGCGCCGGATCACCCGATGTTCGCCGGTGGCTGCAGCTGGGCGCGTGCAACCCCGGCGCCTAAGCCGCGCTTAAGACAACGCCGGTCGCGCAGGATGCGCGGCTGGCACGTTGCCCAGGTCGCGCCCCAGCGCGCTGGCCGGCACCACCACATGACACATTCCAGGTGGGGACCATGGACGCAATCCTTCTGCAAATTCTGAACGGGCTCGACAAGGGCTCTGCCTATGCGCTGATCGCGCTTGGTCTGACACTGATCTTCGGCACGCTCGGCGTGGTGAACTTCGCCCACGGCGCGCTGTTCATGATCGGCGCCTTCTGCGCGGTCACGCTGCAGCGCCTGCTGACGCATCAGCAAGGTCACGATCGACGACACCAGAACCGACTTCCTCGGCAATCCGCTGAAAGTCGAAACGCCCTATGTCGAAAACTGGTTCGGCCCAGAGCTCGGCGGCGCCATCATCGACTGGTCGGTGCCGCTGGCGATCCTCTTCGCGATCCCGGTCATGATCGCCATCGGCTTCATCATGGAACGCGGCCTGATCAAGCATTTCTACAAGCGCCCGCATGCCGACCAGATCCTCGTGACCTTCGGCCTGGCCATCGTGCTGCAGGAGATCATCAAGTATTTCTACGGCGCCAACCCGATCCCGACGCCCGCCCCCGACGCGTTCACCGGCTCGTTCGATTTCGGCGTCCTGCTGGGCTTTGATCCGAACGCGATCATCTACCCCTACTGGCGCCTGGTCTACTTCGCCTTCTCGCTGATCATCATCGCCGCGGTCTTCGCCTTCCTGCAGTTCACCACCTTCGGCATGGTCGTGCGCGCCGGCATGGCGGACCGCGAAACCGTCGGCCTGCTGGGCATCAACATCGACAAGCGCTTCACCATCATGTTCGGCATCGCCGCCGCCGTGGCGGGTCTGGCGGGCGTGATGTACACGCCGATCAACTCGCCCAACTACCACATGGGCATGGACTTCCTGGTGCTCTCCTTCGTGGTGGTCGTCGTCGGCGGCATGGGCTCGCTTGCCCGGCGCGGTGCTGGCCGGGTTCCTGCTCGGCATCCTGGAAAGCTTCGCCTCGATGAACGAGGTCAAATCGCTGATCCCCGGCATCAACCAGATCATCATCTACCTGGTTGCCATCATCATTCTGCTGACCCGTCCGCGTGGCCTGATGGGCCGCAAAGGCGTGATGGAGGAATAAGACATGCTTGGTCTCAATCAAAAAAGACACCGACTTCCTGCTCATCGTCATCGTTCCTGACTCTTGGCGACCCCGGTCCTGCTGAACCCTTTCCCGGAAGGCTCGGGCCTTGGCCCAGTTCAACGCGGGCTACCCGGACCTGATGCAGCGCTTCGCGATCTTCGGGATCTTCGCGATCGGCTTCAACATCCTGTTCGGCCTGACCGGCTACCTCTCCTTCGGCCACGCCGCCTTCCTGGGCGTCGGCTCCTACTGCCGCGGTCTGGATGTTCAAGCTGCTTGACTACAACGTGATCCCGGCGGTCTGTCGCTGGCGATCATCGTGTCGGGCGTCTTCGCGCTGGCTGATCGGCTATATCTGCCTGCGCCGGTCGGGCATCTACTTCTCGATCCTGACGCTGGCCTTCGCGCAGATGACCTTTGCGCTGGCCTATTCGGTGCTGACGCCGCATGACCAATGGCGAAACCGGCCTGCAGGTCTATCGAAGCGACACGCAGATGCCTGCTGCGGTGCAACCGAGCCGACCAGCCCGCATTTCTTCGGCATCGTGATGCGCGACAACTTCTGGCAGCCGAACATCGGCGGCTGGCAGTTCACCTTCAACGACGGCTACTATTTCTGCGCCATCATCGCGATCCTGGCCTTCTACCTCGAGCCTGCGCATCTTCCGCTCGCCCTTCGGGATGATGCTGCGCGCGATCAAGTCGAACCAGCAGCGGATGAACTATACCGGCCTCAACTCACGCCCCTACACGCTGGCCGCTTTCGTGATCTCGGGCATGTATGCCGGTCTGGCCGGTGGCCTTCTGGCCGTCGATGGACCCGCTTGCGGGTGCCGAGCGGATGCAGTGGACCGCCTCGGGCGAGGTCGTGCTGATGACCATCCTCGGCGGTGCCGGAACCCTGATCGGGCCGGTTCTGGGCGCAGGCTTCATCAAGTATTTCGAGAACATCTTCTCGAAGATCAACGACAACGTCCTGCACAGCTGGTTCGCCTTCATGCCCGACGGCATCGAGGATTTCATGGTCACCATCGTCCACCCCTTCGTCGGCAAGGGCTGGCACCTGACGCTTGGCCTGCTGTTCATGGTCGTCGTCATCTTCCTGCCCGGCGGTCTTGTCGAAGGCGGTCAGCGCATCGGTCGCCTCTTCCGCCGCAAACCGGCTGAAGACGAAACTGCCGCCGACGTGAAACCAGCGGAATAAGGAGGCGGACATGGGTATCCTCGAAGTCAAAGGCGTCAACAAACGCTTCGGCGGCTTGCAGGCGCTGGGAAATGTGAACCTCAGCGTCGACGAGAACACCGTCCACGCGATCATCGGTCCGAACGGTGCAGGCAAATCGACGCTGCTCAACTGTTCTGGTCGGCAAGCTGATCCCTGACACCGGTTCGGTCATGTTCGACGGGCAATCGGTGCTGGGGCGCAAGCCGCACGAAATCAACCAGATGGGCATTTCCCGCGTGTTCCAGACGCCCGAGATCTTCGGCGATCTGACCGTGATGGAAAACGTCATGATCCCCTGCTTTGCCAAACGCGACGGGTCGTTCCGCCTGCACGCCTTCGAAAGCGTGCCGAACGAGAAGGAACTGGTCGAAAAAGCCGAACAGATGCTGATCGACGTCAACATGATCGACAAACGCAACATGCACGCCGCCTCGATGTCGCGCGGTGACAAGCGGCGGCTGGAAATGGCGATGTGTCTGGTCCAGGAACCCGGCTTGCTGCTGCTCGACGAACCGACCGCCGGCATGGCGCGGGCCGACACCAACAACACCATCGACCTGCTGAAAGAGATCAAGTCGAAGCGCGATATCACCATGGCGATCATCGAACACGACATGCATGTGGTGTTCAGCCTTGCCGAACGGATCACGGTGCTGGCGCAGGGCACGCCGCTGGTCGAAGACACGCCGGAAAACATCAAAGGCCATCCCAAGGTGCAGGAAGCGTATCTTGGACAGGCGCACGGATAGGGATTCAGAAGACATGAACGAGAAACCCGACTTTTCCAAGAACGCCAACGTGGCCGCGACCGCGCCTGCCTATCTTCTCGGTCTGGGACATCCACGCCTATTACGGCGAAAGCTATATCGTGCAGGGCGTCAGCTTCAACGTCCACGAAGGCGAGATCCTGGCCCTTCTGGGCCGCAACGGTGCCGGCAAGACCTCGACCCTGCGCGCCATCGCCCGGCTCGAACTCGCCGCAGCTGCGCACGGCGAGGTCTGGCTCGATCACCAGCCGCTGCACAACATGGCAGCCTATCAGGCCAGCCAGGCCGGCGTCGGCCTGGTGCCGGAAGACCGCCGGATCATTTCGGGCCTGACGGTCGAGGAAAACCTGCTGCTCGCCCAGATCGCCCCGCCCGTCGGCTGGTCGCTGGAACGGATCTACGATCTGTTCCCCCGCCTTGGCGAACGCCGCAAACAGGAAGGCACGACGCTTGTCCGGCGGCGAACAGCAGATGCTGGCCATCGCCCGCGCGTTGGCCCGCGACATCAAGCTGCTTGCTGCTGGATGAACCCTATGAAGGTCTGGCACCCGTCATCGTGGACGAGATCGAGAAGACGCTGAACCTGATCAAGCAACAGGGCATCACCACCATGATCGTCGAACAAAACGCGCTGCGTGCGCTGGCTCTGGCCGACCGTGCCGTGATCCTCGACACCGGCATGGTGGTCTTTGACGGCACGGCGCAGGAAGTGCTGGAGAACGATAAGCTGCGCTCTGAATATCTGGCCATCTGACGCGCTGCGCCCGACCGCCAGCGATTAGCAAGACACGGAAAGAAGATATCATGACCGAGACCAAGATCTACCCACCCACCGCCGAATTCACTAAGTCCTCGCATGCCGACAAGGCGAAATACGACAAGATGTACGCCGAGTCGGTGAACGACCCCGAAGCGTTCTGGGGCCGGGAAGGCAAGCGTCTGGACTGGATCAAGCCCTATACACGCGTCAAGAACACCACGCTTCAAGTACCCAGATGTCGATATCAAATGGTTCGAGGATGGCAGTCTTGAACGTCTCGGTCAACTGCGTCGACCGGCACCTTGCGACACGCGCAGACCAGACCGCGATCATCTGGGAAGGCGACGATCCCGCGCAGGACAAGCACATCAGCTATGCCGAGCTGTCCGAGAATGTGAACAAACTTTCCAATGTGATGAAGGATCTCGGCGTCAGGAAAGGCAGCCGCGTCGTGCTCTACATGCCGATGATCCCGGAAGCCGCCTATGCAATGCTGGCCTGCACCCGCATCGGCGCGGTGCATTCCATCGTCTTCGCAGGCTTCTCGCCCGAGGCGCTGGCGGCCCGGATCGAAGGGTCAGAGGCGGTGCTGGTCATCACAGCCGATCAGGCACCGCGCGGCGGCAGAGCGACCCCGCTGAAGACCAATGTCGACAAGGCGCTGGCGCTTTGCGGCGACGTTAAGACGCTGGTTGTCGAGCGCACCGGCGCCGATGTTCCGATGACCGAGGGCCGCGATCACGGCTATACCGCACTGATGAAATCCGCCTCTGCCACTTGCGAGCCAGAGCCGATGAATGCCGAGGATCCGCTGTTCATCCTCTACACCTCGGGCTCGACCGGCAAGCCCAAGGGCGTTGTCCACACCACCGGCGGCTACCTGGTCTTTGCCGCGATGACCCATGAATATGTCTTCGACTACCACGATGGCGATGTCTTCTGGTGCACCGCGGATGTCGGCTGGGTCACCGGCCACAGCTACATCGTCTACGGGCCACTGGCCAATGGTGCGACCACGCTGATGTTCGAAGGTGTTCCGACCTACCCCGATGTCGGCCGCTTCTGGGCGGTGTGCGACAAGCACAAGGTGAACCAGTTCTACACTGCCCCCACCGCGATCCGGGCGCTGATGCAGCACGGGTCCGAGCCGGTCGACAAGTACGACCTGTCGTCGATCAAGGTGCTTGGCACCGTCGGCGAACCGATCAACCCCGAGGCCTGGAACTGGTACAACGACCATGTCGGCCACGGCAAGGCGCCGATCGTCGACACCTGGTGGCAGACCGAAACCGGCGGCCACCTGCTGACCCCGCTGCCCGGCGCGATCGCTACCAAGCCCGGTTCGGCGACAGTGCCCTTCTTCGGCGTCCAGCCGGTGATCCTCGACGCCGCCACCGGCAAGGAAATCACCTCGACCGAGGCCGAGGGAGTACTCTGCTTCAAGGACAGCTGGCCCGGCCAGATGCGCACCGTCTTCGGCGACCATGACCGCTTCGTTGCGACCTATTTCGCCGACTACAAAGGCTACTACTTCTCCGGCGACGGCTGTCGCCGCGACAAGGACGGCTATTACTGGATCACCGGCCGCGTCGATGACGTGATCAACGTCTCGGGCCACCGGATGGGCACGGCAGAGGTCGAAAGCGCGCTTGTCGCGCATCCGGCCGTGTCCGAGGCCGCTGTCGTCGGCTTCCCGCATGACATCAAGGGTCAGGGCATCTATTGCTACGTCACCCTGATGGACGGCTACGACTATACCGACGAGCTGAAGACCGAACTGCGCAACTGGGTCCGCAAGGAAATCGGCCCGATCGCCTCGCCCGATCATATCCAGTGGGCCCCCGGCCTGCCGAAGACCCGGTCCGGCAAGATCATGCGCCGCATCCTGCGCAAGATCGCCGAGAATGATTACGGAGCGCTTGGCGACACGTCGACGCTGGCCGATCCCTCGGTTGTGGATGATCTCATTGAAAACCGGCTCAAGTAATCCGGGCAACCACCAAGACAACGGAAACGCCGACCTCTGAGAGGTCGGCCTTTCTGATTTCGTCACCGCTTTCCCGATCTGCGCAAACCGCCCGCTTTGATTGTAGTTAAAGCCCGCCTGCTTGCAGCCCGGTAATGAAAGACCTTAGACTTCAAGCAAGGAGAACGACATGCGCAAGACCATCATCACCGCCGCAATCGCGGGCGCACTGGCGCTGGCGGGTTGCGAGAACATGACACCCCAACAGCAAACAGCGGTAGGCGGGCTGACCGGCGCCACTCTGGGCGTGATCAGCGCCAGAGCCCTTGGCGTTGACCGCAACTGGATCCTGCTTGCTGCGCTTGCCGGGGCGACCGCCGGCACGATCGTGGCGCGCAACAATGCCGACCAGACCTGCGCCGTGGCCAATGGCGACGGCACTTACCGCGTGGTCCGCTGCTAGGGCGTTTGTTGGGCGGCGCCTACTGCGCCGTCCAGCCGCCGTCGATTGGAATGGAAGCGCCGGTGATGTTATGTGCCACCGGCGCGCAGAGCCACAGCGCCAGCGCGCCGATCTCTGCCGGTGAAGAGGTGCGCTGACTTGGCTGCTTTTCCTTCAGAAGATCGGCGATCCCGGCATCGCGGTTGCCACCGAACTTCGCAGCCCTCGCCTCGATTTGCGGCTCGATGATCGCGGTTTCGGTCCAGCCGGGGCACAGGCAGTTCACCGTGATCCCGCCCTGCACCTTGTCGCCCTCGGCGGCATATTCCAGCGCCGCGACCCGGCTAAGGCCAACCAGCCCGAACTTCGCCGCCACATAGGGCGCCTTGTCTTTCGAGGCGACCAGACCGTGTACGCTGGCGATGTTGATTACCCGGCCATAGCCGCGTTCCGCCATCACAGGCAGTGCTGCCTGCATCGTGTAGAACGCCGCCGACAGGTTCACCGCCAGGATCGTCTCCCATTTCTCGCGCGGCATGTCCTTTAACGGGGCGGTATGCTGAATGCCCGCATTGTTCACCAGAATGTCGGTCCCGCCCCAGGCATTGACCGCCTCGATCAGCGCGATCGCCTGATCGGCACTTTGCAGGTTGCCGTGAAAGAACTCCGCATCCGGCGCGCCCAGCTTTTCCAGATGCTGCAAGACGTCGTGAATTTCAGCATCCCCGGCCAACCCGTGCACTGCGATCCGCGCGCCAGCCCTTGCAAACGCCTCGGCTATTGCCAGCCCGATGCCCTGAACCGAGCCTGTGACCAGCGCCGTCATCCCCTCCAGATCACTCATTTCTTGGCCTCCTCGAACCGTTGCCGCAGTTCCGTTTTAAGCACCTTGCCATAGTTGTTCTTCGGCAATTCATCGAGCCAGTAATATGCCTTGGGCCGCTTGAACCGCGCAATCTGGACCAGACAATGCGCGTCCAGCTCGGCCTCGGTAACATTGGCCCCGGTCGCCCGAACCACGAAGGCTACGACATCCTCGCCCCATTCCGCATTGGGCCGCCCGACGACCGAAACCTCTGCCACGCCGTCATGCGTCATCAACGCCTCTTCGACCTCGCGCGGATAGATGTTGGTGCCGCCCGAGATGATCAGGTCCTTCGAGCGGTCCTGCATCGTGACATAGCCGTCCTCGTCCATATGCCCGACATCCCCCGTCCAGAGCCAGCCATCCACAATGGTCTTTGCGGTCGCCGACGTCGTTCCGCCAGTAGCCCGGCATCACCGTCGCGCCGCGTACCATGATCTCGCCCGCTTCGCCGGGCGGCACGGGCTGGCCCTCGGCGTCTCCGATCCGCACCTCGCAGACCGACTGTGCCCGCCCGACCGAGGCCAACCGCTCGCGCCAGCGCGGATGCGTGCGGTCGGCGATATCCTCGCGGCTGAGCGCTGTGATCGACATCGGACATTCGCCCTGCCCGTAGATCTGCACGAAAACCGGGCCGAACACCTCGACCGCTTCGATGATATCGGCCAGATACATCGGCCCGCCGGCATAGACGACCGTCCGCAGGCCTTCGCCGGTCCCATGGCAGGCCTTGGCCGCTTCGGTCATTCGCTTGACCATCGTCGGGGCGGCAAACATGTGAACGGACCCGAAGTGTCGCGCCAGTTCGAAAATCTCGGCCGGTTCAAACCCGCCCGAGGCCGGAAACACATGCCGCGCCCCCGCCCGCACATGCATCATGTTGTAGATCCCCGCGCCGTGGCTGAGCGGGGCGGCATAGAGCGCTGCATCATCATTCCGGACGAAATCCGCATCGACCTGATAGGAAAGCGACATCGCCACGAGCATCCCGTGCGTGATCATCACACCCTTGGGTTTGCCCGTGGTGCCAGAGGTATAGAACAGCCAGGCCAGATCGTCGTCGGCCCGATAGGCGACCTCGGTCGCCGGGTGCCGCCTTCACGCATCGCCGCAAAGTCTTCGCCAGCCACGTCGACAACGGGGCACTTCAGCTCGATTTCCGCCAGATCGGCTGCCAGTCCCGGCGTTGCGAAGATCAGCGCGGCCGCCGCATCCGCGGCGATCCAGGCCAGTTCCTTGCCATGCAGCTTGGCATTGACCGGCACGGCCACTGCACCCGCATACCAGATGCCATATTGCACGATCAGATATTCGGGAACGTTCTTCATGAAGATCGCGACCCGATCCCCCGGCCCGATCCCGCGCGCAATCAGCGCCCCGGCAACGCGCGCGGCGCGCTCGTGAAAGGCACCGTAATCCGCGACTTGTCGCTCACCGACGAACAGCGCGGGCCGATCCGGCGTCACTGCTGCGACCCGCTGCAACCAGATGGCCAAGTTCATTCAGGCAAATCCTCCCATGCCTGATCTGATAGCGAAACGCCCGGTCGTTACAAGGCGATTGCCGGCCCTAGCACGGGGTCGCGGGAATGCCGCTCATCGTCTGGCTCAGACTCTCAACGCCCGGTTCGCACTCGCCGACCTGCTCTTCGATGGCTGTCGCACACGCACCCAGCGCAACCAGAAATGTCAGCACCGCAGTTACCCGAATGATCCGCCCTGACGTCATGATACCCTCTCCTCGGAATGGCCCTTGTTCAGCAACAGGCTAGGCCATTCAATCGCAAGGCAGATTGATCGACGTTAACGTCCCGGCAAAGAAAAAGGGCGCAGCCTGCGCCGCGCCCCTTCTTGCATTTGATCCCGTCAGTTCAGCGCAGCATCCGTGATGTCATGCGTCCAGGCCCCTTCAGGCGCCGCCGTGATCACCGGATCAGCGCCCGAGGACAGCAGCACCTCGACCGTCCGGTCGAAATCCGCCGGGTCCAGCGCGCCGTTCGACCCCGCCGTCAGCTTGGCGATCTCGCCCATCATCCGGCGCTGATGCTTCTCGGTCTGTGCGCCCGTCTCATCGTTTTCCAGCACGATATCGGCGGCGGCATCCGGGTTCTCTTCGGCCCATTTCCAGCCCTTCATCGAGGCACGCACGAAGCGCGTCAGCTTGTCCACCATCGCCGGATCGGCCAGATTGGCCTCGGTCGTGTAAAGCCCGTCCTCCAGCGTGGAAATCCCCTCATCCTCGTATTTGAAGACCACCAGATCGTCCGGCGTCAGCCCCGCATCGATGACCTGCCAGTATTCGTTGTAGGTCATGGTCGTGGCGCATTCGACCTGCTTTTGCAGCAGCGGATCGACGTTGAAGTTGATCTTCTGGATCGTCACGCCGCCCTCAGAACCGTCGGTCGCATAGCCCGAGCTTGCCCATCCAGGAAAACAGCGGAATTTCATTGCCGAAGAACCAGGTCCCCAAGAGTATGGCCCGGAAAATCCGCCGGACTTTCGATGCCATGTTCCTTGAGGCAAGTCAGCATCAGCCCCGAAGACTTGAACGGCTGCGCGATATTCACGATCGGCGCGCCCTGCTCACGCGCGGCCAGCGCCGAGGGCAACCAGTCCACCATCACATCGGCACCGCCGCCCATCAGAACCTGCACCGGGGCGATATCCGGCCCGCCCGCCTTGATCGTGACGTTCAGGCCTTCCTCTTCGTAAAAGCCCTGATCCTTGGCCACGTAATAGCCGCCGAACTGCGCCTGCGTGACCCATTTCAGCTGCAAGGTCAGATCATCGGCAGCACTCGCCGCCCCGGCAAGCATCCCCGCTGCCAGTGCTGTTGTCAGTATCTTTCTCATCTCTCACTCCTCCAGTGTTGAACCCGGTATCATCCGCGTCGTTGCGAGGGGTGCCAGAACGTGACCCCCTTCTCTATCAAGGCGACGATTCCATAGAATGCCGAGCCGGCAATCGCTGCCACGGTAATCTCTGCCCAGACCATGTCCAGCCCCAGCCGCCCGACTTCGGTCGAAATCCGGAACCCCATACCCCTGATGGGCGAGCCGAAGAACTCGGCCACAATCGCGCCGATAAGCGCCAGCGTGGTCGCGATCTTCAGCCCGTTGAAGATGAACGGCATCGCGGCAGGCAACCGCAGCTTGAACAGGGTCTGCCAGTAACTGGCCCCGTAGGTCCGCATCAGGTCGCGCTGCATCGCTTCGGAACTCGCCAGCCCCTGCACCGTGTTGACCAGCATCGGGAAGAACACCATCACCACGACCACGGCGGCCTTCGACTGCCAGTCGAAGCCGAACCACATCACCATGATGGGTGCTGTGCCGATGATCGGCAGCGCCGCGATGAAACTTGATACCGGCAGTAACCCGCGCTGCAAAAACGCCGAGCGGTCGATCATGATCGCGATCAGCACCGCCGCGCCGCAGCCGATCGCATAGCCCGACAGCGCGCCCTTGACGAAGGTCTGCACGAAATCCTCCCATAGCGTCGGAAGGCTCTGGCTGATCGTCGCGGCAATCACCGATGGCGGTGGCAGGATCACACCCGGTACTTGCAGCCCGCGCACCAGCCCCTCCCAGACCACCAATATCGTGACCCCGAATATCGCCGGGACCAGCAACTTGACCGCACGCGTCTCTGCAAGCCGCGATGTCGACAGCCGCGCATTCAGCGCCCATGCACCAAGCCAGAACAAAGCTATGAAGATCAGCCAGCCCATACTGGCCCCCGCTTCTTCTGTTCAAAGATATCCTCGAGGGGGTCTTCGACCGCCAGGTCGAAGCGGGGGCAGACAGCCTCCCGACCGGGTGCCGCAGGCGCGCGCGCGCTCATAGCCCCATCCCCATCCGCCGCAACGTGACCCGCTGCACGATCCCGATGATCCCGACCAGCCCCGCCGCGACACAGGCCGCCGCGATCAGCGCCGCCCAGATCTGCACCGTCTGCCCGTAATACGACCCCGACAACAACCGCGCGCCCAGACCCGCAACAGCCCCGGTCGGCAGCTCTCCAACAATCGCGCCAACCAGCGAGGCCGCGATCCCCACCTTCAGCGAGGTAAAGAGATAGGGCATCGAGGACGGCAGCCGCAGCTTCCAGAATGTCTCGCCCCGGCTGGCATTATAAGTCCGCATCAGATCCAGTTGCATCGCATCGGGACTGCGCAGCCCCGTCGACCATGCCGACCACGACCGGAAAGAACGACAGATAGGCGCTGATGATCGCCTTCGGCACCAGCCCCTGTATCCCGATCGAGTTCAGCACCACGATGATCATCGGCGCAATCGCCAGAATCGGAATCGTCTGGCTGGCGATGGCCCAGGGCATCACGCTCATGTCCATCGCCCGGTTATGGACGATGCCGATCGCCAGCAAGGATCCCCAGCCCGGTGCCGAATACGAAGCCCAACAAGGGTGGCGCTGACGGTGATCCAGCCATGATAGACCAGCGACCGCTTGCTGGTGATCTTCTTGTCGATCACCGTGTCGTACAAGCTCGACCGCCACCTGATGCGGTGCCGGCAGAACCGGACGATCCTGCACCATCGCGTCGCGGACGATGTCCGATAATCCAACTTCGACCCCGGCCCGCGCCGCCTGATCGTAGGTCCATTGCGCATTCAGCCAGACTGCGGACCCGTACCAGATCGCCAGCAACGCCGCGATCACGGTCAGGATCGGCAGAACCGACCTCATGCCGCCGCCCCATCATTGTCGCAAGATATCCTC